>JAPLQY010000011.1 GCA_026399475.1 Rhodocyclales bacterium
CATCTCCAGGCGCATCGCCCTGTTGATGGGCGGTGATGCGGGGGTGATCAGCGAGGAAGGCCAGGGCAGCACCTTCTGGGCGACAGTTCGGCTACGGCGCGCGGTCGCTGGTCCGCAATACGACAGCAGTGCGCCGAGCGAACCGGCACGGGAGACGCTGGCGCGGCAGTTTGCCGGTGTTCGCGTGTTGCTGGCGGAAGACGAGCCCGTGAACCGGGAAGTGGCGGTACTCCAGCTGGAGGATGCCGGCCTCGTGGTGGAGGTGGCCAGCAACGGTCAGGAAGCGCTGGAGATGGCGCGAACAGGCGATTACGCCCTGATCCTGATGGATGTGCAGATGCCGGTCATGAACGGGCTGGACGCCACCCGCGCCATTCGCCAGTTGCCCGGGATGGCGGGGGGCATTCCGATCCTGGCCATGACCGCCAATGCCTTCGACGAGGATCGCGACTTGTGCCTCGCCGCCGGCATGGATGACCACATCGGCAAGCCGGTGGAGCCGGACGTCCTCTGTGCGACCTTGCTGCGCTGGTTGCAGAAGCCGGGCGGGCCGGGGCGGAGCTGACGGGCCGGCCTTAGGGGGAGCGGGCGCTGTCAATGTCCGCCAGGTTCCGTTCGTCCGCGTAGACCCTGACCGCTTCACCCTTCTCGCTGGCGAAGCAGGTAACGATGACATTGCTGCGCTCGGCCGCCTTGGACAGCACCTCGACGGCGCAGCGGCCATAGGCGCTTTCGATGGTGGCCAGCAGATTGCGGGCATAGCTGCTGGCGAGTTTTCCGTCGAGAATCAGGTTGGCCAGCATCACCCCACCGGGCTTCAATGCGTGCCGTGTGTCGCGCCAGAATTCACGCGTCACCAGATGACCGGGAATCGAGGTTCGGGCGCTATAGACATCCACCACCACGGCATCAAAACGGCGCGCCGTCTCGATGACGAAGCGGCGTGCGTCGGTCGCCACGAATTCGCCGCGGGCCGGCTCGCGCAGGAAGTCGCGTTCGGCAATGATGCGGATCGCCGGATCGATGTCCACGTAGGTGTAGCGATTGGAGGGCTCGCGGTGAGACAGCGTGAAGCCACCGGCGCCCAGCACCAGAATGTCGCGCGCTCTGTAAGCCAGGTCATCGAGCAAGATGTGTCGCAGGTGCTGCATGTAGCGGGCATGGATGGGTGGGTCGCTGTTGTCGATCAGCGAAGCGATCTGGTTATTTACGAGGAAAGCGCGCGGGGACTGCATGCCTTCCCGTACAACCACCTCGACCTGATAGTCCGCGTAAGCGGTGTCGGCACGCAGCCGGTCACCGAGGTTGGCGACGACGCTGAGCCCGGCCACGGCCGCCAGCAGCGTCGCCGCCAGTGGCTGCGGGCGCTGCACCAGCGCGGAGCCGACGACCAGCATCACCGCACCCAGCAGTACGGCAGCCCACACGCCGAATAGCTGCATGACGCCGAGAGAGAGCGTGACAGAACCGAGAAAGGAGCCGAGCGTGGACCAGTAGAGCGCGCGTCCCGCTGCTTCGCCGCTGCGCTGCGCCCGCATCAGGTTGGTCAGTATCGGTACCGTCTGCCCCAGCAGCCAGGCCAGGGGGCACAGTATGGCGCCGATGAAAATCAGGTAGGCCAGCGCCGCAGAGGTCCCGGCAAAGATGGTGTTGACGCTGCTACCTGCCAGGCCCGCACCCATCAGCACGGCGGAGATGAGGAAATTGCGCGCCACCACGGCGCGGTAGTTCGTCTCGACGCGACTGCCCGAGTGGTAGCCGAGCGCGAGGGCGAGCAGGAACAGGCCGATGGTCGGCGCCGTGACCACGATCGAACTGCCGACATGGGGAATCAATCGCCGCAGGGCAATGATTTCGGCACCGAGCGAGCAATAGCCTTCGATAAAAACGATGGCGAACAGGAGGTGTGGCGGCATGGCGGCAACACAATTGGCGGGGATCGCGACTTTACCCCAAAGAAAGTCATGCGCAGCGGCCCATTCGAGACGATGCTGTTAGCATGACGTGGAGCGAATGGATTGCGTGTTCGTGCAAGGAAAATTTACAGAGGCGCAGCGGCGACGTACCATGCGGTTGATTTTCCTGTTGCTCAAGGTATCCATCGTGTTGTTTCAACCCAGACTCCGTCGGCGCAAGGCCATGTCGTGACTGTTCCGTCGTCAATCTGCTGGACCGAGGACGGCGAGACGCGTTCTGCCCGCTGGCACTCGGAGAGCGGCACACCGCCCCCGCGGCGTGTGCTCGTCGCCGACGATCGCATCACGGCCGATGCTGCCTGGCGCCTTGCCAGTGAGGGCACGGCGCTGCTGTGGCGAGGGGATTTCCAGAATGCACGCCAGTTGTTGCAGGCCATGGCCCGGCGTATCGACCGCAAGCCACGCAAGGCGGCGTCGGCAACAGCGGGTCCCGCCGAAGCCTTCCATCTGTATCGGCAGGCCCAGTCGCAGCGCGCACGCACGCTGGGCATGCTGCTGCTGCCGTTTGAAGACGAGTATCGGGTGCCCTTGCGCCGGGCGCCCGACGTGCGACAGGCTTGCAACGAGGCCTACGGCCCGCAGGACGGACCTTTCGTCGCCTCGCTGCGGGAACTGATGGGCCTGATCGGTGCGCACGAGTGGCGCAAGAAGGGCGTCGCCATTGCGGCACTGGGCGAGCGCATTCATCCGCATTACGGCGTCTTCGCGCCGATTCGAGGCGAGTATGTCGGCCTGGTCGCCGCCGCACCCTTGCCGGCTGCATGCGCGCTGGCCTTCGACATCGGTACCGGCACGGGGGTGCTGGCTGCCGTGCTGGCGCAGCGGGGCATCGCACGCATAGTCGCCACCGATCAGGATCCTCGCGCACTGGCTTGCGCCAGCGAGAACCTGGCTCGACTCGGACTGGCGGCGCGGGTGGAGGTGGTGCCGGCAGACCTGTTTCCGCCAGGGCGCGCTCCGCTGGTCGTGTGCAACCCGCCCTGGGTTCCGGCGCGTGCCAGTTCCCCGCTGGAGCGTGCGGTGTATGACCCTGACAGCCGCATGCTGATGGGATTCATCAAGGGACTGGCCGCGCATCTGGAGACGGGCGGCGAAGGCTGGCTGGTACTTTCCGATCTTGCCGAACATCTGGGTTTGCGCTCGCGCACCGAACTGCTGGCTGCTTTTGACGAGGCCGGCCTCAAGCTTGTCGGGCGCCTGGACGCAAAGCCGGGTCATCCGCGGACAGCGGACACCGCCGACGCGCTGCATGCCGCACGCGCGGCGGAGCTGACCTCGCTCTGGCGCCTGGCGGTCCGCTGACCGGCGTCGGTCCGATGTTCGCCCCTAGCGGGGCCCGGTATGCAGGTGCTGCTGCGCCTCGCTCCGCGTCTCGAAGATATGCGGGTCCCCGACCCGCTTGCCGAAGGACTCACCCAGTTTGGCGCGCAGGAAGGTGCTGGCCGTGTAACGGGTCACGTCTGTGTAATGGCGGTCCATGACGCCCTTGACCATGCCCGTGTAGTCGTCGATGAGTTCCGGCGCAATGCTGAAACGGTCGTAATTGACGATGGCGGCCACTTTGTGGCCGATCGGTGCGAGTCGTGATTCGACCGCGTGCAGGATGCGTTCGATATCCTCTGCGCTGCGCACCGAGAGCCCTTCGAAATTGACGAAGAACACGTTCTGCACCGGGTCGTAGTTCAGGCGGTCGTCGAGCGGCATTTCCAGAAGCTCCCGGCGCAGGCCCATCGGTTCCGGCGCGAAGATGCGCGCATCCATCAACACCGGTGGCTGGCCCTGGATCGGGACGAATTCCATGTGGTCGAGGATGTCGCGCTGCAGGTCGACGCCGGGTGCTATCTCGATCAGTTCGATGCCTTCGGCGCACAGGCGGAATACGCAGCGCTCGGTGATGTAGAGCACTGTCTTCCCGGACTTGGCGGCGACCGGGCCGCTGAAGGTTCGGTGCTCGACTTCGCGCACGAACTTCATTGCCTTGCCGTCGGCGAGGATCCTGAGACCACCCGCTTCCAGCGCGACTTCCAGGTTGCCGGCGGTGAAGGTGCCGACGAACACCACCTTCTTCGCGCTCTGGCTGATGTTGATGAAACCGCCGGCGCCGGCCAGCTTGGGCCCGAATTTCGAGACATTGAGATTGCCTTCGCGATCGGCCTGGGCCAGGCCGAGAAAGGCGATGTCGAGGCCGCCGCCGTCGTAGAAGTCGAACTGGCTGGGCTGGTCGACAATGGCCTGGGTGTTGACTGCGGCGCCGAAATTGAGTCCGCCGGCCGGCACGCCGCCGATCACGCCGGGTTCGGCGGTCAGCGTGATCAGGTCGAGGATCTTTTCTTCCGTTGCAACATTGGCGACTCCTTCCGGCATGCCGATGCCGAGGTTCACCACATCGTTGGCCGACAGTTCCATCGCTGCGCGGCGGGCAATGATCTTGCGTTCGTCCATTGCCATCGGCGGAATCGCCGACATCGGCACCCGGATCTCACCGGAGAAGGCCGCGCTGTAGGGCTCAATGAAGGTCTGCATGTGGTACTCGGGCTTTTCCGTGACCACCACGCAATCCACCAGTACGCTGGGGATCTTGACCTGGCGCGGGTTCAGGGTGTTGCGCTCGGCGATGCGCTCGACCTGGACGATGACGATGCCACCGGAATTGTGCGCGGCCATGGCGATCGCCTGCGCTTCCAGGGTAAGCGCCTCGCGCTCCATGGTGACATTGCCTTCGGAGTCGGCCGTGGTGCCGCGTATGATGCCGACATTGACCGGGAACGCCTTGTAGAACAGGAAATCCTCGCCGTCGATGGGCATCACGCGCACCAGGTCGACGCCGCTGGCGATCGTCTTTTCGTTGAGCTTGCCGCCGCCGTGGCGCGGATCGACGAAGGTGCCGAGTCCGATCCGGGTCAGGGTCCCGGGCTTGCCGGCCGCGATGTCGCGGAACATGTGGCAGATCACGCCCTGCGGCAGGTTCCAGGCCTCTATGCGGTTGGCTACCGCGAGTTGCTGCAGCTTGGGCACCAGACCCCAGTGGCCGCCGACCACCCGCCTGACCAGCCCGTCGTGGCCGAGGTGGTTGAGGCCGCGTTCCTTGCCGTCGCCCTGGCCGGCGGCATACACCAGTGTCAGGTCGCGCGGGTGGCCGAGGCCGTGGGCGTCCGCTTCCTGGTTTTCGAGAAAAAGGGCTTCGAGCGCGACCGCAATGTTTTCGGCAAAACCGATGCCGACGAAGCCGGCCGTAGCTATCGTGTCGCCGTCGCGAATCAGTTGCACCGCCTGGCGCGCGCTCATTACCTTGCCGGTGTCGCCGCCGCGCAGGGATGCAATCAATGGATGTTGGGACATGGTGGTTTCCTTTATTGCTGGCTGCCGTTGCCGCCTTCAAGCGCGATTATCGCGCCGCTGATACGCATTGCATCGTCCGGGGAAAAATTCGATGGCATGGACTCTGGCGGTGGGGGCGAGAGGGCGGAACGGTAGAATGGACCCCATGCAAGACACGACATCCACCCGCATCTGCTTGGTCCGCCACGGCGAGACTGCCTGGAACAGCGAGCGACGCGTCCAGGGCCACATCGATATCGACCTTAATGCGGCCGGCGAGGCGCAGGCGCGTGCCGCAGGGCACAGCCTGGCGGCCCATTCGTTTGCCGGCGTCTACAGCAGCGATCTACAGCGCGCCTGGCGTACAGCGCAGATCGCCACTGCCGGCCTGGGCCTCGAAGTGTTGCCGACGCCGGCCTTGCGAGAGCGACATTTCGGCGTCTTGCAGGGCATTACCTCGCAGGAGGCGAGCGAGCAGGAACCCCACGCGCACCGTCACCATCTGGCGCGTACTCCCGATTACGACTACGAGACAGGCGAATCCCTGCTCGTGTTCGCGGCGCGCGTCATGGCCGGCCTCGAACAGCTTGCAGCCCGCCATGCCGGGCGCACGGTGTTGGCCTTTACCCACGGCGGCGTACTCGACGTAGCCTATCGCGCTGCCACCGGGCGGCCTCTGGAGGCGCCGCGCGACTTCCCGCTGCCCAACGCAGCGCTCAACTGGATTGAGCGCCGCAACGGGGTGTGGCGGCTGATTTCCTGGGCGGACAGCAGCCACCTGCAGCAGGCAATGGACGAGCTTGCCGGCTAGGGGCTTGGGTCGTGGTGACACGACTGCAGGAGTGGGTGTAGTATCTGCGCAGGTCCCGCCGCGGCGTGGAACCCAGATCACCAACAACAAATAGGAGAAGTGGCATGGAACGACGCAAGTTTCTGCAACACGCCGGCCTGACCGGCATCCTGGCCGCAGGCGCTGCCCCGGCCATCGCGCAATCGGCCCCGACCATCAAGTGGCGGTGTACCTCCAGTTTCCCCAAAAGTCTCGACACGATTTACGGCGGCGCCGAGGTCCTGTCCCAGCGCCTCGCCAGCATAACCGGCGGCAAGTTCCAGGTGCAGGTCTTCGCTTCGGGTGAAATCGCCCCCGGTGGGCAGGCGCTGGACGTGGTGCAGAACGGCACCGTCGAGCTATGCCATACCTGCTCCTACTACTACGTCGGCAAGGACAAGACCTTCGGCTTCGGAACCGCGATTCCCTTCGGCATGAACGCGCGGCAGATGAACGCCTGGGTGTATTACGGCGGCGGCCAGAAGCTGCTCGACGAGTTCTACGCCAACTACAACGTCGTTTCCTTTCTCGGTGGTAACACAGGGACCCAGATGGGCGGTTGGTTCCGCAAGGAAATCAAGACGCTGGCTGATTGCAAGGGTGTCAAGATGCGCATCGCCGGCCTCGGCGGCGCGGTGCAGTCGGCACTGGGCATGGTTCCGCAGCAGATTCCCGGTTCGGATATCTATCCTGCGTTGGAAAAGGGCACCATCGATGCCGCGGAATGGGTCGGCCCTTACGACGACGAGAAGCTCGGCTTCAACAAGGTTGCCAAGTACTACTACTTCCCGGGCTGGTGGGAGCCGGGTCCGTCGATCCACTTCTTTGTGAACAAGGACCAGTGGGCCAAGTTGCCGAAGGACTACCAGTCCGCCTTCAACGCCGCCGCATACGAAGCCAACGTCACCATGATGGCTGAATACGACCACAAGAACCCGGCAGCCCTGCGTCGTCTGGTCGGTACCGGCACGCAGCTCAAGAAGTTCTCCAACGAGATCATCGAAGCCGCCTACAAGGCCGCCGTGCAGCTCTACAGCGACGAGTCGGCCAAGAATCCGGCGTTCAAGAAGATCTACACCGACTACCTCAAGTACCAGAAGGAACTCAACCAGTGGTTCAGCGTCGCCGAGCTCGGCATGGACCAGTTCCTGCAGCAGCACATCAAGTAGTTCGCCGTACGCAGCAAGCGGTTGGATGTAGCTTTACAACACCTGACCTCGATTGCTTGCAGTAGTCGGAAATGGCACTCCTCGAGTGCCATTTTCGTTTTCAGGTAGTGCCTGATTTGCGGACCCGGGACCCGGGACCCGGGACCCGGGATCCGGAGCAGAGCACAATTCACCCCTTAGAGTCCCAGCCACGGATTTGCAGGATTACCCGCGGCGTCATTGACCTTAGCAGCTCAGTTCGGTCCAGGTAGCAAAGGTGGAAAACCATGAGCCAGGAACACTCGGCAAGAAGCAGTACCCGGGCGCTCGCTCTCGGCGCGCTGGGTGTCGTGTTTGGCGATATCGGTACCAGCCCCCTCTACACCATGAAGGAAGTCTTCGGCAGCCACCATCTGGAGCTCACGCAGGCCAATATGCTGGGAATACTCTCCCTTATTTTCTGGGAATTGATCCTGGTGGTATCGGTGAAGTACGTGGGGGTCATGATGCGGGCGGACAACAAGGGCGAGGGGGGCATTCTTGCCTTGCTTTCTCTGGCACAGGGATACGTACCGCTCGCATCGCGTGCGCGCTCGGTGTTGATGGGGCTTGGTTTTCTCGGCGCTTCGCTATTCTTTGGCGATAGCCTGATTACCCCCGCAATATCCGTACTGTCCGCTATCGAAGGATTGGAAATGGGTGCGCCGGCCCTGCATCCATTCATCGTACCGCTTGCCCTCGGGATTCTGATCGGACTTTTTGTCATCCAACGGCACGGCACCGATACCATCGGCAAGCTGTTTGGTCCGGTTATGCTGGCCTGGTTCGGCGTCCTGGGCGTGCTTGGTGCGATCAGCATATTCCAGCACCCGGACGTGCTGGATGCGCTGAAACCGGCTTACGCACTGAGCTTTTTGGTGGCGCACGGCACCGCCAGTTTCCTGATTCTTGGTGCGGTGGTGCTCGCCATCACCGGAGCCGAGGCTTTGTATGCCGACATGGGCCATTTCGGCAGATACCCGATACAGCTGGTCTGGTTCGGCTATGTCCTGCCGGCGCTGACCTTGAATTACTTCGGCCAGGGCGCCCTGCTTCTGGCCCACCCGGAGGCTGTGCGCAACCCCTTCTTCTTGCTGGCACCCGACTGGGCCCTGTATCCGATGGTCGGCCTGGCGACAGTCGCCACCGTGATTGCTTCGCAAGCTGTCATCACCGGTGCGTTCTCGGTTACACGCCAGGTGATCCAGATGGGCTACGCGCCCCGCCTGACCATCCGGCATACCTCGGCGACCGAAGCCGGCCAGATTTACATCCCTTTCGTTAACTGGACCCTGATGCTCGGCATCGCTTTTCTTGTACTGGGCTTCCAGAATTCCAGCAATCTGGCTGCTGCCTATGGCATCGCGGTAACCGGCACATTTGCTATCAACACTATTATGGTCGGCGTAGTAATGCGGGTACGGTGGGACCTTGGGTTTGGCGTGACGCTGGCCAGCACGGCAGTCTTCCTGATTGTCGATCTAACCTTCTTTGGTGCCAATGCTGTGAAAATCTCCGATGGCGGCTGGTTTCCGCTTGTCGTGGCCCTGCTCATCTTTACGCTGCTGGTGACCTGGAAGCGTGGCCGTGAAATATTGTCCCAGCGCATGCGGGAAACAGAACTGCCGCTTGAACCATTCATGGAAGACCTGTTTGCACACCCGCCGACAAGAGTGCCAGGGACAGCCGTGTTCATGACCGCCGATGCGCGCGGGGCACCTTCTGCCTTGCTGCACAATCTCAAACACAACAAAGTGCTGCACGAGCGGGTCGTGATCCTCAATGTGCGCTTTGCCAGTGTTCCGTTTACCGCGGAGGATCGCCGCCTGGACGTAAAGAAAATTGCCGAGGATGGATACCTGGTCGTCCTCCGCTATGGCTACATGGACGACATCGACATTCCCGAGGCATTGGCGAATTGCCGCTGCGGCATGCCGCTCGACATGATGGATACGACTTTCTTTCTCAGCCGGGAAAACCTGATCCCGACCAAGGGGGGCGGGATGATGCTCTGGCGGGAACACCTGTTTGCCGCCATGTCACGCAGCGCTGCCAGCCCGATGACATTTTTCCGCATCCCCGCCAACCGGGTGATCGAACTTGGAACCCAGCTTGAGATATGAGAGGCAGTCCATTGCATCCTACGCAGCCAGTATTCATCCGATTTGTCACGGCGCGGCCCAGACTGTTCATGTGCGCCGTGATCGGTGCGCTGACCGCCTGGTACCTGCCTTCATCGGTCGCGACGCACCAAGTCACCAAGGCAATCATCGGCTGGAATGTGGGTGCTTGCCTGTACCTTCTGCTTGCAATACGAATGATGTTCTGGTCGCCCCACGAAAGGATGAAAACACGGGCTCTGGAGCAGGACGAGGGACGAATGGTCATCCTTTCGCTCGTGGTTGGAGCTGCGATTACAAGCATCGGCGCCATTGTTATGCAACTGGCGGTGGCCAAAGACATTCACGGCTCGCTGCGCTACGCCCATATTGCGCTGGCGGGGCTGACTATCCTTTCTTCCTGGGCTTTTACCCAGGTGATGTTTGCGCTGCACTACGCTCATGACTACTATGCCGCCGAAGCAAAAGGCACTCCGGTAGGCTTGGAATTCCCTGGCGGGCACGCCCCGGATTACGGGGACTTCCTGTACTTCGCCTGTGTGATCGGTACGTCCGGGCAAACCGCAGATGTCAGCTTTACAAGCAGAACGATGCGCAGAACCGGGTTGGTACATTGTGTCCTCGCATTTTTCTTCAATACGACGCTGGTGGCACTGACGATCAATATTGCATCTGGGCTGTTCTAATTGACGGCACCAAAACAATAGGCCCCGCGCCGCGGGGCCTATTGTTTGCTGCGCCTGACGCCTATTTCTGCTTGTTGGCGTCGCGTATGGCCTTGGTAAGAGCGTCGCCATCGTCCTGCGGCGCTGAGGGGAGCGCCGCCCCTCCGGCGCCGGCTTTGCCGGCGTCCTTGACCGCTTCCCTGGCGGCATCGGCTGCGGAGTCCTCATTCAGCATCTTCTGGATGTCGATCGCCTGGCCCTGTTGTTCCATCTGGGCGTTGGTGAGTTGCGCATCGCGCCCCACCAGTTGCGGGAAGGCGATGACCAGGCCGACCATGATGATCTGGATGACCACGAAAGGAATCGCTCCCCAGTAGATCTGCCCCGTGGTGACAGGGTCGGTGAGCTTTCCAGTGTGGTGGTCCTTGTAGGGCTCGGTGGGCGCCACCGAGCGCAGGTAGAACAGTGCAAAACCGAAGGGCGGATGCATGAAGGAAGTCTGCATGTTGATCGCCAGCAACACGCCGAACCAGATCAGGTCGATGCCCAGCTTGTCCGCCACGGGCCCCAGCAGTGGCACGACGATGAAGCAAAGCTCGAAGAAGTCGAGGAAAAAGGCGAGGAAGAAGATCAGCGCATTAACCACGATCAGGAAGCCCACCTGTCCACCCGGCAGGTCGGAGAGCAGGTGCTCGACCCACTTGTGGCCATCGACGCCGTAGAAGGTCAGCGAGAAACAGCGGGCGCCGACCAGGATGAACACGACGAAGGTGGTCAGCTTGGCGGTCGAGTCCATGGCCTGCTTGAGCAGTGACCAGGACAGGCGCCTGCGCCCCACAGCCATGATCAGCGCACCTGTCGCACCCATGGCGCCGCCCTCGGTCGGCGTTGCGATGCCGATGAAAATGGTGCCGAGCACGAGGAAGATCAGCGCCAGTGGCGGGATCAGGACGAAGGTGACCTTTTCCGCCATCTTCGAGAACAAGCCAAGCTTCAATACTCTGTTGGCAACTGCCAGGGCGAAGGCGATGCCCATGCCCAGGCTCATGGCGACCACGATCAGTTCGTCGGTGGGCTTTTCGGCTGGTTGCATCATCGCCCAGGCGACCGATGCGCCGACCGAGATGAAAGTCATCACCAGGAGAGAAATGGCGCCGGTGCGGCCGCTGGCTTCGCGGAACTTGCGCGCTTCGGGCGGCAGAGCGGGGGCGGACTTCGGAAAGAAGATGGTCATCCCCATTACAAATGCCAGATACAGACCCGTCAACACGAAGCCCGGCACAAAGGCGCCCTTGTACATGTCGCCGACCGACTTGCCGAGCTGGTCGGCGATGATGATCAGCACCAGCGACGGCGGGATGATCTGTGCCAGTGTGCCCGAAGCCGCGATCACGCCCGAGGCCAGACGCCGGTCATAGCCGAAGCGCAGCATGATGGGCAGCGAGATCAGGCCCATCGAGATCACCGAAGCCGCCACCACGCCAGTCGTCGCCGCCAGCATGGCGCCGACCAGGACCACTGCGTAGGCGAGGCCGCCACGGATCGGCCCAAACAGCTGGCCGATGGTTTCGAGCAGGTCTTCGGCCATGCCCGATCGTTCGAGAATCAAGCCCATGAAGGTGAAGAAGGGGATGGCCATCAGCGTGTCGTTCATCATGACGCCACCGAAGATGCGTTCCGGCAGCGCCTGGAAGAAGGTCGGCTGGAACAGGCCCAGCTCCATGCCGATCAGACCGAAGATGATGCCGTTGGCGGCGAGGGAGAAGGCGACCGGGAAGCCCAGCAGCAGGAAGACGATCAGCGAGGCGAAGATGATCGGTGCGAGATTGGCGATGAAGAACTCGGTCACTTGCTGTCTCCTTGATTCGTCTGATCGGAGACTTTTGCTGCCTCCTCCGCGA
Organism: Rhodocyclales bacterium; assembly: GCA_026399475.1. Lineage (GTDB taxonomy): Bacteria > Pseudomonadota > Gammaproteobacteria > Burkholderiales > Rhodocyclaceae > Sulfuritalea. Next base: position 11,997 of record JAPLQY010000011.1, read on the forward strand.
GGTGGCGCTGCCTGATGGCTTCGGCCAGTTCCTCCTCGGCACTGGGCTTTACTTCCTTGATTAGCACGTTGCGGCCGGCACCCTTGAGGAAGGCAATGCGCTTGATCAGCTCCGACAGCCCCTGCAATACCAGCAGGGCAAAGCCGACCGGCATCATCAGTCGCACCGGCCAGCGAATGAGCCCGCCGGGATTGGAGGACATTTCGCCCGAAGTCCAGGCCAGAGTGAACACCGCCCACGACAGGTAGCCGATCAGGAAGCCCATCGGCAACAGAAACACCAGGAAGCCGAAGACGTCGATCCAGTTCTGTGTCCGCTCCGTATAGCGGCCGAAGAGTACGTCGATGCGGATGTGCTCGTTCTTCTTCAGCACGTAGCCGGACGACAGGAGGAAGATTGCCGAAAACAGATACCACTGGATTTCCAGCAGTGCGTTCGAACTCATGTTGAAAGCGAAGCGGACGACGGCGTTGCCGGCGCTGATGACGACGACAATGAGGACCAGCCAGATCATCGCGCGGCCGACGCGTTCGTTCAGGCCGTCGATCAGTCCGGATATTTTGAGCAGACCCTGCATGGACACTTCCTCCGTTATGGGGCCGGGCAAACTGGTCCAACCCTTGTCTCTATTGAGTTGCGGGTCGTAGCTTAATCGCTTACGCGGGAATTCGCCAGCCGGATGTTTACCGCTTCGCGTATCGCCGCTTGACTGCATTCGACCGGGTACGGGATACTGAAAAAATGCAGATGCATCTCCTATCGGTTTTTGTTAGCGGAACTGCTCCGCCTGGCGATATCGTGCGCATGTTCCGGTGACTCAAGTTTCCCCTACACCCGGCGTCCCTTGTAAGGGACCTTTCGCCCGGATGCTCGCATCTGTCGATGCTCTGATGGGCTTGGTGATTCGTGCCGTATCGATACTCGTATTGCCTCTGGCGGTGCTGCTGTTTCTGCAATGGCCTCTGCGTGAAATGGTGCAGGCTTATTCGCGTGAGAGTAATGATCTTGCGCAAGTCCTGTTTGCGCTTTACGTCAGCATTGCAATCACGGCGGCGACGAGGACGGACGGGCACCTTGCGGCGGATACCCTGGCCCGTCGATTTCGCGCAGTAACGCGGCACCGGCTCAAGCGACTTGCCGCAATGGTCATCCTGTTGCCATGGTCCGGCTTCGTGCTCTGGGTTGCCTGGCCGACAGTCTGGCAATCGCTGCGCGGGCTGGAAGCCTTCCCGGACACCTACAACCCCGGGTTCTTCGTGGTGCGGACCGCTGTGGCGCTGCTCGCCGTGGCGGTCCTTGTCCAAGGATTGATCGATGTTTGTCGACGCTCTCCGGGGGCGGACCCATGAGCGGGGTCATTGGCCTCTGGATGTTGGCATGTGTCGCATTGCTGATGATCCTTACCGGCCTGCCGGCATGGAACCTGCTGATAGGCGTCGCCAGCATCTTCTCGGTAGCGGGCATTGCGTTCGACCTCATATCGCCCACACTGTTTACGGCACTGCCGTCGCGCCTGTTGGGGCTGCTCGAAAGTGATTTGCTGCAGGCATTGCCGCTGTATGTGCTGATGGGTGTTCTGCTCAATCGTTTGCCCTTGGCGCAAGCCTTGTTTGTCAGCGGCAGCCGCCTATTTGCGCCGCTGGGCGCGTCGCGTCCGCTGGCAGGGCTGGGCCTGGGCGTCCTGCTTTCGCCCATGAACGGCTCGGTCGGCGCCAGTGTGGCCATGCTCTCAAAGACACTGCTGCCGCGGCTGGACGAAGCCGGCATGGCCCCCGCGCGGTCCGCGGCGCTGGTTTGCATGGCCAGTACGCTCGGAGTGGTGATACCGCCCTCGCTGGTCCTGATACTTCTTGGCGACGCGATGCTGCGCGCTCATACCGAAGCGGTGAACGCAACCCATGTCGCGGTACGGATCGTCAACACGCAGGACATATTTCGTGGTGCCTTGATACCAGCGGCGATTCTCGTTGCGCTGTGCCTGATTGCGGCGTGGCTGACGAACCGGTGCTCCGACCATGGTCCGGTCGAGCGCCCAAGCGCCGGCCAGTGGCTGACATCCATTGTTGCCGCCACCCTTATTCTCGGCCTGTTGGGCAGCGTAGCGCTTGGCTACCTGTACGCGGTGGAGGCCGCGGCGACCGGTGGCGTGGCGCTATTTCTGTTCGGTCTGGCGACGCGTAGTCTGACCCGACCAGTGCTGCGCGAAGTATTGCGCGAAACGATGGCAATCAGCGGTGCGCTGTTCGCGCTATTGGTCTCTGCGACCATGTTTACCCTGGTGCTACGAACCTTCGGAACGGATCGCTGGATCGCGGCGTGGCTTGCCGGTCTGGGCGGCGGGCCCTATGCGACACTGGCTGTTGTGGTGACAATGCTTCTGGTCTGCGCTTTTGTCCTCGATGCCTTCGAAATGATCTTCGTGGTCATCCCCATCCTGCTCCCTCCTCTGCTGGTCATTATTCCCGATGCGACATGGGTGGCGGTGATCACGCTGCTGATCCTGCAAACGAGTTTCATCCTGCCGCCATTCGGCTATGCGGTACTGATGATAGGCAATCGGCTGGCGCGTCCGGTCGGGACTCGGGCCATGGCGATCGCGCTTGCGCCCTACGTGGTGCTGCAGATAGCCGTGCTCGGCCTGGTCGTTGCGGCTCCATCCCTGCTCTGGCGGGTTCCGGATCCCCCCGCGGCCGCCGGGACATCTGGCGGGGGCCTGTCCGACGACGAGATTCGCGAGCAATTTGAAAAGGTTATGCGGGAACAGAGCGCGGATTCAGTCCCCGGAAAGGCGCAGGGCGGGCAGGACTAGGCGTGTCAGGCGCTGGTCTGGCCCCTCGGCCGGAAGGTCAAGGCACACAAAGGCAAATGGGCGGCTCCCATTGGGAACAGTTCCGGAAATGCCAACGAAGGTAGAATTCCACCTTTCCCATATCTGCCACACGGGTTACGCAACGTTTCGGTTTCGGCATAGCACAGCGCGTTAGCCTTCACTGAACCGTTTTTTTGAAAGCCAAAAAATGTTTTCCAAGCAGAGCACCCTCGCCAAGAGCGACCCCGAACTCTGGGACGCCATTCAGAACGAAAACCGTCGGCAGGAAGATCACATCGAGCTGATTGCGTCCGAGAACTACGTTTCCTGGCAGGTGATGGAAGCACAGGGCTCGCAGTTGACCAACAAGTACGCCGAAGGCTATCCGGGCAAGCGTTACTACGGAGGTTGCGAACATGTCGATGTGGCCGAGCAACTGGCCATCGATCGCGCCAAAAAGCTGTTCGGCGCCGATGCGGCCAACGTCCAGCCCAACTCCGGTTCGCAGGCCAATCAGGCCGTTTTCATGGCCTTCCTCAAGCCCGGCGACACGATCCTCGGCATGAACCTTGCCATGGGCGGGCATCTGACGCACGGTTCGCCGGTAAACATGTCCGGCAAGTGGTTCAAGGTCGTACCCTACGGCCTCGACAAGAATGAAGAAATAGACTACGCAGAGATGGAGCGGCTGGCGCACGAACACAAGCCGAAGCTGATCATCGCCGGCGCTTCGGCCTATTCATTGAAGATCGATTTTGAACGTTTCGCCAAAGTGGCGAAGGCGGTCGGCTCCATCTTCATGGTAGACATGGCCCACTATGCCGGCCTCGTTGCAGCGGGGTTCTATCCCAACCCGGTGCCGCACGCCGACGTCGTGACCTCGACCACGCACAAGACCCTGCGCGGTCCGCGCGGCGGCCTGATTCTGATGCGCGCCGAACACGAAAAGGCAATCAACTCGGCAATCTTCCCCGGCCTGCAGGGCGGCCCGCTGATGCACGTCATCGCGGCCAAGGCAGTGGCCTTCAAGGAGGCGATGACGCCCGAGTTCCGCGACTATCAGGAGCAGGTGATCGAAAATGCCCAAGTGATGGCCAAGGTATTGAAGAGTCGCGGCCTGCGCATCGTCTCCGGCCGCACAGAGTCGCATGTGTTTCTGGTCGATCTGCAGGCCAAGAACATCACCGGCAAGGATGCTGAAGCCGCTTTGGGCCGTGCGCACATAACGGCGAACAAGAATGCCATCCCGAATGATCCGCAGAAGCCCTTCGTCACTTCCGGTATTCGTCTCGGCACGCCGGCGATGACCACGCGCGGTTTCACCGAGATCGAAGCCGATCAGGTTGCCAACTTGATCGCCGACGTGCTCGACGCGCCGCACGACGAGGCCGTGCTGGTGCGGGTGCGCTGCGAAGTGTCGGCCATGTGCAAGAAGTTTCCGGTGTATGGGTAGGACGTGAAAAAAAGTGAAAGGTGAAAAGTGAAACGTGAGAAACGGCCGGTGACGCGAGGGCTTTGCCTCACGTTTCATGTTTTACGTTTCACCCGTGCGGGGTTTGCGCCATGAAATGCCCCTACTGCGCCGAGCCGAACACCCAGGTGGTCGACACGCGGGAGAACGAGGACGGCGACACCGTGCGTCGTCGTCGTCGCTGCCTGTCCTGCGACAAGCGCTTCACCACTTACGAGCGGGTAGAGTTGCAGTTGCCCCAGGTGGTGAAGAAAAACGGCAGCCGCACGGACTACGATCGCGACAAGCTCAAGGCCAGCATGATGCTGGCGATGAGAAAGCGTCCGGTCACCACGGAAAGCATCGACCTTGCGCTGGATCGCATCGAGGAAAAACTGGTGCAGCTGGCTCTGCGCGAAGTCGCCTCCGATCGCATCGGCGAACTGGTGATGCGTGAACTAAAAAAGCTCGACAAGGTGGCCTATATCCGTTTCGCTTCGGTGTACCGCAACTTCGAGGACGTCGACGAGTTTTCCGATGCCATCCGCGAAATCAAGAAGCCGCGGCAGCCCCGGGCCAAGTCGTGATCGTCCGCGGCAGATGAGCGCCGCATGAGCCTTTCGGCCGCCGATCACGCCTTCATGGCGCGTGCCCTGCAGCTGGCGCGACGGGGTCTTTACGGCACTGCACCGAATCCTCGCGTTGGTTGCGTCATCGTCATGAATGACAATGTCATTGGTGAGGGCTGGCACGAAAAGGCCGGTCTGCCGCATGCTGAAGTGGTCGCGCTGGCTGCGTTAGCCGGCACTCAGGCGCGGGGCGCCACTGCCTATGTCACGCTGGAGCCCTGCAGTCATTTCGGACGCACGCCTCCCTGCGCCGACGCATTGGTTAATGCTGGTCTCGCCCGCGTTGTAGTGGCGATGCAGGATCCGAATCCGCTGGTCGCGGGGCAGGGCCTGGCGAAGCTGAATGCCGCTGGCATCGAAGTCGCCAGCGGCTTTTTGCAAGACGAGGCGACGGAGCTCAATATCGGTTTCGTGTCGCGCATGACGCGCGGCAGGCCTTGGCTGCGGTTGAAAGTGGCCGCCAGTCTGGACGGCAAGACGGCCCTGAACAATGGAGTCTCGCAATGGATCACAGGCCCCGAGGCGCGGCGTGACGCCCACGCCTGGCGCGCTCGCTCATGCGCCATACTTACCGGCATCGGCACGGTCAGGGACGACAATCCGCGACTCACGGTGCGTGAAGTACAGACGACGCGCCAGCCGCTCAGGGTAGTGATCGACAGTCGGCTCGAAACCCCGCCCGATGCCGCCGTGCTCGAAGGCGGCAATGTGCTGATCGCTGCGGCACAGGACGATGCGGCGCGCAGCGCCGCGCTGCGCGCGCGAGGTGCCGAGATCCTGGTGCTGCCCAATGCCCAGGGCAAGGTGGACCTCGCCGATCTGATGCAGGAGCTTGGCCGGCGCGGTATCAACGAAGTGCTGGCCGAAGCCGGTACCCGGCTCAACGGCTCGCTGTTGCGCGAAAACTGCGTAGACGAGTTGTTGATTTATCAGGCCCCCATTCTGCTGGGGGACCTCGCCCGGGGCATGTTTGGCCTGACGGAACTCGCCGATCTGGCCGGCGCCAGACATCTGAACGTCGTTGAGCGGCGCATGGTCGGCACCGATTGTCGCATTCGAGCCCGCCTTGCGTGATCCTGACGATAGCGGCCATCGAGATTTTCCGGGGCGCGGGCTGCTGATCAACGTCCTGCGCGTGTTCCACATTGCCGGCCTGGCGGGGATTTCGGCGGTGGTGCTGGCCGGCATGGGCGGTGCCGCGAACTGGGGCTCGCTGATGCTGACCTCGGGGCTCGGCATCGTTGCCCTCGATGCCTGGGCAAATCCCTTCTATTTTCGCCAGGCGAAGGGTCTTGGCACGCTGCTGAAGATTGCGCTGGTGCTGCTGCTGGTGGTCTGGGAAGCTGGACGCCTGCCGCTGTTCTGGTTCGTGCTGGCGTTCTCGGTCGCCCTCAGCCATGCGCCGGGGCGTTTGAGGCATCGCCAGTTGTTCTGACTTTCTGGCGTCGTAGCCGGTTTATTCGGCAACTGTCCCGCAAACCGCGCATCCCGGATCGCGCGGCACGCGAATCTCGCGCCATTCCATGCCGAGGCCGTCGAGCAGCAGCAGCCGACCGGCGAGGTTGGTGCCGCAGCCGATTACCAGCTTCAGGGCCTCTGCGGCCTGCACTGTGCCGATGATGCCGGTGATGGGTGCGAAAACGCCCATCACTGCGCATCGCACTTCCTCAACGTCCTGTCCTTCCGGAAACAGGCAGTGGTAACACGGCGCATCCGGCTGGCGGGAATCGAATACCGCCACCTGCCCGTCGAAACGGATCGCGGCGCCGGAGATTAATGGCTTCCTGAATCTGACACAGGCGCGATTGACGGCATGGCGCGTGGCAAAGTTGTCACAGCAGTCGAGGACGATGTCGGCCAGTGCAACCTCCTCATCCAGACGTCTGCCGGACAGGCGTTCGTTGAGATCGATGACATGGCATTCGGGGTTGATCTCGTTCAGCGTGCGCTTGCCGGATGCGGTCTTGGCCATGCCGACGGCATCGGTGCGATGCAGGATCTGGCGTTGCAGGTTGGTGATGTCTACGGTGTCGCCATCGGCCAGCACCAGTGTACCGATCCCGGCCGAGACCAGATAGTAGGCGGCGGGAGAACCCAGGCCGCCGGCGCCGATGACCAGCGCGCGTGCATTGACGATGCGGTCCTGCCCCTCGATACCGATCTGCGGAAGCAGGATGTGACGACTGTAGCGCAGCAGCTGCTCGTCTGTCACCGGGGCTCCGCTATCTGTCCTGCCTCAACTCGGGCGGAGTGTCGTCGTGGTCGCCATGGGGATGATGTTCCCAGGCCTTGGAATACACCTCGTGCGACTTCTTGATCAGGCGCTCGGGGACGCGCATGTTGCGCATCTGGGTTTCCTCGCAAAAGTACACAAGTGCCCGCATCGTCTTGCTGTAGAAACTGCTGTCGAGATGAAAACCCTGTCGCACCAGTGCAGCCTCGAGTCCTTCCAGGGAGTAGCTGCTGATTTCGTACCAGATCGAAAGGCTGTAGGGCGCAAGTCCGGTATCGATATCCATGCCTTCCAGACCGGAGAGGAGCTTGCGCGCTTCTTCGACATGTTCCGGATGTCGATGGTCAAAACGCAGTTCGCGGTGCTTGCGTGTGCCTGGTTGCGGGACGAAAGCTGCGGGCCGTTTGCGCGGCTTGCCATCGCGCAACTCATCACGCAACTCGCGTGCCTTTTCCGGAGTCATTCTGCTCATCGTCCGTTTTTCACCGTCAGAGCTTGTGAAGAAATCGTAGCGAGCGGGCCGCAGCGGGGTGCGGCCGGAGCGCAGCTACCGGAATGTACGAGTTTGTACATGAGGATAGCGAGTACCGCCCAAACCCCGATCCGGCGCGCGCAGTAGATTTATTCATAAGCTCTCAGCGCTTGATGATCTGCCAGGCCTTCAGGAGGTTAACAGCCTGTCCCAACTGGTAGTCCTTCTTGGAGGCGAATTCAAGCGGTACATGCGGCGTCTCGTCTGTCTCGTCTGCCTTGCCCTTCTTGCCATTCTTGGTCTGTGGCTTCGGCGCCGCAGGTTCCGCTGTCTTGTCCTTGTCGTTGCCGAGATGGCGCTCCAGATCGGCCTCGCGGACGCGCTCGCGCGATTCACCATTTGCGGTTTCCTCGACGATGATGTCCGGGGTGATGCCCTTGGCCTGGATCGAACGACCAGACGGCGTGTAGTAGCGTGCGGTCGTAAGCTTGATCGCGGCATTGCTGGACAGCGGCAGGACGGTTTGCACGGAACCCTTGCCGAAGGTCTGGGTGCCCATCACCACGGCACGCTTGTGGTCCTGAAGGGCCCCGGCGACGATTTCCGAAGCAGAGGCCGAACCGGCGTTGACCAGCACCACCATCGGCGCGGTCTTGGCGAAGGCAGGAAGGTTCTTCATGAAGTCATCCTTGTAGCCACGCTGGTAGTCCTCCGGGCTTGCCGTATAGCGGCGCTTGGCGTCCTCGGTGCGGCCGTCGGTCGAGGTCACCAGCGTCTTGGGCGCCAGGAAGGCGGCGGAAACGCCTACTGCGCCGTTGAGCAGACCGCCGGGATCGTTGCGCAGGTCGAGCACCAGGCCCTTGATGCCATCACCCTTGGCGTCCTTGTCCGCCTTCACCATCTTTTCGAGGTGCTTCACCACGTCCGGGGCGGTTTCCTCCTGAAACTGGGTGACCCGCAAATAGCCGTAGCCGCCTTCGAGTACCTTGGATTTGACGCTCTGCACCTTGATTTTCTCTCGTGTCAGCGTGACTTCGAAAGGTTTGGTTTCACCCTTGCGCACGATGGTGAGCCGAATCTGGGTCTTTGGTTTGCCGCGCATTTTCTTCACGGCATCGTTGAGCGTCAGGCCCTTTACGGGGGTGTCGTCAAGTTTGATGATGAGATCGCCGGACTTCAGCCCGGCCTTGTCCGCAGGGGTATCCTCGATCGGAGCCACGACCTTGACGAATCCATCTTCCATGCCGACTTCTATGCCGAGGCCGCCGAACTCGCCCTGTGTGCTTACCTGGAGGTCCTTGAAGGCATCGGCATCCAGATACGCCGAGTGCGGATCGAGATTGGCCAGCATGCCACTGATCGCATGCGTGATCAGCGTCTTGTCTTCAACCGGTTCGACATAGCCTTGCTTGATGGCGTTGTAAACATCGGCAAAGCTGCGCAACTCCTCGATCGGCAGGGACGACATCGCTGCATCCTTGCTGGCGCTGGCAGAAAAATTCAGGCTAACGAGGATGCCGGCGATCAGACCGGATACGACCAGACCAATTTGCTGCAGCTTGCTGCTCATAGGAACTCCGAACGGATAACGGCGGCACGAGCCGGATTAGCACGAGTTTAGCTCGAGTTTGGCTCTAGCTTGGCTAATTCCTGGCCCATTTCAAGGGGTCGAATGGCTGACCCCGGTGCCTCAGTTCGAAGTATAAGCCCGAGTCGGGGTTGCCGCCGCTGTTTCCCACCGTGGCAACCGACTCGCCCCCTTTCACGCTTGCGCCCACTGCGGCCAGCAGCGACTCGTTGTTGCCATAGACGGAAAGGAAGTCATCGCCATGATCGATGATCAACAGATTGCCAAAGCCGCGCAGCCAGTCTGCGAAGACCACTGCGCCGCCGGCCACGGCCTTGACCTCGACGCCTTCGGCGGCGCGGATGAATACGCCCTTCCAACTGGCGCCTCCTTCCGCGCGAGGGCTGCCGAAGCGGCCGGCAATCGTGCCCTTGACCGGCAGGCGGAGTTGTCCGCGCAAGGCGGCAAAAGCGCCGCCGACATTGCCCGGATCATGACTTTTTACTTTGGGGCTTGTTGCGGCCGCCGGCCCGCGAGCGCCGGTTTTTGGCCCGGATTTTTTCTTCGCTGCGATGCGGGCCAGCCCTTCGATTAACCGACCCAGTCGCTGTTCATCTCGCCTTAGGGTACTTATTTCACGGCGCTGTGCCTTGAGGCGGTCGGCAATCGCGGCCAGTGTCGTCAGCCGCTGCTTCTTGCGCTCGAGCAATTGCGCGCGGCTTTCCTGTTGCCGCCGTTCGATCTCGGCCAGCTGCGCCTGACGCTCGCGCGCAGCATCCGCCAGGCGTTTCTTCTCGTCAGCGACAGCGTGCAATTGCTGGATCAGGTCAGCCTTGCTGCGCGAGAGCTTAGTCAGGAAATACTTGTCGCGCGCCGCCTGGTTGGGATCGTGGCCCGACAGCAGGAGCTTCAGAGCATCCGAATCGCCGCCGACAAACTGGCGGTTGAGGAGGCGCGCCAGCTGGTTTTGCTGCATGCCGGTCTGGCGGTCCAGACGCTGGCTCTGCGCATCGAGTTCGGCCAACTGGCTTTTCAGATCGGTGCGCTCGGCCCCCAGTTCATGCAGGCGGCGATTGGCGTTGGAGATTGCCGATTCGGTCTCGCGCAGCTGATCGGCGGCGTAAGTCTTCGATTCCTCGGCCGCGGCCATGTCGCGGCGCAAGGCCTCGATACGACCTTTCAGATCCTGCAGCTCGCCTTTCTTCGAATCAACGCTGGCGGCGAATGCTGCCGAGACAAGAAGAGAAGCGAGGAAGAATACGTGAAACGTGAAACGTGAAACGTGAGCACGTCGCGTCACGTTTCCCGTTTCCCATTTCACGTTTTTGCTTTGCCCTGATTCGCCACTGCCTGCATGGCGGCCTTGATCGCTTCCTGATCGCCGAGGTAGTAGTTGCGGATCGGTTTAAGATCCGCATCCAGCTCATAGACCAGCGGTTGTGCGGTGGGGATGTTGAGGCCGACGATATCGGCGTCCGACACCTTGTCGAGATACTTGATCAGTGCCCGCAGGCTGTTGCCGTGCGCCGCAATCACTACCTTCCGGCCTGACTTGACAGCAGGCGCAATGGTTTCATGCCAATACGGCAGGAAGCGTTCCACGGTGTCCTTGAGGCATTCCGTACGCGGGAATTGTGCGGACGGAAGGTCTGCATAGCGCGGGTTGCCGGTTTCCAGGCGCGGATCGTCTTCCGCCAGCGGCGGCGGGGGCGTGTCGTAGGCGCGACGCCATACCAGCACCTGCTCATCGCCGAATTTGGCGGCGGTTTCGGCCTTGTTAAGCCCCTGCAGCGCACCGTAGTGGCGTTCATTGAGCCGCCACGAATGCTGCACCGGAATCCACATGCGGTCCATCTCTTCCAGGACCGTCCACAGCGTCTTGATAGCGCGGCGCAGCACCGAGGTATAGGCGATGTCGAAGGCAAACCCCTCCTTCTTCAGCAACCGACCGGCAGCAACCGCCTCGGCGAGTCCTTTTTCGGTGAGGCCGACATCGGTCCAGCCGGTGAAACGGTTTTCCTGGTTCCAGGTGGATTCGCCGTGGCGAAGCAGAACGATCTTGTACATGGTGAAAAGCCTTAACGCAGAGCAATAGCAGTATTCTATAATATTCAGAATTGCCGCCACAACATTAGCTACACCACAACCAGGGGCCAACATGGCATGCATACCGCGCTCAACGAACTGATAGGGAAGCAGGAGCACATTGAAACTGCAGCGCGGGCGCTGAAGGCGATCTCTCATCCCCTGCGCCTGAAAATTCTGTGCGTGGTCGGCGACCAGGAATCCTGCGTGCAGGATATCGTCGAGGCCGTCGGCACCTCGCAGAGCAACATTTCGCAACACCTCGCGATTTTGCGAGACAAGGGCGTTCTGCACACCCGCAAGGACGCCAATCGGGTTTTTTATCGTATCGCCGACCAGCGCACCCTTCAGCTCATCGCCCTGATGCGCGAGGTGTTCTGCGGTGTCTCGGCACAAAGGGACTAGACAACAATGGAATTTCTGCAACAGAACATGATTTGGGTCACTCTTGCTTTCGTCAGCGGCGGCATGCTGTTGTGGCCGATGGTGTCCGGCGGCGGCGTCGAGAACCTGACGCCGGCTCAGGCAACCCTGCTGATGAACCGCGAAGACGCATTGGTGCTGGATGTACGTGAAACCGGCGAGTGGAGTTCCGGCCACATACCCGGCGCGCGCCACATCACGCTTGCCCAGCTTGAGAAACGGATGTCCGAGATAGAGAAATTCAAGGATCGACCAATCATCATCTGCTGCGCTTCGGGCAATCGTTCTTCCTCTGCCTGCGGGCGCCTGAAGAAGGGCGGTTTTGAGAAAGTATTCAGTTTGAGCGGAGGGATCTCCGCCTGGCTGGAATCAAATCTTCCGCTCACGACAAAGTCCTGAGCACGGAGAATAAAATGTCCAAGGTTCTGATGTATTCCACGGCGGTCTGTCCCTATTGCGTGCGTGCCGAACAATTGCTGACGCGCAAGGGTGTAACGGACATCGAGAAGGTGCGCGTCGATCTCCAGCCCGAGAGACGCGACGAGATGATGCAGAAGACGGGCCGCCGCACCGTGCCGCAGATCTATATCGGCGAGACGCATGTCGGTGGTTGCGATGATCTCTATGAACTGGAGCGCCAGGGAAAACTCGACTCGCTGCTGGCCGCGTAGAATCCCACCTTTACACTCACTATCCAATTCATCATGAGCGACGAGCAGCCGGTTTTCAGCATCGAAAAGATTTACGTCAAGGACCTCTCCATCGAGGTGCCCAACGCACCGCAGATTTTTCTGGAGCGCGAGACGCCGAGCATCGAAGTGCAGATTCAGAGTGCGGCGACCACGATTGGCGACGGCATGTATGAAGTGGCGCTGACGGTTACGGTGAGTGCGAAGGAAGGCGAAAAGGCATTCTTCCTGGTCGAGGTGGTGAAAGCCGGCATCTTCCAGGTTCGCAACGTGCCGGAGCAGGATCTGGAGCCGATTCTTGCGGTGGCCTGTCCCAACATTCTCTTTCCCTATGCCCGCGAAACAGTGTCGGACGCGATCAGCCGGGCCGGTTTTCCGCCCGTGATTCTCGCCCCGGTCAACTTCGAGTCGCTTTACCAGCAGCGCCTGATGGAACAGCAGCAGGGCGAAAGCAAGATCCAGTTGCAATAGCCGGCCATGCAGCCAAGGCGATTCCCTGCTGTCGCACTGATCTTTGCGACGCTTACGGCCGCGTGGCCGGCGCTAGCGCTTGACTACCGTACTGTAGCCGAGGCGGCGCCGATGTACGACGCGCCTTCGGCCAAGTCCAAACCCCTGTTCGTCGTGCTTGCCGGGACGCCGGTGGAACTTGTGGTCAGCCTCGAAGGGTGGTCCAAGGTGCGCGACAGCCGGGGCGATCTGACCTGGATCGAGAAGAAACATCTGACGGAAAAGCGCAATGTCATTGTGCGCTTCGATCGTGCCCAGGTTCGCGCGGCTGCCGATGACAAGGCCGCGCTGGTATTCGAGGCCGAACGCGAGGTCGTGCTGGAACTGCTCGAGGCCCTTCCTGGCGGATGGGTCAAAGTGAAACATCGCGACGGACAAAGCGGCTTTCTCAAGGCGCCTCAAGTCTGGGGTCTTTGAGGCTGTGAAAAGTGAAAAGTGAAAAGTGACTAGCCGACGACTCCCAGCACGTTTCAAGTTTCACGCTTCACCATGCGGATAGCGGTACTGGGCGCCGGAGCCTGGGGCACCGCGCTGGCGATTGCTTTCGCGGGCCGGCATGCGGTCAGTCTTTGGGCGCGTGACCCGGCCCGTGTCGACGAGATGGCGAGTCGACGTGAAAACCTGCGCTATCTTCCGGCGTGCCATTTCCCTGCTGCCTTGCAGGTCACGGCTGATTTGAAAGCGGCACTGGCCGGCGCCGATCTGGCGATTCTCGCTGCGCCGCTGGCGGGCCTGCGACCCCTGCTGGAGCAGATGAAGATCATCGCGCCGGCCATGCCCTTCCTTTGGGTATGCAAGGGTCTGGAGGCCGGCAGCGGGTTCCTGCCGCATCAGGTAGTGGCTGCCGTGATGGGCGAAGCCGTCTGTGGCGTACTCACCGGTCCGAGTTTTGCCCTTGAGGTGGCGCGCGGCCTGCCCACTGCCATCACGCTGGCGGCGACCGATGCCCGCTTTGCCGAGGCCACGGCGCAGCGCCTGCATGGAGGCAACCTGCGCATCTATGCCAACGAAGACCTGATCGGTGCCGAAGTCGGCGGTGCCGTAAAGAACGTGCTGGCCATCGCAACCGGAATTTGCGACGGTCTGGGTCTGGGTCTCAATGCCCGCGCCGCCCTCATAACACGCGGTCTGGTGGAAATCACGCGGTTTGGCGAAGCGCTCGGGGCCAGGCGTGAAACCTTCATGGGACTGGCTGGCATGGGCGATCTGATTCTCACCTGCACCGGCGAACTCTCGCGCAATCGTCGTGTCGGTCTGCTGTTGGCTGAAGGTCTCGCCTTGCCCGATATTATTCGCCAACTCGGCCACGTTGCCGAAGGCGTACCTGCGGCACGGGAAGTCGACCGCCACGCAGTCGAGCTTGGCATCGAAATGCCCATCACGCGGGCGGTGACCACCGTGCTGGACGGTCGCATCACTCCCCGCGCCGCGGTGGAACAACTGATGGCGCGCGATCCGAAGCACGAATAAGGGCGTGCCCTCCCGGGCACATGCGTTTGCCTTACTCGCCGCCCGCGAATTCCTGCTGCCGCCATGCCTCATAGACCAATATGGCGACTGCATTCGAAAGGTTCAGGCTTCGATTCCCCGGGATCAGCGGCAGCCGCAGGCGGTGACCTTGATCGATGTCGGCCAGCACTTCCGCCGGAAGGCCGCGCGATTCCGAGCCGAAGACGAATGTGTCGCCAGGCTGAAAGCGGGCGCGCGCATGATGGAGCGTTCCCCGGGTGGTCAGCGCAAACAGCCGGGCGCTGCCCAGCAACTCGCGGCACGCCGCCCAACTCGGATGCACCGAAACACTCGCCAGTTCAGCGTAATCCATGCCTGCCCGGCGCAGCTTGGCGGCGGACAGATCGAAGCCGAGCGGTTCGATCAGATGCAGCTTTGCCCCGGTATTCGCGCAAAGTCGAATGACATTTCCCGTATTGGGCGGGATCTCCGGGGCAACGAGAACGACATGGAACACTTGCGGGTGCCTCCGAAAAACGGCAGTTTCTGAAAAATCAGATGATTAGACTATGACTTTCGTGCAAAATCGCAGCTGCAATGGTCCGGATTCTAAGGCCGCTTTGGAGATCGCCTGATGGCACGCCCGGAAAAAATCCGACTTGGTGACATGCTGGTGCAGCAGAACCTCGTTACCGGGGAGCAGCTCAAGCTTGCGCTTGAAGAACAAAAACGCTCCGGCCGCAAGCTGGGCAGGGTCCTGGTGGAAAGCGGCTATGTTACGGAGGAGGGTATTTCGAGCGGCCTGGCGCGCCAGCTCGGCGCCGATTTCGTCGACCTCAAGACCTTCAAGCTCCAGCCCGAACTGATCAAGCTGCTGCCTGAAGCCCATGCGCGCCGGCTCCGCGCGCTGGTACTCAACGAGCGTGCCGGCATGTTGATGGTCGGCATGGCCGACCCGACAGACCTCACCGCGTTTGACGAACTGGCGCGCGTCCTCAAGCGCGAGATCGACCTTGCCGTGGTGACCGAGAGCCAGCTTCTCTCCGCCATCGACCGCGTCTACAGTCGTGCGGCGGAAATCAGTGGTCTGGCGCGGGAACTCACGGCCGACATGGGGGATGTGTCGACCGACTTCGGGAATATTCTCGGACTTACCGCCGGCGCCGAGGATGCCCCGGTCGTCAAGCTGCTCAACACCGTATTCGAAGAAGCGCTGAAAATGCGTGCTTCAGATATTCACATCGAGCCGCAGGAAAGATCCCTGTTGATCCGCTTTCGTATCGATGGCGTGCTGCATGTGCAGACCGAAGCCGATTCGAAGATTTCCACGGCACTGGTATTGCGTCTGAAACTGATGTCCGGTCTCGACATCTCCGAAAAGCGCCTGCCGCAGGATGGTCGCTTCAACATCAAGCTGCGCAACACGGCCATCGACATCCGTATCTCGTCGATGCCGACGCAGCACGGTGAATCGGTCGTGATGCGTTTGCTGGCGCAGAACACCGGCCTCCTGCAGCTCGACAAACTGCACATGCCGCCGCGCATTCTGGAGCGCTTTCGCCGTTCCATCGCGCGACCGTCGGGCATCGTGCTGGTGACCGGCCCCACCGGATCGGGCAAGACAACAACGCTTTATGCCGCGCTCAACGAGCTGAATACGCCGGAAAAGAAGATCATCACCGTCGAAGACCCTGTCGAGTATCGCCTGCCGGGCCTCAATCAGGTGCAGGTGCACGAGAAGATCGATCTGTCCTTCAGTCGCGTGTTGCGCACCGCTCTGCGCCAGGATCCCGACATCATCCTGCTGGGCGAAATGCGTGATCAGGAAACAGCAGAAATCGGCATGCGCGCCGCCATGACAGGTCACCTCGTATTGTCGACACTGCACACCAACGATGCCTTGTCGACGCCGATTCGACTGCTCGACATGGGTGTGCCGCGCTACATGGTCGCCTTGTCGATCCAGATGGTGCTGGCCCAGCGTCTGGTACGCGTGACGTGTGAGAACTGTTCCACGCCCTACGCGCCAACGCCGCACGAACATTTGTGGCTCAAGGCAGAACTCGGTGACCGGGTGGACAGCTTTGAGTACAAGCATGGCCAGGGTTGCAGTCACTGCGCCAACACCGGGTACCAGGGCCGTCAGGCTGTTTACGAAATTCTCGACATGAACAATGCGCTGGTCGAGGCCGTGAATCGGGGCGACCCCAACGAATTCATGCAGATCGGTCGCGAGCAGATGGGCGGCAATACGCTGCGCCGGGATGCCGTGCGGCTGGTCGTGAGTGGCCGCACCACCATCGAGGAAGCCATGCGCATCAGTACTCAGCTCGACGAATAGCATGGCCAGCTTCGCCTATCGCGGCCGCAACGGCGCCGGAGAAATCGTGCAGGGAGTCATGGACGGCGCGACGGCCGGGGCGGTGGCCGACCTGCTGTTTGGCAGTGGCGTGACGCCGATGGAAATCAAGCCGGCATCGGCGTCGGCCGGCAAGGCCGCCAGCGGTTCCAGCCGAAACATCCAGCTGTTCAGGAAACAAGTCGAGCACATGGACGTGCTGCTGTTTTCGCGGCAGATCTATACCCTGCTGCGCGCTGGAGTGCCCATCATGCGTGCGCTGGCCGGTTTGCAGGAATCCAGCACCAATCCGGCGATGCGGGATGTCCTGCAGGATGTGCGCGAAAGCCTGGATTCCGGGCGCGAATTGTCGCTCTCGCTGGCCCGCCATCCCCAGGTTTTCTCGCCCTTCTATCTGTCCATGGTACGTGTCGGCGAAATGACCGGCCGGCTTGAAGAGGTGTTCATCCGCCTGTTCGACCATCTTGCGTTCGAGCGCTTCATGCAGGACCAGGTGAAGTCGGCATTGCGCTACCCGTCGTTTGTGGTCGCTGCGATGGCCGTCGCCATTGTCATCGTCAATATCTTTGTGATTCCGGCCTTCGCCAAGGTGTTCAAGGGCTTCGGCGCCGAACTGCCCTTGATGACGCGCGTGCTGATCGGCTTTTCGGATTTCATGCTGGCATGGTGGCCGGCGCTGCTGCTGGGTATCGTCGGCGCCTTTTTCGGCTTCAAGGCCTGGTTGAAAACGTACAAGGGGCGCTACACCTGGGACCGGATCAAGCTGCAGATTCCGATTGCCGGGAAGATAGTCCGCAAAGCTACCCTGGCCCGTTTCGCGGCCAGCTTTGCCCTGGCCTCGCGCAGTGGGGTGCCGATCATTCAGGCCCTGACCAACGTCGCCGAGACCGTAAATAACGCCTATATCGCCGACAAGGTCGAAAAAATGCGTGATGGCGTCGAGCGCGGCGAAAGCATTCTGCGTACATCCATTACAGCCGGGGTGTTTACTCCTGTTGTGCTGCAGATGATTGCCGTGGGCGAAGAATCAGGCGCGCTGGATGACATGATGAAGGAAGTCGCCGACATGTATCAGAGCGAGGTCGAGTACGAACTCAAGACCCTGGCGCAGCAGATCGAGCCGATCCTGATAGTTTGCCTGGGCGTCATGGTCCTGATCCTCGCACTTGGCATTTTCCTGCCCCTGTGGGACCTGGGCAAGGTGACCATGAAGAAGTGACATGAAGCATCAGCGCGGCGCCAGCAAGTTCGAGTTTGCCGTGACGGTGGCGATCTTGGGAATTCTCGCCGCCGTGCTGCTGGTAAGGCTGAACGCAATCCAGATCGAGGTGGAACGAACGGAAGTCGACCTCACCGTGCGTCGCATCCGAGCCGGCATTCAGATCGCGATAGGCGAGCACATCATGCGCGGCGAAGAGGCGCGCATCGCCGAGGTGGCGCGGGCCAGCCCGATGGACTTCCTCGGCGAGCGGCCGCGCCGGTTCATTGAGGGGCCGACTGCAGAAGCTGCAGGGCAATGGGCGTACGATCCAGTCCTGCGTGAACTGAGCTATATGCCTCGCTCGCCCGAGGCTTTCGCCGATGCCACGGAGTTGCGCTGGCGCTATGTCGCCCATGTCGATCCGCTGGGAAGAACGGTCGGCGCCAGTCTGGTAGCGCTAAACTAAGCCGTTCCAATGCCGATAATCATCCTAATGGTTTCCCGCATCCCTGCTACTTTTTGCAAGTCAGGGCACAGAAAGTATCCACAGCAATGAAATCAGGTCGCACCCCGCCGCTTGAACGCGGTTTTACGCTTATCGAACTGGTGATCGTGATTACCATCATCGGCATTCTTGCCGCGGTGGCATTGCCGCGCCTGATCGACGCCCAGCGCGACGCGCGGGTTGCCAAGGCCAACGCGATTTATGGCTCGATCCGCTCCGCGGCAGCGCTGGCCCGTTCGCGCTGCGAACTGGATCTCGCCGGTACCGCCCCCAGCGCCACGGCGGTCAATTGTGCTTCGACGCCACCCAAGGTCAACATGGACGGCACCATGGTGGACATAGTCAATCGCTATCCGGCTGCCACGGCGCCTGGCATCGAAACCGCCGCCGCGCTGAGTCTTGCTGCGGACGGCCTGACGCCAGGCGGGACGGGGATCACGCGCACTTTCGATGTGACCGGCGGCACGATACCCAACTGCCGCATCACGTACCAGGAGGCCACGCTCAGTGGCACGGTCATTGTCGCCCCCGTGATCTCGACAGTGACTTCCGGTTGTTAGCTGTTAGACTTCGCTTTATTACCAAGGCACTAGGCAACACCCAATTGTTTCCAAGGAGATAGACATGAAGGCAAAAGGTTTCACACTGATCGAACTGGTTGTCGTGATCGTGATTCTCGGTATTCTGGCGGCGACGGCATTGCCGAAGTTCATCGATATCCGGTCGGACGCAGAAACCGCGGCAGTGGCAGGCGTCGCCGGTGCGCTCGGATCGGCGACCAGCGTCAACTATGGTGCATCGCAGGTGAATCCGGCCAAGGCGTCGGCAGTCACCACCTGCGCCACAGCAGTGAGCAGCACCATGGTCGGCGGAACTGTTCCCGGCTACACGGTTACCGCTGGTGCCGCTTGTGCTGGCGGTCCGCCCAAGACCGGTACTTGTACGATTACAAAAACGGGAGGCACGGCATCGATTTCGGCTGTCGCCACTATCGTCTGCACCAACTGATCGCCGCATGCGGGCGGAATCGATATTCCGCTCCGCGCCCAGGTTAGCAACAGGATTTGGCCTGCTCGCGCTGATGGCGAGCGGGCCATTTCTTTGGCCGTTTCATACCCCGCCGATCGGGAGTTTCTGGAACGAATGGTGGGCTGGTGCGCTTGGGCTGGCGGCTGCCGCCGTGCTTCTGGCGGACCGCAAGCGTGATGTGCCGCTGCCGGCTCTGCTCGGCATTCCGGCCGTCCTGCTGCTGGCCTTGCTGCTTCAGTTCGCGCTGGGTCGTTTGGTCTTTCCGCAGATCGGGCTGCTGTATGCCGCCTACCTTCTCTGGGCCGGCCTGCTGCTGATCCTGGGGCGCCATCTGGCTGACAGCGTTGGCCTTGCTCGCCTCGTCGATGTCCTTGCGTGGGCCTTTGCCCTCGGCGCACTTGCCGGCGCCGCCATTGCGCTGGCCCAATGGACGGGGATCGCCGCCGGGGTATGGTGGATATATTCCTACCAGGGTAGCGGGGTCTACGCCAACCTGGGGCAGGCCAACCATCACGCCCAGTATTCCTGGCTCGGCATCGCATCGCTGTTCTATCTGCGCGGTCGGGGATGGCTGTCCCGTCCACTGCTCTGGCTTGCGCTACTGCCTATCGTACTGGGCAGTGTCCTCGGTGGTTCGCGCAGCGTACTGGTCTACCCGGTGATTCTCCTTGCAGCAATTGTCTGGGCAAGACGCCGGGAACCGGAGGGGGCGGTGGCCCGTCTCCTGGTCGATGCTGCGCTACTGTTGCCCGCGGTCGTTGTGCTCAGCTTCCTTGGATTCTGGGCTTCACCAGCCGGGCCCGGCGCCGGGGTGACATCGGTCACGCGGCTCTACCAAACGATCGAGGGGCCCAGCATGAGGCTGGCGCTTGCCCGTACGGCGTGGACGGTATTTATCGAGCAGCCGTGGTTGGGGCAGGGCGCCGGCAACTATCCCTGGGCAAGTTTTGTGGCCGCTGCCGGCCAGACCAGCGAAGCACCACTCTGGGCGGCGGAGAATGCACATAACTTCATCTTGCAAGGCCTGGCCGAGTTTGGCGCACCCGTGACTGCGGCAGTGATCCTGCTGCTGCTGTTCTGGGCTAAACGTTTTGCTGCACGGCCGTGGGGGCTGGAGCAGTTCTGGTGTGGCGCCGTCCTTGGAATAGGCGCGATGTACGCTCTATTTGAGTACCCCCTCTGGTATGCCTATTTTCTTGGTCCCACGGCGCTCTTGCTGGGCGCGACCGACAGCGGCGGCGCAATCCTGCTTTCCGGCCGGCGAGCCGCCATTTACATGGTTCCCATGGCTCTGGCAGGCCTGTCGATATTGACCAGCCTGCGCGTGGACTACTCGGTCATCGAGGCCGCTGCAATTCAGGAACTGGCTGCAGGCCCGGATCGGGAGCGCAACTGGCAGGCGTCCATGGAATCCTTGAAAGTGTTGCACAGGGAATCGCTGCTATCGCCCTGGGTCCTGCTGGCATTTGCCGGCCCGGCGGAACCCAGCCGGCAGCAGGTGCCGCTACGCGTCACCTTGTGCGAACGAGTGATCCGCTTCGAGCCGGCCAGATCCTTGCTGGCGCGCTGCGCCATGCAACTCGCTATTGCCGGCCGCGATGCAGACGCACAGAAGCTTGTTCGCTCCGTCTTGGGTGCATTTCCCGCTGAACGGGCAGCGACCGCCGATGAGTTGGCAAAAGGCGCACGCGAGTACCCGGAACTTGTGCCGCTTTGGCACCTGAGTCTGGGGAAATAGGGAATGAACCAATTGCTCGCCGCCACGCGGAAGCTGTGAAGTGAGAACTCCCGGTGGCGGCGGTTTTCTGCTGATATTTGCGAATGATCCAAATGCGAGCGCTTCTCCCATGAAATCGACCCTTGTCCGGTTCGTTTGCTGGGTATAGTCAGAATAAAATGGGTTTCGATGCGTCCAGTGCCAAACTTTCTCAAACCAGGAGCTGAACAAGGCTGGCTGTCCGTAGTGATGCGGGACGGGCGGGTCGACTTCGTTCACCTGCGCCGGGAGTCCGGCCGCAAGCCGGTGATATCGCTGGCCGACTCGATCGAGAAAGGCGCTGACGATACGGCATCCCTGAGCGCCTTGAGGCGCCCGATGCGACTCGACCGCTACCGCTGTACGGCACTGCTCAGGCACGGCCAGTACCAGTTGATCCAGACCGATGCCGTCGCCGGTGCGCCCGACGAAGCCCGCGAAGTGGTGCGCTGGAAGCTCAAGGACCAGGTCGACTTTCCCGTCGAAACGGCCGCTGTCGATTTGCTGCCGATCCCACCCGACAGCCGTTCGCCGCAGGTGTTTGCGGTATTGTCACCCGAGTCGATCATGGCGCCCCTGGTGCAGGCATTTCAGGCGGCAAAGGTGCCGCTGGCGGCCATTGATCTTCCCGAAATCTCGCAGCGCAACCTGGCGGCCCTGTTCGAGGAAGAAGGCCGCGGCCTGGCGACCCTGATTTTTGACGAGGACGAAGGCCTGCTCACCTTTACCCTGAACGGTGAATTGCTCGTCGTGCGCCATGTTGAAATTACGGCGCGCCAGTTGATGACCGCTGATGATGACCGGCGCGGCATGCTGTTCGAGCGCATTGCACTGGACGTGCAGCGCTCGCTGGACAATTTCGATCGCAGCTACAGTGCAATTCCCATCACCCATCTTCTGGTGGCGCCGATTCCCGGTGTCGACGGTTTCCTCGGCTACCTGCGCGCCAACCTGACGCTGCCCGTCAATCCGCTGGACATATCCAGCGTGCTGGATTTCGGCGCGGTGCCCGCCCTGCTCGATCCTTTGCGCCAGTTTCAATGCTTGCGCGCAATTGGCGCGGCGCTGCGCGACGAACCGTTGGCGCCATGAGCGCACAGATCAACCTCTATCATCCACGCTTCCTCAGGCAGCGTGACCTGCTCTCCCTGGGCAACGTGGTGATTGCAGTCGTGACGCTCTACACCTTGCTGGCGGCGGCGGGTGGCTGGGCCTGGCAGAATGCGACGATGCACAGGGAGGCGGCGGCGGCCGTCGAGGCGCAACTCGCGTCGGCCAGGGAGCAAGTGGAGGTTGCGACCCAGGCCGCCGCGATACGCAAACCCAGCACTCAACTGATCGCTGAACTGGAAAACGCCGAGGGCCTGTTGCGCCGTCGCGGCGAAATAGCGCGCCTGCTGGAAAGCGGCGCGGTCGGCAGCACCGGCGGCTTTGCCGATTATTTGCGAGGCTTTGCCCGCCAGGCGCCGGAGGGCCTGTGGCTGACCGGTTTCACCATAGGCTCCGGCGGCAATGACATGGAAATCCGCGGCAGCATGCTGAACCCCGCTGCGCTGCCCGATTACATCCGCCGCCTAGGCACCGAGAAGGCCTTTCAGGGGCGCAATTTTGCCGCCTTGACCATGAATCGAGTCGATACGCCTGCGACGGTTCGCGCCGTGGGGCAGGGTGCTGCCGTACCCGCGGCGGCGACCTCCATCGGGGTGCCGCCAGCGCCGTCGCAGGGCGTGGCGCTACGCACGACTCCTGCCCCGAGCCCTATCGATTTCGTCCTGCTGCCCAGGTTGGTCGAGGCAAGGGAGGCCGGGAAATGAGTCCGCTGTCGGCTCAATGGACGCAGTGGGTGGCGAAGTTCGCCGCGCTTACGCGACGTGAACGTGCCATCGTCGCCGCTGCCGCTATGCTTGGCGGCGGCTTCCTGATTTTCGATTTCGGGATTGATCCCTTCCTGCTCAAGGCGGGCAGCGCAAGCCGGACGGAAGCGGCGGCGCGCACCGAACTCGTCCAGCAGCAGACACAGCTGGCACTGCTCACGGCACAAAATGCCGACCCTGATGCCGGAAACCGTGGCCGACTGGCAAAGGCGAAGCAGGAGCTGGCGGCAGTCAGCGAGCGTCTCGCGATCTTTGAGGCGGGCATGGTACCGCCGGCGCGGATGCAGGCCTTTCTGGAAGGATTGTTGGCGAGAAACCGGGCCATTGAATTGCTCGGCCTGAGAACCTTGCCGGTGACGCTGGTAGGTGCCCGGACTGCGCCTGAAAAGACCGAAGCGGCCGCCGGCGCGAGCGCTCAGAACGCGAAGGACCCGGGCAAGGACGCTTCGGCTCAGGGGGGGGCAGCTGCCACCTCGGGCGACGGCATCTACCAGCATGGTATCGAGATCAGGTTGGCGGGCAGCTACAACGATCTGCTGAACTACCTGGCGGAACTTGAACGCATGCCGCAGCGGTTGATGTGGAACAGCGTCAATTTCACGGTGGAGAAGCATCCGCGCAACGTCATGGTGTTGCGCGTCTACACCTTGAGTCTCGACAGAAACTGGTTGGTTGTATGATGCGCCACGATCTGCTTTCCGTTTTTCTGGCCGGCTTAATCGGGGCGGGACCAGTTCTCGCTCAGGTGCCCGATCCAACGCGGCCGGCCGGGATTCTGTTGACGCCGGAGGTGGGGGCTGGAGCGGCCGCGCCGGTGGAGAGCGGGGTGCAGACGGTGATATTGCGGCCTGGCGGGAAGTCGGCTGCCGTGATCAACGGGCAGTATGTTTCAGTCGGAGATAAACTCGGCGACAAGCGGGTGCTGAAGATTACCGAAAGCGAAGTAGTGTTGAAGGGGGAGAGCGGGCGCGAAGTCATCAAGGTGACGCCCGCCATCGAAAAAATGCCGACCAGGAAGCCGGCGGCCATCAAGCGACGCACGACTGGAACCACGCAACAATGAGACACGCAATTCATGCGCGCTGGATACTGCTGCTGCTTGCCGGAGCCCTGGCGGGCTGTGCCGCTCCGCCGCGCTCCGGCAACGAGGTGCTGACCCAGATCAACGATGTCCTGCTGAAATCCGCGACGGAACGCAAGGTGCCCGCCGCCTTTGTCACCGATCAGTCGCTGATGCCGCCGCTGGCGCCGCAGGCGGCAGCCGATCCGGCTGCAGCAGAGCCGCGCTTCGATCTCTCGGTGATCAACGCTCCGGCGACACAGGTCTTCATGGCGCTGGTGTCGGGCACCCGCTACAGCATGCTGTTGCCGCCCGATGTCAGCGGCAGCCTGACGGTGAATCTCAAGGATGTGACCGTGCTGGAAGCGCTGGACACGATTCGCGAGCTTTACGGCTACGAATACCGTGTCCAGGGCAAGCGCATTTTCATCGAACCCAACACGATGAATACCCGCGTCTTCCAGATCAATTACCTTTCCAGCCGACGTCAGGGCAGCAGTGATCTGCGGGTCACCGGCAGTTCGATGACGGCAGGCGGCGGCTCGACATCGACGCCCACCACAAACCAGACCATACCGGGAGGCACCGGTTCGCCAACGGCCGGACGTGGCAACGACACCAGCCGCGTCAGCATGAGCACCGATAGCGATTTCTGGGGCGACCTCAGTCGTGCGCTGGCGACCATCGTGGGTGCTGCCGACGGGCGCAGCGTCGTCGTCAATCCTTCGTCCGGGGTGGTGCTGGTGCGCGCCCTGCCGACTGAACTGCGCAACGTCGAGAAATACCTCAAGGCGACTCAACTGATAGCCGAGCGGCAGGTCATGCTGGAGGCCAAGATCATCGATGTGACACTGTCGGAGGACTTCCAGGCGGGCGTCAACTGGGCTGCCTTCAGGAGTGGCTCGAACAGCTTTTTCAACCGGGCGCGACGCTTACTGCGGGTGCGGGCACGGCGCAGATCATCGGCTCGCCGACCACGCCGACCGTTTCCGTGACTCCGGGGCAACTTGGCTCCATTGCCGCATCTGTTCTGGGAAAAGGTTTCATCGGCCTCGCCTTCCAGACCTCCAATTTCGCTGCGCTGCTGAATTTCCTTGAAACCCAGGGCAGTGTTTCCGTCCTGTCTTCACCGCGCATTGCCACGCTCAATAATCAGAAGGCGGTACTCAAGGTGGGTACCGACGAGCTGTTCGTGACCAATGTCACATCCTCCACGACGACCACGACGACGGGTTCGGTCTCATCGCCGAGCGTGACCCTGCAGCCCTATTTTTCGGGTATTTCGCTGGATGTCACGCCGCAGATCGACGAGAGCGGAAACATCATCCTGCATGTGCATCCGGCGGTCAGCACGGTGGTGGAAAAGGACAAGACCATCAATCTCGGACAGCTGGGCACCTACATTTTGCCGCTGGCCGCCAGCAGCATCAATGAAACCGACAGCATCGTTCGCGTCCAGGACGGCAACATCGTGGCCATCGGCGGTTTGATGCGCCAGGAGCAGGCCTCCGACCGCTCGCAGTTGCCCGGCGCCACCGGTATCGTTTCAAACGCGCTCGGCCAGCGTTCTTCCGCGTTGCGCAAGCGCGAACTGGTGATCCTGATCAAGCCCACGATGATCGAGAATGACCGCGCCTGGGCGCAGGATCTCAAGGATGTCCAGGAGCGCGTGAGAGCGTATCCGTCCGGCCGGTCCGGGCAATAGTCCTTAGCGTCATACGATGTATCTCAATCACTTCGGCCTTCAGGAGTTCCCGTTTGGCATCACGCCGGACACCAGCTTCATCTATTCGGCCGACGCGCACCAGGAAGCGCTCAACACCCTGCTGATCGGCCTCAACACGGGCGAAGGCTTCATCAAGATCACGGGTGAAGTCGGCACCGGCAAAACGCTGCTGTGCCGCCGCTTTCTGGCGACCCTGACCGAAGATCAGGTGGTCGCCTATCTGCCGAATCCAATGCTGGAGCCGCGCATCCTGCTTATCGCGATTGCCGAGGAGCTCGGCCTCAAGCTTCAGGGGCTCGACTACCAGTTTCATCTGCTGAAGGAATTCAACGAGCATTTGCTCGAGATGGCAGCGCAGGGGAAAAGGGTAATCATCTGCATCGACGAGGCGCAGTCGATGCCGCTGGAAAGCCTGGAAGCGTTGCGCCTGTTGTCCAATCTGGAAACGGAAAAGCACAAGCTGCTCCAGGTGGTGATGTTCGGCCAGCCCGAGCTCGACCAGAAACTGGCCAATCCCGCCGTGCGCCAGTTGCGCCAGCGCATCGTGTTCCATTACCGCATGCCGGGCCTGAAGCAACAGGAAGCTGCGCATTACCTTGCCCATCGCCTGCGGGTGGCGGGACATCGTGACGGCGACGTGTTTCCGCCCGCCAGCGCACGTCTGCTGTTCCGCTGGTCCAGCGGCACGCCGCGCCTGGTCAACATCCTGGCGCACAAGGCCATGCTGCTGGCCTACGGCGAGGGCAAGACCAAGGTGAGTCGCGCCCACGTTGCATTGGCCGGGCGCGATACCGAGGGCCTGCCTGTGTTGCACTGGTGGCAAAGGTGGTGACCGCGCCCCGCCGGGCCGCCCCAAAGGGAGCGCAGCCGTCATCTTATGGTGCCGGGCAGCGGCGAACCACCGTCACCCCGTGTCTTGCGCGGGGGAACGGGGGGAGGGTCGTCACATGAGCCTGGTCAACAAAATGCTGCGCGACCTCGATGCGCGCCGTATCGGCGACAGCGATCGTGCGGCCCTGCCCACCTCAGTGACGCCGTTGGCGGCACGCCAGGAGCCCAACCGGGCTCTTCTGCTGCGACTGTTGTTCGGTCTCCTGGTGGCGGCTGTTCTGGCTGTGGCGGCATGGTTTGCCACGCCAACCCGCAATCGGGAAGCGCCCGCCGCACGTCCCGCGGACGCAGCGTCCGCTGAGTCCGTCGGTGCCGCGGCCTCCGCTCCCGCGACCAAAGTCGGGCTGCCTTTCCTGCGCATGGCGGATGAACTTTCTACCGCTCCTGCACCAACCCGTCGGGTGCAGGCGGCCGCGCCGAAGATGCCGGAGCAGGCGGCTGTCGGTGTCGTCGCGCCCCGCCCACCGGTGGAGGCTTTGCCCAGAGTGCCGCCGGTGCTGGCTGAGGCCCGCATAGACAAACAGGCGCGCCTGCCGTCACCGGCCGAACGTGCCGAGATCGAATATCGGCGGGGAGTTCTGGCGCAACGGCAGGGTAACGCGGAAGAGGCGGCAGGGAACTACCGGGCAGCCCTGGAGGACCACCCCGAACATGCGGCGGCGCGCCAGACGCTGGCGGCGCTGCTGATTGAAGCGAAGCGTTTTGATGATGCGGAAGAACTCCTGCGCACGGGTACGGAACTGGCTCCGGTGCGTCTGGCATCGACGCTGGCCCTGGCACGGTTGAAAGTCGAGCGCAACCAGGCACCCGCAGCGCTCGAACTGCTGCTGAAGAACGCGGCGGCCGGTGAGCGCAGCGCCGAGTATCAGGGATTTTCCGGTGCGCTGCTCAACCGTGCCGGACGCGCCCCTGAAGCGGTGGAGCGCTATCAGGCGGCGACTCGCCTCGCGCCCGGCGAAGGTCGCTGGTGGGCAGGGCTCGGCATTGCGCTGGATTCAGCAGGCAAGGGCCTGGAAGCGCGTGAGGCCTATCAGAAGGCGCGCGCCCTGCCGGGCCTGCCGGCCGATCTGGCTCAGCACGTAGAGCAGCGCTTGCGCTAAGGGGATTCCCCCTGCGCCTTGGCGAACAGTTTCGCCGCCTAGTTGTTTCGCTGTTCTGCTGCCAATAACTTGCTTTGCGCCCAGGTGCGCAAGTGCCCCAGCGGGCCGGTGAGGTTGGCCCATGCATCGAGCATTGCCCGTTTCTTTTTTTCGCGCTGCGTTTCCTCGGCACGGGTAAAGTTCTGGATCTGTTCCTGGATCAGTTCGCGCGCCCGGTCTTCGGCGCGGGTTTCAACCAGGCGCAGGGCGTCGCGTGCCGTGTAATCCTCGGCGATCAGGGAGGGCAGCACGATCGAGGTCGTCAGGCGCGAAACCTCGCGCAGCGTGTCGGCACGCTCGATGGATGAAACCTGCGCCTCGCAACGCGCTGTAAACCGACGCCCCTCCATGCGCAGCAGGTTCTTGTCTACAGGATCGCGCGCCATGGATATTTATTCGGACTCGAGGAGGTCAAATTGTACAGCGGCCGTCAATCCTTCAGAGCCCGGGCCAGTACGCGGTTCTCCACTCTTGCGGCGCCATGTGCCTTGAGCGTTCGCGCCAATTCGTTGAGCGTGGCGCCGGTGGTCATCACGTCATCAATCAACAGCACGGTCTTTCCTGTGAGGTCGATTTCGCACTCGAAGGCGTGACGGATGTTCTTCGCCCTTTCCTTCCAGGGCAGGCTGGCTTGCGGAGTGGTGTCGCGACGACGGTGAATGTGGGTGATATCCATCGGTACGCCAAGCGAGCGTGCCAGCGGCCGTGCAATTTCGAGGGCCTGGTTGAATCCGCGCTGTGCCAGTCGCGCGCTGGAGAGCGGAACCGGCAGGATCAGATCTGGGCGCTGCGGGGTGGATAGCTGCGCCAGTTCCCTGCCGAGAAAGTCGGCGATGGCAAGGCGGTGGACATACTTCAGCGACTGGATCAGGCGGTCGAGCGGAAACTCGTAGCGAAATACTGCCTGCGTGGCATCGAAATGCGGTCGCTGTTTCAGGCAACCGCCACAGGCGCTGGAAGCCGGACTCGGCAGGGCGCATACCGGGCAGTGTTCGGCTGTCAAATGCGCGAGGCTGGCGGCGCACGGCGCGCACAACAGGGTGTCGCCGCTGGGCGCCGCGCACAGGAAGCAGTTCTGCGGCAGCAGGGCGGCTGCGCAGCTTCGCGCTGCTTTCGCCAAACTGGTTGTCAGACCCGTGGCTACACTTGCTGTAATTGACAAGCCCGGCTCCTTCCACCAAGATTCGCGCCTCTCCGCATTCTAGCGAGTCCTCCGCGATGCCTGCCACAGCCGCCCTCCAAACCGCTACACCCGCGCTTCCGCCCGCCCTGCGCTGGACCACAGAGGCCCTTGTTGCGCTGTTCGAACTGCCCTTCAACGACCTGCTGTTTCGTGCGCAGCAAGTGCATCGGCAGCATCATGCGGCCAACGCCGTCCAGCTGTCGACCCTGCTGTCGATCAAGACCGGCGGCTGCTCGGAAGATTGCGGCTACTGTTCGCAATCGGCGCGCCACGGAGAGGTGCAGCGTGAAGCCCTGCTGGAAGTCGATGAGGTTGTTGCCGCCGCGCAGGCAGCCAAGGACAAGGGCGCCACACGATTCTGCATGGGCGCGGCATGGCGCGGCCCGAAGGACAAGGATCTCGAGCGTGTTGCCGACATGATCGGCGCGGTCAAGGCGCTCGGGCTGGAAACCTGCGTCACGCTGGGCATGCTCAGGGACGGCCAGGCAGAACGCCTGAAGGCGGCCGGGCTGGACTACTACAACCACAATCTCGATACCGCACCGGAGTTCTACGGTCAGGTCATCACCACCCACGCCCAGAGCGAGCGTTTTGACACCCTCGGTCAGGTACGCGAGGCCGGCATCAAGGTGTGCTGCGGCGGCATCGTCGGCATGGGAGAAACGCGCCGGGCGCGCGCCGCGCTGCTGGTCGAGCTCGCCAACATGAGCCCGCCGCCCGAGTCGGTGCCGATCAATCAGTTGGTGCCCATGCCCGGTACGCCGCTGGAAAACGCGCCACCGCTCGATCCCTTCGAATTCGTACGCACCATTGCCGTGGCGCGAATCACCATGCCCGGCTCCATGGTCAGGCTTTCCGCGGGACGCCAGGAGATGAGCGACGAACTGCAAGCGCTGTGCTTTCTTGCCGGTGCCAATTCGATTTTCTATGGCGACAAGCTGTTGACCGCCGGCAACCCGGAAGCCGATCGCGACGAAGCGCTATTCGCTCGCCTGGGGCTCACCGCCGCCTGAGCTGGTCGTGCGTAGCGACTTCGCGCGCGCGGCTGAATCCTACGACTCGGCCGCGGCTCTCGCCCGCGAAGTGGGCGCTCGCATGGCGGCACGGCTGGACCTGGTCAAGATCGTGCCCCGACGGGTGGCCGACATCGGCTGCGCCACCGGCGACGGCGTCCGTGACCTGCAAACACGCTACGCCAAGGCCTTGCCGCTGGCCGTCGACTACACGCTGCCGATGCTGCGCGCCGTCAGGCAGCGCACCCCGCTCTTGCAACGCCTTGCCGGGCGCGGGCCGCGATTGCTCAACGCCGACGTGCGCGCCTTGCCGCTGGCCGCGAACACCCTGGGCCTGGTGTGGTCGAATCTCGTGCTGCACTGGCTGGATGATCCGCTGCCGGCCTTGCGGGAATTGCACCGCGTACTGGAGGTGGGCGGCCTGCTCAG
The DNA here is from genome assembly GCA_026399475.1 of Rhodocyclales bacterium. Lineage (GTDB taxonomy): Bacteria > Pseudomonadota > Gammaproteobacteria > Burkholderiales > Rhodocyclaceae > Sulfuritalea. The sequence continues at coordinate 42,478 of JAPLQY010000011.1, forward strand.
CTTTGCGACTCTCGGTCCCGACACGCTGAAAGAGTTGCGTGTCGCCAGCGCAACAGTCGGGGGCAGTGATACGGTGAAACACTTCCTCGACATGCACGATCTGGGCGACATGCTGGTTGCGGCCGGCTTTGCTGATCCCGTGATGGACATGGAGATCATCACGCTTACGTACCCGACGCCGAGCTCCTTCCTCGCCGACCAGCGCCACCTCGGGGTGCGTGATGCAATGCTGGGCCATCAGGGCTGGCGCAACTGGCGCCGTTTGTTTGGCGCCTGGCCGCGGGATGCCGGCCGGCGCCTGCCTGCCACTTTTGAAATCGTCTACGGCCACGCCTGGAAGCCCGAGCCGAGGCAGATCGCCGACGGGCGCGCGGTGGTGAAGTTCCATTCGCGATGAAGCGCGCCAGGCAGCGGCGGCTTAAGCCGCGCAATCCGCTGGCGATCGATCCGCTGCTGAAGAAGGGTGGCGCACATCAGCGCAAGGACAAGCGCGCCAGCCGGGCCCGGCAAAAGAACGTGTTGCGGCGTCGATCCGACGAAACCTGATCGCACCCCCATAGAGGAAAACACGTATTGCGCATTGTGAAGTATTATTTTACAATGCGAAACATGCGTGGTGTGCCGAATCATGAACTAGGTCTATGCTGCGCCAAAGAGGTCCGTCGGGATCACGTCCTGCGGACTCCAATAACTCTCAAAAGGAGGAGATCCCATGTCTGCTGCGAATGATTTCCCGGCTGCGCCCCAACTCGCTTCATCCGACGCCGATCCGCAGGAAACCCGCGAATGGCTCGATGCACTGGAAGCCGTGATAGCGCACGAAGGCCCCGGCCGCGCCCATTTCCTGCTCGAACAATTGATCGCGCTGGGCCACCAGACGGGCATCAACATGCCCTACAGCGCCAATACGGAATATACGAACAGCATTCCAGCGGATCAGCAGCCGATCACGCCGGGCGACTACGAACTGGAACAGAAAATTCGCGACTATGCGCGCTGGAACGCGCTGGTGATGGTGCTGCGCGCCAATCGCGATGATTCCGGCCTCGGCGGGCACATTGCCAGTTACGCCTCGGCGGCGACGCTTTATGACATCGGATTCAATCACTTCTGGCATGCGCCTTCAGAAACCCACGGCGGCGATCTGGTGCTGTCGCAGGGGCACTCGGCGCCGGGTACCTATGCCCGCGCCTTCATGCTCGGACGCCTGACTGAAGAGCAGATGGACAATTTCCGCCGCGAGGTCGATGGCAAGGGACTATCAAGCTATCCACACCCGTGGCTGATGCCGGATTTCTGGCAGTTCCCCACGGTATCGATGGGCCTCGGGCCGCTGCAGGCGATCTATCAGGCGCGCTTCATGAAGTACATGCAGCACCGCGAGTTGATTGCCACCGATAGCCGCAAGGTGTGGGCCTTCATGGGCGACGGCGAGATGGATGAACCGGAGTCGATGGGTGCCATCGGCATGGCCGGACGCGAGCGGCTGGACAACCTGATTTTCGTCATCAACTGCAACTTGCAGCGCCTCGACGGACCGGTGCGCGGCAACGGCAAGATCATCCAGGAACTCGAATCCGATTTTCGCGGTGCCGGCTGGAACGTGATCAAGGTGATCTGGGGCAGCTACTGGGATCCGCTGCTGGCGCAGGACAAGACCGGCCTCCTGCGCAAGCGCATGATGGAATGCGTCGACGGCGATTACCAGACCTTCAAGTCGCGCGATGGCGCCTACGTGCGCGAGCACTTCTTCGGCAAGTACCCGGAGCTGCTGAAGATGGTGTCGACCTGGAGCGACGACGACATCTGGCGCCTGAATCGTGGCGGCCACGATCCGCACAAGGTCTACGCGGCCTATGCAGCAGCGGTTGCGCACAAGGGCCAGCCGACGGTGATCCTCGCCAAGACCATCAAGGGCTATGGCATGGGCGAAGCCGGCGAGGCGCAGAACATCACCCACCAGCAGAAGAAGATGGGCACCACCTCGGTCAAGGCCTTCCGCGACCGCTTCAAGCTGCCGGTGAAAGACGAAGACCTGGAAAAGCTGCCCTACCTGACCTTCCCCGAGGGCTCGAAGGAACTCAGCTACATGCGCGAGCGGCGCATGGCGCTAGGCGGCTACCTGCCCTCGCGCCGGCGCAAGGCGGAATCGCTGCCGGTGCCACCCCTGACGGCATTTGACGCCTTGTTGAAGGCGGGCGGCGAAGGGCGCGAATTTTCCACCACCATGTCTTTCGTACGCGGCCTCAACGTCATGCTGAAAGACAAGATCATCGGCAAGCGCGTGGTGCCGATCGTCGTCGACGAATCGCGCACCTTCGGCATGGAGGGCCTGTTCCGCCAGATCGGCATCTGGAACCAGGACGGCCAGAACTATGTGCCGCAGGACGCCGACCAGATGATGTTCTACAAGGAAACCAAGACCGGACAGATTTTGCAGGAAGGCATCAACGAGGCCGGCGCAATGGCCGACTGGATCGCGGCCGGCACCAGTTATTCGACGCATGGCGTGCAGATGGTTCCAGTATATGTCTGCTATTCGATGTTCGGCATGCAGCGCACCATGGACCTGGTGTGGGCCGCCGGCGATCAGCGCGCACGGGGCTTCCTGGTCGGCGGTACCGCCGGCCGCACTACGCTCAACGGCGAAGGCCTGCAGCACGAGGACGGCCATTCGCAGGTGTTCTCCGGCACCGTGCCCAACTGCATTTCCTACGACCCGACCTTTGCCTATGAAGTCGCGGTGATCGTGCAGGACGGTCTGCGCCGCATGGTCACGGAGCAGGAGGACGTGTTCTATTACCTGACGGTGATGAACGAGAACTACGAACATCCGGCCATGCCTGCCGATGCAGCCGCAGCCATCCTCAAGGGCATGTACCAGTTCAGGAAGGGCGCCGCGTCGAATGGTCCGCGCGTGCAGTTGCTGGGTTCGGGAACGATATTCATGGAAGCCATTGCCGCCGCCGCCTTGCTGAAGAGCGACTGGGGCGTCGAGGCCGATCTCTGGTCGTGCCCGAGCTTCAATGAACTGGCGCGCGACGGACAGGACTGTGCGCGCTGGAACCTGCTGCATCCGGCTGAAAAGCCGCGCGTGCCGCATGTCTCCGCCTGTCTGGCCGAAACACGCGGCCCGATCATTGCCGCGACAGATTACATCCGGGTCTTCGCCGAGCAGATTCGCTCGTTGGTCCCGCGGCATTACACCGTGCTGGGCACCGACGGCTTCGGCCGCTCGGACACGCGCGAGAAGCTGCGCCATTTCTTCGAGGTGGATCGCTACTGGATCACCGTGGCCGCACTGTCTGCACTGTCTGACGATGGCACCTTGCCGCGGACCAAGGTGGCCGAGGCGATCACGAAATACAGCCTCGATCCGAACAAGCCCAACCCGGTAAAGGTGTAGACATGACCCCCCACCCCCCAACCACCGCCCCATGGGCGGGGCGCACAAGCGCCCCGACGGGAAATCTTTTAGCCCACCCCCCATCCCCCGCCCCAAGGGCGGGGGTGACCAGTCACCTCCCCCGCCTGGCGGGGGAGGACGGGAGGGGGTGTCAATCAAACTACCGCGCTGGCGCGGGCGGCCCTGCGGAGGCAGCATGACCCAAATTGTCGAAGTGAAAGTACCGGATATCGGCGACTTCAAGGACGTGCCGATCATAGAACTGCTGATCAAGGTCGGCGATACGGTCAAGGCCGAGGATTCGCTGATCACCCTGGAATCTGACAAGGCAACCATGGATGTGCCTTCACCCGTCTCGGGTGTGGTGACCGAGTTGAAAGTGAAGGTGGGTGACAAGGTCACCGAAGGAACGCTGGTCGCATTGATAGATTCTGCCGGCGCTGCTGCAGGAGTCGGCGCTGGCGGTACGGTGGCCGCTGCGGTAGCGGCACCGGCCGCACCGGCGCCGACTGCCACAGCGATTGCAGCGCCAAGTCCGGCAGTTGTGCCAGTCGCTCCTGTCGCCGGTGCCGATTACCGCCCCGGCGACGCCGAACTGATTTCTTCACCCTCCCGCGTTTCCATGCCGACGCCGGCGGAGCGACTGCTCGGTCAGGCAGCGCACGCCAGCCCCTCGGTGCGCCGCTTTGCACGCGAACTCGGTGTCGATGTTGCCAAGGTGCAAGGCAACGGTCCGAAGGGACGCATTCTGCAAAGCGATGTTCAGGCCTGGGTCAAGGGTGTCGTCAATGCAGCGGCAGCACCAGCGCCTGTAGCCAGTTCCGGTGGCGCGAGCCTGGGTGGATTGGACCTGTTGCCGTGGCCGAAAATCGACTTTGCGAAATTCGGTGCGATCGAAGTCCAGCCTTTATCACGCATCAAGAAGATCTCGGGCGCCAACCTGTCGCGCAACTGGGCCATGATTCCGGCCGTCACCTATCACGAAGATGCCGACATCACCGAGCTTGAAGCCTTCCGGGTGCAGATCAACAAGGAGAACGAAAAGTCCGGTGACAAGTCGGCCGCCAAGCTGACCATGCTCGCCTTCCTGATCAAGGCCTGTGTCAAGGCGATGCAGAAATACCCCGAGTTCAACGCGTCCATCGACGGCGACAATCTTGTGTTGAAAAAGTATTTCAACATCGGCTTCGCCGCCGACACGCCGAATGGCCTGATGGTGCCGGTGATCAAGAATGCCGAGAGCAAGGGCGTGTTCGAACTCGCCCGGGAATCCGGCGATCTGGCGCGGCAGGCCCGCGAAGGCAAGCTGAAGCCTGCCGATATGCAGGGTGCCTGCTTCACAATTTCCAGCGTAGGCGGAATCGGTGGTACCTACTTTGCGCCGATCGTGAACGCGCCGGAAGTGGCGATTCTCGGTGTCAGCAAGTCGGCCATGAAGCCGGTCTGGGATGGCAAGGCTTTTGTCCCGCGCCTGACCCTGCCGTTGTCACTCACCGCAGATCACCGGGTGATCGACGGCGCCCTGGCGACCCGGTTCAACGTCTATCTGGCGCAGCTTATGGCCGACATGCGGAGAAGCATGTTGTGACCACGCTCACTGTAGTCAAGAAGGGGAACGAGGTGGCCATTGCCGCCGATGGCCTCACCACCTTCGGCGATACCCGGCTGGCGCGCAGCTACAAGGGCGAGCATGACAAGATCCTGAGCATTGCCGGGTCGTGGATCGGGATTTGCGGCTCTTCGGCGCACCATCTGGTGCTGCAGAGTGCGTTCTCGAAGCTGGAGGATATCCGGCTGGGGTCGCGCATGGAAGTGTATGAGACCTTTCGCCGGCTGCACCCGATACTCAAGGAGCATGCCTTTCTCAATCCCAAGGAAGACGATGACGACCCCTACGAGAGCTCGCAGATCACTGCGTTGATAGCCAATACTTCAGGCATCTACGGCGTCTATTCGTATCGCGAGGTGTTCGAGTTCGACCGGGTCTGGGCTGCCGGATCCGGCCGCAACTTTGCCCTGGGCGCCATGCATGCGCTCTATGACGGTGAAATGTCGGCAGCGCGCATCGCCGAAGCCGGCGTTGCGGCCGGCATTGAATTCGATACTTCATCCGGGCCGCCGATCGTGGTCCATGAGATCAAACTTGAAGGAAAGCCAAATGAGTAACATCGTTGAAGTGAAAGTCCCCGACATCGGCGACTTCAAGGATGTGCCGATCATCGAAATCCTGGTCAAGGTCGGCGATACCGTCAAGGCGGAGGACTCGCTGATTACGCTGGAATCGGACAAGGCGACCATGGATGTGCCGTCCCCGGTGTCCGGCGTGGTGACGGAATTGAAGGTCAGGATCGGCGACAAGATCGCCGAAGGCACGCTGGTGGCACTGGTGAAGCTAGGCGCAGGGGCTGCAGCACCCGCGCCCGCAACCCCCGCCCCGGTGGCGGCAGCAGCAGCACCCGCTGCACCGCCCCCGGCTTCGGCTGCCAGCAGCGCTGCCGGCAAATACGCCGGCAAGGTCGATCTCGAATGCGAAATGCTGGTGCTCGGCGCCGGCCCTGGCGGCTATTCCGCCGCCTTCCGCGCGGCCGACCTGGGCATGAAGACTGTCATCGTCGAACGTTACGCGACGCTGGGCGGCGTTTGCCTGAACGTTGGCTGCATTCCCTCCAAGGCGCTGCTGCATGTGGCCGCTGTAATCGAGGAGGCCGGGCATGTCACGGAAACCGGCATCGGCTTCGCCCAGCCTTCGATCGATATCGACAAGCTGCGCGCGCACAAATCGAAGGTGGTGGGCAAGCTCACCGGCGGTCTCGCCGGCATGGCCAAGGCGCGCAAGGTCGAGGTGGTTCGAGGCTACGGCCATTTCCTCGATGCCTGGCATCTCGAAGTCGAGGCGACGACCGGCGATGCGCAGGACAAGACCGGCGCAAAGCAGGTCATCCGCTTCCAGAAATGCATTATTGCCGCGGGCAGCGCGGCCTTCCATCTGCCCTTCATTCCGAAGGACCCACGCATTGTCGATTCGACCGGCGCCCTGGAACTGCGCTTCATGCCGAAGAAAATGCTGGTCATCGGCGGCGGCATCATCGGCCTCGAAATGGCGACGGTGTATTCCACGCTGGGCGCCCGCGTCGATGTGGTCGAGATGCTCGACGGCCTGATGCAGGGGCCTGACCGCGATCTGGTCAAGGTCTGGGAAAAGCAGAACGCCAAACGCTTCGACAAGCTGATGCTGAAGACAAAGACCGTTGCCGTTGACGCGAAGGAAGATGGCCTCTGGGTCAAGTTCGAAGGTGAGCAGGCGCCGGCCGAGCCCCAGCGTTACGACATGATCCTGCAATCCGCCGGTCGCGCCCCGAACGGCAAGAAGATCGGCGCCGACAAGGCGGGCGTGCTGGTGTCCGAGCGCGGTTTCATTCCGGTCGATAGCCAGATGCGGACCAATGTGCCGCACATCCATGCCATCGGCGATATCGTCGGCCAGCCCATGCTGGCGCACAAGGCGGTGCATGAGGCGCATGTGGCGGCCGAGGCGGCGGACGGCCAGAAGAGCCATTTCGACGCGACGGTGATTCCCGGCGTGGCCTATACGCATCCCGAAGTGGCCTGGGTCGGGGTCGGCGAAGACGACGCCAAGAAGGCCGGGCGCAAGGTCAGCGCCGCGAAGTTTCCCTGGGCGGCTTCCGGCCGGGCGATTGCCAACGGCGCCGAGTACGGCTTCACCAAGCTGGTGTTCGACGAAGAAACGCATCGCGTGATCGGCGGCAGCATCGTCGGCCCCAATGCCGGTGACATGATCGGCGAGGTCGCGCTGGCCATCGAAATGGGCGCCGATGCGGTGGATATCGGCAAGACCATCCATCCTCATCCGACCCTGGGCGAAACCATAGGCATGGCGGCCGAGGTGGCGCACGGTTCGTGCACCGACCTGCCGCCCATGCGCAAGCGGTAAAATCCGTTCCATTATGTCCCCGCGGGAGGCGGGGACGGTATCCCCTTGTGGGAGAATAACGGAGCAAGAAAATGACCCAGGACGAAATGAAGCAGGCCGTGGCTCGTGCGGCGCGTGATTATGTGGCCGACCGTTTGCCGCTCGGGGCGATACTTGGCGTGGGTACCGGCTCCACGGCGAATTTCTTCATCGACGAGATTGCCGGCATCAAGGAACGCATCGGCGGCACGGTGGCAAGTTCCGAGGCCACAGCGAGACGCCTTGCCGGTCATGGCCTGCGGGTGCTGGACCTCAACGATATCGACGCGATGGGCATTTATGTCGATGGTGCGGACGAGATCGATGGCGGCATGGCGATGGTGAAAGGCGGTGGCGGGGCACTGACGCGCGAGAAAATCGTTGCTGCCGTAGCCGGCACCTTTGTCTGCATTTGCGATGCCTCGAAGCGGGTGCAGACTCTGGGCAGGTATCCGCTGCCGGTGGAAGTGATTCCCATGGCGTGCGCCCACGTCAGCCGGGAATTGGTCAAGCTCGGCGGTGCGCCGAAGCGGCGCGAAGGCATGGTCACCGATAACGGCAACCTGATCCTGGATGTGCATGGCCTGTCGATCACGGACCCGGCCGGCCTCGAGACAGAGATCAACCAGATCGTTGGTGTTGTCACCAACGGCCTGTTCGCCCGGCGCGGCGCCGATGTGTTGTTGCTGGCTACCGCGGATGGCGTGCAGACCTGCATGCGCTGAAATAAATCCTTCACACGCGGTGGCTATAGTGTCGGGATTGTACACAGGGGTGGTCGCATGAACCAGGAACACATCAGCCGGCAATTCGATGCCGATCTCGAGGGCTTGCGTACGCGCGTTCTGGCGATGGGTGGCCTGGTCGAGCAGCAAATGATTCGCGCCATGGACGGGCTGGAATCAGGCGACATGGCACTTATCGAAGAGGTGATCGCGACCGATCGCCTGGTCAATCGGCACGAAGTCGAGCTCGACGAGGCCTGCAATCACGTCATCGCCCGGCGTCAGCCGGCAGCGGTCGATCTGCGCATGATCATGACCGTGGTCAAGACCATCACCGACCTGGAGCGCATTGGCGACGAAGCAAAAAAAATTGCCAAGATGGCACGTGCCATTCACGGCGGAGATACCCGCGTGGTGCCGCGGGTCGATTTGCGCCAGCCGGCGGAGATCGCCTTGTCCATGTTGCGCCGATCCCTCGATGCCTTCGCCCGCCTCGACGTGAATGCGTCGGCCGAGGTGGTACGCCAGGATCGCGAGGTGGATGCCGGCTTCAAGTCTGCGATGCGCCAGCTCATCACTTTCATGATGGAAGATCCGCGCACCATTTCAAGCTCGCTCGATCTCCTGTTCGTCGCCCGTTCAATCGAACGCATCGGCGATCATGCGAAAAACATATCCGAATATGTCGTCTATCTGGTCAAGGGGCGCGACGTGCGCCACATCGGGCTGGAGGCAATGGAAAAGGAAGTCGCCGCCAGGTAAGGAAAGAACGGGAACAAAACAAAAGGGGCGCACTGCGCCCCTTTTGTTTGCTACCCATCCCGGGATGTCACCTGGCCGGTGGCACGTAACCGCCGACCTGATCCGCGCCATCGCCGAAGAAGTGCTTCTGCACCTGCTCGGCCAGGTACTTTCGATGCTGGGCATCGGCCAGGCTCAGGCGATTCTCGTTGATGATCATCGTCTGCAGCTTGATCCATTGCTGCCAGGCCTCCTTGGAGACGTTCTCATACAGCTTCCTGCCCATTTCGCCCGGCATGGGCGGCAAGTCGAGACCTTCGGCCTCGCGCCCGAGCTTGATGCAATTGACCATGCGTGCCACGGTGTCTCCTTTCGCAAATAATGTAGGGATGCGCGCAGTTTACATTGAGTTCCGCGAAAAACGCTGATCGGCGGAGATGTGCCGGAGCAATCGATCACCGGCATGAAGATCTGACGCAGAACCTAGTGGACGCCGAATGGCAGAATTGCTCAGGGCTTGAGACTGGCAGGTTGATCCCCGCCTTGGATCGAAGCTGGGTATCTTTTCAGGCTACTCCGCTCGCTGCAGACTGCGGACAAATCGCTCGCCTTCGGCCATCGCGTCCTTAGACAAATCCTGCTCGCCACCGCGTTCGGAGTAAGTCACGCTGGCAGCCACGTCATAGCCGGGAAACCAGAGACAAGTGTATGCCACGAAGCGGAACTTGGTCGGCACGCCATCTAGGAGGGTCTCGCGATCCCGCGCCACGATGCGAGAGTAGGTGCAGGTTGTTCTATTGTTCAGTGAGACAATGTCATTCACCAGTTCGACCGCCCCGAACCGGGGTTTCAGCATGCTGGCGGCGTGCATCTTCGACACCCGCTCAAAAACTCCCGCCATGAGCTTGAACATTTTGTCTACGCCGCCGGGTTGGCGCATGCCAAGGATATCCTCGCGGGTGATGCCGGTGGGGCCGGTGCTGGCGATGAGGGCCAGACTATGATGTTCAGGACCGAGAACCTTCACATAGGAGACCGGATAGTCCGGATCGCCTGTCTTGCGCCATCCCTCCCCCGTCGGCGCGCCGACGGAAAACCCGCCTCCGATTTCGATCCGCTGCGATGGTTCTGCATCAGGAACTGTTTGAGCCTGGGCGGCCGCGCCAAACAGGCAGCATCCAATTGCGGCGTGACGAAGGAACACGACAACAACCCGGGACGTTTTCATTGAAGTCTCCCATGCCGTAGACCGATCGCCGCCGGCGTTTCAGGAGAATTGCGACCGCCGGCGCGCTGCAACATGGAGCGATCAATGCCGGGTTCTACAGCGACTTAACCAGTACTTTCGAACGCCGCTGCAGGTTGTAGAGTTCGCGCCGCGCTTCCGGCAGCGCATCGACGCCGGCTTCGACGAAGCCGCGTTCGATGAACCAGTGCGCGGTGCGGGTGGTCAGCACAAACAGACGCGTCAGCTTCATCTTCCTGGCGCGGGCCTCGATGTGGCTGCGCAACTGGTCGCCGTAGCCGCTGCGGCGAAAATCCGGCATCACGGCGAGGCAGGCCAGTTCCGCCGATTTTTCGGTCGAGAATGGATAGATCGCCGCGCAACCGACAATCACGCCATCGTGCTCTACCACCGAAAAACGGGTGATCTCGATTTCCAGCCGCTCACGCCCGCGCTTGACCAGCGTGCCGTCGGCTTCCAGCGGTTCGATCAGGCCGAGAATGGCGCCGACGTCGTCGATCGTGGCGTCGCGCAGCCGTGCCAGCGGGGCGCTGGTCATGACCGTACCGACGCCGTCGCGGGTAAAGAATTCCATAAGCATGGCGCCGTCGGCCTGCCGGTCAAGGAAATGCACGCGACCGATTCCGGCACGGCAGGCGCGTATGGCACTGGGCAGGACCCGGGCGATTTCCGGTGCCTGCGCCGCCAGATGCCGGGTGGCGAGTTTCTGCGCTTCGTCAGCGGTGAGGGCGTCGAGCAAGGCTCCCTTGGCGTTAACCAGCCCCGGCGCGTCGCACAGATAAATCAGCTTGTCGGCCTTGACCGCCACCGCCACCGCCTCGGCCGCTTCTTCCCAGGCCAGGTTGAAGATTTCGCCGGTGGGTGAAGCGCCGATCGGCGTAATCAGCACCACGTTTTCCTGCGCCAGGTCGGCCTGGATTTCTTCGGCGATCACCTTGCGTATCGCGCCGGTGTATTGGAAGTCGATGCCATCGACCACGCCGACCGGGCGCGCCGTGATGAAATTGCCGCCGGTGACCCGCAGGAAAGCGCCGGCCATCGGCGTGTTGGGCAGGCCCTGCGAGAGCAGGGCCTCGATTTCGATGCGGGTTACGCCCATGGCGCGCTTGACGCATTCCAGCGCCTCGGCATCGGTGACCCGCAAACCCTTGTGGAACTTCGGCGTGAGGCCGCGCGCGCGCATCTCGGCGTCGATCTGCGGCCGTGCCCCATGTACCAGCACCAGCCTGATGCCCATGCTGTCGAGCAGCGCAATGTCGTGAATCAGCGCCTGCGCAGCGCCCGCCTCGAGCACTTCGCCGCCGAAGGCGATGACGAATGTACGACCGCGAAAGGCATGGATGTAAGGCGCCGCCTGGCGCACCCAGGCGACCAGGCGGGCATCGGTATCCAGTTGACTGCTGCGGGTTTCCAGGGTCATGTGGCGGGCTTGCCTTTACTTGCCCTGGCTGTCCTTGCAACAGGTGGCGCCTTGGGTCGCGCCGGCTTTGGCGCGGGTGCCGCGGCCTTGACGGGCGGTGCCGGCAGCACGGGTGGCGGGACTTCCTTGGCGGCTTTCTTTTTCTTGCCCGCCTTCCCGTCCTTGTCCGTTTTTTTATCCTTGTCGGCCTTGGCAGGCTTGTCAGGCTTCGCGGTGGGCACCGGCTTGCCTTCCAGTTCGGCTTCGAGCCGTTCGCAAATGGTCCGCAGCACCTTCACCCGGGCATAGCCCTTGTCGTTGGCCTCCACCAGAGTCCACGGCGCGGTACCCGTGCTGGTGCGGTCCACCATGTCGCAGATGGCCTGTTGGTAGGCATCCCATTTCTCGCGGTTGCGCCAGTCTTCCTCGGTGATCTTGAAGCGCTTGAACTCGATCTTCTCGCGTTCCTTGAAGCGCTTCAACTGCTCTTCCTGGCTGATTTGCAGCCAGAACTTGCAGACAATGACGCCGGCATCGGCGAGGTCGTGCTCGAAATCGTTGATTTCGGTATAGGCGCGCAACCAGTCCGCATCGGCACAGAAGCCCTCGACGCGCTCGACCAGCACGCGACCGTACCAAGTGCGGTCGAAAATGGCGACCCGGCCGTTGCGCGGAATGTGCCGCCAGAAACGCCACAGATAGGGCTGGGCGCGCTCTTCCTCGGTCGGCGCGGCCACCGGCACGATCTGGTAGTCGCGTGCGTCCATCGACGCGGTGATGCGGCGTATGGCGCCACCCTTGCCGGCAGCATCGGCGCCCTCGAAGGCGCACACCAGCGACCGACCCTTGAACCGGGGGTTGCGCACCAGTTCGGACAGCTTGCCCTGCCATTTCGCCAGTTGATCGTCGTATTCCTTGTCGCTCAGTCGATGCGTGAGCCTGAGTTCGGACAGCACGTTGCGGCCATCGATGTTCACGCGTATCGGCGGCGCCACCGGAGTGGTCTGCTTGCCGGCATCGGCCAGGCGCTGGCGAATCGCCTCGAGCAGGATCTTGCCCGTGGTCAGCGAGCGATAGCGGTCGTCCTCGCCCTCGATGATGATCCAGGGTGCCCAGGGCGAATTGGTCATGCGCAGCACGTGGCCGACGACATCCTGCAGTTTGTCGTAGGTCTTCAGGCGTTCCCAGTTCCACTTGGTGACACGCCAGGCAGTCTTCGGGTCCTTTTCCAGAGCCTTCAGGCGACGCTTTTGGCCATCCTTGGTCAGATGGAACCAGAACTTCAGTACCAGTGCGCCTTCATTGACCAGCATGGCCTCAAAGCGGTTGATCTGGTCGATGCGCGCATCCATGTCCGCCTTGCTCATCGTGCCGTCGAGGCGGTCATGGATCGGGCTCGAATACCAGGAACCGGCGAACACGCCGATGCGACCCTTGGGCGGCAGCGCGCGCCAGTAGCGCCACATGAACGGCCTTGCGCTCTCCTCGTCGGTAGGTGCTGAAAACGCCAGGGTCGAGATGAAGCGCGGGTCCATCCACTCGTACAGGATGTTGATGGTCTCGCCCTTGCCGGCGCCGTCCTGGCCGCTGATCAGCACGACGACCGGGATCTTGCCGTTTTCCTTGAGATCGTACTGGGCATCCTGCAATGCCGCGCGCAGGGCCGGTACTTCTTTCTTGTAGGTTTCCTTGTCGATCTTGTGACCGATTTCTGCGGATTCGAACATTACCAATCTCCCCAAAGTGCCATCATTGCCGCCAAAGCGCCGAGCCCGGCGGTTTCCGTGCGCAGCACGCGCGGCCCCAGCCCGATGGGATGGAAGCCGGCGGCCCGCGCCGCCAACAGTTCGCTCTCCTCAAAGCCGCCTTCCGGGCCAACCAGCAGGCTGATCGGCACTACAGGCGCCGCCAGATCACGCAGAGACCCTGCAGCCCCCGGTGCGCAGACGAAGCGTAGCCCATTCTCCTGCGCTGCGAAGCCGAGATATTGCGGCAGATCAAGGATTGGTGCTACGGCCGGCACCCGGTTTCGTCCGGATTGCTCGCAGGCGGCAATGGCAATGTTGCGCCAATGCTCCACGCGGCGTTCCGCACGCTCGCCGGAAAGCCTGATCAGACTGCGCTTTGCCGTCACCGGCTGGACCCGGCGGACGCCCAGTTCGACTGCCTTTTGCACCACCCAATCCATCTTGTCGCTGGCGGGCAGCGCCTGCACCAGCGTGAGTGCCAGCGGGGACTCGCAGTCGGTTTCGTCGAATTCGTGCAGCGTTGCGCGCAGGGCCTTGCCAGCCGGGTGCAGCGTGGCCTGCCACTGCCCGCCGCGACCGTCGAACAGAATCGCCGTGTCGCCGGCTCCGACTCTTAACACCTTCAGCGCGTGATGGGTGGCCTCGGCGGCCAGTTCGACGGTGGCGCCGGGGTGGAGCGGGAAGGGGCAGAAGAATCTCGGTATCATGTTTGGATTATCGCCAAATTTCGGAGACAGCGCATGGCCAGTCTTTCCCCTCCCGTCTGCGACTTCGGTCGCCCGGCCATTGATTTCGATCTGCCGGGCGTCGATGGCAAGCGCCATGGTTTGGCCAGCGCACGCGGCCCCAGGGGTTTGCTGGTGATGTTCATCTGCAATCACTGTCCCTATGTCAAGGCCGTGATCCATCGCATCGTGCGCGACACACGGGAGCTTGCCACGCTGGGTGTCGGCAGCATTGCCATCATGAGCAATGACCCCACCGACTACCCGGAGGACTCGTGGCAGAACATGGCGCAGATTGCGCGCGATCTGGCGTTTCCCTTTCCCTATGTGCTGGATCAATCCCAGGAGGTGGCCAAAGCCTGGGGCGCCGTGTGCACGCCGGATTTTTTCGGGTACAACGCCAATCTGGAATTGCAATACCGCGGTCGGCTCGACGAATCACGCAAGGAAACGGCGCCCGAGAATGTGCGGCGTGACCTTTTCGAGGCGATGCAGCAGGTGGCCATGAGCGGACAGGGGCCGCAGCAGCAGATACCCGGTATTGGCTGTTCGATCAAGTGGAGAACCCCTTGAGGCTGGCGCTGTTTGTCGCGGCCTGGATGGTCGCCGCATCCGCGGGTGCGACCGACAACGTGTTGCTGATCCAGATGCAGCCGGGTGGCCACTACAAGGTCTGGCATACCGAAGGTGAAAGCCAGCTTTCCGACGACGAAATCATGGCACTCGAAGTGATCGCCACACCCGAGGGCAGCAAGGAAACGCCGACCAGCGCCGGCCCGGCCCGCGCCTATGAAACCAGCGATGGCGTGACGATCAGTCTGCCTGCCGCCAAAGCCGACAAGTCCGTGCTGATCGACCGCGATGGCTGCGGCCATGTGCGGCTCTGGCATGCCGCCGGCGCCACCAACCTGTCGGAAGAACAGATTACCGACATTGTCATGAGTGCGCTTCCTGAAGGAGGCAAGCGCATCACCGTCGGCAGCTATTATGTCAAGGCCTTCATCACCAAGCTGGGCGTAACGGCGGCGCTCTGGAATGCCCCGAAAAAATAGCCTGCGGGCCATCCCGCGGATTGCCGCTGCGCATAACTTTCGAAGTGCGGTTTTTGCGGCTTGATGAGCAAGAGGTATTCTGTCATGCGTACAGTCCTGCGCCGGGCGATCCTGACCATCGTCGCGCTGCTGACTGGAATTGTTGCTGGAGGTCAGATGGGACTATTCGCGGGCAAGCGCCCGGCAGATCTGGGTGTGCATGAAGGTCGGCTGAAACCGGCGCCGACGACGCCGAATTGCGTCAATAGCCAAAGTGCGGACGGCTATTCCAGAATCGCGCCCCTCACTTATGCGGGCGACGGCAAAAGCGCCATGGCGCGGATCCATGCCATTGTTGAGGCGATGCCGGCCGGCAAGCTCATCGATTTTCGAGGCGACTATATCTATGCCGAATTCACCTCAAAGCTGCTTGGCTTTGTGGACGACGTCGAGTTTTTTCTTGATGAAAAGGCCGGGGTCATCCATGTGCGCTCGGCCTCACGTCTTGGTCATGGCGACCATGGCGTCAATCGTCAGCGAGTGGAGGCAGTTCGCCAGGCACTTGGCAGCTGACAACCCTGACCGGGCAGCGGCGCACGCTTCTTCCCGGCGAAAGCGCAGCACTACGTCTTTGCTTTTTTCGACTTCGCCACGGTGGGCGGCATCTGCCTGCCGACCTGCTGCTCGATCAGGCGCGAGCCTTCGCTGTCCATGAAATCCACGAAGGCGGTGGCAGCGGGCATCAGCCGCTTGTCGGTGCGATAGACCAGACGCCACTGGCGCTTGACCGGGGTACCGGTGACGTTCAGCCGCACCAGGCGGCCGGCCGAACGTTCCAGCCCGATGGTGTGTTCCGAGATGAAGGACAGCCCCAAGCCTGCCATCACGGCCTGCTTGATGGTTTCGTTGCTGCCCAGTTCCATGGTGGCCCCGGCCGTGACCTTATGTTCCTCGAGGAAACGCTCGAGTGCCGCGCGCGTGCCTGATCCGGGTTCCCGGATCAGCAGGGTTTCCTGCGCCAGCTGCTGTGGGTCGATGCGCCGCTTGTCCGCCAGCGGGTGGTCCGGGGCGGCGATGAACACCAGCGGATGCTCGGCAAAAATCTTGGCCACGGTTTCAAACTCGTTCGGAGGCGTGCCCATGATGGCAAGGTCGATGCCATTTTCGGCAAGATGACGCACGATGGTGCTGCGGTTGTTGACCGTCAGATTCAGTTCGACTCCCGGATGCCGGCGACGAAATTCAGCCAGCAGGGAAGGCGCAAAATACTTGGCCGTACTGACCACGCCGATCTTCAGGCGACCCGATTCGACCCCCTTCAGCGCAGCCAGCGCTTCGTTGGCCTCGCGCAGCTGCTCGGCGATCCGCCGCGCCTGGCGCGCTACTTCTTCACCGGCGGCAGTCAGGCGCACCTTCTTGCCAGCCTGTTCGGTCAGCGGCAGTCCGGCCAGATCTTCCAGCGCCTGCACCTGCATGGACACGGCCGGCTGGGTCAGGTGCAGTTCTTCGGCGGCGCGCGAAAAGGACAGGTGGCGTGCAACCGCTTCGAATATTTTCAGCTGGCGCAAGGTGACGTTTTTCATCCGGCTATCTTATCCTGCAAATAAGAAATCGTGACTGGCGCTTATGCCTCGGCAGGCTTAGGCTTGCCCCGATGAAGCTGCAGGCACTAATCTTCGACGTTGATGGCACCCTGGCGGACACCGAACGGGATGGCCATCGCATCGCCTTCAATCTGGCGTTTGCCGAGACCGGTTTGCCCTGGGCCTGGGACGCGGCGCTCTACGGTGAACTGCTGGAAGTGACCGGCGGCAAGGAAAGGATACGTTTCTTCTGCGAGCGACACGCCCCGGAATTTCTGCGTCAGGCGGATGCGCAGGGGCGCATCAAGGACTTGCATGCAGCCAAGACGCGGCATTACGTGAAGCTCTGCGCGCAAGGCATTCCCTCGCGTCCTGGCGTTGAGCCGTTGTTGCGTGAAGCGCATGCTGCCGGCCTGCGTCTGGCGATCGCCACCACCACCACGCCGGAAAACGTCAGCGCCTTGCTGGCCCCGGACTTGTTGGCGTTGTTCGACAAAATCGGCGCTGGCGATGCGGTGCCGAACAAGAAGCCGGCGCCGGATATTTACTTCTGGGTACTCGACCAAATTGGCTTGCCCGCGGCTGCCTGCCTCGCCATCGAAGATTCCGCCAACGGCCTCAAGGCCAGCCGCGCGGCCGGGCTGGCGACCGTGATCACGCTGACCGACTACACCCGTGACCACGACTTTTCCGGCGCGCTGGCCGTGTTGCCCGATCTTGGCCAGGTGACCGTGCCCTTGCTCCGGCATTGGCATGAAACTACTTATGCTGGTGATAAAAAATAGTGACTTTGACTTATGCAACGACATGATTAACATGTCGCCAATCCGCTGAACCATTTGCCTGAACGAACAACGCCCGAGGAGGAACACCATGGACCAATCGAACCGCTACGCTGACCTGAGCCTGAATGAAGAAGACCTGATGAAGGGTGGCAAGCACATCCTCGTCGCCTACAAGATGAAGCCCAAGGCGGGCACTGGCTACCTCGAGGCGGCCGCTCACTTCGCTGCCGAGTCTTCCACAGGTACCAACGTCGAAGTCTCGACCACCGACGACTTCACCAAGGGCGTCGATGCGCTGGTGTATCTGATCGACGAAGCCACGGAGGACATGCGCATCGCCTATCCGATCGAGCTCTTCGACCGCAACGTGATCGACGGTCGCTTCATGCTGGTCTCCTTCCTGACGCTGGTCATCGGCAACAATCAGGGCATGGGCGACATCGAGCATGCCAAGATGATCGATTTCTACATGCCCGATCGCGTGATCCAGATGTTCGACGGTCCGGCCAAGGACATTACCGACCTGTGGCGCATCCTCGGCCGCCCGGTCAAGGACGGCGGCTACATCGCCGGCACCATCATCAAGCCCAAGCTGGGCCTGCGCCCCGAGCCGTTCGCCAAGGCGGCCTACCAGTTCTGGCTGGGCGGCGATTTCATCAAGAACGACGAACCGCAGGGCAACCAGGTTTTCTGCCCGCTGAAGAAAGTGCTGCCGCTGGTGTATGACTCGCTCAAGCGTGCACAGGACGAAACCGGCGAGGCCAAGCTGTTCTCGATGAACATCACCGCCGACGACCATTACGAAATGTGCGCCCGTGCCGACTACGGCCTGGAAGTGTTCGGCCCCGATGCCGACAAGCTGGCCTTCCTGGTCGACGGCTACGTCGGCGGTCCGGGCATGGTCACCACCGCCCGTCGCCAGTATCCGAACCAGTACCTGCACTACCATCGCGCCGGCCACGGTGCGGTCACTTCGCCCAGCGCAAAGCGCGGCTACACGGCCTTCGTGCTGGCCAAGATGTCGCGCCTGCAGGGCGCCTCCGGCATCCATGTCGGCACCATGGGCTACGGCAAGATGGAAGGCGAAGGCGACGACCGGATCATCGCCTACATGATCGAGCGCGACGAGTGCCAGGGCCCGGTCTACTTCCAGAAGTGGTTCGGCATGAAGCCCACCACGCCGATCATCTCCGGCGGCATGAACGCGCTGCGCCTGCCCGGCTTCTTCGAGAACCTCGGCCACGGCAACGTGATCAACACCGCCGGCGGCGGCGCCTACGGCCACATCGACAGCCCGGCCTCCGGCGCCATTTCGCTGCGTCAGGCCTACGAGTGCTGGAAGGCGGGCGCCGATCCGATCCAGTGGGCCAGGGAGCACAAGGAATTTGCCCGTGCCTTCGAATCCTTCCCCAAGGATGCCGACAAGCTGTTCCCGGGCTGGCGCGAAAAAATCGGCGTGCACAAGTAATTCGGACCGTGCTAAAAACCCCGTTGCGGCGGGGTTTTTTGGATTCCCTTACTTGACTGAATTGATCGGATAAGGCCATGTCGAACAAGGAGCAGTACCTCGTCAGGACGGAACCTTTCTACCAGCCTCAGGGCAAGGAGGTGACACTCTACGAGGCCGCCTACCACGCGCGCCTGCCGGTGATGGTCAAAGGCCCCACCGGTTGCGGCAAGTCGCGTTTTGTCGAATACATGGCCTGGAAGCTCGCCAAGCCGCTGATCACCGTCGCCTGCAATGAAGACATGACGGCGTCCGACCTGGTCGGCCGCTACCTGCTCGATGCCAACGGCACGCGCTGGCTAGATGGCCCGCTGACCACGGCCGCGCGGATCGGCGCAATCTGTTATCTGGACGAGATTGTGGAAGCGCGCCAGGACACCACGGTGGTGATCCATCCGCTGACCGACCACCGCCGCGTGCTGCCGCTCGACAAGAAGGGCGAACTGATCGAGGCGCATCCCGACTTCCAGCTGGTGATCTCCTACAACCCCGGCTACCAGAGCCTGATGAAGGATCTCAAGCAGTCGACCAAGCAGCGTTTTACCGCCTTCGATTTCGACTATCCCGAAGCCACGCTGGAAGTGCAGATCGTCGCCAGGGAAACCGGGATCGACGCAGCCGTTGCGACCCAGCTGGTAAAGATCGGTCACGCGGCGCGCAACCTCAAGGGCCATGGTCTCGATGAAGGCGTTTCCACGCGCCTGATCGTCTACGCGGCGATGCTGATCCAGCGCGGGGTCGCCCCGACGGACGCCTGTCGCATGGCCATGGTGCGGCCGATCACGGACGACGCCGACATTCGCGAAACACTCGATCACGCCATCGATACCACGTTCTCCTGATAGTCGGCGCCGGCGAGACGGCATTACAGATCATGGCCACCGGATTCCGCCCCGTCAGCGATGCGCGCAGCCGCAAGTTCGACCACCCACAGGTGCAGGCTGCCTGGCAGGCGCTGGACTGCGGCTTTGCCGCCGTCGCCGATGTATTCGAGGAGTGTCTCTACGACGCGCTGACCAGCTTCAGCAAGCCGCAACTGGATGCCTATCTCAACGCGGCCCGCGCCATAGGCAAGCTGGGTCGCGGCGCCGAACCGCTCCTCGCATTTCTCGAAGAGTGGCCGACCGTGGTCGCGGCCGCCAGTGGCGACCAGGAGCCCTTGCTGCCGCAGGTGATGGGTACCATCCGGGCCATGCAGAAGTCGCCCAACAGCAAGGCCATTACGCCCTTCCTGCAAACGCTGGCGACTATCGCACGGCGTCTGCAATCGGCCGAGCAGATCGAGATCTATATCGACATCGCCCTGAACCTGATGCTGCGCACATCGAGTTCGATCCACGGCCACCACATCACCTTTCCCAGCCCCGGCCTGCCGCATTTTTTCGATCAGGCGCCGCGCCTCTTGGGCCTGCTGTCCACCGCCGGCCTGAAGAACTGGACCGACTACGGCATCTGCAATTACGCCAGTCACCCCGAGCGACAAGAGGAGTACTTCCGCCTCGAATCGGCCGACAGCCGCGCCGTGCTGCAGCGCGAACGCCACGGCACCCTGTTCATCGACGTCGAGCGGCAACTCGACCTCTACCTGCGCGCGCTTTGGCGCGACAGCGATGTGCTGGTGCCTTACTCCACCGCCTTCGATGAGCTGCGCCGGCCGGTTCCCTACTATGACAAGCTGGGCCTGCGGGTGCCCGACGTGTTCGACGATTTTCGCGGCCCCGATGGGACAGTGAGCGGTCTCGACCGCTACCGCGCCGTGCTGGCCCACATGGCCGGCCACCGTCGCTGGAGCGTGGCGCAAATCGCCGACAACTGGAGCCCCTTGCAGCGCATGGCGGTCGAATTCTTCGAGGATTGCCGCGTCGAGACGCTGCTGATCCGCGAGTATCCGGGCCTGCGCCGCATCTTCCTTGCCCTGCATCCGCATCCGCGAGCGGACGCCTGCGATCCAGCAACCACTTCGTGTTTGCGCCACCGTCTGGCGATGATCTCGCGCGCTTTTCTCGATCCCGGGCACGGCTATACCGATGTCGTTGTGCTCGATTTCGTGCAACGCTTCCATGCCACGCTGGCCGTCGGGGAGTCCAGCACCGCGGAGATCGCCGCGCTGGCGCTCGACTATGTCACCCGCACCCGCCGCCAGAGCGATCAACTGGCCAACATGCATTTTACAGACACCGTCATCGACTACCGCGACGACAATCGCCAGCTGTGGAAATTCATCGAGGAAGGGGATGAGGAAGACGCCTTCGACCAGGAGCGCAAGCTCGAACCGGGCGAAGAATTGAAGGGCCTGCCGCCGCGCCATTATCCCGAGTGGGACAGCCAAAGCCAGACCTACCGGCCCGACTGGGTCAGCGTCTACGAAGCTTTGCACTCATCGGGCAATCCAGCCGAGATCGACCGGCTGCTGCAAAAGCATGCCACGCTGGCCAAGCGCCTCAAGCGACTGCTCGACCTGCTCAAGCCGCAGGACCGGGTGCGCATCCGCTATCAGGAAGAGGGTAGTGATCTCGATCTTGATGTCGCCATCCGCTCACTGATCGATTTCAAGGGCGGTATCACGCCCGATCCGCGAATAAACATGAGCCACCGCACCGATGGCCGCGACATTACGGTGCTGTTGCTGCTCGACCTGTCGGAATCGCTCAACCAGAAAGTTGCCGACAGCAACCAAACCATCCTCGAACTGAGCCAGGAAGCCGTATCGCTATTGGCCTGGGCCATCGACTGCCTGGGCGACCCGTATGCGATCGCCGGCTTCCACTCCAACACCCGCCACGAGGTGCGCTACCAGCACATCAAGGGCTTTTCGGAACGCTGGGACGACACCGTCAAGGCACGGCTGGCGGCCATGGAGGCAGGATGGTCCACCCGCATGGGCGCCGCCCTGCGCCACGCCGGGCACTACCTGGCCTCACGCCGCGCCGACAAGAAAATCCTGCTGTTGCTGACCGATGGCGAACCGGCCGACATCGACGTCACCGAGCCCGGCCATCTGCGCGCCGATGCGAAGAAGGCCGTCGATGAGCTCGACGCCCAAGGCATCACGACGTTCTGCCTGAGTCTCGACGCCAAGGCCGACGAGTATGTAAGCGAGATATTCGGCAAGCGCTGGCAAGTGCTCGATCGAATCGAACGTCTGCCCGAACGCCTGCCCTTGCTATACCTGAGCCTGACACGCTGAAGGATTACCGGGGCTTGTGCCGGCAAGAAATCGCCCAGGGGAAAGCGCCCCGCTGTCCCGGTGAGATAACTCTGCGCCCGGCCAGGATGGACCCCCGATCGCCGTATCGCCAGCGTCGACTTGCCATGCTGAGCAGACCTTCATCAATGACTTCCGATTTCCTCTTCGACTTCGCGCAGACGATCCTTGCCGAAAAACATCTGGTCGCCAACGAAGAATGTCGGCGAGCCGAACGCCCCGCGATCATGGGCGGCTTGGGTGTTCGCCATCAGCTCGGCCTTGACCGCGGGTTCCTGCGCGGCCGACATGAGGCGCTCGGCGTCAAGGCCGTCTTCGGCCAGCACGGCGGCAATCGTGGCCGGGTCGTCCATCTTCAGCCCGCGCTCCCACATCGCCGAGAACATCGCATCGACATACCGCTCGAAGCAATCAAGCTGCTGCGCCGCTACGGCGCCTCTCATGATCTGCAGTGTATTCACCGGGAAATGGGGGTTGCGCATGAAACTCGCCAGGCCATGTCCGTTGACGAAGCGTTGCATCTCGAGTCGATCGTAGGCGAGCTTGTTGGGAATGCCCGCGAAGGCCTCGACCGGCGATCGGTTGTTCGCCAGCTTGAACAGACCGCCGAGCAGGATCGGCACATAAGCGAAGCGGACCCCGGTTCGGGTCTCGATCGACGGGATGACCTTGTGGCAGAGGTAGGCGTTCGGACTGCCGAAGTCGAACAGGAACTGGACGCTCGCATCGTGGTTGGTGTTCATGGGATTCACCAGCTTTCCATCCAGGGGCGCAGTTCGGTCTCGTGCGTCCAGGCGTCGCGCGGCTGCTGGTGGATCTGCCAGTAGACGTCGGCGATGTGTTCGGGGTTGAGGATGCCTTGCTGTTCCTTGAGTGCGTAGCGGTCGGGAAAGTTGCTGCGGATGAACTCGGTGTCGATCGCGCCGTCGATCACGGGGTGCGCGACGTGGATACCCTTGGGCCAGAGTTCGCGCGCCATGCTCTGTGCCAGCGCGCGCAAGGCGTGCTTGGCGCCGGCGAAGGCGGCGAAGCCTTCGCGGCCGCGCAGGCTGGCCGTCGCGCCGGTAAAGATGATCGTGCCGCGGCCGCGCGGCAGCATGGCCTTGGTCACCTCGCGCCCCATCAGGAAGCCGCCGAAGCAGGCCATCTCCCAGACCTTGAAGTACACCCGCGCGGTGGTCTCGGCGATCGGGAAGCGCACGTTGGCGCCGATGTTGAACACCGCCACCTCGATCGGTGCGATCTCGCGCTCGATCTTCTCGATCAGCGCGACCATATCGTCTTCCTTGCGCGCATCGCTGCCGAAGCCGTGCGCCTGCCCGCCGTCGGCACGGATCTGCTGCACCAGCGGCTCCAGCTTGTCGGCTGTGCGGCGCGTGACGCAGGCGGTGTAGCCCTCGCGGGCGAAGCGCCGGGCGACGGCGCCACCGGTGGCGTCGCCGGCGCCGATCACGAGTATGGCCTTGGGTTCGTTCATGCAGCCTCCTTTGGGGCGTCGATGCGTTCGATGTGTGCCGACACGTACTTGTGCCAAGGAGTGCCGGCGATGGGATCGCGGTCGGCGCCGCTGGTAAGTTCGTTGATCGGCACGCCGAGGCGTATCACGGTGCCGTCGGCGCGGTGGTAGTCAATGCCCTGACCGTTGGGCAGCGACACGTGCCCCGCCCGCATGTCGGGCGTGATCTCGACCGGCGCACCCGCACGGCCACGGCGGGTGGTGATCTGCACCCAGTCGCCGTCGGCACACCCCAGCGCCGTGGCGTCGACGGTTCCCATCCGCAGCGTGCCGTAGGTTCCCTTGCGGTGCCAGCCGGCGTCGCGGATGCTGGTGTTGCTGGTGTCGCTGCGGCGCTCGCCGGCCGAGAGCACGAAGGGATAGGCCGCATCGCCTACTGGGCGTCCCGTAGCCAGCTTCGCAAACTCGGGCATCAACTCGTCGATGTAGAGTTCGATCTTGTGACCCGGCCGCCGAACGGCCGTCCAGCTGTCGTCGTATTCACTGACAGCAAATACCACCCCCGAAGGCGAACGGAGGATGGCGTTGAACAGGCGGTTGGCTGCGCCCGTGGGCCCGCCACCGAAGCCTGCACGGCGCGCGGCCTCGGGCTGCTGCCGGACATAGCGCTGGCAGATGCCCCACAGTGACGCGGCGCTCGCCTGCGCAGCAGGCAAGGTTGTGCCCAGCGTCCGGTACAGCACTACCGAGGCGTAGCGCGCGATCACCTTGTCCCGCGCGGCCTTCCAGCCGAATGCCAGCGCAAAGGCCGGCAGGCCCAGCCGGGCGGCACGGCGAAGCACGCCGTAGTGGCGCTCGTTCAACTCGCCCAGGGCCTCCAGCAGCCGGGCGTGGATCTCGGCTTCGGTCAGCGTGCCGGCGCGCGGATCGAACAGCGGCTGACGCAGATGGAAGGCGTTGCGCAGGAACTCGAGGTTGAAGAAGGTCGCCTCGGCTTTTTCGAACTGCGATGCGGCGGGCAGCACGTAGTCGGCCTGCGCGGCAGTCTCGGTGAAGGCCACATCGATGACGACGCTGAGTTCCAGCGCGCGCATCGTCTCGCGCATTCGGGGGCTGTCCGGCAGCGAGTGCACCGGGTTCGCGCTCTCGATGAACATGGCACGAAAGCGTCGGGGGTGGTCGGTAAGGATCTCTTCGGGGATCACGTTGCAGGGGATCAAGCCCATGATCACCTTGGCGCCGGTGACGGGGCTGTGCGCTCCTGGCCGGGACGCAGCGGGGCTACCGCCCGATGCCACAGCCGGAGCGGATTTGGCAGGCTGGCTGCGGTCGGACATCGACAGGCTGAGCAAGGGCACGAACGCGTTGTTGGTGCCCGGCCGCCCGTAGTGTCCTGCCAGTAACCACACCAGCCGGTTGAGGTAGCTGACCAGAGTGGAGTGCAGGTTCATCTGCACACCCAAGTCCTCGATCATCGACACGCTCCTGGCGCTCGCGATGCGCGCGGCCGCGCGGCGCAGCAGTGCTTCATCCACACCGCAGACGGCGGCGTACCCGGCTACCCGGATGCGGCGTAGCGGCTCGGCGATCTGCTCATAGCCGGTGGTGTGCGCCGCCAGCCACGCGTGCGCGACAAGGTCGTCCTGCACCAGGATCGCCGCAAGCGCCGCCAAGCACCAGGCATCGGTTCCTGGGCGCACGGCCAAGTGGAAGTCGGCCATCGCGGCCGTCTCGCTGCGGCGCGGGTCGATCACGATCAGCGAACGCGCGGGGTCTTTCTGGATTTCGCGCAGGATCACCCGAGTGCGTGCAAAACCGTGCGACTGCCAGGGGTTCTTGCCGATGAACACGGCCACCTCCGCATGCTCGAAGTCCCCATGCACCCCCGAACCCATCATCTTGCCCTGCACCCATGCCTCACCGGTCTTCTCTTGTGCCAGTGCGTTGGACCGGTAGCACACGCCCAGTGCCTTTAGCGTGCTGTCAGCATAGGTAGCACCGAGGTGATTTCCCTGGCTGCCGCCGCCGTAGTAGAGGATGCTCGCGCCGCCGTGGCGTGTCTTGATCGACTGCAGCTTCGCGGCAATTTCTCGAATGGCGGTGTCCCAGTCGATGCGCTCGTAGCTGCCGTCGGTTCGCCGGCGAAGCGGCGAGTCCAGACGGTCGGCACCGTTCTGGTAGTAATCCATGCGCTGCGATTTCTCGCAAACGTAGCCCTGCGAGACGGGGTGTGCCTTGTCGCCCCGGATGCGCACGATGCGCCGGTCTTCCGTCTGAACCTCGAGGCCGCAGTTCAGCGAGCAGATGATGCAGGCGGTCTTGCGCCAACCGGTCAAAGAACTCGTGTCGTTCGTGGTCATGGGAGAGTGTGCCAGGTCATCGCTTCACCTTGCATTGGCAGATAACGAACGTTATCCTATAGACTTGTAAAACTCCCGTCAACCGAACCGGACCAAGGTCACCTGCCATGCGCTACTCGAAGGAACACAAGGACGAGGCTCGCCAGCGTCTGCTGGACGCCAGCGCCCGCCACGTCAAGAAACACGGCTTTGCGGCCAGTGGCGTCGATGCGCTCGCTTCGGCAGCGGGCGTGACCAGCGGGTCGCTATACAAGCACTTCGGCGGCAAGTCCGACTTGTTTGCTTCCGTGATACGGACCGAGCTTAAGCGCACGGCTGAACGGTTTGCCGAAATCCGCCCCGGCGACAACGATGCTGCCGAGAAGGCAATCGCGGCCTACCTGAGCGTGCAACACGTGAGACATCCAGAGCGGGGGTGTCTGCTACCGGGGCTGACCGCCGAGGTTGCCCGTGCCGACGACGCCGTGCGTGCCGCGTTCGACGGCGGGCTGCGCGAGGTCCATAAGCAACTCGAGCCGATTGCAGGCTCGAGCGCCAATGCCTGGGCTCTGATCGCCCGGAACGTGGGTGCGGTGATGCTGGCGCGCGCGGCGCTCGACCCGGGGCTACAAAGAGAATTGCTTGACTCGGCACTGGCCGAAGCTCGGTCGCTTTTTACCGACGGCTCCATCGATCGGTAGCCCTGGACGCCAAGGCTCGATGCTCGTCGCTAATCAAACCCAAAACCCGACATGGCGAAATGTCCGCTCATGATCGGCTTACAGGAAATCAGGCCAAATGAATGTCGGCAATGGAAGAGCGGCGCGACTGACTCTTCTACGCCGCAAGTTGTCCTTGACTGAAAGTCGGCGCTGATGAAGCGGCGCGGAAATACTACTCGACGCGAATCCAGGTCTGGGTACGGCCGATGAACAGGATCGAGCCGCGCATTTCGAGCTTCTTGCCGCCTTCGATGACAGTCACCTTGGCGCTGTAGCTCTTGCCGTTGTTCGGGTCAAGAATCCTGCCGCCGCTCCAGACGGTGTCGCTTTCCTTCTTCAGGTCGGTCAGGATCGTCATGCCGATCACCGGTTTGCCCTTGCGCGGATCGTCACTGGAGCATTCGTCGCACTTCGAGTCCTGCTTGGCCGGATCGACAATTTTCTCCACCGTTCCGGAAATCACGCCGTCCTTTTCAGTGATGCGAACGAGGGATTTGGGTTTCTTCGTCTCATCATCGATGGTGTTCCACGTGCCGACCGGGGACATGGATTGGGCAAAAGCCGTCAGCGTAAAGCCGGCGGCAAATGCGCCGATGCAGATGCGGGATCGCAGTGAAGCCATCGGGAGTCTCCTTTTGAGCGGTTTGTGGGGCGCTGTTCCGATTCTAGCCACGCCAAATGAGAAATAGCGCGCTTATTTGAAGGATAAGAAAAAGTGAATGGTGCTTATAGATCGATGCGATTACATTGTCCGCTGACGATGCGCGGCTATCTGCGCCGGCAGGGTAGCGGCTGTAAAACAATATTCCAAGGAGCACGACTCATGCAGCAGAAACGCACCACGCTGACCCGGTATACCATTGAGCAGGAACACAAGCATCCGGGCGCCTCGGGGGAGTTTTCCGGGCTGCTCAACTCGCTGGCGACGGCGATCAAGATCATTTCCAACCAGGTAAACAAGGGCGCCCTGATCGGTGCGCTGGGCAATGCCGGCACCGATGTGGCTTCGATCAATGTCCAGGGCGAGGTGCAGAAGAAACTCGACGTTATGAGCAACGACGTCATGCTCCAGGAAAACGAGTGGTCCGGCAACCTGAGCGGCATGGCCTCGGAGGAAATGGAAGACGTTTACGTCCTTCCCGCCCACTGCAAGAGAGGCAAGTACCTGCTGGTCTTCGATCCGCTCGATGGAAGCTCCAACATCGACGTTAACCTGACGGTGGGAACCATTTTCTCGATCCTGCGTGCGCCCAGCCCCGGCAAGGACGCCAGCCTCGAAGATTTCCTGCAGCCCGGCACCAGGCAGGTCTGCGCCGGCCTCGCGCTCTATGGCCCGTCGACCATGCTGGTGCTGACCACCGGCGACGGCGTCGACGGCTTCACGCTGGACCGCGACATCGGCGCCTTCATCCTCACCCATCCGCAGATGAAGATTCCGGACGACACCCACGAGTTCGCCATCAACTCGTCCAACGCCCGCTTCTGGGAAGCGCCGGTAAAGCGCTATGTCGAAGAATGTCTTGCCGGTGACACTGGTCCCAGGGGCAAGGACTTCAACATGCGCTGGGTTGCATCCCTGGTCGCAGAGACCTTCCGCATCCTGACGCGCGGCGGCATCTTCATGTACCCCAGGGACAGCAAGGACGCCACGAAACCCGGCCGCCTGCGGTTGATGTATGAAGCCAATCCGATTTCCTTCATTATCGAGCAGGCCGGCGGCGCATCCACCACCGGTCGCGAGCGGGTGATGGAGCTTTCGCCGACGGAACTGCATCAGCGCGTACCGCTGATCTTCGGTTCCAGGAACGAAGTCGAGCGCGTCGTCAGCTACCACGCCGAATATGCCAGTGGCAAGGAACCGGATACGTTCAACTCGCCCCTGTTTGGAACGCGCTCGCTGTTCAGGACCCAATAACCAAGTAACTCAGGAGACTCGCATGTCGGTCAAGCACCCCATCGTCGCCATTACCGGATCATCCGGTGCCGGCACATCCACGGTCACCAAGTCCTTCGACCTGGTTTTCCGCCGCGAAAACCTCAGCGCCGCGATCGTCGAGGGCGACTCTTTCCATCGCTACGACCGCAAGTCCATGAAGGTCGCGATGGAGGAAGCCCGCCTGGAGGGCAACAACCATTTCAGCCATTTCGGTCCGGAAGCCAACCTGCTCGAAGAGCTTGCCGGCTTGTTCAAGACCTATGGCGAAACCGGCAAGGGCCAGGTGAGGAAGTACCTGCACAACGCCGATGAAGCGGCGCCCTATGGCCAGCAGTCCGGAGAATTCACGCCCTGGGAGGACATCCCCGGCGGTACCGACCTGATGTTCTACGAAGGACTGCACGGCGCAGCTGTAACCGACCAGGTCAATGTCGCGCAGCACGCCGACCTGCTGGTGGGCGTGGTGCCCACAGTCAATCTCGAGTGGATCCAGAAGCTGCAACGGGACAAGAGCCAGCGCGGCTATTCGACCGAGGCCGTGGTGGACACCATCCTGCGCCGCATGCCGGATTACATCAACTACATCACGCCCCAGTTCTCGCGCACCCACATCAATTTCCAGCGTGTGCCGACCGTGGACACCTCCAACCCCTTCATCGCCCGCGACATCCCGACCGCCGACGAAAGCTTCGTGGTGATCCGCTTTGCCAATTCGAAGGGCATCGACTTTCCCTACCTGCTGTCGATGATCCACAATTCATTCATGTCGCGGCCGAACATCATCGTGGTGCCGGGAGGCAAGATGGAACTGGCGATGCAACTGATCTTCACGCCGCTGATTCTGCGCATGATGGAGAATCGCAAGCGGGCCTGACCGGCAGCGAATCAAGCACCTACGTTTCACTCTAGCGCGATCCGCCCGGTTTCGCCGATAATACCGGGCTATTCGATGGGCCTCGTCCCGTCACTCATTAAGTTCGAAGCCGCCATGACAACTTCTACAAACGCCGTTGCTTCCGTTGGTTCCAGCCTTTCCAACGCCATCCGCGCGTTGGCTATGGATGGAGTACAGAAGGCCAATTCCGGCCACCCGGGCGCACCCATGGGCATGGCGGAAATCGCCGAAGTACTGTGGACCAGACACCTGCGCCATAATCCGCTCAATCCACACTGGGCCGACCGCGACCGTTTCGTTCTGTCCAACGGCCACGGCTCGATGCTGATCTACGCCCTGCTGCATCTGACCGGCTACGATCTGTCGATCGACGATCTGAAACAGTTTCGCCAGTTGCACAGCAAGACCCCGGGCCATCCCGAGTATGGCTACACGGCAGGCGTCGAGACCACCACCGGTCCGCTCGGCCAGGGCATCACCAATGCCGTCGGCATGGCCATGGCGGAGAAACTGCTGGCCGCTGAATTCAACCGGCCCGGCCACGAGATCGTCGATCATCGCACCTACGTCTTTCTCGGCGACGGCTGCCTGATGGAAGGCATCTCGCACGAGTCCTGCGCGCTGGCCGGTACCTGGGGCCTGTCCAAGCTGACGGCGTTCTGGGACGACAACGGCATCTCGATCGATGGCCACGTCGAAGGCTGGTTCACCGACAACACGCCCAAGCGTTTCGAGGCCTACGGCTGGCACGTGGTGCCGAACGTCGATGGCCATGATCCCGCAGCCCTGAATGCCGCCATCGAAGCCGCCAAGGCTGTCACCGACAAACCTTCGCTGATCTGCTGCAAGACGGTGATCGGCCTCGGTTCGCCGAACAAGGCTGGCACTCATGATGTCCATGGCGCGCCTCTGGGCGATGCCGAAATTGCCGCTGCCCGCGCGCATATCGGCTGGGCGCATGCCCCGTTCGAGATTCCGCAGGACGTCTATGCCGGTTGGGACGCGAAGAAAAAGGGCGTCGAGCGGGAAGCTGGTTGGCAGCAGAAGTTCGACAGCTACGCCAAGGCCTTTCCGGCGGAAGCCGCCGAGTTCAAGCGCCGCATGGCCAATGAACTGCCGGCCAACTGGGCCGAACATGCGAAGAAGGCGATTGAAGGCGCGAATGCCAAGGCCGAAACCGTCGCCACCCGCAAGGCCTCGCAGATTGCCATCAACGCCCTGGCCCCGGCCCTGCCCGAGTTTCTCGGCGGCTCCGCCGACCTGACCGGTTCCAACCTGACCGACTGGGCGGGCTGCACCAAGGTCTCCGGCAAGAAGCCCGGCAACTACATCTCCTACGGGGTGCGCGAGTTCGGCATGGCGGCGATCATGAACGGCATGGCGCTGCACGGCGGGGTCCTGCCCTTCGGTGGCACCTTCCTGATGTTCTCGGAGTACGCCCGCAATGCCCTGCGCATGGCGGCGCTGCTGAAGCAGCGCGTGATCTTCGTGTTCACCCACGACTCGATCGGCCTCGGCGAGGACGGCCCGACCCACCAGCCGGTGGAGCAGACCGCCACGCTGCGCATGATTCCCAACATGGACGTCTGGCGCCCCTGTGACACGGTGGAAACCATGGTGGCCTGGACGTCATCGGTGGAAAAACTCACCGGCCCCAGTTCGCTGTGCCTTTCGCGCCAGAATCTGCCATTCGTGCCGCGCGACGCGGCGACCATTGCCAATATCGCCAGGGGCGGTTACATCATTTCCGAAGCGAAGGGCGGCAAGCCCAAGGCCATCATCATCGCCACCGGTTCCGAGGTGGAAATCGCCCTCAAGGCGCAGGTGGCGATGGAAGCGGAGATTCCGGTCCGTGTCGTATCGATGCCCTGCACCAATGTATTCGACCGCCAGGACGCGGCCTACCGGGAATCGGTGCTGATCAAGGGCGTGCCCCGCGTCGCCATCGAAGCCGGCGTCACCGACGGTTGGCACAAGTATGTTGGCGCAACGGATGGCGGCCAGGGTGCCGTCATCGGCCTCAACCGCTTCGGCGAGTCGGCCCCCGCCGGTCAGTTGTTCAAGGAATTCGGCTTCACGGTGGCGAATGTCGTGAAGACGGTCGAGCAATTCATTTAATTTCACCCAGGAGTTTACTCACATGGCTATCAAGGTTGGCATCAACGGCTTCGGCCGCATCGGCCGTATGGCATTCCGCGCCATCGCCAAGGATTTCCCCGAGATCGAAGTCGTCGGCATCAACGACCTGCTCGAGCCCGATTATCTGGCCTACATGCTGAAATACGACTCGGTGCATGGCAACTTCAAGGGTGACATTGCCGTCGAGGGCAACACCCTGGTCGTCAATGGCAAGAAGATCCGCCTGACCGCCGAGAAGGACCCCGCCAACCTGAAGTGGAACGAAATCGGGGCCGAAATCGTCATCGAATGCACCGGCTTCTTCCTGACCAAGGAGACCTGCCAGAAGCACATTGATGCGGGAGCGAAGAAGGTCGTGCAATCCGCGCCGTCCAAGGACGACACGCCGATGTTCGTCTATGGCGTGAATCACACCAAATACGCCGGCGAGGCGATCGTATCCGCCGCGTCCTGCACCACCAACTGCCTGGCTCCCGTGGCCAAGGTGTTGCACGACACTTGGGGCATCAAGCGCGGCCTGATGACCACGGTGCATGCCGCCACGGCGACGCAGAAGACTGTCGATGGCCCGTCCAACAAGGACTGGCGCGGCGGCCGTGGCATTCTGGAAAACATCATTCCCTCCTCCACTGGCGCTGCCAAGGCCGTCGGCGTGGTGATCCCGGAACTCAACAAGAAGCTCACCGGCATGTCCTTCCGCGTGCCGACCTCCGACGTTTCGGTGGTTGACCTGACCGTGGAACTGGTCAAGGAAGCGTCCTACAAGGAAATCTGCGCGGCGATGAAGGCCGCCTCGGAAGGCTCGATGAAGGGCGTGCTGGGTTATACCGAAGAGAAGGTCGTCGCCACCGACTTCCGCGGCAGCTCGCTGCCCTCGACCTTCGATGCAGATGCCGGCATCGCGCTGGACAGCACCTTCGTCAAGGTGGTGGCCTGGTACGACAACGAGTATGGCTACACCTGCAACATGCTGCGCTTCGTCGAGCACGTTGCCAAGTAAGACATCCGGGAGATTCGCATGACGTTCAAGCGTCTTACCGATTTCGATCTGGCGGGCAAGCGCATCTTCATCCGCGCCGACCTCAACGTTCCGGTCAAGGATGGCAAGGTCACCTCGGATGCCCGCATCACCGCATCGATGCCGACCATAGAGCTCTGCCTCAAGGCCGGCGCCAGGGTGATGGTGACTTCGCACCTCGGCCGCCCGGAAGAAGGGGTGTATGCCGAGGAAAACTCGCTCAAGCCGGTGGCCGATGTCATGACCGCGCAGTTGGGTAAACTCGTGAGCAAGCCGGTGCGCGTGATCAAGGACTGGGTCGACGGCGGATTCGAAGTCGCGGCCGGCGAAGTGGTGCTGCTGGAGAACTGCCGCTTCAACAAGGGCGAGAAGAAGAACGTCGAAGCCACGGCGCGCAAGTACGCGGCGCTGTGCGACCTGTTCGTGATGGACGCCTTCGGCACCGCGCATCGTGCCGAGGCCTCGACCTATGGCGTCGCCCAGTATGCCCCGGCGGCCTGCGCCGGCCTGCTGGTGGCCGAGGAACTGGAAGCGCTGACCAAGGCGCTGGCCACCCCGGCGCGGCCGATGGTGGCCATCGTCGGCGGTTCCAAGGTGTCGACCAAACTCACGGTGCTGGAAGCGCTGTCCGAGAAGGTCGACCAGATGGTGGTCGGCGGCGGCATCGCCAATACCTTCCTCAAGGCTTCGGGCAAGAACGTCGGCAAGTCGCTGTGCGAGGACGACCTGGTGCCCACAGCCCAGGCCCTGATGAAGAAAATGACGGCGCGCGGCGCGACCATTCCCATTGCTGTCGACGTGGTCTGCGGCAAGAAGTTCGATGCCGCCGAGCCGGCGGTGGCGAAGGATGCCGGAGCCGTTGCCGATGACGACATGATTTTCGACATCGGCCCGAAGTCGGCGCAGGAACTGGTCGATATCATCATGAAGGCCGGCACGGTGGTGTGGAACGGCCCGGTCGGTGTATTCGAGTTCGACCAGTTCGGCGCTGGCACCAAGGCCATCGCCATGGCCATCGCGACCACCAAGGCCTTCACGCTGGCCGGTGGTGGCGACACCATTGCGGCGATCCAGAAGTACGGCATCTACGACAAGTTGTCGTACATCTCGACGGCCGGTGGCGCCTTCCTCGAATTCCTCGAAGGCAAGAAGCTGCCTGCCGTCGAGATGCTGGAGCAGCGCGCGCGAGGCTGAAGCGGGGCGCGATCTCATGACATTGAAGCGCTCGACCAAGATCGTTGCCACGCTGGGCCCGGCCTCAAGCAGTCCCGAGCGCATGCTGGCTCTGGTGGCGGCCGGGGTCGACGTGGTGCGACTCAACTTCTCGCATGGCACGGTCGAGGATCATCGCAAGCGCGTCGACGCGCTGCGGGCGGCCGCGCATGAAGCCGGGCGCACCGTGGGTGTCATGGCCGACTTGCAGGGCCCCAAGATTCGCATCGGCAAGTTCGCGGCCGGTCCGATCCAGATCAAGGCCAATCAGGAATTCATCCTGGATGCGACTTGCGCCCTGGGTGACGAAGGACGGGTGGGGCTCGACTATCCGGACCTGGTCAACGATGTGAAATCCGGCGACGTGCTGCTGCTCGATGACGGCCGCACCGTATTCGATGTGCTGCAGGTCCGCGGCAAGGAAATCCTGTGCCGGAACCGGCACGATGGCGAGTTGTCGAACAACAAGGGCATCAACAAGCAGGGCGGCGGACTGACGGCGCCGGCCCTGACTGCCAAGGACATGGAGGACATCCGTACCGCGGCGAGCCTCGGCATCGACTATGTCGCCGTGTCCTTTCCAAAATCCGGCGACGACATGCGCCTGGCGCGCGCCCTGTTGCAGGCAGCCGGCTCGAATGCCCTCTTGATAGCGAAAATCGAGCGCGTCGAGGCGATAGAAAACCTGAACAACATCCTGGAGGCCACGGACGGCGTCATGGTCGCGCGCGGCGACCTGGCGGTCGAGGTTGGCGACGCGGCGGTACCCGCACTCCAAAAACGGATCATCCGCACGGCACGCGAGTTCAACAAATTTGCCATTACTGCGACGCAGATGATGGAGTCGATGATCCACAGCCCGGTGCCGACGCGTGCCGAAGTATCGGATGTAGCCAACGCAGTGCTCGACGGCACCGACGCGGTGATGCTCTCGGCGGAAACCGCAACCGGCGATTATCCGGTGCAGACCGTCGAAGCGATGTCGCGCATCTGCGTCGAAGCCGAAAAATCCTCCGACTTTCCGCTCGACACGCATTTTCTGCATCGTGTGTTTACGCGAATCGACCAATCGATCGCCATGGCGGCACTGTTCGCAGCGCATCACCTGAAAGTCAAGGCGATTGCCTCGCTGACAGAGTCCGGTTCTACCGCGCTGTGGATGTCGCGCCTCAACACCGGCATTCCGATTTATGCCCTGACCCAGGAAGTGCGGACACGCTACAAGGTCAGCATCTTCAAGGGCGTGTTTCCGGTCATGGTGCCGCAAAGCGGCCACGATCGCGATCAGGTTCTCTTTGATGCCGAGGAAGCGCTGATTGCGGCCGGTGCCGTGGAAATCGGCGATCTGATAGTGCTGACCATCGGCGAGCCCATCGGCAAGCCCGGGGGCACCAACACCATGATCATTGTCAAGGTGGGCGAGCACCGTTCCCACCAGTAAGCCACTCAAGCAAGCCAGCCCGAATTCATTTCCAGGAGAATGCCATGCCCCTAGTATCCATGCGCCAACTGCTCGACCACGCTGCCGAAAACGGTTACGGCCTGCCGGCGTTCAACGTCAATAACCTGGAGCAGATCCAGGCCATCATGGAAGCCGCGGCCGAAACCAACAGCCCGGTCATCATGCAGGGCTCGGCCGGCGCCCGCAAATATGCCGGCGAGCCCTATCTGCGCCACCTGATCGAAGCGGCGATCGAGACCCATCCGGATGTCCCGATCGTGATGCACCAGGATCACGGTGCCAGTCCGGCGGTATGCATCCAGTCGATGCGCTCGGGTTTCTCCAGCGTGATGATGGATGGCTCGTTGCAGGAAGACGCCAAGACCCCCGCCAGCTTCGAGTACAACAGCCGGGTCAGTCGCCACGTGGTCGACATCGCCCACGCCATCGGCGTATCCGTCGAAGGCGAACTGGGCTGCCTCGGCTCGCTCGAAACCGGCATGGGCGAGAAGGAAGACGGCCACGGCGCGGAAGGCGCGCTGTCCCAGGACCAGTTGCTGACCGACCCCAATGAGGCCGCCGAGTTCGTCAAGGCGACGGGTGTAGATGCGCTGGCGATTGCCATCGGTACCTCGCACGGCGCCTACAAATTCACCCGGCCGCCCACCGGCGCGGTGTTGCGCATCGACCGCATCAAGGAAATCCACGCCCGCATTCCGAATACCCACCTGGTGATGCATGGCTCGTCGTCGGTGCCACAGGATTGGCTCAAGATCATCAATCAGTATGGCGGCACCATGGGCGAAACCTATGGCGTCCCGGTCGAGGAAATCGTCGAAGGCATCAAGCACGGCGTGCGCAAGATCAACATCGACACCGACCTGCGCATGGCCTCGACCGGCGCGATTCGCAAGTACCTGGCCGAGAACACCAAGGATTTCGATCCGCGCAAATATTTCGCGGCGGCCCGCAAGGCCATGAAGGACATCTGCGTGGCCCGCTATCAGGCCTTTGGCTGTGCCGGCCAGGCCAGCAAGATCAAGCCGATATCACTGGAAAAGATGGCGGAGCGCTACAAGAAGGGTGAACTCAACGCGATCGTCAAGTGATGGGTTTTTGAGGTAGATTATCGGGCCGCCCCATTCGGGCGGCCCTCCCTTTTCCGGCATGAACATCCAGTCCCATACTTTTGATCGGCTGCGCAGGTTCTTCAGCAGCGGCCTCGACATTGTCGAGTATGCCGGCTTGCTGGTGATTGCCTTCGCCACCACCATCGCCATGTATCAGGAGGCGATCGGAATGATCGAGTCGCACCGGGTGGCGCTGGCCGATCTGCTGCTGATGTTCCTGTTCCTCGAAGTGCTGGCGATGATCGGCCAGTATCTGAAGTCAGGGCAGGTCCAGGTACGCTTTCCCCTGTATATCGGCATGGTGGCGCTGGCGCGCTACCTGATCCTCGATCTCAAGGAAATGACCGAGTGGCGCATGCTGGCGGTCGCCGCGGCAATATTCCTGCTGACCGTTTCAGTGCTGGTGATCCGCTACGGCCATGTCCGCTATCCCTATCGCGAGGATGCCGACGAAAAGCTCGGCAAGCCCTACGTTCGAGAATAAACCTTCTGTTCAGAGCATCTTCATGCCCATTCCCACCCTGTTCGAATCCAGCATCAAGAGCCTGCCACTGCTTGGCCGTGGCAAGGTACGCGACATCTACGCCGTGGGCGAGGACAAACTGCTGATCGTCACCACGGATCGCCTGTCGGCCTTCGATGTGATCCTGCCCGACCCGATTCCGGGCAAGGGCGCGGTGCTCACGGCCGTGGCGAATTTCTGGTTCGGCAAGCTGGCACACGTGGTACCGAACCAACTGACCGGCATCGATCCCGAGACCGTCGTCACGGGTGCCGATGAACAAGCACAGGTGCGCGGCCGCGCGCTGGTGGTCAAGCGCCTGAAGCCGCTGCCGATCGAGGCGGTGGCGCGCGGCTTTCTTATCGGATCAGGCTGGAAGGACTATCAGGCGACGGGATCCGTATGCGGCATCGCGCTGCCGCCCGGCCTGCAGATGGCGCAGCAGTTGCCGTCGCCGATCTTCACCCCGGCGACCAAGGCCGAGATGGGCGACCACGACGAGAACATCGATTACGCTGCCGTCGAGAAACTGATCGGCGCGGAACTGGCAAAGGTGGTCAAGGACACCACCCTGCGCCTGTATCGTGAGGCCGCTGCCTTTGCCCGCGTGGTCGGCATCATCATCGCCGACACCAAGTTCGAGTTCGGTCAGGATGAGGAAGGTCGCCTGTATCTGATCGACGAAGTGCTGACGCCGGATTCCTCACGTTTCTGGCCGGCGGACCGCTACAAGGTGGGCATCAGCCCACCCAGCTTCGACAAGCAGTTCGTTCGCGATTACCTGGAAACCCTGGACTGGAACAAGAAGGCGCCGGGACCGAAGCTGCCGCAGGACATCATCGACAAGACGGCCGCCAACTATCTTGAGGCGCTGACCCGCCTGGCCGGCCCGCACACGATCTGATGTTGCCGACGAATTCGGTCGCCGCTTCACCGTCGCCGGTTCTTCCGGCTATACGCCAGATAGGTCTTGGCGCCCCGCTGAAGTGGCTCGGGCTGGGTTGGGCTGACCTCCGGCGGCAGCCGGCGGTGAGCCTGTTTTATGGTGTCGCCATTGCCGTGGGTGGTGCCGTCATACTCGGTCTTACGGCGAACCTGCCCTATCTGTTCGCCGCCGCCATCACCGGTTTTCTGCTGGTGGCGCCAATGCTCGCGGCCGGGCTTTATGAACTGTCGCGCCGCTATCTGACCAATGAGCCGGCAACGCTCGAAGATTCGATGCTGGCCTGGCGGCGCAACCCCTCCGCGCTGATCAGCTTTGGACTGATGTCGATACTGGCCGGTACCGCATGGCAGCTGGTCTCCGTGGTGATCGTCGCCCTGTTCTACAAGGGCAACGCGATGGTGCCGATGGACATGATGATCGAGGTGGTGCTCAACCCGCAGCACTACCTGATGTTCTTCGTCTATCTAAGCGCGGGAGCTGTGCTGGCAGCGCTGGTGTTCGCCCTCAGCGTGGTCTCGATGCCGATGCTGGTCGACCGTCGCTGCGACCTTCTCTGTGCGCTGGTAACCAGCGTCAATGCCGTTGCCGAGAACCCGCTGCCGCTGGCTTTCTGGGCTCTCATCATCATGTTGCTCTGCGGTCTTGGTTTCGCCACCGCGCTGGTCGGGATGATACTTGTGCTGCCCTGGCTCGGACACGCCAGTTTTCACGCCTACAAGGATCTCGTCGAGTAGCAGCCAACGACGTGGCATTGCAGTTCCCTTCTTCGCCCCCACCTCAAGACCATGAACCCATTGCTCGATTTCAGCGGGCTGCCCCGCTTTGACGCCGTTCAGCCCGAACACGTCACCCCCGCGATCCGCCAGCTGCTCGACGAAAACCGTGCCTCGATCGAGCGCCTGATCGCGCCGGAAACCGTCGCCACGTGGGATGCTTTCGTGCAGCCGATGCTCGATGCCGGCGAGCGTCTGGCGCGCGCGTGGGGCATCGTCGGTCATCTTCATTCGGTCAATGATGTGCCGCCCTGGCGCGA
Source organism: Rhodocyclales bacterium (assembly GCA_026399475.1). Lineage (GTDB taxonomy): Bacteria > Pseudomonadota > Gammaproteobacteria > Burkholderiales > Rhodocyclaceae > Sulfuritalea. The sequence goes on from JAPLQY010000011.1 coordinate 81,318, forward strand.
GGCGTATAACGCAATGCTGCCCGAGGTTTCCAGTTTTTATGCCGATCTTGGGCAAAATCTCGAGCTGTTTGCCAAGTACAAGTTGCTGGCCGCGGATGCGGAGTTTCCCGCCCTGTCGCCGGCTCGCCGTCGCGTCATTGAAAACGACTTGCGCGATTTCCGGCTGTCTGGCGCGGAACTCCCGGAAGAGCAGAAGCCGCGCTTCAAGGAAATCCAGGAAGAGCTGTCGGCGCTGGGCGCAAAGTTCTCCGAGAACGTACTGGATGCGACCAACGCTCATGCTGAATGGATCGAGGACGAAGCCGATCTCGCCGGCCTGCCACAGGATGCGAAGGCCGCTGCCCGAGCCGCCGCGGAGAAAGACGGCAGGACAGGATGGAAGTTCACCCTGCATGCACCGTCCTACATTCCCGTGCTGCAGTTTTGCGACAACCGCGATCTGCGCGCACGCATGTACCGCGCCTACGCCACCCGTGCTTCGGAGTTCGGCCCGGAGGGCTGGAACAACGGCCCCCTGATCGACCGCCTGCTCGCCCTGCGCAACGAAGAAGCGCAAATGCTCGGCTACGCCAGCTACGCAGAGGTTTCGCTGGCGACCAAGATGGCCGACACACCGGCCCAGGTGGCCGCATTCCAGCGTGAAATGGCCGCCAAGGCGCGTCCCTTCGCCGAGCGTGACATCGCCGAGCTGCGCGATTTCGCCCGGCAGGAACTTGGCATGGATGCCCTCGAAAGCTGGGATCTCGCCTGGGCCGCGGAAAAACTCAAGCAGCAGCGCTACAGCTTCTCCGACGACGAAGTGAAGCAGTACTTTCCGGAGCCAAAGGTGCTGGCCGGGCTGTTCCGCGTCATTGAGGCCTTGTTCGCCGTTAGCCTCGAGCCCGACACGGCGTCGGCGTGGCATCCCGATGTGCGCTTCTTCCGCATCGAGCGTGCGGGAAAACTCATCGGCCAGTTCTACCTCGATCTGTATGCGCGCGAAACCAAGCGTGGCGGCGCGTGGATGGATGAAGCGATTACCCGCCGCCGTGTCGCCAGCGGTGTGCAAACTCCGGTGGCTTATCTCAACTGCAACTTCCCGGCGCCGATTGGAGACAAGCCCGCAACTTTCAGCCACGACGATGTCATCACCCTGTTCCACGAATGCGGTCACGGGCTGCACCACCTGCTGACGCAGGTGGACGAATTGCCGGTGTCGGGCATCCACGGTGTCGAGTGGGATGCGGTGGAGCTGCCGAGCCAGTTCATGGAAAACTTCTGCTGGGAATGGGATGTACTGACCGGCATGACGGCGCACGCCGAAACCGGGGCGCCATTGCCACGCGTGCTCTACGACAAGATGATCGCGGCGAAGAATTTCCAGAGCGGCTTGCAGACCCTGCGCCAGGTAGAGTTCGGTTTGTTCGATCTGCTGCTGCACAGCGAGTTCGTGCCTCGCGCCGGCAGGAGCTTCATGGACCTGCTGGCCGAAGTTCGCCGTGAAGTGGCGGTGCTTGTGCCGCCCGAGTGGAATCGGTTTCCCAACAGCTTCTCGCATATTTTTGGCGGCGGCTATGCGGCGGGCTACTACAGCTACAAGTGGGCCGAAGTGCTTTCTGCGGACGCCTACGAGGCCTTTGAAGAGGCGGCAAAAGTCGGAGGCAGCACACTGGACGCGGCGACCGGCGAGCGCTTCTGGCGTGAGATTCTGTCGGTCGGCGGTTCGCGTCCGGCACTCGAATCCTTCAAGGCGTTTCGCGGCCGCGAACCGAAGCCCGACGCCTTGTTGCGGCATAACGGGATGGCTGTGGCGACCTGATCCGCCTGCTTCTGCCGCGGGCCTGCTCTCACGGGCTCAGGTGTCCAAAGTGGAAGCCGGCTCCGCAACGGCGCCCGCCAATGACGACGGGTCAAGCTTCGCGAACCAGGCTGCCCAACTCCCGATCAAGAATAGCCGGGTCGCCGCTGTTGAGCTCCACCAGGCGGCGCAGGTGGGTGATGCTGTCGAGGTCGATGCTTGCACAGCGCAGGCCGACATGCGGCCCTTCAACGTGCATTACCGTGGTCCACATGGTGATCGCGGTGCTCGGTGCGAGTTCCAGACGCAACTGGCATTCCTCGCCGGGCTTGCCGTGCCACGAGTTTCCTGTTTCGAGCAGCGCACCCTTCAGCGATATGTCCAGAAGTCGCGCATAGGCCTCACCGTCATGAGTCGTCACGCGCACCGGTGAATGAAACACGGCGCGCCAGAAATTGCGGCGTTCAATATCCTTTGTCACGCAGGATCTCCTTGGGCTGGGCAACGCTGAAATCGATGCCGGTGAAATACTTCTGCAGCGGGCAGGGTATATCCGCGCTGCAACCGTGCTCCCGGGCGCACTCGACCCTGGTCTGGTCCAGCAGCACCATCTGCCCACAGACCGGGCAGTGGTCGATAGGCGAATCGAACATGATGCACCTCCGCTTCCTTGACTTGGTTGGCCTTCGTTTTGATTATAGACGGCCCCCCGCTCGGGTATCATCGGCACATGAAAATCGCGACGTGGAACGTGAACTCCCTCAAGGTGCGCCTGCCGCATGTGCTCGACTGGCTGGCGGCGACTCAGGCGGACGTGCTCTGCCTGCAGGAGACCAAGATGGAGGACAAGGTATTCCCCTATGCCGAACTGGAAGTCGCCGGCTACCATGCTGCGCACAACGGGCAGAAGACCTATAACGGCGTCGCCATCCTGGCGCGCGGTACGCTGCACGACATCCGTTGCGACATCCCGGCCTTCGCCGATGAGCAAAAGCGCGTTCTGGCAGCCACGGTGAATGGTGTGCGCATCATCTGCGCCTACATGCCGAATGGTCAGGCGGTAGGTTCCGACAAGTATGAGTACAAGCTGCGCTGGCTGGCGGCGCTCGCCGATTACGTCCGCGAGGAACTGCAGCGCTGGCCGCAACTGGCCGTGCTCGGTGACTACAACATCGCGCCGGAAGACCGTGATGTGCACGACCCAGCCGCATGGAAGGACCAGATTCTGTGCAGCGAGCCGGAACGCGCGGCATTCCGGCGGTTTGTCGATCTTGGTCTGGTCGACGCATACCGCCTCTTTGAACAGCCGGCAAAGACCTACTCGTGGTGGGACTACCGGCAGATGGGTTTCCGGCTCAATCGCGGCCTGCGTATCGACCACATCCTGCTGTCGAAGCCGCTGGCTGCCGCATGCGATACCTGCGCCATCGACAAGGCGCCACGCAAGCTGGAGCGGCCTTCCGACCATGCGCCGGTGACGGCGACGCTGAAGGCTGTGCCGGCGTGAAAACGAAGTTTCAGCGGAGGCTAACGTCGGCTTCATCGACGTTAAGCGAAGCGGCCGAAACTAAGGCCGAGGCGCTGGTCGCGCTTTACCCGGTACTGGCAAAACTACCAGGCGCGCTTTTGCGGCGCATTTGCGACACGATGCAAACGCTGTCGATTCCATCCGGAACGACGGTATTCGACGAGCGCCAGCCGTGCCAGGGGTTTCCTTTCGTCCTGGGCGGGGTGATCCGGGTCGCCAAGGTCAGCGCCGGTGGTCGCGAGCTCCCGCTCTACAGGGTGCTGGCGGGCGAGAGCTGCATCATCACCTCGAGCTGTCTGCTCGGGCATGCCGACTACAACGCGCGCGGCGTCGCCGAGGGCGCGACGACCCTGGCCCTGCTACCGCGTGAATTGTTTGACGAGATGCTGGGCGAACCGGCCTTTCGCGATTTCGTCTTCGCGCTGTTTGCCGAACGCATGGCGGAACTGATGCAACTGGTGGAAGAGGTGGCCTTTCGCAAACTCGACCACCGGCTGGCAGCGCTGCTGTTGGGCAAGGGCCGCGTGGTGTACGCCACCCACCAGCAATTGGCGGATGAACTGGGCAGCGTGCGCGAGATGGTCAGCCGGCTGTTGAAGGGCTTTGCCGAGCAGGGACTGGTGCGGCTCGGCCGCGAGCAGGTGGAAGTGCTGGATCCCGCCGGCTTGCGCCGGGTCGCCTCTGTGACTTAGGTTACAGTCAGGCGCGGGCAAGGATGGTGTAATGCATCCCTTGTTGCACAACCCCAAAAGGAGAACACCATGAAACTGAATGTCGGCGGCGTCGACCGCGTAGTGCGCATTGTTGCAGGTCTGGGACTGGTTGGCTGGGCTGCGATGGGCGGCCCGGTGTGGGCGTGGATCGGCGTGGTTCCGCTGGCTACCGGGGCGATCGGCTGGTGCCCGCCTTACGCGATTTTCGGTTTCAACACCTGTGCGATGAAGAAGCCGGGCTGAGTCGCCTGGCGGTTTGGCGACAGGCATCAGGTCCTGTCGCAGACCGCTTTTAGAACTCGATCCCGAGGTTGATGGAATCGAAGGTCTGGCCGCCGCCGCTGCTCGCTGCGGTGAAGAATTCCTCGCTGCGCCGCACCCGCGTCAGGGAAATGCGGGCGTTGTCGATGCGCAGGCTGAGGCCGGCACTGATATCGTAGACGTGCGCACGCCGCCGCACGCCGGGGCTGTCCCGGAATACCGTGCCGTCGAGGAAAATGTTGTGGGTGATGAGCCGGTGATCGAGTCCGGCGAAGGCATACCATTCCATGCCGTGCGAGCGTCCCGGCTCGATGTCGCGGCGCATGTTCTGCAGCATCGCGCCCCCCGGCTCGATGGTGTCCGGCCCGAAACCCGTCATATGCTGTCCCAGGCGCAGGATGCCGCCGCCACGGGCCAGCGTCATCACGGTGCCCAGCGTTGCGCCGCCGTGCGGAATCAGTTCCAGATCGACGCTTGCTCCGCGGCCGAGGACATGTTTGCTCTTGGACAGATAGGAGACAAGAAAAGCCGGCTCATTGGGGATCTGGTTCTGCCAACCCATGGGTTGCGGGGCTCCGATCAGTCTGTGCCAGCCGGCCTGGACGTCCCTGCCCAGCGCTGAGGGACCGACCAGTCCGAGGTCGATTTCCACCGTGTCGAGACGGTTCTCCTTGGCCCGCTGCGCCACGCCGCCGAGATAGAGCCAGGCAGCCCAGGGGCGGTCGAGCGGCTGCGGCTGGCTGACCTTGATCGACTTCGGCGTGTACAGGTTCTGGCCAAGAAAAAGGCCGAGATGGATTGCGTTGCCGCCTTCCGGCGCCAATTGCTTGAGCAGTTCCGTGGCAGGTAACTGGAGCATGCCAAACGGAGCGCCGCCGCCGAGCTTGATGCCGTTGGTGTAGTAGCGGTCGGTGCGTGCCAGCAGGTCGTTTTCGACGAACAGTTGAAATTCGCTGCCTTCGGGAGGGCGCAACTGGGCGCGGCCAAGCGGCGCAAAAACTGCAAGCAGGGTGAGCAGAACGATGAAGCGGATCATCAGGGGCAAGCTCGACGATGCGGTGTCGAAAGGGCTGATTATCACGCGCCTTTTGCTTCACCGAGCCAGCGCAACATGCCGCGCCCCGCGGCGCGGCCACTGGCAAGGCAGGCGGTGAGCAGATAGCCACCGGTCGGGGCTTCCCAGTCCAGCATTTCGCCGGTGCAGAAGACACCTGGCAGCGTTTTCAGCATCAGGTTTTCGTCCAGTGCGGCGAAGTCAACGCCGCCTGCGCTGCTGATGGCCTCGTCGAGCGGACGCGGCGAGACCAGGCGCAGCGGAAGCGACTTGATGATGGCGGCGAGCCTTGCCGGAGTGGCCAGATCAGTCGCTGCGGCGCATTCGCGCAGCAGCGCCGCCTTGACGCCGTCGATGCCGGCGCGGCGGCGCAGATGATTGGAGAGCGAATCGCGGCCGCGCGGGTGCGCCAGATCATCCGTCAGGCGCTGCAGGTTGCGTCCGGGCGCGAGGTCGAGATGCAGGGTGGCGCTGCCCGTGGCCTCGATGCAATCACGCAACGCAGCGGAGAATGCATAGATCAGGCTGCCTTCGACGCCATGCGCGGTGATGAGGAATTCGCCATCGCGCTTTAGCCGCGCGCCATCCGGTGCAACAAATGCGGCGCTGGTCGCCTTGACCGGTTTGCCGGCAAAGCGCTGCCGCAAATGTTCGCTCCAGGGCACGTTGAAGCCGCAATTGGCAGGGCGCAGGGCCTGCACCCCTACGCCGCGCGCCACCAGCAGCGGCACCCATGCACCGTCCGAACCCAGCCGCGCCCAACTGCCCCCGCCCAGTGCCAGTACCGCGGCATCGACTTCCACGTCCACCACGCCGGCCGGGGTGGCGAAGCGCAGCGCGCGTCCATCTTCATCCCAGCCACACCAGCGATGGCGTGCATGGAAAACCACGCCGGCGGCGCGCAGCCTGTGCAGCCAGGCTCGCAGGAGGGGCGCGGCCTTCATTTCCTGCGGAAACACGCGGCCCGAACTGCCGACGAAGGTTTCGATGCCCAACTCTCGCGCCCAGATGCGCAGTTGCTCCGGGCCGAAATTGGCCAGCCAGTGGCTGATCTCCCCGTGCCGGGCGCCGTAGCGGGAGAGAAAGCGATCGGGTGCTTCCGAGTGGGTCAGATTGAGCCCGCCGCGACCGGCCAGCAGGAACTTGCGACCGACCGAAGGCATGGCGTCGAATACCTCGACGCGCATGCCTGCGGCACTCAATACTTCAGCCGCCATCAGGCCGGCCGGGCCGCCGCCAACGACGGCAATCCGCTTAACGCTCATGACACCGAGCGCCACCCGCAGAAAATGGAACACGCGAAAGGCCGATTAATTGCCCGCCCCCCGTCCCCCCTCGCGGGGGGTTGCCAATCGGCGCGCTGCGCGCGTTCATCACAAAGGGCCCCGAACAAGGAGTTTCACGGGGAATGTTAGCGGCGGGCAAGGTCGGCCAATGAATTGGCGAGGCGCACGTAGTCGGCTACGGCGATGTCTTCGGCGCGCGCCGTGGGTGTGATGCCCAGCGCGGCGAGATCGGCCTCGCTGACGAATTCGCGCAGGGTGTTGCGCAGCATCTTGCGCCGCTGCGAGAACGCAGCGGTCACCACTCGAGCGAACAGCAGGTGGTCTTTCGCCACTTCGTCAGCGCCGTTGGTCTTCGGAATCATGCGTACGATGGCTGAGTCGACTTTGGGCGCCGGATTGAAGGCACCCGGGGGGACGATGAACATCCGCTCCATGTGGTAGTGATATTGCAGCATCACCGAGAGGCGGCCGAAGTCCTTGCTGCCCGGCCCGGCCACCATGCGATCCACTACTTCCTTCTGCAGCATGAAGTGCATGTCGTGGACCAGCGGTGCGAAGGCCACCAGATGGAACAGCAGCGGGCTGGAAATGTTGTAGGGCAGGTTGCCGACGATCTTCAGCGGCCCCTGGGCCTTCAGCGCGCCGAAATCGAATTCGAGTGCATCGCCTTCGTGGATGGTCAGCTGCTCGGCAGGAAAGCGCTTGCGCAGTCTTGCGATCAGGTCGCGGTCGATCTCGACCACGTGCAGGTGATCGATGCGTTCCAGCAGCGGGTCGGTGATGGCGCCCAGCCCGGGTCCGATTTCCACCACCGTATCACCGGCCCGCGGTCCGATCGCGTCCACGATCCTGTGAATGATTCCGGGCGAGACGAGGAAGTTCTGGCCAAAACGACGGCGGGTGCTGTGCCCCTCAACCTGCTTCCCCACGCTAATCCGCCCTCGTTTCAGAGAAGGCTAACCTGCGCAGCAGGTTAAGCGAGCTTCGCGAGCGGCCGTAGCTAAACCGCTTGCGTGCAACGTGGCCTTCGTGTTGCTTCATGCGAGGCGAGGGTGCATCTCAGCCGGCCCGGCGTGATGCCATGTCGATGGCCGCGTCGATGGCGGCGAAAAGACTGGTGGGCGAAGCCCTGCCCGTGCCGGCAAGATCGAGCGCCGTGCCGTGATCGACCGAGGTGCGGATGATCGGCAGGCCGAGCGTGACGTTGATGCCTTCGTCAAACGCCGCATATTTGAGCACGGCGAGGCCCTGATCGTGATACATCGCCAGTTGCGCGTCGGAACCTGCGAGGACGTTCCTTGTGAACAGCGTGTCCGCAGGCAGCGGACCAATCAAGTCCATGTTTTCGCCGCGCAGCTTCTCCAGCACCGGGGTGATGACTTCGATTTCCTCGCGGCCCATGTGCCCCCCTTCACCGGCATGGGGGTTGAGCCCGGCGATGAGGATGCGGGGTCGGGCAATGCCGAACTTGGCCTGCAGGTCGGCATGGAGGATGCGGATAGTGGTTTCCAGATCGCTGCGGGTGATGGCCGCCGGGACGTCCTTCAGCGGCAGATGCGTGGTGGCGAGCGCGACGCGCAAGCCGGCTCCCGCAAGCATCATCACGACGCGCGGCGTGTCCGTGTGGTCGGCCAGGTACTCGGTGTGACCGCTGAAGGCAATGCCGGCATCATTGATGACGCCCTTGTGCACCGGTGCGGTGACCATCGCCACAAATTCGCCGTAGTGGCAACCCGCGAGCGCGGCATCGAGCAGTCGCAGCACGTAATGCGCGTTGTCCGGGTCGAGACGTCCGCTGGTGCAGGGCGCAGTAAGCGGAATGTGGCGGATCTCTATGGCGTCGGCATCCAGCCCGATGGCGCGGGCTCGTTGTGCCATGAGCTGACGATCGCCGAAAATGACCAGACGTGCGGGCCACGTCCGCTCGGACAGCCGCAGGCAGATATCCGGTCCGATACCGGCGGGTTCGCCGGAGGTGACGGCGATCACCGGCGGTGCGGAACTGTCTCCGCTAGCGCTCGTCGACGCGGTATTCGACATAGGCGCGGTCGCGCATTTGCCGGATCCAGTCCTGATACGCTTCGTCGGACTTGCGCTCGCGCAACACCTGGCGCGCGGCGAGACGTTGGCGTTCGGCAGTGGCATCTTCCGTACGGCGTTCCAGCACCTGTATCAGGTGGAAGCCGAAAGGGGATTGCACCGGCTCGCTGGTCTGGTTGATCTTGAGGGCGTCCATCGCCTTCTCGAAATCGGGAACCGTGTCGCCCTGATACAGCCAGCCAAGATCGCCACCCTTGGCGGCGGAAAGATCGTTCGAATTCAGGCGCGCCAGTTCGGCAAAATCGGCGCCATTATCGAGCCGCTCCTTGAGTGCGACCAGCTTGCGCTTCGCCTCGGCTTCAGAAACGAGTTCATTGACCTTGATCAGGATATGACGGGCGCGCGTCTGCTTCAGCGCCACCACCGGTTTGGCGCCGCCATCGCCCTTCTTGTCTATCAGCTTGACGATGTGGAAGCCGGCCGGACTGCGCAGGATATCGCTGACTTCGCCGGTCTTCAGCTTTTTTACGGCTTCGGCATAGAGCGCCGGCAGGCGATCAAGCGGGCGCGTGCCCATCGCCCCGCCAGAGAGCCCGTCGGGCGCGTCGGAATAACTGGCGGCCACTTTGGCAAAGTTTTCGCCGCGACGAATCTGGTCGAGCGCGGCTTGTGCCCGAGCGCCGATGCGCATCAGCTGGTCGGGCGATGCCTGTTCCGGCACACTGATTACAATGTGCGCCGTCTGGACTTCGATATTGCCGATGTTGCTGCCCTGTTCGGGGTTGGCAAGGTAGTTGTCGATCTCGCCATCGGATACGACAAGGCGGCTTTCCACTTCGCGCTCGCGCAGACGCGACAGCACGATCTCCTCGCGTATTTCTTCACGGAACTTGGCCCAGGGAATGCCGTCCTTCTCGAGCGCGGTGCGGAAATCCGCCAGCGAGAGGCGGTTGCCCTCGGCGATTCGGCGCATGGCGACATCGAGTTCAATGTCGGAAATTCGCAGGCCGGTTTCCTTGGCAAACTGCAATTGCACGCGATCGGAAATCATGCGTTCGAGAAGCTGGCGTCCAAGCACCTCGCGCGGCGGCAGTTGCACGTTCTGTCCGCGCAGCTGGCGTTCCACCGTAGCCATGCGGGCGTACAGTTCATATCCGGTAATGGCCTCGTCGTTCACGATGGCCACAATGCGGTCCACCTCCACCGGCTGGGCGCGCTTCGTCTGGCCGTACGCCGGGACAAAGGAGAGGATGGAGAGCAGGCAGAGCAGCAGTAGTCGGACAATCATGGCGTAATCAGCGGGGTCTCTGTGCTCTGCTGGTTGATCAAACCGTAGCCGGGCACGTTGCGTTTGAGAATGTCGAGGGGATTGGAGCCAACTTTTGCGAAACCGTTCAACTCGAGTTGAAAGAAAAGCGCAGTGTTCGACAGCTGCGTCTGTGTTGCAAGGCGCTGCATGACGACGCGTCCAACCCAGCAACCGCCATCGTATTCGAGGCCGGCAACTGATTCGATCATGCGCCTTTCCCTGGTCGAATAGTTGAAGCGTCCCACCGCATGCCAGCCGCCGAAAACCGGCCATTGACCGGAAATGTCCACCTGACCGAGGCCGAGCTGGCCCAGTTGATCGCGGGTATAACGGTAGCCCGCATTCAGCACCTTGCCTGTTTCCGGCTGATAGCGCCCCCCGATGTTGAGGCGCTCCATCCGGCTCAGGCGCGGGTTGTACTGGATGCCTGCGTCGACGAAGGTCTTCGGCAGGAAGCGGCCGGAGATCGCACCAAGGAAGTCCGTTTGGCGGTCACTGCGCAGCACTTCGCCTGGCAGGCCGACATTCTGGGTGCTGAGATAGACGCGCTGGCCCAGGGCAGCGCGCATGATCTCCACGCCGGTTTGCGGATCGAGCAGCCGCGAGGTGATCATCGCCGTGACCTGGTTGGCATCGGCAATGCGGTCGCCACCGCCGTAGCGGTTCTCGGCAAAGATCTGTGCGAAGTTGAAGTCGGCCAGGCCCGTGTCGAATACCGGAATCTGGCTCTGGTCGCGCACCGGCACATAGAGGTAGTAGAGGCGTGGCTCCAGCGTCTGGGTCAGGCCCTTGCCGAACCAGTCCATGTCGCGCTCAAAAGTCACCCCGGAATCCAGGCTGAAGATCGGTACGTTGCGCGTGAGCTTCTCGGGCGTGCCCGCAGGCTGGCGGTCAAGGGCATAGCGGGTGGCATGCAGACCGATCTTGGGCGTGACGCTTAATACCTCGGTCTGCAACGGGAGTGACATCTGCGGATACAGCGTGACGCGCCGCCCCTCCACCAGCGTCGGGTTGCGGAAGCTGACATGCTCGCCGCTGAACGCAAAGCTCATCCCCAGCGGCAGGTCGCTGCGATTGGCGCTTACCGTCAGCTGCGGCAGGCGCCGGTAGGGTTCCGTCACCGGCGGCAGGGAGGGGTCCTGCAAGGTCTGATAGCTCTGCGCCAGCAGGTTGGCCGTCCACCAGCCGCCGCCGTAATTGAGCGTGCCCTGGCGCAGCAGGTTGGTCTGGGAAATCACCGAGGAACCACTCGCCAGGTCGCTGAAGAAGGTACCGTCGGAAGCGCCGTTGACGGCGAGTGATCCGGAAAGGCCATAGCCCAGAGTCTGGCTGTGGGCCAGTGAATAGGAAGACCGGCGCTTGTGTTCGAGCTTGTCGTTGGGCAGGTATTGCCCCTGCATCGTGCCGCTGTAGGAAGGCTCCAGATAGCGATACTCGCCATTCCACAGCGTGCCGCGCTTGGCCATGAAGCGTGGCGCAATCGTCGCATCCATGTTCTGTGCAATGTTCCAGTAGACCGGCTGGGTATATTCGAGGCCGCCGCGACTGGTGGAACCGAAGGTGGGAGTCAGGAGCCCGCTCTTGCGCTCGTTGTTGAGCGAGAAGCTCAACCAGGGCGAGTAGAGAATCGGCGTGCCCTTGAAATACAGCGTGGCGTCGCGTGCCGTGCCCTCCTCGTCGGTGTAGTCGAGGCGCAAATCGGCGGTGCGGGCAAACCAGTCGGGATCGCTGCCGGCGGCCGGGGTGCAGGTGCTGTAGGTGGCATCGGTGAGGCGGTACTTGCCTTCGCCTTCGAACTCCATGCGCGCCGCGGTGCCCTGTCCCGTGGTGAGGTCTGGCGACACGCGTTCCTCGGTGCCGGTCCACAGCGTGGCGGCCGACCCGGTCTTGATGCGACGGATGCTGTATTCCGGCTGTTCGAAAAAGCCGGTACTGTCTTCCATCTTCATGCGCATCTTCGGTCCGCTCACGCGGTCGCCGTCGCGGGAGAGGCGGACGTTGCCGGCCGCTTCCATCTCGTCCGCTTCCTGCCAGTAGGTCAGTCGATCGCTCTGCAGGATCGAATTGCGCTTGCGCAATTCGACGTTGCCGTCGGCGACGACTTCGACATCGTTCTTGCCGGCGATGTGGTCAGCTGTGATAAAGGTCGGCAGCAGTTCTCCAGGCCGCTTGAGATAGGGCGTGATGCCCGCACTGCGTTCGAGTCCGGGTTCAGGCAGTTCGCCAGCGGCAACGTGGGCCGAGTAGAGCGGTGGCAGGGTGCGCCGCTCTTCAACTTGCGGCGGTTCCTGCGGCTTCTGGATTGCGTCCGCTGGCCGGGTTGCTTGCGCCAGCGGAACTGCAGCGACCTCCTGCTGGCGGCGCGGGACTTCAGCAACCGCGACCTGTGGCAACGGCGCCGGCACCGGCTGCGGTACTGGCAGGTTAGCGCTTGCTGCCGCAGGCGCGGCCGGAAGCGCCGCTGGTTTTGCGGGCGCCACGGGGCGGACCGCAGGTGCGACAGGTCGCGGGGCGGATTCGACCCCAGGCCTGGCTTGCTGTGCAGTCAGGTCGACACGCGCCATCGGGGCCGGTTCGGCCTGCACTGTCACGGCGGCAGGCGGCCTTGCAGCGACGGCGGGCTCGGAGGCAACAGACACGGCGGGCGGCGGCGGCGTGCCGGCACCTAGCAGGCCGGGATTGATGCGCAGGGGCGGCAGCGTTTCTGCCACCGCGGAACCTGGGATCAGTGCCAGCAAGGCAAGCAGTGAGCCGGTGCCGAATTGTCCGCGATGCGATTGAGACATGCCGTATCGGTGAGTTGGCGCAGCGGTGACGGATAAACGCAAAGTACGCAGACGCAAAGTACGCGTACTGCATGCTGGGGAAGCCTTTGCCGGCCGATGCTAGAATCACGAATTCTAACACTTCATGCCAGCGGAACGCGCTCTCCGGCGAAGCTTTTGCGCCCTTCCCCGCATCTCGCGCATCTTGGATATGGAACGCCAGAAGCAAATCACGACGTGGCTTGCCGCCATGTGGCCGGATCGTAGTTTCACGCTGGCACCGGCCTCGGCCGATGCCAGTTTCCGCCGCTATTTTCGCGCAACGCTGGATGATGGCACGACGCGGATCATCATGGACGCGCCGCCTGCGAACGAGGACTGCCGGCCATGGTTGAATGTGCAGCAGCTTTTCCGGTCGGCCGGGGTTCATGTCCCGGAGGTTTTGGCGCAAGACCTGGAGCGCGGCTTCCTGCTGCTCTCGGATTTGGGCAATGCGACTTATCTGCAGGCGCTGGATGCCGGCAACGCAGCACCGCTCTATGCCGATGCCATCGTTGCGCTGGTGAAGATCCAGCAGGCAAGCCGTCCCGGCGCGCTGCCCGAGTATGACCGCGCGCTGTTGCGCCGGGAACTCGATCTGTTTCCCCAGTGGTTCCTGGCGCAGCACCATCAACTGGTTCTTTCGCAGGGCGAGAGACAGTCTCTGGAAGCCGTGTTCGAGCGCATCCTCGCCGTGAATCTGGGCGAGCCCAAGGTCTTCGTGCATCGCGACTATCACTCGCGCAACCTGATGCGGATTGCGCAGTCTGGTGCCGCCAATCCGGGCATCATCGATTTTCAGGATGCCGTGTATGGGCCGATCAGCTATGACATGGTGTCGCTGCTGAAGGACGCCTACATCGAGTGGGACGAAGATCTCGCGCTGGACTGGCTGGTTCGTTACTGGGAGCAGGCGCGCAAGGTCGGCCTGCCGGTATCCGCCGATTTCGGCGAGTTTTTCCGCGACTATGAATGGATGGGCGTGCAGCGCCACATAAAGGTGCTGGGCATATTCGCCCGGCTCTATCACCGCGACGGCAAGGACGGCTACCTGAAGGATCTGCCGCTGGTGGCGCGCTACCTGCGCAAGGCCTGCGAGCGTTACAGCGAACTCGGTCCGCTGCGCAAGATTCTCGACCGGCTGGAAGACAAGATCACCGTGCTGGGCCACACCATGGACAAGCGTGATTTGTAACCAGTCAGTCCACGCATCGCGCGGACCCGATTCAGTCACCCCCTTCCTCGGGAAGGGGGCTGGGGGGAAGGCAAACATGGATGATCCGCAGAATCATGGTCTTCATGAGGCTGCAGCCTCATGAAGACCATGATTCTTGCGGCCGGGCGGGGTGAAAGGATGCGGCCTCTGACCGACATTACGCCGAAGCCCTTGTTGCCGGTGGGCGGCAAGCCCCTGATAGTCTGGCACCTGGAACGCCTGGCAAAGGCCGGTCTTCGAGACGTGGTGATCAATCACGCGCATCTTGGCGCGCAGATCGAGGCGGCGCTTGGCAACGGCGCGCGCTGGGGCCTGTCGATCCGCTATTCGGCCGAACCCGAAGGCGCGCTGGAAACGGCCGGTGGAATTGGCAACGCCCTGCCACTGCTTGGCCACGAAAAGCCGTTTCTGGTAATCAACGGCGACATCTATTGCGACTGGGACGTTGCGCGCGCCGCGACGGCGCTGGCCGACAAAGACCTCGCGCACCTGGTGCTGGTGCCGAATCCGCAGCACCATCCGCGGGGCGACTTTTCCCTGATTGGGACGGAGGTCGGCGCCGACATCGCTGCTGCGGCTGGCGTGCAGGTGTGCACCTTTTCCGGCATCGGCATCTATCGCCCGCAACTGTTTGCCGAGATCGGTCGCGGCCAGCGTGCGCAGCTGGCGCCTTTGCTGCGCACGGCGATGGCGGCACGAAAGGTTTCCGGAGAACTGCATGCCGGCCGCTGGACGGACGTCGGCACGCCACAGCGGCTGGCGGAACTTGACGGCGAACTCGGATCGCTATAATCAGCCGATGGAACGATCGCAGGCACTCACGGGAAATTCTTTCGAGGCGCATCAGCAGCGCCGACTCGCGTTGATTGAACGCATGATTCGCGGCGGCGGTGGCATCGCGGTCATCCCCACCTCGCCGGAGCAGGCACGCAACCGCGATACGCACTACCCCTATCGCGCCGACAGCTATTTCCAGTATCTGACGGGTTTCACCGAGCCCGAGGCCGTGCTGGTGATTGTCGTCGGCCGTTCCGATGCGCCGCCGCAATCGATCCTGTTCTGCCGCGAGAAGAATCTGGAGCGGGAAATCTGGGACGGCTTCCGCCACGGTCCGGAGGGCGCCTGCGAAGTTTTCGGTTTCGATGCGGCGCATGCGATCGGCGAACTCGACAGCAAGCTGCCGGAGATGCTTGCCGACCAGCCTGCGCTGTGGTTTTCGATCGGCCAGGATGCCGGCTGGGATCGCCGCATCGCCTCCGCCCTGAACACGGTGCGCGCCGAGAGCCGCAGCGGCAAGCGCGCGCCGGCGACCGTGCGGGATGTACGCGCCGAGCTCGATGCCATGCGCCTGGTCAAGGATGCCGCCGAGCTTGGCATCATGCGCCGTGCCGCCGCGATTTCAACCACCGCTCACATTCGCGCCATGCGTTTTGTCGCACCGGGCCGCTTCGAGTACGAAGTCGAGGCCGAACTGCTCCACGAATTCCGCCGTCAGGGCTGTGAATATCCGGCCTATACCTCCATCGTTGCCGGTGGCGCCAACGCCTGCGTCCTGCATTACGTCGGCAACGATCAGGTCCTGCGCGACGGCGATCTGCTGTTGATCGACGCTGGCGGCGAACTCACCGGCTATGCCTCCGACATCACGCGCAGCTTTCCGGTCAATGGGCGTTTCAGCGGGCCGCAAGCCGATGTTTACGACATGGTGCTCGACGCACAGGCCGCGGCGATCGCGGCGGTGCGCCCCGGCGGCACCTTCGCCGATCCGCACGAGGCGGCGCTCAAAGTGCTGGCCCAGGGCATGCTCGACCTGAAGCTGCTGCAGGGGTCGCTGGACGGTGTGATCGAATCGGAGAGCTACAAGCGTTTCTACATGCACCGCACCAGTCACTGGCTGGGCAAGGACGTGCACGATGTCGGCGAGTACAAGGAAGGGGAGCACTGGGCGCCGCTCCTGCCGGGTATGGTCCTGACCATCGAGCCCGGTTGTTACATACGGCCGGCGGATGACGTGCCCAAGGCCTTCTGGAATATCGGCGTGCGCATCGAGGATGACGCGGTGGTGACCGCCGCTGCCTGCGAGATCATTACCCTCGCCGCGCCGAAGAAGATCGCCGACATCGAAGCGCTGATGCGGGATGGTCGTGGCGGCTGAAAACAGCGACCGCCAGGTCGCCATTGTCGGCGGAGGGCCGGCCGGCATGGCGCTGGCGCTGGCATTGAAACTCCACGGCGTCACTGCCGAAATCTTCGAGGCGCGTGAGCGTGCCGCGGTTCGCCGTGATGCCCGCGTACTGGCCTTGTCCGACGGCGCACGGCAGATTCTCGAATGGCTCGGCGTCTGGCCAGAACTTTCCGCGACGCCCATTGAAGCCATCCACATCTCGCAGCGCGGTGGTTTTGGCCGCACGCTTTTGCGCGCGACCGAGCTGGACCTGAAGACACTCGGCTGGGTGCTGCCGGCAAGCGAACTCATCGCCGCGCTCGACAACGCGGTCAATGCTGCCGCAATTGCCTATCGCGAGAACACAAGAATTATGCGAAGCGGTGTCCCCGGGGACGGTACCGGTGACACCGCGTCATTTCCGCTGACCGCCTATGCCGAGGGTGCTGTCGAGGCCGGCGCCGGCAGGATGCACGACTACGGGCAGCATGCCGTGCTGTGCAACGTGAGCGTCGCTGAGCCGCATGGCAATGTCGCCTGGGAACGTTTCACCAGTGAGGGACCGCTCGCGCTGTTGCCGCTCGGCGATCGTTACGCCGTGGTGCTGACCTGTGCTGACGAAGTTCTTGCCGAGGTCAAGTCGCTGGACGACGCGGCCTTTCTCGGGCTGCTGCAGCAGCGCTTCGGCACGCGGCACCGCTTCATTGCGACGACTCCGCGCACGGCCTATCCGCTCGGCCTGCGCTATCGTCCGGACCCGGTGGGTGACCGTCAGGTCTGGCTCGGCAATGCTGCGCAAACCTTGCATCCGGTAGCCGGGCAGGGCTTCAATCTTGCGCTGCGCGATATCTGGGAACTGGCGCAGGCTTTAGGTGGCGTCGCCGATCCGGGCGCCCCTGAATTGCTCGCCGCCTATGCGCGCGGCCGCCAGGCGGACCGGCGTGGCGCGATTGGCTTCACCGACCTGCTGATTGACGGCTTCGCCTCTGATTTTGCGCCCTTGAAACATGTGCGCGGTGCCGGACTTCTGGCGCTGGACCTGCTGCCGCCGCTGAGAGCCTTTGTCGCGAAGCGAATGATCTACGGCGCCCGGGCCTGGCCCTGATTTTTCGCCATACTCGATAAAAAGCCTCGATTGCCGCCGCCGCACTTTGCGCTAAAATCGCGCCCTTCCTCACCCGCATTCTTTTCCCGACATGGACTTCCTCGGCTTTCAGTTGCGCAACAAGCTGTTTGTCGCGCCCATGGCCGGAGTTACGGATCGTCCTTTTCGCCAGCTGTGTAAAAAGCTCGGTGCCGGACTTGCGGTATCTGAAATGGTCACGTCCAACTCCCTGTTGTATGGCAGTGCCAAGACCCGTCGCCGTGCCGATCACGAGGGGGAAGTCGATCCGATCTCGGTGCAGATAGCCGGGGCCGATCCGGCGATGATGGCGCAGGCTGCGAAGTACAACGCGGATAACGGCGCGCAGATCATCGACATCAACATGGGCTGTCCGGCAAAGAAGATCTGCAACGTCATGGCCGGGTCGGCCCTGATGCAGGACGAGCCGCTGGTGGCGAGAATACTCGAGGCGGTGGTAGCCGCCGTGCCGGATACCCCGGTTACGCTGAAGTTTCGCACCGGCTGGAATCGCGACAACCGCAATGCTCCCCGCATCGCCCGCATCGCCGAGGCATGCGGCGTCCGCGCAATCGCCATCCACGGTCGCACCCGTGCCGACCAGTATCAGGGCTGCGCCGAATACGACACCATTGCCCTGGTCAAATCGCAGGTGAGAATTCCGGTGATCGCCAACGGCGATATCGACACTCCGCAAAAGGCCCGCTTCGTGCTGGACTATACGGGCGCCGACGGCGTCATGATCGGCCGCGCGGCGCAGGGAAGGCCCTGGCTGTTCCGCGAGATCGAGCATTTCCTGGCGACCGGCGAGGTGCTGGCGCCGCCGCAGGTGGAAGAGATCCACCGCATTCTGCGCGGCCATCTGGCGGATCTCTATGCCTTCTATGGCGAGGAAACCGGCGTGCGCATCGCCAGGAAACACATCAGCTGGTACACGAAAGGTTTGACCGGCGCGGCGCATTTCCGCCACGCCATGAACCAGCTGCAGAGCGTTGACGCACAACTGGCGGCTGCCGATGAATTCTTCCTCGGCCACGCCGCTGCAAACGATCATCTGCACTACGAGGATCGCCCTGAGGTGATGGAGGCCGCATGAGCAGCGAAATCAACGACTGCGTGCGCCGCAGCCTCAACCGTTATTTCCGTGATCTGGACGGACAGGCGCCGCATGCCATTTATGGCATGGTACTGAAATGCGTCGAGCAGCCGATGCTGGAAGTGGTGATGAAACAGGCGGCCGGCAATCAGACCGTCGCTGCCGACATGCTGGGCATCAGTCGCGGCACACTTCGCCGCCTGCTGCTCGAACACGAATTACTTTAACGCTCATGGTACCAAGCGCAATCCGCTGAAGATGAAACACGCAAAAAGCCAATTATTCGCCCGCCCCCCTTCCCCCCTCGCGGGGGGTTACCGTTCGGCGCGCTACGCGCGTTTATCACCGGGGACTCCGTACAAAGTATTTCACGTTAACGTTCCGAGGTTTCCATGAAAGTCACACAAGCGCTGATCAGCGTTTCCGACAAGCGCGGCGCGGTGGATTTTGCCCGCGGCCTGGCTCAGCTTGGCATCAAGCTTCTCTCCACCGGCGGCACTGCCAAACTGCTGCGCGATGCCGGCCTCGATGTCACCGACGTCTCCGACTACACGGGTTTTCCCGAGATGCTCGACGGCCGCGTAAAGACCCTGCATCCCAAGGTGCATGGCGGCATCCTCGGCATTCGCGGCAACGCCGAGCATGCGTCGACCATGCAGAAGCACGGCATTCCGCCCATCGACCTGGTGATCGTCAACCTCTACCCGTTCGCACAGACCGTGGCAAAGAAGGATTGCACCCTGATCGACGCCATCGAGAACATCGACATCGGCGGCCCGACCATGGTGCGCGCAGCGGCCAAGAACCACGGCAATGAACAAGGCGGCGTCGGCATCATCACCGAGCCCGAGGACTACCAACCCGTGCTCGCCGAACTAAAAAGCAACGGCGGTGCGCTGTCCTACAAGACCCGCTTCGCGCTGGCCAAGAAGGCTTTCACCCACACTGCGCGTTACGACGCCGGCATTTCGAACTGGCTCACCAGCCTCGACGCCGAAGACAAGCCGACGACCTTCCCGAACTGCCTGCAACTGGCCTTCGACAAGGTCGACACCATGCGCTACGGCGAGAACCCGCACCAGCAGGCCGCGTTCTATCGCGAACCCGTCGCCGCGCCCGGCTCGATTGCCAACTACGAGCAATTGCAGGGCAAGGAGCTGTCGTACAACAACATCGGCGATTCAGACGCTGCCTGGGAATGCGTCAAGGCCTTCGAAACCACGGCCTGCGTCATCGTCAAGCACGCCAACCCCTGCGGCGTAGCCATCGCGCCGACCGCGCTGGGTGCCTATCAGAAGGCTTTCAAGACCGACCCGACCTCGGCCTTCGGCGGCATCATCGCCTTCAACTGCGCCATCGACAAGGCAACCGCCGAAGCGGTTGCCGGCCAGTTCGCCGAAGTGATCATCGCCCCCGAGATCACCGCAGATGCCCGTGCCGTGTTCGCCGCCAAACAGAATCTGCGTGTGCTGATCGTGCCATTGGGCAAGGTCGAGGGCACGCTGTTCGACTACAAGCGCGTCGGCGGCGGCCTGCTGGTGCAGACGGCCGACGTGGCTCGCATCAGCGAGTCCGACATCAAGGTTGTCACCAAGCGCGCCCCGACCGCGGTGGAAATGACCGACTTGCTGTTCGCCTGGCGTGTCGCCAAATACGTCAAGTCGAACGCCATCGTCTATTGCAAGGACGGCATGACCACGGGCGTCGGCGCCGGCCAGATGAGCCGCGTCGATTCCGCCCGTATCGCAGCGATCAAGGCCGAGAACAACGGCCTCACGGTGGCCGGCTCGGTGGCCGCTTCGGATGCCTTCTTCCCCTTCCGCGACGGCCTCGACGTGCTGGCCAAGGCCGGCGCGACCGCGGTGATCCAGCCGGGCGGCTCGGTGCGCGATGCCGAAGTCATCGCCGCTGCGGACGAGCAGAACCTGGCAATGGTGTTCACCGGCTTCCGCCACTTCCGCCACTAAGCGCGATGAGAATCCTCGTAGTCGGTTCCGGCGGGCGCGAGCATGCACTGGCCTGGCGTCTGGCCCAGGCTCCCGGCATGCAAAAGGTTTATGTTGCGCCCGGCAATGCGGGGACGGCCCGTGAGCAGGAGCTGGAGAACCTGCCGATCACCGACATCCATGCCCTGGCCGATTACGCCCAGCGCGAAAAGGTGCATGCCACCGTGGTGGGCCCCGAAGCGCCGCTGGCCGCAGGTATCGTCGACGAGTTTCGCGCCCGCAATTTGCGCATATTCGGACCGACCAAAGCCGCCGCGCAGCTTGAGAGCTCGAAGGACTTTGCCAAACGCTTCATGACCCGGCACAAGATCCCGACGGCAAAGTTTCAAACCTTTGCCGACAGCAAGGCGGCTCACGCGTACATCGATGCCGAAGGCGCGCCCATCGTCATCAAGGCTGATGGCCTGGCCGCCGGCAAGGGCGTCGTGGTGGCGATGAACGTGGATGAAGCCCATGCCGCCATCGACATGATGCTGGCCGATAACAAATTGGGTGACGCCGGCGCGCGCGTCGTGATCGAGGAATTCCTCGACGGCGAGGAAGCCAGCTTCATCGTCATGGCCGACGGCCGGCATGCACTGGCGCTGGCCACCAGCCAGGACCACAAACGGCTCAAGGACGGCGACCAGGGGCCGAATACCGGCGGCATGGGCGCCTACTCGCCGGCGCCGGTGGTGACGCCGGAAATCCATGCACGCGTGATGCGCGAAGTGATCATGCCCACCATTAACGGCATGGCGGCGGATGGCATCGTCTACACCGGCTTCCTGTATGCCGGCCTCATGATCAAGCCCGACGGCGGCCTGCGCGTGCTCGAATTCAACTGCCGCATGGGCGATCCTGAAACACAGCCGATCATGATGCGGCTGAAGAGCAATCTGGTCGAACTGTTGGATGCCGCCATCGACGGCCGCCTCAACGAGGTCGAAGCGGAGTGGGACCGCCGCGTAGCGCTCGGCGTGGTCATGGCCGCTGCCAACTATCCCGAGCCCCCGCGCAAGGGCGACGTGGTTCACGGCCTTCCCGTGCGGACCGAAGACAGCCACGTTTTCCATGCCGGCACTGCCGAGGAGAATGGCGAGGTGGTGACGGCGGGCGGGCGCGTGCTCTGTGTCACGGCGCTCGGCGACAATGTCAAGGCAGCGCAGAAGCGCGCCTATGAGGTGCTCGATCCGATCAGTTTCGATGGCATGCAGTGTCGTCGCGACATAGGCTACCGCGCCATCAAGCGCTGAATCAATGATTCTCCCACCCGCCACGCTTGGCATGCTCGGTGGCGGCCAGTTGGGCCGCTTCTTCGTTATTGCCGCCCATGAACTCGGCTATCGCGTGGTGGTGCTCGATCCCGATGCCCAGAGTCCCGCCGGGCGCATCGCAGACCAGCATCTGGTCGCCGCCTACGACGATCCCGATGCATTGAACCGGATGGTCGATTCCTGCGCTGCAGTGACCACCGAATTCGAGAATGTGCCTGCCGGCAGCCTGGCCTACCTGTCGAAATTCATGCCGGTGCGACCGGGCGCCGATGCTGTCGGCATCAGCCAGAATCGCAGCGCGGAGAAGGGCTTTCTCAAGCAGCACGGCTTTCCCCACGCGCCTTACGCCGATGTGCGCAATGAGGCCGACATCGCGCAGGCCAATGCGGGCCTCTTCCCCGGCATCCTCAAGGTGGCGCGCTTCGGCTACGACGGCAAGGGCCAGGTGAGGGTCAAGAGTCGCGAAGAAACGCTGCTGGCGTTTCGCCAACTGAAGAACGAGCCCTGCGTGCTCGAGCAGATGCTGCCGCTCGATTACGAGGTCTCGGTCGTGCTGTCGCGCGACGAGGCGGGTGCGGTGAAGTGTTTTCCCACCGCCGAGAACAGCCATCGCCATGGCATTCTCGATGTCTCCATCGTGCCGGCGCGCACCTCGGGCTGTGTTGCAGCCAATGCCGAGGAAATCGCCGAAGGCATCGCGCAGAAAATGGGCTATGTCGGCACGCTGGCCGTCGAGTTCTTCATTGTGCGTGGCCAGCTCTATGTCAATGAAATGGCGCCGCGGCCGCACAATTCGGGGCATTACAGCATCGATGCCTGCATCACCAACCAGTTCGAGCAGCAGGTGAGGGCGCTGACCGGCCTGCCCCTGGGCGAGGCGCGCGCGCATTCGGCCGCCGTGATGGTGAACCTGCTGGGCGACCTGTGGTACCTGCAGGACCCGCATCACGCCCACGAGCCCGACTGGGCGAAGCTGTTCGCCGTGCCCAACCTCAAACTGCACCTCTACGGCAAGCACCACGCCCGCCCGGGACGCAAGATGGGCCATTTCACGGTGATCGGCAGCGACGCACAGAAAGTGCAGGAGTCGGCGCTGGCGGCACGGCGCCTGATAGGCATCGCCGATGAATGACGTCGCGCGCGCGGCAGGCTTGCTGCGCGCCGGCGAACTGGTCGCCTTCCCCACCGAAACGGTCTATGGTCTCGGCGCCGATGCGAGCAATCCGCTCGCCATCGCAAAGATTTTCGCCGCCAAGGGCAGGCCCGCCGATCATCCGTTGATCGTGCACCTGCCGGACGCCTCGCATCTCGAACGTTGGGCCGTGGACATTCCTGAAGCGGCGCGCGAACTCGCCGCGGCATTCTGGCCGGGGCCCTTGACGCTGATACTCAAGCGCCATCCCTCGGTGCTCGATGCCGTTACCGGCGGCCAGGATACGGTCGGGCTGCGCGTACCCAACCACCCGCTGGCCCTGCAACTGCTGCGCGAATTCGATGGTACGAATGGGGGTGCGAATGGGGGTGGCCTGGCGGCGCCCTCGGCCAATCGTTTCGGTCACGTCAGCCCCACCACGGCGGCGCATGTGAGCGAGGAGCTCGGCGATGCCGTCGCGCTGATTCTCGATGGCGGCCCCTGCGCGGTCGGCATCGAATCCACCATCCTCGATCTCTCCGGCGGCGAGCCGCGGATCCTGCGCCCCGGCATGCTCGATGCGACAGTCATCGGCGCGGTGCTGGGCCGCGTTCCGGCGTTTGGCGGCGACCAGGACGCGCCGCGGGTCTCGGGCAGCCTGGAAGCCCACTATGCGCCGCGCACCCCGCTGCAACTGGTGGCGACGGCGGAACTCGCGACAACCGCGCGCAAGGCGCTCGTAGCCGGCCAGCGCATCGCGGTGCTGGCGGCCCAGCCGCTTATTCCTGAGCATCAAAACCTCGTCTGGCGCCGTGCCAGCGCCAAGCCCGCGCAGTTCGCCCATGATCTCTATGCCCGCTTGCGCGAACTCGATGCGCTGCGCTGCGATCTGATCCTCGTCGCGGCGCCACCCGCCGATGAGGTCTGGCGCGCCGTGGCCGATCGTCTGCGTCGCGCTGCGGCCGGGTCGAAATAGGGGTGAAACATTATTGTCATCAGGGCCTAAACTTTTCGGGCAGCGGCCGATAATTTTCCTGGAGGCGGGTTTTCCGCCGAGAGGAGGGGACTATGGCTGCCAAGGAGCGCAACGGCTCACGCCGGGGGCAGGGTAAGCAAGGCTCGGAGCGGCTTGGCCCCGTCATCGGGTCCGCAGTGAATGTCGCGATCAACCGGGGTTTCGTGGTCGGGCGCGAGGTTCTGGTCGGCAGCATCCCCGGCATCGTGGTCGGCTACAACATCGCCAGTTTCGGCCAGTTCGTCGGCAACGCCTATCCGCTGGTGGTGCGCACCGCCCTGGGCGTCACCAAGTGCGGCATGGATGAGGTGAGTCTGGCCTGACGCCGGCTTCCCTAGCGCCACCCCCGTTGCTATAATTCGCCCCCTCGATGGGGGTGTAGCTCAGTTGGGAGAGCGCGACGTTCGCAACGTCGAGGCCAGCGGTTCGATCCCGCTCACCTCCACCAATAGCTTGTTTTAACTGTTCCAAACTAGGCCGGAAACTCCCGTAACAGCAAGGGTTTCCGGCCTTTTTCATGCCTAAGCGCGCCGACACGAACCCCACTCGTCGGCACTGGCCGACAGTTACGCTAAGGCAAAGGGTCTGGCGCAGTTCGCGACCAAGCACGCGATGCAATTCGGGCGCATCGAGTTGATCCGGCTCGATGGCAACGAGATAAAGCGGCTGGATTTGATTGACAAGAAAAGCCGCCAGCGGGTGCTGGCGCGGGGTTGGACCTGGTGTTTGGGGTGACCGCCTAGACGCATTGCACCGTGCCGCCAGCGCCTACTTTTGCAAGAGATCGGCCACGGTATTGCCTCCCAGCGACGGCGGGTACCCAAATGGTGAGTCGGCCGGATTTCGCGCGCAGGCTCACATCGCAGCCGATCGAGTTCGATTGCACATATACTTCCGGGGTATTACAATCAAACCCTGAGTAATACAAATGGAGTCATGCGATGTCGACAACGCTTACCAGCAAAGGTCAGGTCACCATCCCCAAGCAGATTCGCGATTCCCTCAACCTGGCGCCTGGGTGTGCCGTGGATTTCGCCGTCAATCGCGATGGCGATGTCGTGATCCACAAGGCAGGTGCCCGCCCCAGTCGCAAGCCGGACCGTTTCGATGCCGCTCGCGGCAAGGCTGACGTCAAGTGGCGAACTGACGATCTGATGGCCCTGCTGCGTGGCGAGGGCTGAGGGTTCGTCAATGCTGTTGGTCGATACCAATGTGCTGGTCGATGTTCTGGAGAACGATCCGCAATGGGCCGATTGGTCGATCAGCCAATTGCGCGCCCAGTCGAAGATTGACCGGCTGGCGATCAACCCGATCATCTACTCAGAGCTGTCGCTGACCTTCTCGAAGGTGGAGGCTCTGGATCAGACCCTTGATGATTTGGGCCTGACGATGATCGAAATACCGCGCCCGGCGCTGTTTCTCGCCGGCAAGGCGTTTGTGCGCTATCGCCGGGCAGGAGGCAAGAAGAGCAATGTCCTCGGCGATTTCTTCATCGGCGCGCACGCGGCCGTGTCTGGCTATCCATTACTGACCAGAGATACGCGGCGCTATGCGACCTACTTTCCTGGTGTGATGCTGATCACACCCGACAGTTCGGCATGAAACCGACCATTGCGGTCTGGCTGCAGCAAAACAAATGCTTTATGTAAGGGCGGCAGCAAGCGGCGCCGAGTTCGGTGCAAGCGAGAGCATGTGCCCGGCACGTGGGTCGCCGCGGCCGCCGAGCACTTCTGCGTAGGCTGCCCTGACCGCATCCGGCCCGACGTGGTGTTGGACCACCAGCCACGGCGCCGCAGGATTGCACACTTTTTCCACGAAGCCCTGCCATGCCTGAAGCAGGCGCTGCCCCAGGATGTCTGCGCCCCATTCCGCGTTGCGTTTCTTGATTTGCGCCGGCGCAAAAAACAGCGTGGCGCGCGGGCCGGGGAGGTCTTTGGCGCCGCCAAGCTGTTCGACATGGGTGCCGCCGATGGAACTGCTGTATTTCAGATTGGCGAAGCGGGTATGGATGCTTCTGCGTAGATCGGCATTGCCGGCAAAGTCCACATACACGCAAGCTGCGCCGGCGGCGATCTGGTCAAGCTGATCGTAGGCCAGAACCTGGTGATAGCAGCCGAGGCTTCGGCAAAACTCCAGGTTGGCGGCGGAAGTCAGGCCGACCACCTCGATGCCTTTCCGTTGCGCGAGTTGGAATGCCGTGCCGTAGGCGGTCTTGCTCGATGCACTGGACAACAGCAGGACTCCGGTGCCGTCCTCGTTTGCGCCGAAAAAATTGTTGTCGGCCAGGAAATCGTCAATCAGCCACGAGGTGATGAACAGCGGGCGCAGCAGCGCCTGGACGTCTTCGGTTTGTGGCGAGTAGAAGGGATCGGTGCTGCAGCGCGCATAGTTGTTATAGACCGCATGCAGTGCGGCACGGTGTTCGGCACCGTCGAAGAATCCCGCGGGTGATGGGCGCACGGGCTGCAAGACGACGCTCGATGACATCGGGTAGTAGCCATAGAATTCTTCGCCCACCGACACGGCGGACTGCCGCGATTCGACCACACTGCCAAAGCCCCAGACCGGTATGCGCCCCCAGCCGGGCTCTGCCGGGTAGAAACCCCAGTAGTTCATGGCCTCGCCAAACGCGGCGTAAGTGATGTTGTTGGCAGTCAGCGCAAACTTTTCCACGCGGAGGCGAACCTGACCCTCCGCCAGCGGGCATTCGGTCGTCTCGCGCAGTTCTGTGCTGGCGAGTTGATCCTTGCGGACGAGGAAATCGATCGTGTTCATGGCGCAAATGAAAAGGGCCTGCATTGCTGCAGACCCTTTGTTTCGTATTGGTGCGCCCGGAGAGATTCGAACTCCCTACCCCTTGGTTCGTAGCCAAGTACTCTATCCAGATGAGCTACGGGCGCTTGAGAGGGCCGGATTATACCCAAGAAATCGGTGAAGACAAGATGAACGCCACGCGCCGAGGGCCGGATTGCCGCCGCGGCGGGTTATTTCTTTTGCGCGGTGCGGACTCGTTGTGCCAGGGCCCTGATTTGCTCGGCAGAGACTTCCGCTTCTCCCTTGTCCTTGAACATGAGCCAGAGCAGGGCACCGTTGACGATGACCAGGGCGACTTCGATGTACAGGATGGGCGTTACCAGTTGTCGCTGCGAGTTGTCGCCGAACAGGAAATAAAAACCTTCAAAGGTGGGCAGGGCGGCCTTGGTGATCGCCGAGAAGAACTCGAATGGCGGGAACAGGAGGATCAGCACCAGATTGATCCCCACCAGGGTCAGCACGGCTCTTTGCCGGCGATTGCCCTCCGGACGCTTGAGTTGCCGCAGGGGCGGCTTGCGCAGCAGGAGCATGGCGATACAGGCATTGATCAGGATCACGAGGACTTCGAGCGCGAGAAAGTTGGCATTCACGACGCGATTCTGATGGGAAGCGAATGCGAAGAAGAAGCCGTCGAAGGTGGGGATGTTGCCGCGATCCAGCGAAATGTAATCGTAGGGCGGAAAGAGCAGAAGCATTGCAAGGTTGGCGACTGCAAAGGCCAGCGCGATTCGTTGTGCATTATTCATGATGCTTCCGCTGCATGCTCAAGCGGCCCTGTCCTCCATACCTTGCAAACCAGCACAGGTTAGTCCACAAGAGATGCTGGCGCAATGTTGCCTGCCCGCGAAGCGGCGTCCCAGGTACGCAAAGCGTCCGGGAACGAGGTAGATCGCGTATAAACTCATGCCTGTTCAAAGCATGAAAGGCGGGGGCATGAACAAGATTCTCTGGATATTTCTCGGATGCAGCACGGCACTGTCGGTTTTTGCCCAGGACATCAGCTTGCGCCATGATCTCGATGGCAAGGGACTGGATACCCTGGCGACTCTGGTGCTGCGCTTCAACGACGAACTGAAGGGCAAGGGCAGGGTGCTGCTGCAGGACTCCCGGGGATTGGAAAATCGGCATGCACTGCCGCATCTCGCCCTGCTCGATCCTGACGACGCCATGGAATTTTTTGGTACCCGGCCTCGCTTCCGCCCCTTGCACGAGGTCATGCGAGAAGCCGGACAAAAGTTCGACGCGACCCAGTTTTACCCTCAAGTGGCCGATGCGGTCGATGATGCCAGCGGGCGCATTCAGGCCTTGCCGATGGCGCTTGCGCTACCGGTGCTGTTTACCAACCGTGCTGCCTTGCGCAAGGCCGGCGTCGATCCCGACCAGCCGGGGAAAACCTGGTGGGAATTGCAGAAGGTGGCGGGCGAAATCTATGACCATGGCGGCAAGTGCCCCCTGACTACTGCGCGTTTTGCCTGGGTTCATTCCGAGAATGTGTCGGCGCAAGCCGGCGAAGCAGTGGTGGGCCGGGTTGGCAAGGTGGACAAGGTGCTGGCCAACAGCATGGTCAACGTCAAGCATCTGGCGCTGCTGGCGAGTTGGCAGAAGAGCCGCTACTTTCATTACTCGGGGCCGGGACGCGAAGGCAACAGGCGTTTTCTCAGCGGCGAATGCGCCATGCTGACCGGCGAATCGTCGCTGTATGCGGAAGCAAAACGCGCCGGCATCGATGTCGGCATTGCTCCCTTGCCGCACTACGACGATGTGTACAGCCCCAAGCCGGCTGACGTCCTGCCTGATGGGGCCGGGCTGTGGATATTGGCCGGGCACAAGAAGGACGAGTACAAGCTGGCAGCCCGTTTTGTGGCGTTCATGGTGCGACCCGAAGTGCAGAAGGAGTGGGTGCACGCCACCAGCTATTTGCCGATGATGCCGGCGGCAGTCACGGCATTGCGCGACTCGGGCATTCCCCAGAACTTGCTGGATGCGGTGCAAAAGCGTCTGTCGGTTTCGCGCAAGGGCAGCACGCGGGCGAGGCACGGGCCGATCCGCGATCGCCTGCATGAGTTTCTCGGCGAAGAAGTGGCCCTGGTCTGGAGCACCGACCGGGCAGCGAAGGAGGCGCTCGACAACACCGTGCGCCGGGTCAATGAGGCCATAGCTCCAATGGCCCCACCGGCCAAAGCGGTGGCTGCGCCACGCAAGCAGTGATCTACCCGCGCATCATTGCGCATCGCTGCGGCGGCGCTGTGGCGCCGGAAAATACCCTGGCCGGTCTGCGTCTCGCGGGGCGCCTCGGTTGTCGTGGGGTCGAGTTCGACGCGATGCTCGCCGCCGATGGGGTGCCCGTCCTGATTCACGACGAGACTCTGGAGCGCACCACTTCGGGGAGGGGGCGGGTGGCGGGCATGAGTTCAGCACAACTTGCCCGGTTCGATGCCGGCATCCCCCATCATGCCGCGTTCGCCGGGGAGCCGCTGCCGACTCTCGATGAAGCCTTGCGGCTTTGCGCCGAGCTTGGCTTGTGGGCCAATGTCGAAATCAAACCCCCTGCGGGGCAGGAGGCGGAAACCGGGTACGTCGTAGCGCGTCATGCAGCGATGGCGAAGGGCAATCTGCTGTTGTCGTCGTTCTCGCCGCAAGCCCTGCGCGCCGCCGCCGATGAAGCGGAACAACTGCCGCGTGCCTTGCTGGTCGAGGTGATTCCGGCAGACTGGCGCGAGCGCATGGCGACGACGGGTGCGGGTGCCCTGCATGCATCGGCGCGCGCGCTGACCGCCGATGCATTCGAAGCGGTGCGCGATGCCGGGTTTCCGCTGGCCTGTTACACGGTCAATCGGCGTCAGGATGCCGAGCGCCTGTTCGCCATGGGCGTCAGTGCAGTGTTTACGGATCGCCTCGATCTTTGGCTGCCCGCGGAGATGTAAGCGCCGCTTACCTTGGGTTACATTGCTGTTGTCAGCGCTGGATAGTCCCCGGCGTTATTCGACGCATGGGATTGTCCCATTCCAAACATGAGGAGCAACAAATGAAACGTACATCCACTCTGCTGATCGCTGTTCTTGCCGCCTTCGCCCTCCCGGTTCTGGCGCAAACCAATACGCCCAACATCGACCAGCGTCAGGCCAACCAGCAAAAACGCATCGACCAGGGCGTCAAGTCGGGCGAACTCACCGGCAAGGAAGCAGCCCGCCTGGAAAAAGGCCAGCAACGCATCCAGAAGATGGAAGACAAGGCCAAGGCCGATGGCAAGGTGACGCCCAAGGAACGCGCGCGCATCGAGAAGGCGCAGAACAAGGAAAGCCGCAAGATCGCGAACCAGAAGCACGACCGGCAGCATGATCGCAATCACGACGGCAAGATGGATCGCCCCGCCACGAAATAAGCCGGTTGCGCACCACCCAGGCCCGCTTTCGCGCGGGCTTTTCATGTCCCCGACCGAAAGGTCGGGGACGGTACCCCCCCGGTGGGGTATGTCCGTGGCGCCCAGCCGCGGACGGTATCCCCTGGTGGGACTTGTCCGTGTTCGCGTAAAATCGCTGTTTTGCGCCAAAGACAGTGCTCCTGCCATGAAAAGTTCCGAAATCCGCCAAGCTTTCCTCGACTTTTTCGCGTCGAAAGGCCATCAGGTCGTGGCCTCGAGTTCGCTGGTGCCGCACGAGGATCCGACGCTGTTGTTCACCAATGCCGGGATGAACCAGTTCAAGGACGTGTTCCTCGGCTTCGACAAGCGCAGCTACACGCGCGCCGCGAGCTCGCAGAAATGCGTGCGCGCCGGCGGCAAGCACAACGACCTGGAGAACGTCGGCTACACGGCGCGGCATCACACCTTTTTCGAGATGCTGGGCAATTTCAGCTTCGGCGACTACTTCAAACGCGATGCCATCAAGTACGCCTGGGAATTGCTGGTGGATGTCTTCAAGCTGCCCGCCGACAAGCTCTGGGTCACGGTGTATGCCGAGGACGACGAGGCCTACGAGATCTGGACCAAAGAGATCGGCGTGCCGCCCGAACGCGTGATTCGCATCGGCGACAACAAAGGCGCGCGCTACGCCTCGGACAATTTCTGGATGATGGGCGAGACGGGCCCCTGCGGTCCCTGCACCGAAATCTTCTACGATCACGGCGAGCACATCTGGGGTGGACCCCCGGGCAGCGAGGACCAGGACGGCGACCGCTACATCGAGATCTGGAACAACGTCTTCATGCAGTTCAACCGCGACGAGGCCGGCGTCATGCATCCGCTGCCCAAGCCCTCGGTGGACACCGGCATGGGCCTCGAGCGCATTTCGGCGGTGCTGCAGCATGTGCATGCCAACTACGAAATCGATTTGTTCCAGGCGCTAATCGCCGCCGCCTATCGTGAAACATTCGGCGAGACCTCGGGCGGCGACAAGGAAAGCCCGAGTCTCAAGGTGCTGGCCGACCACATCCGCGCCTGCTCCTTCCTGATTGCCGATGGCGTGATCCCGGGCAACGAAGGGCGCGGCTATGTCCTGCGCCGCATCATCCGCCGCGCCATCCGCCACGGCTGGAAGCTGGGCGCACGCAGCGCCTTCTTCCATCGCATGGTGCCCGATCTGGTAGCCGAGATGGGCGCTGCCTATCCCGAACTGATCAGCGGAAAGACGCGCGTTATGGACGTGCTCAAGCAGGAGGAAGACCGTTTCTTCGCCACCATCGAGCATGGCATGGCGATCCTCGAAACCGAACTGGAGCAGATGGATAAGACCGGCATCACGGTCTTCAACGGCGAGACGGCCTTCAAGCTGCACGATACTTACGGCTTTCCGCTGGACCTGACGGCAGACATTTGCCGCGAGCGGCAGATGAGCGTCGACAGCGTCGCCTTCGATGCCGCCATGACCCGGCAGAAGGAACAGGCGCGCGCGGCGGGCAAGTTCAGGATGGCGGCCAATCTCGACTACGAGGGACCGGCTACGAGCTTCCATGGCTATGAAACGCTGGAAGCCCGCGGCAACATCCTCGCCCTGTACAAGGACGGCACCGCGGTCAATGAACTGGTCGAAGGCGAGATCGGTGTCGTCGTGCTCGACGACACTCCCTTCTATGCCGAATCCGGCGGCCAGGTCGGCGATATCGGCGAACTGCGTTCGACCCATGGCATTTTTGCCGTGGAAGACACGCAGAAGATCCAGGCCAGCGTCTTCGGCCATCATGGTGTGGTGCGTACCGGCAAGCTGGCGGTCGGCAATGGCGTGACGGCGAAAGTCGATAGCCTGGCGCGGGCCCGCACCATCCGCCACCATTCGGCCACGCACCTGATGCACAAGGCGCTGCGCGAAGTCCTCGGCGCCCACGTGCAGCAGAAGGGCTCGCAGGTCGATCCCGACAAGACCCGCTTCGACTTCGCCCACACACAGCCGGTGACGACCGACGAGATCGCGCGCATCGAGCGCATGGTCAATGACGAAATCATTGCCAACGCCGCGACGCGCTCGCGCGTGATGCCAATCGACGAAGCGCAGAACACCGGTGCGATGATGTTGTTCGGCGAGAAGTACGGCGACGAAGTGCGCGTGCTCGACATCGGTTCCTCCTGCGAGTTGTGCGGCGGCACGCACGTCAGCCGCACGGGCGACATCGGCCTGTTCAAGATCGTCATGGAGGGCGGTGTGGCGGCTGGCGTGCGGCGCATCGAGGCGGTCTGCGGAGATATCGCCGTGGCTGGCGTGCAGCAGCAGCAGGCCCAGCTCAATGCCGTCGCCGCCGAGGTCAAGGCCCAGCCGGCAGAAGCCGCGGCGCGCGTGGCTCAGATTCTGGACCACGTGAAGGCGCTGGAAAAGGAACTCGCGCGCCTCAAGTCGAAGCTCGCCGCTTCCCAGGGCGATGACCTGCTGGGTCAGGCGGTTAACGTCAAAGGGATCAAGGTGCTCGCCGCGACCCTCGAAGGCGCCGACGCCACGGCCCTTCGCGAAACCCTGGACAAGCTCAAGGACAAGCTGAAGAGCGCGGCCATCGTGCTGGCCAGCAGCGGCGAGGGCAAGGTCAGCCTGATCGCCGGTGTCACTGCCGACCTTACCGCCAAGCTCAAGGCCGGCGAGCTGGTCAACTTCGTCGCCCAGCAGGTCGGCGGCAAGGGTGGTGGTCGGCCCGACATGGCGCAAGCCGGCGGCACCGATCCGGCCGCACTGCCGGCGGCGCTGGCTTCGGTCAAAGCCTGGGTCGAACAGCGTTCCTGATTTTCTTGGGTTCCCGGACCGTATAGCAGACGCATCACTCAGGAGATGGCGTCGGATCGTAGTTGACCCGATGCCGCTTGTCGAGGCCCGGCGTTCTATCGGCGGCAATGCAGCGTGAACGGTCATTGGAAATCTATGACTGGGGCATGGCTGCATGACGACTTCGCGTTCTGGCCATCGTTATTTGAAAGGCCGCTTCCCTGCGCATTGCTGCCGCTCAGTCATCACCGCTAAGAGAATCAGTGCCTGTGAGCCGGAGCGACTGCTTGTCCAATTTCTGTCGGGCAGCTTTGCGCCCCTAAGGAAGGTCGAGATGTTGGTTTCCCCGAGAAGTGCCGAGGGGAGCACCGGGAGCGAAAGGCCGAGCTCGGCGGTGATCTGCTGTGCTGGATCCCGTTTATGTAACGCAACGTAACGATTCGGCCACGCGCAACGCAGTGATGCATTACTGCAGGGTCTTGAAATATCTCACTGACACTGAGGCAGTTCAATAGTACGTAGGTTCAATCCCCACGGCTATTTGTCTACTGATGTAAAACACAAGGGAGATTTCAATGAAAAGTACCTTTTCTACAACAAGGGCCATTTACGCAGCGCTCGGCCTGCTGTTTGCCAGTTCGGTACCAGCAGCACCGCCACCGACCACAGTTGAATACCAGCCGATGGTTAGTACAGGTCTTGCCGCAAAGATGCCGTTCGAAGCATGGTTTGTTTTCGACAAGTCCCTTGACTCGAAAGTCACAGGGTACGAGATTCCGGCCGGAGCAAAAATCCGCTTTACCTTCCCTGGAGAATTCACTCCGGAGACAGATTTGCCGCTCATCGCTGTGATGATTCGATGGACCCAAGGCGCCATTCCGGTAAAGTTTGCAACGACAAAGGACAGCAACAATCCGCGGGTTATCGAAATTAAATTCGCAGAGGCCATTTCCGCTAGTGGGACGGGAGCCCCCGGCATGAAGGCAATTCACTTGCGCACACCGGAGATCAACCCCCAAGCCGGGGACTATCCTGTCTTGATCGAGTTTATTGACGCCGGCCCCTTGACCGGGGAAACGCGAGCAACAGCAAAAATCACCCCGGCGCCTGTTCCAAATATCGCTCCCTATAACCAGCTACACGCCAACCAAAACGAGGACTGGCAGCGTGTGAAACCAGGTGCGGAAGCCCCGCTCCCCATCAACTTTCTCGTGACCATGCCTGAACAAGCACGTAACTCGATAAGTCTTAAAGTCTCCGGTGACGACGGACTGATTATTCTCAGCGACGGGAAACGAATTGGTTCGATTTCTACAACAGGGGCCAAAATTTCAGTGACGCCGCGCATGTTCGGTCCTGGCTACGCCCGGCTCGGGATTATTGAGCTTCAAGCCAAGGCTGGCACGACGCCAGGAATTGCCCAGATCGTAGCTAAGCTCGATGGCGGCACGCAAAGCGTTATCAATCTCGTGATCGAGTGATATTCAACATAGCCGGTTAATCGCCGCTGTGTGATGCAAAACGCGTATTGCACAAAAAGTGGATGGTCCGCTGTTTGACATAGGGCCGCGGCTGGCCGGGTGGTTGGGCTTCGTCAGAAGTCCGTGTTGATGCCCGGCCAGACGGCCTCCAGCGCCGCCTTGAATTCGCTCTGGATGCGAGTCAATGCCGCTTGCGTATCTGCCTCGAAGCGCAGCACAACG
This sequence comes from Rhodocyclales bacterium, assembly GCA_026399475.1. Classification (GTDB taxonomy): domain Bacteria; phylum Pseudomonadota; class Gammaproteobacteria; order Burkholderiales; family Rhodocyclaceae; genus Sulfuritalea. The sequence continues at coordinate 115,794 of JAPLQY010000011.1, forward strand.
ACCGGCGTGGTGTTTGATGCGCGGGCCAGTCCAAAGCCGTCGGCATATTCCGCACGTACGCCGTCGATGGTGATCAGCTCGCGCGCACCGGGTAGCAACTTGCGCCCGCCCTGCTGCAGCTTCGCCACCAGCGCATGGGGCTCGCCTTCCTCCATCTTGATGTTGAGCTCCGGTGTCGAGATGGCGTTGGGCAGGTTCTGCAGTGGCCAGTTCGAGTCCTTCCAGCGCGAAACGATTTCAAGCAGGCGGGCGCCGGTGTAAAGCGCATCGTCGAAGCCGAACCAGCGCTCCTTGAAGAACATGTGGCCGCTCATCTCGCCGGCCAGCGGCGCGCCGGCTTCCTTGAGCTTGGTCTTGATCAGGGCGTGGCCGGTATTCCACATCAGCGGCCGACCGCCCTGGTGGCGGATCGATTCCGCCACCCAGCGCGAGCACTTCACGTCGTAGATGATCTGGGCGCCGGGATTGCGGGCCAGCACGTCGGCGGCGAACAGCATCAACTGGCGGTCGGGAAAAATGATTTCGCCATCCCTGGTAACCACCCCGAGCCGATCGCCGTCGCCGTCGAAAGCCAGCCCCAGTTCGGCACCCGTCTCGCGCAAGGCGCGTTGCAGGTCGATCAGGTTTTCCGGCTTGGAAGGATCGGGGTGGTGATTGGGGAAATTGCCATCCACTTCGCAGAACAAGGGGATCACCGCGCAGCCCATGCGGCGGAACAGGTCCGGCGCCACGCTGCCGGCGACGCCATTGCCGCAATCGATGACTATTTTCATCGGCCGCGACAGCTTTACGTCGCCGACGATGCGATCGAGATAGGCCTGGCGCACACTGGCGTGGCGCACGACCCCGCGGCCCTGGCAATAGCTGGCAGTTTCGATGCGGCGACGCAGGTCCTGGATCATCTCGCCGTACAGCGTCTGGCCGCCCAGCACCATCTTCAGTCCGTTGTACTCCGGGGGATTGTGGCTGCCGGTGACGGAAACACAACTGTCCGTGCCCAGTTCATGCGCAGCGAAATAAGTCATCGGCGTCGGCACCCGGCCGATGTCGATGACATCGACTCCGGCCTGCGTGATGCCGCGGGCCAGCGCCGCCGAAAGCTCGGGACCGGAAAGACGGCCATCGCGGCCTATGACAATGGACTTGATGCCGCGCGCGACGGCTTCGCTGCCCAGCGCCCGGCCAATCAGCCGCACGGTCTGTGCTGTCAGCGTGGTGCGCACGATGCCGCGAATGTCGTAAGCCTTGAAAATCTCGGGTGCCGGAGTCTGCATGCGCTGTTCTGGAGAAGTGTGTTGATGAAGATTATCGCATGCTGAAAGAGGCCGGCAGATGCGCGGCGAAGTGCGCCAGCAGGCGTTGTGGCAGCCAGTCGACGCGGCCGGGCAGGGCGCCATGCACGAATCCGACATGTCCGCCGTGGCCGTGGATTTCCAGCGTCACCGTGTCTGCCAGGTGTTCCTGGCGCGGCAATGCCGCCGGCGGCAGAAACGGGTCATTCCGCGCGTGCAGCAGCAGCGTTGGCAGGCGCACGGCACCCAGCAGCGGGCCGGCGCTGCTCCTCGCGTAATAGTCGTCGGCGCCGAGGAACCCGTGCAGCGGTGCGGTGACGGCGTCGTCGAAATCGCGCAGGGTGCGCGCGGCCTGCGCGCGGCGAATGTCCATCCGACCGGGAAAGCGGCGGTCCTTGGCCAGCGCCGCCGGAATCAGCGTGCGCAGAAAATGCCGTGCGTATATCAGGTTGAAGCCCGACGAGAGCGCAGTGTTGGCCGCCGCCAGATCCAGCGGCGCGCTCACGGCCGCCGCCGCGTCGATCACGCCGGACGCGAGACTGCCTTGCTCGGCCAGCCACTTCAGCAGCGCGTTGCCGCCGAGCGAGACGCCGGCAACGAACAGGGCGGGGAATCCCCTTGTCTGAAGGCGGCGCAGGATCCAGTCGATCTCCTGCGAGTCGCCCGAGTGATAGGCGCGCGGCAGGCGATTGGGCTCGCCCGAGCAGCCACGAAAATGCACCACCACGCCATGCCATCCGCGGCACCCTGCTGCGTGCATCAGCCGCCGCGCGTAGTGGCTGCCCGAGTTGCCTTCGAGGCCATGAAACAGCACCACGCAGGGCGCGCCCGGTTCGCCGGCGATCCAGTCGAGATCGATGAAGTCATCGTCCGGAGTGTCCCAGCGCTCGCGCCGGTAGCCCGGCAGCGGTCCTTTGATCAGCAGCGGCCAGATGGTCTGCGCATGGCCACCGGGCAGCCACGGCGGAGCAAGATAATGCTGCTCGGTTGGAGGCACGTTCAATGCAGGATGCGTGGTTCCTCACCGATGCTGCTGGGCGGTACCGGCGAGGCGTGGTGAGCAACCATGCGCCAGCCCAGGGCTCCGCGCACATAGACGTTGGTGGCTGCCACCGGCGCGCTCAAATTCTCATCGCCCTGGTTGGCGATGTGTTCCAGCAAGGTGCTGACCATGGCAAAGGGCGTGGTCACCGCGGTCTGTTGTGACAGTCGCACCCTGAGTTTCCTGCCATTGGCGAAGACGCGCTGCCAGGCTTCGCGAATCATCGGGTAACCGACGAGGCGCGGACCGCCCGGATGCACACAGACCACTTCTTCGTCTTCGGCCCAGACGGCCATCATGGCGTCGATGTCGCAGCGTTCCAGCGCCTCGTAAAAGGCCGCTTCGACATCCTGCGGGCTGGCAAAGATTTTCTGGTTGGCCACGGTCAGACTGGAACGGAAAGTTGCGCGGCGATGATTGCCGCCACCTGCTGTGCCGAAATGCCGTTCATGCAGTCGAAATGTCCCAGCGGACATTCGCGCTTGAAGCAGGGGCTGCACGGCAGGTTTCTCGAAAGAATTTTCGCATGCGGCGACAACGGTGGCGTATACGCCGGTGAAGATGAACCGTAGAGCGCCACCAGCGGTCGCTCGAGCGCAGCAGCGACGTGCATCAGGCCGGAGTCGTTGCTCACCACGCAACGCGCCGAGGCGATCAGGTCGATGGCTTGCTCCAGCGAACTGCGACCGCACAGATTGAGCACCGCGCCTTCCGCCGCCGCCGCAATTGCCTCACCCACGGCGGCATCCCTGGCCGAACCGACCAGCCATACCGGGTTCTGCGGCGTCGCGATCAGTCGTGCCAGCGCCGCGAAGTGCTGCGCCGGCCAGCGCTTGGCGGGGCCGTATTCGGCGCCGGGGCAGAAGATAACGGGTGAATTATCAAGCGGCAGATTCAAACTGCGGCGCGCGGCCTGTTGCTGCTCGACGGTAGAAATCAGCCGCGGTTGCGGCAAGGTCGCGGGCAACGGCCCGGCCAGTGCGGCATAGCGCTGCACCAGTTGCGGGTGGCGGGCGACATCAAGCGGGTGGCGTTCGTTCAGCAGCAGGTAGCGGCTTTCGCCCTGGTAGCCGACGCGTCGCGGAATGCCGGCGAAGAACGGAACCAGTGCTGACTTCCATGAGTTCGGCAACACGTAGGCCTCGGAAAAGGCGGCACTGGCGAGGCGCCGACCCAGCGCGCGGCGCGCGGCGAGATTGAACTCGCCATGGCGGAAGGGATTGGCGATGACCGCATCGACCTCGGCCATGCGCGCGAGCAACGGTGACGACCAGTCCGGCGCCAGCACTTCCATGCGGGCCGCCGGATTATTGAGCTTGAGCAGTGCGAGGAGCGGTTGGGCGAGAATCGTGTCGCCGATCCATGACGGAGCGACGACGAGTATCTTCACGTCTGGAAAGGGACTCAGATCTTGTGAAGAAACTTAGTGGTGGCCTTTGGGACGCTCGCCGGTAAGGCGATACACCGTGCCGCAGTAGGGGCACGTGGCATCGCCCGAGGCGCTTTTCAGGACGTCGATGAAGACCCGTGGATGGCGGGCCCACAGCGGCGCGCCGGGACGCGGACAGGCCAGCGGCAGATCGTGTGCGGTAACGGCAACCTGGCGTTGCGATTCGTCGAGAGTCGGCATGATTTACCTCAAGCGTGCATTACACAAAACTTAGACAAAACTGAGCCAGTCGGCGTGGGCCGGCACTTTGCCGTTCACCACATCGAAAAACAGGCTCTGGATTTTGGCGGTGACCGGGCCGCGACTGCCGGCGCCGATGGTGCGGTTGTCCAGCTCGCGAATCGGCGTGACCTCGGCTGCCGTGCCGGTGAAGAAGGCTTCGTCGGCGATGTAGATGTCGTCGCGCGTGAGGCGCTTGGCAATCACCTTGTAGCCCAGTTCGGCGGCCAGCGTGATGACCGTACTGCGCGTGATGCCCATCAGCGCCGAGGCGATTTCGGGTTCGTAGATCACCCCGTCCTTGACCATGAACAGGTTCTCGCCGGCGCCTTCGGCGACGAAGCCATCGACGTCCAGCAGCAGCGCCTCGTCGTAGCCGTCTTCGGTGGCTTCCATATTGGCCAGGATCGAGTTCGGATAGGTGCCGGCGAACTTGGCGCGTGCCATATTGACGTTGACATGGTGCCGCGAGTAGCTCGAGGTCTTGACGCGGATGCCCTTTTCCAGGCCTTCCTCGCCCAGGTAGGCGCCCCAGGGCCAGGCCGCGATGGCGACATGGGTCAGCGCGCCGCGGGGGCTGACGCCCATCTTTTCCGAGCCGTAGAACGCGATCGGCCGCAGGTAGCAGGATTCGAGCTTGTTGGCGCGCACGACTTCCTTGTGCGCCTCGATCAGTGTCGCCTTGTCGTAAGGCATCGGCATGCGGTAGATGTGCGCCGAGGCGAACAGCCGGTCGGTATGCTCCCTGAGGCGAAAAATCGCGGTGCCGGAGACGGTCTTGTAGGCGCGCACACCTTCGAACACGGCGAGGCCGTAGTGCAGCGAATGCGTCAGCACGTGGGTGGTGGCATCGCGCCAGGGCACGAGCTTGCCGTCGTACCAGATGAAGCCGTCGCGGTCGGCCATGGACATGGTGGGTCTCCAGCAATGCGTTGTTGAAGCGGCGATTTTAGCAGGGGCGCTAAAATGCGCCCATGAATCGTATCTGGAAGCCCAATGTCACCGTCGCCGCGCTGATTGAGCGTGAGGGACGCTTCCTGCTGGTCGAGGAGGAGACCGAGGACGGCTTGCGCTTCAATCAGCCCGCCGGGCATCTCGATGAAAACGAGTCCTTGGTCGCTGCCTGCGCCCGCGAGACGCTGGAAGAGACGGCATGGGGTTTTACGCCAACGGCGCTGGTCGGCATCTATCAGTGGCCAAGACCACAGGGTGATGTCACCTATCTGCGTTTTGCGTTTTCCGGCGAACTCGGCGCCCACGAAGCGGGTCGGATACTCGACGATGGCATTCTGCGCGCTGTCTGGATGACGCCCGCCGAAATCCAGGCCATCGCGGATCGCCATCGCAGCCCGCTGGTCTGGCAGTGCATCAGCGACTACCTCGCCGGCCGGCGTTTTCCGCTTGACCTTGTGCGGCATTACCAGTGATGCGCTGGCTGGCCTTTCTGCTGGTTTTTTTCGCGGGTCGGGTACAGGCCGATGAGGCAGTGAACATCTGCTTCAACTTTGGCTGTGCTGCAGAGGAGGTGGCGGTTTTTTCGGAGATACGCCTGACGTGGGCGGAGGAGATCCTGGCCACAGCCGATACGGCCGGGCGGGAGCGCCAGCTGCTTTCGCTGGTGACGGGTCGGCTTTATGCCTGGGCCGGACAGCAGACGCCGATTCACGCCGACCGGGCCGGAAATTTCGACGACGCAGGTGTACGCGGCGGCATGGACTGCATCGATCACTCGACCACCACCACACGCTTTCTGCGCCTCCTGGAAAGACGTGGCGCCCTGCATTTTCATCGCGTGATTGAACCGGCGCGGCGCGGCTGGATCTTCCAGCATTTTTCGGCACAGATCGAGGAGATCGGTCCCCGACTGATGCACGCGGAAACGGAGCATATCCATCGCTTCGCGGTGGATAGCTGGTATGTCGATAACGGTCGTTCTGCGCCCGTTATCCCGATGGAACTCTGGCGCCAGGGAAGTGACCCCGATGTCTAAAGGAAAGATCGTAGTCGGGCTGTCCGGCGGCGTTGATTCGTCTGTCGCGGCGCTGCTGCTCAAGCGTGAAGGCCATGAGGTGATAGGCCTGTTCATGAAGAACTGGGAGGGCGACGATACCGATGAATATTGTTCATCGAACCAGGATCTGGTCGACGCCGCCGCCGCCGCGGATGTGCTCGGCATAGAGTTCGAGGCCGTCAACTTCTCTGCCGAATACCGGGAGCGGGTGTTTGCCGATTTCCTGCGCGAGTATCAGGCCGGCCGCACGCCGAACCCGGATGTGCTGTGCAACTCCGAAATCAAGTTCAAGGCCTTTCTCGACCATGCGCTGGCGCTCGGCGCCGACAAGATCGCGACCGGCCACTACGCGCAGGTCAGAGAGTTTCTCGGCGCATGGCAGTTGCTCAAGGCCGAAGACGGCACCAAGGATCAGAGTTATTTCCTGCATCGGTTGACTCAGGCGCAACTGGCGAAGACGCTGTTTCCGGTCGGCCACCTGTACAAGCGCGATGTGCGGCGCATCGCCGAGGATGCCGGCCTGCCGAATCATGCGCGCAAGGACTCGACCGGGATCTGCTTCATCGGCGAGCGACCCTTCCGCGAATTTCTCGCGCGCTACCTGCCGAAGCAGCCGGGCGAGATTCGCGTTCTCGCCACGGATCGCGTGGTCGGCCGTCACGAAGGTTTGATGTACTACACCCTCGGCCAGCGCGAAGGGCTCGGTATCGGCGGCGTCAAGGGCGCGCCTGAGGAGCCGTGGTTTGTCGCCGACAAGGACATGGAAAGAAACATCCTGTGGGTCGTGCAAGGCCACGAGCATCCCGCCCTGTTCTCGCAAAACCTGGTGGCGAGCGATCTCTCCTGGGTCTCCGGAGATGCGCCGCACACGCACTGGGTCTATGCGGCGAAGACGCGCTACCGGCAGCCGGACGCCGCCTGCCAGGTAGAGCGGATTTCAGCCGAGGAGTGCGAGGTCGTCTTTGCCGCGCCGCAATGGGCGGTCACGCCGGGGCAATCGCTGGTGCTCTACGAATCGAGAGTCTGTCTGGGTGGCGGCATCATTGCAACACATCAGGCGCAAGCGGCATAGCGGCGGGCACAAAAACCTTGTACAAGGCAGGGGAAACGGGTTTAGAATATTTTTTGGGTGGGATGCCCGCATATTTCCGGAGGAATATAAAGCATGAACAAAGCTGAACTGATTGAAATCGCCGCCAAGGAAGCCGACATAAGCAAGGCTGCCGCCGGCAAGGCGCTGGACGGCATCATGGCTGCCGTAATGAAAGCTGTATCGAAAGGGGATAACGTTACTCTGGTCGGTTTCGGTACCTTCAAGTCGGCCAAGCGCGCTGCGCGTACCGGCAAGAACCCGAAGACCGGCGCTACCATCAAGATTCCTGCAACCACCGTGCCGAAGTTCAGCGCGGGTGCCGGTTTCAAGCTGGCCGTTTCCGGCAAGAAGGCCAAGAAGTAATCGCGACTTCGTTCGCCTGAAGGGGTCCGCGTGCGGGCCCTTTTTTTCGCGCCTGGTTTTTGGCTTCGACCCAAGGCCTGCCATCACAGGCGAGCCTGTACTGAAACTCCGCTATGCTTCGTCCTGGCTGCAGTTTCTCGCAAGCAATACCGCAGGGTTTCAATTGCCTTTTCAGCCTTCGCTGATTATTCTCCCTGCCGAAATCGACTCTTGGGAGGCGCATCATGATTACGACACAACATCAGGGCCATCTGGTCGAGTTCGCCGTGTTCGGCGAATTCACTCTGGCCGATTTCAAGGAATTCGAGGAGCTGGTTCTTTTCGAGATCAAGTTTTCCGGGCCGGTTGATCTGCTGGTGGATCTGCGCGACATGGCCGACTTCACCCTGGACGTCGCCTGGGAAGAGATCCGGTTTTCGAGGCAGCACGCGGGAGACTTCAGGCGCATCGCGATCATCACCGACAGCCAGTGGGTAGCCTGGAGCGCGTGGCTGGAGCAACTCTTCGTCAACGCCGACGTGACGGTATTTGCCGATGAGGTCGAGGCCCGCAACTGGCTGGCCGAGGGAAGCGAATGATCGACTTGGCGGCTAACACACCGGTAGCTGCGCTGGTCAGCGTCGAAGATCTTGCTACCCATCCGGGGTGGCGCGTTTTCGATTGCCGGCATGACCTGAGGAATACCGAGTATGGGCGCCAGGCCTATGCCAGAGGCCATATTCCGGGTGCGCTGTTCCTGCATCTCGACGATGATCTTTCGGGCATCGCCGACGGTCGCAACGGTCGTCATCCGTTGCCTGATGCCGCCGAGTTTGCGCGGCGCATGTCGGCCTGCGGCGTGGATGAGGCGACGCAGGTGGTGGCCTATGACAATGAAGGCGGCATTTTCGCATCACGGCTTTGGTGGATGCTGCGCTGGCTGGGACATGACCGGGTGGCGGTGCTGAATGGCGGGCTGGCAGGCTGGAAGCGCAGCAAGCGGGCGCTGGAAGAGCGTGTGCCTGCTGTCGAGTCGCGCAACTTCACGGCACGCCCGCAGGATATGGCCGTCGATTCCGGGCAGGTGCTGGCCGACCTTCAGTCGGAGCGGATGCTGCTTCTCGATGCGCGCAGCCCGGAAAGATTCCGCGGCGAGAACGAGACGCTCGACCCGGTCGGCGGCCACATTCCCGGTGCGGTGAATCGCTTCTATTTTGAAAATCTCGATGACGATGGCTGCTTCTTCAAGCCGGTCGCGGAGCTGCGCGCCGAATTCGACGCGCTGCTGGTCGGCCGCCCGGCAACCGATGTCGTGCAGCAGTGCGGCTCGGGTGTTACTGCCTGCCACAACCTGCTGGCGATGGAACTGGCCGGCTTGTCGGGTTCCAAGCTGTATCCCGGCTCGTGGAGCGAGTGGTGCGCCGATCCCTCGCGGCCGGTGGCAACCGGCTAGGCAGCTTCGCCGTGGCGTCGGAGCGCCCACGCCACATGTTCGCGCACCAATGCCGAAGGATGACCGGCACGGGAGCGTAGGGCACCGAGCACTTCGTCGCTGCGCGGGGCGTTGCCCAGCGTCACGGCTATATTGCGCAGCCAGCGCTCGTAGCCGATGCGGCGGATCGCCGATCCGGTCAGGCGCTGGTTGAACTCGTTTTCTTCCCAGGCGAAGAGCTCGACCAGTCGGGCCTGATCCAGATCGTGGCGCGGCGCGAAATCGCGTTCCCGGGTAAGCGGCGCGAAGCGGTTCCAGGGACAGGCGATCTGGCAATCGTCGCAACCGTAGATGCGGTTGCCCAGCAGGGGCCGCAGGGTTTCGGGAATGCTGCCCTTGAGTTCGATCGTCAGGTAGGACACGCACAGGCGCGCATCGAGGCGCCAGGGAGCGGTGATGGCCCGGGTCGGGCAGGCGTCGATGCAAGCCGCGCAGGTGCCGCAGTGATCGGTGACCGGGGTGTCCGGTGACAGGTCCAGGTCGGTGAATATCTCGCCGAGAAAGAAATACGATCCGGCCTCGCGGTCGAGTAGCAGCGTGTGCTTGCCGCGCCAGCCCAGACCGCTGTTCTGCGCCAGACCGACTTCCATGACCGGCGCGGAATCCGTGAACACCCGATAGGAAAAAGCGCCGATCTCGCTCGTGATTCGATCGGCCAGTTTCTGCAGCCGGGCGCGCAGCAGCTTGTGATAGTCGCGGCCCAGGGCGTAACGCGAAATGAAGGCACGTTCGCCGTCGGCAAGGGCGGCGCGGGAATCGGCAGCGGCGGGACGGTAATTCATGCGCACGGTGATGATGCTGTGGGTGCCCGGCACCAGGTCCGCCGGTCGTGCACGCTTGTTTCCGCTTTCGGTAGCATAGGCCGCCATATAATCCATCTCGCCATGGCAGTTGGCCGCGAGCCATGCGTTCAGGTTTTCTTCGGCGCCGCTGACGTGGGTTCCGGAAAAGCCGATGGCATCGAAGCCGAGGTCCGTACCCCAGCGCCGAATGTTTTCCTTCAGTTCCGCTGAAGTTTTCCCATTGGTTTCTTGATTGCCATGCATGCCGATCATCTTACTTTAGCCCTGACCAGTGAAGCCGACACGCTTGCCCTGGGCCGCTCCATGGCCGCGCCGATGAGCGAACAGCGCTTGCCGGGCATGGTCATCTGGCTCGACGGCGACCTCGGCGCGGGCAAGACCACGCTGGTGCGCGGGCTCTTGCGCGCGGCCGGTCTCAGCGGCCCGGTGAAAAGCCCCACTTACACACTGGTTGAAGTTCATGTGGTTTCTGGATTACACTTCTATCACTTTGATTTTTATAGATTCAACTACGCGGAAGAATATCTCGATGCCGGGCTCGACGAATATTTTTCAGGAAATGGAATTTGTCTGGTCGAATGGCCCGACAAGGCCGCGCCGTATCTGCCTGCCGCCGATATGCGAATTGAATTGCGGGTCGAGCCGGGTGAAGCCGGTGATGGGCGTATCGCCCGCATCACGGCGGCCAGCGCCAGGGGACGAGCATGCCTCGCCGGCGTGATGTCCTCAAGTTTGCTGCGGCCAGCCTGACCCTGCTGGTTTCACGGGTTGGCGCTGGCGCCACGCCGGGCAGCAGCATACTCGCGGTGCGCGTCTGGCCGGCCCGCGACTACACGCGGGTGACGCTGGAGCACGATCAGGTCATCAAGTACTCCCATCTGCTGGTGAAAGACCCGGAGCGACTGGTGCTCGACCTCGAAGGTGTCGAGTTCAACTCGGTGCTGCAGACGTTGCCCGCGAAGATTATCGACGCCGACCCCTACATCAAGCTGATCCGTGCCGGACGCAATAAGCCGGGCGTGGTGCGCCTCGTGATCGAGCTCAAGGGTGAAGTAAAGCCGCAGGTTTTCTCCCTCAAACCGGTGGGCGAATACGGCCATCGACTGGTGCTCGACCTTTATCCTGTGGAGCCGATCGATCCCCTGATGGCACTGCTGGAAAAATCGGGTGAGTCGCCGCAGAAGGCAGAGTCAAAGCCGGAGGCCCACGCCAAGCCAGCCGAGAGGCCGGGCGACCATGCACCCGACAAGCCTGAGCAGAAGCCCGAGATTGCGCGCATGGTGACCATCGTTCTCGACCCCGGCCATGGTGGCGAAGATCCCGGTGCGATCGGTCGCGGCGGCAGCTACGAAAAGAACGTCACGCTCTCGGTGGCGCGGCGCCTGAAGGAGAAGATCGACGCCACGCCGAGCATGCGTTCGGTGCTGACGCGCGACGGCGACTATTTCATTCCGCTGCAGCAGCGCGTACAGAAGGCGCGCCGGGTGCAGGCCGATCTGTTCGTCTCGGTGCACGCCGATGCCTTCATCAAGACCACGGCGCGCGGTTCCAGCGTTTTCGTCCTGTCCGAAACCGGCGCCTCGAGTTCGGCCGCGCGCTGGCTGGCGAACAAGGAAAACTCGGCCGATCTGGTGGGAGGCGTGAATCTCGGCGTCAAGGATCCCTATCTCGCCCGTACCCTGCTCGATCTGTCGCAAACGGCGACCATCAATGACAGCCTCAAGCTGGGCAACCATGTGCTGGGCGAACTGGGCCGCATCAACACCCTGCACAAAGGGCAGGTGGAACAGGCTGGTTTCGCCGTGCTGAAGGCGCCGGACATTCCATCGATCCTGATCGAGACTGCCTTCATCTCAAATCCCGAGGAAGAGGCGCGCCTGAACGACGAGGCCTATCAGGACCGCATGGCCGAAGCCATCCTCAAGGGCATCCGCCGTTATTTCGCCAAGAACCCGCCGCTGGCCAAATCGAAGCTGGCACGGCTGGATTGATTCAGACGGAAAACCTTACCGCGGAGGCGCAGAGGCGCAGAGGATTCGCAGAGAAAATCATATGCGAAGAAACTTGCCGTAGTTGCTTTCCTCTGCGCTGTCTTTCTCTGCGCCTCTGCGCCTCCGCGGTGAAGCCTTCAGGCCTTGTGGTTCAGGTCGCACCGGCCTAGCTTGATATAATCGCCCGCTTTCCCTGTAGCCTCACTTTCACGCAGCAGTGACACGGCATCCCTGATGATGAAACACGCGAAAAGCGAATTGAAGGCCCGCCTCTCCCATCCGCTGCGCGGCCCACGGCTGGCTTTGCACAGCCAGCCGGCTGCGGCGGCGCACCGCATGCGGTGCGAAACCCCACCTCGCCCCCTCACGGGGAGGCTTCTGGTCAGCTCGCTTCGCTCGACTATCACCAGTCGCTCCGAACGAGTTATTTCACGCTAAATCCCATGCTGGTTTTTCGCGGTGTTCCCGAGCGGGCGACGACGTCCACGGTACTGACCATCGGCAATTTCGATGGCGTGCATCGTGGCCATCGCGCGCTGCTGTCCGAATTGACAGCCAAGGCACGCGAACTCGCGCTGCCGGCGACGGTGCTCACCTTCGAGCCGCATCCGCGCGAACTGTTCGCGCCGGACCAGGCGCCGGCGCGCCTGGCCAGCCTGCGCGACAAGATCGAACTGCTGGCCGATTGCGGCGTCGATCGCGTTCATGTCTGCCGCTTCACCCGCAATCTGGCGGCGCTCACCGCCGAGCAGTTTATCGAACGCATCCTGGTGCATGGACTGTCGGTGCGGCATTTGATCGTCGGCGACGATTTCCGTTTTGGCAAGGGTCGCGGTGGAGATTTTGGCCTGCTGCAACGAACGGGACAGGAGCACCGTTTCGTGGTCGAGGCCATGCACACGGTGGATTTCGGCGGCATTCGCGTTTCCAGTTCCGCGGTGCGCGAGGCCCTGGCCGCCGGCAACATCGAGCATGCCGAGGAGCTGCTGGGGCGTGCCTATGTCATCGCCGGGCGCGTCATGGACGGCAGGAAGCTCGGCCGCACCATCGGTTTCCCCACCGCCAACATCCAGGTGCGGCGCAAGCGTCTGCCGCTCTCCGGCGTGTTCGCCGTCACCGTTTCCGGCATTGATGCACATCCGCTTCCCGGCGCGGCGAACATCGGCGTGCGCCCGACGGTCGCCGAGGGCCTCCAGCCCGTTCTGGAAGTCCATCTGCTGGATTTCGATCGCGATATTTACGGCACCCACGTCGACGTGAATTTCCTGCACAAGCTGCGCGACGAGGCAAAGTTCGATTCACTGGATGCGCTCAAGGCGCAGATTGCCCGCGATGTAGCCGACGTGAAGGGTTTTTTTTACCGCAGAGGCGCAGAGGCGCAGAGATGACGCAGAGAAAGGCCATTGCGGAGACTGATTTCAACGATCTGAGTGGACGCGTCATTGGGGCAGCCATCGAGGTGCATCGTCAGGTGGGGCCGGGTTTACTCGAATCGGCGTATGTGGAGTGCCTTGGATGGGAGCTTGAGCAGTCCGGACTCAGTGTCAAACGCGAGGTGATTGTGCCCTTGCGCTACAAGAAGTTGACACTTGCGCAATCCTATCGACTGGACTTGCTGATTGATGATTGTTTGATTGTTGAAGTGAAGGCGGTTGAAAAGTTGATGCCGATCCATGACGCCCAGTTACTGACCTATCTCAGGCTGATGGACAAACGACTTGGCCTGCTTATGAATTTCAATGTTGATGCGATGCGCAACGGCATCAAAAGGCTGGCAAATGGACTTTGACCTGTATTCCTCTGCGTTTCCTCTGCGCCTCTGCGCCTCTGCGGTGAGATTTTAGACATGGCTGACTATCGCAAGACCCTCAACATGCCCGACACGCCCTTCCCGATGCGCGGTGACCTCGCCAAGCGCGAGCCGGGCTGGGTCGCCGCCTGGCAGGAGCAAAGGCTCTACCAGAAGATTCGCAAGGCATCGGCAGGGCGTCCGCGCTTCGTACTGCACGACGGCCCGCCCTATGCCAACGGCGACATCCACATCGGCCATGCGGTGAACAAGATTCTCAAGGACATCATCGTCCGCGCCAAGACCCTGGCCGGCTTCGATGCGCCCTACGTGCCGGGCTGGGATTGCCACGGTTTGCCGATCGAGCACCAGATCGAAAAGACCCACGGCAAGCACCTGCCGGCCGACAAGGCGCGCGAGTTGTGCCGCAGCTTCGCCGCCGAACAGGTGGAACGGCAGAAGAAGGACTTCATCCGCCTCGGCGTGCTCGGCGACTGGGACAATCCCTACCTCACCATGGCCTTCCGCAACGAGGCGGACGAGATCCGCGCCGTTGGCGATCTGTACAAGACCGGCTACCTGTTCAAGGGCTTGAAGCCGGTGAATTGGTGCTTCGACTGCGGCTCGGCCCTGGCCGAGGCCGAGGTCGAGTACCAGGACAAGAAATCCCCGGCAATCGACGTCGGCTTCCGCCTCGACGCCGCCGAGCGCGGCCGCGTCGCCCATGCGTTCGGTATCGTCGCGCTACCCGAGGGCGACTGCTGGACGGTGATCTGGACCACGACCCCCTGGACCATTCCGTCCAACCAGGCACTCAACATGCACCCGGAATTCACCTACGAACTGGTGAAGACCGCGCGCGGCTGCCTGATCCTCGCCGCCGAACTGCGTGGCGCGGCACTGCAGCGCTTCGGCCTCGAAGGCGAAGTGCTCGGCGCCTGTCAGGGCGCGGCGCTGGCCCAGGTGGTGTTCCGCCATCCCTTCTACGACCGCGCCTCGCCGGTGTATCTGGGCGACTACGTCACGCTCGATACCGGCACCGGCATCGTCCATAGCGCGCCGGCCTACGGCTTGGAGGACTACGATTCCTGCAAGAAGCACGGCATGCAGAACGACGAAATCCTCACCCCGGTGCAGGGCGACGGCGTGTTCGCCGCCAGCCTGCCTTTCTTCGGCGGCATGTTCGTCTGGAAGGCCAATGCGGTCATCATCGAAAAGCTGGCCGAGGTCGGCAGCCTGTTTGCCAGCAGCGAGATCGTGCACAGCTACATGCATTGCTGGCGGCACAAGACACCGATCATTTATCGCGCCACCACGCAGTGGTTCGTCGGCATGAACAAGGCGGTTGCCCGCCCCGTCCATTCTGGACAGGGTGACGACAATCCCCCCAACCCCCTTTCCGGGAAAGGGGGCGATGGAGTCGGGTCGCCTTTGGCGACAGAGGAAAGGCACGTGGCCTTGCGCGAACTCGCACTCGCTGCCGTCGAGGCGACCAAGTTCTATCCCGACTGGGGCAAGGCGCGGCTGCACGCGATGATCGCCAATCGGCCTGACTGGTGCGTTTCGCGACAGCGCAACTGGGGCGTGCCGATCCCGTTCTTCTTGCACAAGGAAACTGGCGAGCCGCATCCGCGCACGCTGGAGCTGCTCGAAGCCGTGGCGCAGCGCATCGAGCAGGAGGGCATCGACGCCTGGTTCAAGCTCGACGCGGCCGAACTGCTTGGCGACGAAGCCGGCCAGTACGACAAGATGCGCGACACGCTCGACGTCTGGTTCGACTCCGGCACCACGCACCGCACGGTGCTGCGCGGCTCGCACGCTGCCGATCTCATCTACCCGGCGGACCTCTACCTCGAAGGCTCGGACCAGCATCGCGGCTGGTTCCATTCAAGCCTGCTCACCGGCGCCGCGATCGACGGCCGTGCGCCCTACAAGGCCTTGCTGACCCACGGTTTCGTGGTCGATGGCAAGGGCATGAAGATGTCCAAGTCCAAAGGCAACGTGGTCGCGCCGCAGAAAATCTCCGACACGCTCGGCGCCGAAATCCTGCGCCTCTGGGTGGCCAGCACCGACTACTCGGGCGAACTGTCGATCGACGAGAAGACCATCCTGCCGCGCGTGGTCGAGGTCTATCGCCGACTGCGCAACACGCTGCGCTTCCTGCTGGCCAATACCGCGGATTTCGACGCAAAGACCCAGATGCTGCCGCCCGCCGAATGGTTCGAAGTGGATCGCTACGCCCTCGCGCTCACCCGCCGCCTGCAGGCGCAATGCACCGCCGACTACGAGCGTTTCGAGTTTCACAAGGTGGTGCAGGCGCTGATGAATTTCTGTTCCGAAGACCTCGGAGCCTTCTACCTCGACATCCTCAAGGACCGGCTGTACACCGCGGCGGAAGACTCCCGCGCCCGCCGTTCGGCGCAAAGCGCGCTGTGGCACATCCTGCAAACCGTGACGCGGCTGATGGCGCCCATCCTGTCCTTCACTGCCGAAGAAATCTGGACCACGCTGAAGCAGGGCGACAGCGTGATGCTCGCGACATGGCACGCGCTACCGGAACAAGGCGAAGAGTCGGTGCTGACGACACGGTGGCAGACTATCCGCGACGTAAGAGCAGTGGCCAGCAAGTTCATGGAGGATCTGAGGACGGAGGGCAAGATCGGATCGTCGCTGCAGGCCGAAGTTACTGTTACCGCAGGCGGCACTAAGTATGAGGTGCTGGCGAGTCTGGGAGACGATCTGCGATTTGTTCTGCTCTGCTCAAAGGCTGTGTTGCTGCAGTGGCCAGACGCTACTGCGGATTCCGTAGAGGTTGTTGCAAGCGCCCACGCCAAGTGCGCGCGCTGCTGGCACTGGCGCGAGGATGTCGGCCAAGATGTGGAGCACCCGGAGCTTTGCGGACGTTGCACCTCCAATCTGTTCGGTTCCGGCGAGGCACGCGAGTTTGCCTAAGTCGGCGGCAACGCTTGGTCGCTGGCTGGCACTGGCGCTGCTGGTGCTGGTGCTCGACCAGATCAGCAAGATCTGGGTGCTGGCGAACTTTCGCCTGATGGACAGGCAGACCGTGAGCTCTTTTTTCAACCTCGTCCTGGTCTTCAATCCCGGCGCGTCCTTCAGCTTTCTGGCCGATGCCGGCGGCTGGCAGAAGTGGTTCTTCGTGGTCCTCGCTCTGGGCGTCTCGTTCTGGCTGCTGGGCCTGCTGCGTAAGCACGCGCATGAGCGTCTGCTGCCGACCGCTCTTTCCCTGATCCTGGGCGGCGCGCTCGGCAATGTCGTCGACCGCCTGCGATTCGACGCCGTCGTCGATTTCCTCGATTTTCATCTGGCGGGCTATCATTGGCCGGCCTTCAACGTGGCCGACTCGGCCATCACCGTTGGCGTGGCGCTGATGCTGTGGCATCAGTTCCGTCAGCCCAAGGAAATTTCATGAGCGACACCGTACGCGCCGGCAACCTGATCACGCTGCATTACCGCGTCGCCACCGGCGACGATACAGAACTGGTCAGCACCTTCGATTCGTCCCCGGCGACCCTGCAACTGGGCAGCGGCGAACTGGCACCGCCGCTGGAGCACTGCCTGATCGGAGTCAGCGTCGGCGAGCGGCATGTGTTTTTGCTCGACGCCAACCAGGCCTTCGGCAGCCACAATCCGCAACTGACGCAACGCATGGCGCGCACCGCCCTGCCGTCCAATGCCAGTCCCGAGCTGCACGGCCTGATCGAGTTTGCCGCTCCAGGCGGTGACAGGTTCACCGGCATCGTGCGCGAACTCGATGACGAAGGCGTGCTGGTCGATTTCAACCACCCCCTGGCCGGCAAGCCGGTGCGCTTCGAAGTCGAAATCATCGGAATACTGTAATGAACATCCTGCTCGCCAACCCAAGAGGTTTCTGCGCCGGCGTCGAACGGGCGATCGCCATCGTCGAACGTGCGCTGGAAAAGTTCGGCGCGCCGATCTATGTCCGGCATGAGGTGGTGCATAACCGCTACGTTGTCGACGGCCTCAAGGCCAAGGGTGCCGTGTTTGTCGAAGAGCTGGCAGAGGTGCCGGATGGCGCCACCGTGGTCTTCAGCGCCCACGGGGTACCGCAGACGGTGCGCAAGGAGGCGGCAGAACGCGGTCTGAAGGTATTCGATGCCACCTGCCCGCTGGTGACCAAGGTGCATCTGGAAGTCTCCCGCCTGCACAAGCAGGGTTACGAGATCGTCATGATTGGCCACAAGGGGCACCCCGAAGTCGAAGGCACCATGGGGCAGGCGACGGGCCGCATGTATCTGGTGGAAGGAGTCGCCGATGTCGCGCAACTTGAAGTTTCCGCAGGGACGCAGCGCGCTGGCGCCGCGGCGCCTCTGGCCTACGTTACGCAAACCACCTTGTCCGTCGATGACGCTCGGATAATCGTTCAAGCCCTGACCGCCCGTTTTCCGAACATCGTCGGCCCCAAAAAGGATGACATCTGCTACGCCACGCAAAACCGCCAGGACGCGGTCAAGGCGATGGCCGGCAAGGTGGACGTGGTCATCGTGGTCGGCTCGAAGAACAGCTCGAATTCCAACCGGCTGCGCGAAGTCGCGGCCATCGGCGGCATACCGGCCTACCTGGTGGACGGGGCGGATCAGATCGATGCCCGGTGGTTGGGCGGCAACACGCGGGTAGGGGTGACGGCCGGCGCTTCGGCGCCCGAGGTACTGGTCAACGGTGTGGTCGAACGCCTCGAAGCGCTTGGCGCCGGCCGCATTGAAACCCTGGACGGCGTGGCCGAGAATGTCAATTTTCCCTTGCCCAGGGAACTGCTTGCCGACTAGGCTGGACCTGTTGGTTGCCCGAATTGTTGCCCGAATTTCTGCCGTTTGTCGCCAAATCCTGACCAGTGGTCGCCAGACGCTTGCCCGGCCAGGAGAATCCGTTAATGATCATATCGAGGAGGTTTCCATGAAAGTTCGTGCGCGTGGCTTTACCCTGATTGAAGTGATGATCGTGGTGCTGATCATCGGCATTCTTACGGCCATCGCAATGCCGCAGTACAGCGAGTACGTGCTGAAGGGCAAGCTGACAGAAGGCATGTCGCTGCTGTCCGATCTGCAGATTCGTCAGGAGCAGTACTACCAGGACAATCGCACCTACGCCAATGGAATGACGCCGCGCAGCGCCGGTCAGACCTTCACCGCGACTTCCTGCGTCACGGCCAGCGCCGGACAGACCTATACCTGCACCGCGACCGCACCGTCGATCAGCTACAGCTATACGGTTACCGAGTCAGGCGCCAAGACGACGGTGCAGCCTGCCGGCACCACGGTCTCCTGCTGGCTCAGGAGCAGTAACGGAGCCTGCTGATGCGCCAACGCGGCTTCAATCTGGTTGAAATGATGGTCGTCGTGGCGATCGCAGGGATCGCGCTGGCCATTGCGGTGCCGAATCTGCAGGACATGATCATCAGCGCTCGCACGCGGGCGGTGGCCGAGTCACTCCAGTCCGGCTTGTCTCTGGCGCGCTCGGAAGCCATCAAGCGCAACGGACTGATGCGCTTTCAACTGGTGTCAAGCATGGATGTCACCTGCGCCGCCAGTGCCACTTCGAGGCTGTGGGTCGTCACCCAATACACCGGGGTGACCACGCCGGCCAATACCCGGGGCGAGCCGTGGGCGCGTTGCCATGTGAATGGGTATTCTCCACCCGATCAGGAGGAGCCCTGTCCCGCCACGCCGGCTTACTCGGGCAACGCGGCAAGTTGCGTTACCGACCCCTTCATCGCTTACAAGAGCGGAACAGACAGTGCCACGAGCGTGGATGTCTCGGCCAGTCCTGCCACCACGGGATCTCTTGCCGGCTTTGTGGTCACCTTCGGACCGATGGGGCAGTTGATGGACAACTATGACGGATTGAGCACCCAGACGGCGACCGCGGGCAGCATCACGGTCGGGCCCAGCACGGGCGTTACCGGTCGGCGTTACCGGGTTCTGGTCAGGGCCAACGGTGGTATCCGCCTTTGCCTGCCGGATGCGGCTGCGTCCGACGCCATGGCGTGCTAACGGGCAGGGGGCGATCATGAGACCAATCGAGCTACACCGTCGCCAAGCGGGCTCCTTCATCATTGAAGCGATCATCAGCCTGCTGTTGTTTGCCGTCGCGCTGGTCGGCCTGCTGGGTCTGGCGGCGCAGGGCCTCAATCAGGTCGGGCAATCCAAGGCGCGCAACGATGCCAGTTTCATGGTTGGCGAGCTGATCTCGGACATGTGGGTCAGTTCGACGGTCAATCTCACCGATTGGACCACCCGGCTGCAAGGTGCCGTCCCCGGTGCTACCGGCACCGTGTATATGTCTACCTGCGACTGCGCCGACGCCGGCGCCAATGCTTGCGCCACGGCGGCCAGCGGCGTCGTCACCGTTACCAGTCCCCAGCCGGTCACGGTCTGCGTAACCTGGACCGACCGCAAGGATCCAACCAATCCGCGCCGTTACCAGGCCAGCAGCATGATTACGCGCAATTGAGCACGCAAATGAGCACGCAACTGAGCACGCGAAGAGTCGATACCCCTATGCGCCGCCAACGAGGCTTCAACCTGATTGAACTGCTTATCGGCCTGACCATCAGCCTGATGGGGCTGGCGGCCGTGTCACAGGTGATGATGACGTTCTCCAAGAAGCGCGCTGCCATTACGCAGACCTTGGCAACGCAGGACAACGGCGTCATGGCGCTGTACAGGCTGGAACGCGATCTGGCCCAGGCGGGCTATGGCTTCATGACGCTGCAGGGCTGCTCGTCGATCGGCAACGGCACCAATCCGACGCTGTCGCCGCTGCCTGTGAGCATTGGCGATGGTGGTACCGGCGCGGACAGCATTACTGTGCAGTACGCCAACTCGGCCTCCGGCATCCCGGGCACCGAGCTTTCGATCAGCGGCGGCTATACGATGACCACCAGTCAGTACAACGTGCGTTCAAACGTCGGCTTTGCCGTCGGCGATCGGGTCGTGGCGACCAATGCCTGCGCCCTTTCCACGGTGAATGGCCCGTGCGCCGGCCTCTGCCCCACCGGCACGCTGCTGACCAGCGGCGTGATCATCAGCTATACCTACCCATCGGCGCTGGCAGCCTCGGCAAATGCCGGCTATCTCGCCAATCTGGGGCCCGACGGATCACTGATCAGCCGGCGCTACCAGGTAGATACCGCAACCAGCGCGCTGACCGTTGGCGAGTACCCGGCATTTACGGCAAACAACCTGGTCGATGACATCGTTTTGCTCAAGGCCGAGTACGGGCTCGCGGCGAGTTCCACCGGAGTGGTGGTGACCAGCTGGGTGAACGGCACTACGGCGATCAGCAACACCAACTCCAACCGGGTGATCGCGGTCCGCGTCGGCGTCGTGGCGCGCAGCTCGCTGCGCGAAAACGAAGTCATCGATCAGCCTGCGTCCATCACCGTGCTGCCCGCGGTTACAGACAGCGGAGGCACGCAGATCGGTGCGGCCGTAACCTACGCTCCACCGGACACCCGCTATCGCTACCGTGCCTACTCCACAGTCATTCCGTTGAGGAACGTCATATGGACACGTTGAAGTCATATCGTCGTCCCGCGCGCCAGCAGGGTTTCGTTCTCATCCTGGCGCTGCTGATCATGGTCGTCATCACCCTGTCTGCGGTGGCCATGATCACCAGTCTGCGCGGCGGAATTTCCGCCTCGGGCAATATCGCCTTTCGCCAGGCGGCGACCCGCGCCGCCGACGTGGCGGTAGACGATGCCTTCCAGTGGGTCAGCAACCAGTTAAGCACCGTCGGCGCCACGGCGCTGGATAACAGCAAAAGCGCCGCCGCGGTCGGAGCCACTGCCGCCTATCGCTACTATGCAATCTACTACGACGCCGATGCCGGCTGCAGCAAGAACGGCAGCACCACCTTCACGCCGCAAAGCTACCGCTTCAGCGACACCACCAACGGCAACGACGGCAGCCCCTGTGCTGGCAAGATGGCGCGTGCGCCCGCGGGCTACGGCCTTTATTACGTGGTGCATCGTATGGCCGGTACGGCCGGGGCTTGCCCCGGCGCCGGTTGCCTGGCGCCCTCGGTGGTGCCGACCAGCGGGCCGGGCGCAGGTTGCTCCATGGATCCCAGCGACCCCGCGTATTGCGGGGCCAGCAGCAGCGTCAATAATCTTGTCTATTACCGCATCACCGTGAAAGTCGTTGGCCCGCGCCAGAACACCCGTTACATCCAGACCTTCGTCTACTGACGTCGGGGTCGATTCGAGAAGAGGTTGCGCCATGAAAAAAACTCACTATCGCCAATTCATTGCCTGGCTCGTCATGGTCACCATGACCCTGACCCAGGCGACGCAGGTTGCCGCCTTGACGCTCGCCACGACGCCGCTGGCGGCGACCACGACCTCCACGGTGCGTCCCAACCTGATGTACGTGCTCGACAACTCGGGCTCGATGGCCTGGGACTACACGCCGGACTATGTCAATGACACCATCCTGACCGGCGACACGGCTACGGCCGTGGTCGCTGGTGGCAAGGTGACCTCGATCACCGCCTCGGCGACCCACACCTACAATCCGTCGAGTCCTCCGGCCGTAGTGATCGAAGGTGCCGGCACGGGTGCTTCAGCGACCGCCGTGGTGAGCGCGTCGACCAACAAGATCACCTCCATCACGATCAACAACCAGGGTAGCGGCTACGGCGCGACGGCTCCCTACGTCGCCATCGTCGGCCCGACCTATGGCGTCAGCGGCACCGCCTATTCCAGCAACAACGTTACCTGGGGCATGTGCTGGGGCACTACCGGCGCCAGTAACCAGGGCGGTACGCCGAAGGACACGCCGGTGGCGCCGCAGTGCGTTTCGAACAATGGCCAGCCGCCCTACGCGACCTCGGCCATCAACTACCAGTACTATGACCCGGCGGTGCGCTACGAGGCGCCGATCAAGGCCAACGGCACGCGCTACGCGAGTTCCACCCCGTCTGCCGCGCTCAACGATGGCTTCAGCGGTGCCGGTTCGACCAACCTGACGACGGCCTGGCCGCACGAAGTCTGGTGCAACGCCTCCACTGCCGCGCCTACGGCTGCGGACCCCACCGCCGGCGGCAAGTGCCGCGAGAATGCCGATACCAGTCCGGTGGCCAACCCGGCCTGGACCGGCGTGGGCGATACCATACATCCCCAGTTCAATTACAACCTGTATCCCAACGCCGTCTACACCTTCCGCAAGCCCTACAGCGGGTCGGCGGCCTATTTCACCATGAGCCCGGCGGAATACTGCACCGACACCAGCTATACCGGCTGCCTGCGGACCACCACCGCGACGGTGGTGCACAACAGCGACGGAACCGATACCAGCTTCAACGTCCCCTCCAATTACCGCTGGTGCTCCTACTACAATCCCCAGACGCACGCCTTCGGTTCCTGCCAGGGACGCCGCGACTATAGCCACTACATTCCCAATTATCTCGGCGGCTGGGTCAGCACCGGGACGGCCGGCGCGCATGCCACCGCGACCCTCGCCATCGGTCCCACCACGGCCATCGGCCAGAAGATCAACTCGCTGACCATCGGCGGCGTCGATGCTGTCGGCGGCACGGTGTTTACCTCGGCCGCAGTCGGCGACCAGAACACCGTGGCGGCCAGCGTCTGCGCCGCGATCCAGGCCAACACCGGCAGCAGCGGCTATACCTGTTCGCAGACCGGCGCCAATGTGCTGATCCAGGCAGCCATCAATGGGACTGCCGCCAACGGCCTGCAGGTGATCGCCGCCGGCCCACCATCCGGTTCGCCGACCTACGCCACCGGCATCATCACCGTCAGCCCCAACGTCGGCTCATCGGTGACCTCCGGTCTCAGCATCGGCAGCATCACGGTGAAGCACAACGACGGCTCGACCAGCGAACTGCTCGGCTCGAACATCACCGCGAACGGGAGCAGCACCTACAACAGCATTGCCCAGGCGATCTGCCAGGCCATCAATGCCGGCCCGCGCCAGGACACCTATGTCGCGCGCTCCGGCGACCTGACGGATGTCCTGTTGAACTTCGGCACCTGCCAGAACAACGCACTGGCCAGCGGCCAGGTGGAAATCAAGCGCCTGCTCGAAGACCAGGTCGACAACAAGCCGGGAACCAATCCGGCCGGTACCGGCACCATTACGGTCACCGGCCCCGGCGCCGCCACCCTCTATTCGGCGACGATCACGGTCAATGCCACCGGCGGTGCGACCCGCATCGACGATATCGCGATCAGCGGCCTCTCGATTCTCACCACGGCGCCGCTCGACTACGCCGACGGCAATGCCGTCAACGCCATTGCCAGCGACATTGTCTCGAAGATTTCGGCCACCGGCTGCACGGCGACGGCCTCGGGCAGTGTGGTCACCCTGACTGGCACCAGCGGCCAGTGCGGCGCCACCAACACGGTTACGGTGACGGCCAACGGCGCTGCGGCGACTGGCAAGTTCCGCGTGACGCCCTCGTCCAATGTCTCCTATGGCGGCGACCTCGGCGCGATCAAGGTGGATACCACCAACATCGTCGGCCACCTGACGGTGAGCAATATCGCCAATACCTCGGACGCGTTGACTGACGCCGGCGTGCTGCGGACCCAGATCAACAACTCCACGGCTACCGCCCTCACGGTCGGTGGCGTCGCCGTCGGTCCGAGCGGCTACAGCGCCGCGGCGCCGGTAGCCAACGGCGCCAACTACGACATCACGGTCACCGCGCCGGCGCTCAATGGCGACAGCTACAACGGCAAATCCTTCAGTTTCCTGGCCGGCACCGCCAGCGGCGCCGTCAGCGGTACATCGCCACAATGGAAGTTCGACATCACCGGCGCCGCCACCGACAGCAAGAGGTTCACCTCGATCAAGTGCGGCACCACCGACACCATCACACAACTCACCGCCACCACCGGCGCGGCCGGCGCTACCGACTTCATCGCCAACCTGTCGACAGGGGCCGGCACCAACGGCCTGAATGGCCAGGGCACCAGCAGCTACAGCTACACCTGCAATGCCGCCGGCGCCTGCTCGCTGACCGGTCCTGCCGGCGCGGCAGCCTGCGTCACGCCGACGGTCTCGGCCGATGCCACCATCTCGATTGGCGGCTGGACGCAGACCAGCAGCGGCGCTGCCGGTACACCGCAATGGACTTTCGACATCACCGGCGCCACCGCCGACAGCAATAGGATCAACTCGATCACCTGCAACGGCACCAATGTCATCAATACCAGCGGCACGGCGCCCGTAACCACGGTGTCCACCGGAACGACGGCCGCTGCTGCCTTCATCGCCAACCTGTCCACCGGCGCGCAGGCCAATTTCCTCAACGCCCGCAGTTACACGCCGGGCGGCGCTTCCGGCCCCTACAGCTACTCCTGTACTTCGGGCGGCAACTGCACGCTGACCGGCCCGCCCGGCGCGGCGGCCTGCACCAACCTCGTTTACGCCAATGATGCCTCGATCTCCATTGGCGCCTCGACGCGCACCAATGCCGGCAGCAACGAGAGCTGGACCTTCAACATCACCGACGCGACAGCCGACAGCAAGGTGATCACTTCGGCCACCTACGGCGCCACGGTTACCGTGACGGCCAGCACGGCCAGCACCGGCTCGGCCATCGCAACGAACTACTATTCAGCGGCGCTGGCGGCCGACATCCAGGCCCAGCAGCACAGCCTCGGGGGCTCGAACGACTGGTCATCGGGCAGCGGCACCTGCAGCGGTACCGGTACCACGGTGCACTGCGACCTGGCCATGAGCAGCAGCGGAACCCCGCGCTGCAAGGGGAGCACCGGAACCGACCGGACCATGCATTTCACCAGCCTGCCCGGCGGCGTCACCGCGACCGGGCAAGCAGAGACCAACAGCGGCGGTCGCTACTGGTACGCCTTCGACCTGAACAACGTCAACGCGGCCAACCAGGTGGTCGGCGACGTCTGGTGCCAGTCGACCAACTACAACCCGAACACCGCCGCGCACAACGCCACCACCGGCGCTGCGCCCTCGGCTGCGGCGCAAAAGGCCACCCGCATCAACAACCTGACGGCCGGCCTGACCAGCAACCAGCAGAACAGCTTCGTCTATAGCTGCACCGCGGCGACCGCCGGCTCGCCGCAATCGACCTGCACGGTGACCGTGCCCTCGACCTTGAGCGGCCAGACCTACACGATTACGCCCGTGGCCAGTTCCGGGCTGACCATCACCGCGCCGGTCAAGACGACCGCCGTGACGCCGCAATGGACCCTCAACATCACCGGCGCGACGACGGCGAGCAAGACCATCAATTCCATCACCTGCAATGGCACCAACACTTTCGATACCGCGAGCAAGCCCAGCACCGGCACCGCCACCGGCCTGCCCTATGTGCGCATCAACAACCTGGTCAGCACGCTGGGCACCAACATGCGCGCCAGCTACACCATGAGCTGCAGCCCGGCGGCGACTTCGGGCTCGGCGCAGACCAGTTGCACCATCTCCGGCCCCGCCGGCGCGGCAGCCTGCCCCAGCGGCATGGTACTCAGCGCCGACGCCTCGATTACGGCCACTCAGCCGGCCTATGTCGCCGGTTCGGGCGCCAGCCAGCCGATCTGGACGTTCAACATCACCAACGCCACGGCGGCGAGCAAGACCATCAACGCCATCACCTGCGGCGGTGCGGGCCCCACCAATACCTTCAACACGGCGACCAAGCCGAGCACCGGCAGCCCGACGCTGCAGGTCTACCAGCGCATCAACAATCTGACCAAGGCCACGGGCACCGGCATGCAGTCGATCGGCGCGGGTGGCTATTCCTACGCCTGTACCGACGCCACCAGCGGCACGCCGCAATCGACCTGCACGGTCACCGGCCCGGCCGGTGTGGCGGCCTGCACCAATCTGACCATTGCGCCGGAAGCCGGGGCGAACATCACCACCAGCACCGCGTCCTACACCAACCCGACGGCTCCCGGCGGTGGCGCGGTGGCGGCGGTCGAGAGCTTCAGCCCCTACCTGACTAGCGTCTCGGGGTTCGCCGGCGGCCGTACTGCCCAGGGCGTGACCAAGACCAACCTGACCAGCACCACCGTCGGCCCGATCACGACCAGCACCTCGGCCATGGATGGCGGCACGGCGGCCGCGATCAACACCATCGCCACCAACGCCTCGGGAACGCCCGGCAACGTGCTGACCCTGGGCGGCGGGAGCGACCCCTCTACCGCCACCAACTACTGGAAGGATGTCGGCGTCTTCAAGCGCGTCGATATCGTGCCCGCCAACAACACCTACAACCGCACGTCGGGCCGCACCGATTGCGTGGCGGCGACCTGCACCTACACCGAGGAAATGCAGAACTTCGCCAACTGGTACACCTACTACCGGACCCGCATGCAGATGATGAAGTCTGCCTCGAGCGTCGCCTTCAGCCAGCTTGACGACAAGTACCGCGTCGGCTTCGATGACATCTGCAACTGCGCCAACAAGGCCTGTGCGACCTCGGTGATCACCCCCGTCGGACAGTTCGTCGATACCGGCGGCGAGACCGCCAACCAGCGCAGCACCTGGTGGACCAAGCTGACTGCCGCGACCCCGACCTGCGAGACTCCGCTGCGCGGCGAAACCGCGAAGATGGGCCGCTACTTTGCCGGCAAGCTGACGGGCAGCACCGACCCGATCCAGTACTCGTGCCAGCAGAACTTCATGCTGCTGGTGACAGACGGCTACTGGAACGAGGAGGACAACACCAACATTCAGCGCGTCGATGGCAGCGACATCGCCAATACGGACAACAACTCGACTACTGCGCCACGGCCCTACTACGACGGCCAGCAGGCGGCGACCGTCTGCCCGACTCGTGTCGCCCCCGGCGGCGCGAACCGCACCGGGGCGAGTTCCTGCCGCAACATGTCGGACATCGCCTGGTACTACTACAGCACCGACCTGCGCAACGTGGCCTTCGGCAACACCCTGAATGCTGCCGGGGTGGACGTGTCGAAGGACAACGTGCTGACCAGTTCGGACGACAAGAACACGGCGCAGCACATGAATTTCTACGCCATGGGACTCGGCATCGACGGCTTCCTCGAATACCGTTCGGACTACCAGACTGCCGGTGTCGGCGACTACTATGAAATCAAGCAGGGCACGCGCAACTGGCCCGCGGTATCGAACCTCGATCCGACCGGTGTCGACGACTTGTGGCATGCCACGGTGAACGGCCACGGCAAGTACTTCAGCGCACGCAACCTGCCGAACGTGGTGGCCGGCCTGCGCGAGGCCCTGAACAAGATCGGGGCGCGGGTCGGTTCTGCGGCGGCGGCGGCGACCTCGAACCTGGAACCGGTGGCCGGCGACAACTTTGCCTACGTGGCCAGCTACGCCACGGTGGATTGGGTCGGCGACCTGCAGTCGCGTTCGATCGATGTCTCCACCGGCAATGTATCGCCCGATACCGGGACCCAGTGCGGCGTGTCCGGCAGTGGTTGCCAGTGGTCGGCCCAGGCCAGGCTCGACAACATGACCTGGTCGGCGCGGCGCATTTACCTGAAGCCGAGTTCCGGCACCAGCGGCGATCCCGTGCGCGACTTTACTTTCGGCACCCTGTCAGCTACCGAGAAGGGCTACTTCAACCCGGGCGGCGGCAGTCCGCTGAGCCAGTACGCCGCACTGGTGGTGAGCAACCCGACCGACATTACGGCGACCAAACTGGTGGACTACCTGCGCGGCGATCGCAGCCTCGAGCAGGACGGCGACACCAGCCACCCGCAGATCTGGCGCAAACGCGCCCACGTCTTCGGCGACATCGTGAACACCCAGCCGGTGTACATGAAAAAGCCGAGCGGGTTTTACGTCGACGCGGGCTACTCGAACTTCGTCGCAACGGGCACGGCGGCTTCGCGCAATCCGGTGGTGTTCGTCTCTTCCCAGGACGGCATGCTGCATGCCATCAATGCCCACACGGCGGCCGTGACGGTGAGCGGCTCGACAGTACAGCCCGGAGAGGAAATGTGGTCCTATATTCCGCAACAGGCTCTGGATGACATGCGCATCCTGGGCGACGTGAATTACGGCGGACAATCGGGCGCCGCCGCGCATCGCTACTTTATCGACGGTCCGATCATGGTGTCCGACGTCAACTTCGGCGCCAGCGACAACGACTGGCACACCATCCTGGTGGCCGGCCTGGGCGCGGGAGGCAGCAGCTATTTCGCCCTCGATGTCACCGACCCGCTGACACCGACCTTCCTCTGGGAGTTCACCGACAGTACGCGGCTGGGCTTAAGCTTCTCCAACCCGATCACGGCCAAGCTGCCGAACGGACAGTGGGCGGTGTTCTTCAGTTCCGGCTACAACAATGCCGATGGTCACGGCTACCTGTTCGCGATCGATCCCAAGACCGGTGTCGTCAAGACCGGCTATCCGATGGATAACGGGTCCGGCAGCGGGGCCTTCCCCAGCAACCTGGGCAAGATCGCGGTCTGGGCGACGGATCCGGCGCAGAACAACTCGGCCGAATACGTTTACAGCGGTGACCTCAACGGCGACCTGTGGCGCTTCGATCTGGACCATACCGCCTCGGGGCACACCGGTGTCGACGTGTTCAAGCTGGCGCACCTGTCCAGCGGCAGTACCGCGCAGCCGATCTCGACCAAACCGGAGCTGACGCGCATGTCCAGCGGCACCCGCCTGGTGCTGGTCGGCACCGGCAAGTATCTCGAGACCACGGACCTGACCAACACCGACTTGCAGTCCTTCTACGCGATAAAGGACACTATGGGCCTGGCCAACCTCGGCGGCGCCAACCAGCAGACCTGGAATCCGAAGACCGACACGGGCATCGTGGGGGGGGCGACCGTGAACATGTTCCTGCCGCGCAAGCTGATCTCGACGGACTCGAGCGGAGCGGCGATCACCAAGGTCGTGAATGGCGTGACCCGCACCTATCGCCAGGTTTGCCGGGGTGCAAGTTCCATCGTCGATGCCACCACAGGTGCGTGCGCCAACGAGGACAGCACCGTCATGGAATGGGATATCTTCGGTGGCTGGTATGTCGATCTGCCGGATTCCGCCGAGCGGATGAACGTGGATCCGAAGCTCGTCAGGGGCACCCTGGTCTTTGCCACCAACATTCCGGCAGCCGACAGTTGCACGGTCGGTGGCACGGCGTGGGCCAACGCGCTTAGCTACGACACCGGCCTCGGAGTGATCGGCGCCGACAAGTATGTGTCGACCAAGATCGCCGACTCTCTGGTGGTAGGTATCACGGTGGTCAAGCTGAGTACCGGCGAGTACAAGGCGATTGCAACGAAATCGAACTACTCGCAGGAAACCTTTGCCGTGCCGGTGGCGGCGAGCACCAGCAGCGGCACTACCGGAAGTTCGGGTTCGTTCGGCGGCAAGCGCGGCCTGTGGCGGGAGTTCGAGGCGTATTGATGCTGGTGCAGAGTCACTGGGGTCACGCCGAATGGAAGCATGACGACGAAAGGCGGTTCCACCTCACGCTGGGTCTTTCCGTCCTGCTTCACGCCTTGCTGCTGCTGGCCTGGAAGCTGCCGCCGCAGGTCTGGAAGGCGGCCGATCACGCCGTCCTGACGGTGGTTCTGCGCGGGGCGGCGCCTCTCGCGCAGAGCAGTCCCGAGCTTGCGCAGCCCAAGCCGGAAGTGTCCGTGCTGGTGCAAAAGGACCCCGGTCCGGCGGCTTTCTCGGTGCCTCCCAGGCCCGTTGTGCAGGGCGCGGCGGCACGGCCCGAGGTACGTCCGCAGCCCGTGCTTTCGGCAAGCCAGGCCCGCTTGGCGGCACAGCCGACCCAGGGTCGGCCCTCGAACTCGGCAGTGGCTGCCGTCGGCGTCACGGTGATGCTGGTCATTGGCGGCGACGGGCGGGTGCAGCAGATTTTCTGGGACAAGCTGCCGGCGCTGAACGACGAGCAGATGCGTCGTCTTGAAGCGGCAATCCGCGAAAAAACCTATGCCGCAGGTCAGACCCGAAATGAAATCGTCGATGTCCGCAGCATCCTGAAACTGCCGCCGGCGCGGTCGGAAGACAGTCCTGCAGCGGATCAGTAGCGTTCGCGCAGGTAGATGTAGGGGGCTTTGGGGGAGCCGAGCTTGACTCGTGCCGAGGGCGCCCGATCGTAGGCTGCACCGCACCAGTTGCCGAGCAGGTAGCTGAGACTGGTTGCCGCGCCACCAACGAAGGCGCCCGTCACGCAGCTGTTGGGGCTGACGACACCCGTGCCGAGATTGAGCACCACGTCGAAAGTACCCGTCGCTACAGGACTGGGCTTGGCAAGCACGATGGTGCCGCTGCCGGCGCTCAGGTTGATCGCGCCCGCCGGGCGGTGATCGGTGGGCGCCACGCCCATGTTGGCGGCACTGACGG
Source organism: Rhodocyclales bacterium (assembly GCA_026399475.1). Lineage (GTDB taxonomy): Bacteria > Pseudomonadota > Gammaproteobacteria > Burkholderiales > Rhodocyclaceae > Sulfuritalea. Next base: position 146,663 of record JAPLQY010000011.1, read on the forward strand.
CTGTGCCGGCCGGCGGTGCGAAGTAATTACCCAGCGCGATCGAACTGCTGGGAACCGATGTGCAATTGTCGAGTGAATTGACCGGCCATGAACCGGGGCCTGCGTAGTATTCGGCGCGCACGGGCAGCCGGATGTCGAGTAGTTCGGAACCATAGGCACCCAGCAGGCGCAGGCGACCGTAGCGCATTTGCTTGCCGCTGTTGAAGGCGATGCCATTGCCGGACGTCGCCGCCGCAAAGGATGCCGGATTGCCGGCAAAGGCAACACCGTCGCCGTCGATCACGTTGATCGCCAGTGCGATATCGGCGTTGAAGGGTACATGGGGAGTCGTGGTGCTGCGACTGAATGCCAGGCCGGTACCTGAGCCGAACGTCAGATCGCCGACGCCGCTGGTGAACGCGCCTATCGCCGGATCGCTTGTTGTCGCCAGCAAGCCTGTGGTGTCGAGTGCGGGCGTTGTACCTCCGCCGAGGGCGTCGAAGCGCGAATAGCGCGCCCCCTGGGTGGCCGGAGTCAGGCTGGCGTTGCTCAATTTCATGTAGCTGCCGGTGTAGTTGGTCGTTGCGGCATTGGGGAGGCTGTTATTGGTGCCGTTGCGCGCCGTTACGGTGATAACGGGCGCAGTGAGATAGGCGAACGCCTTTCCGGTATAGCCAAACGTTCCGCATGCCGTGGCAAAGGACGGCGTGTTGTAGCTCACGCCGAAGTTGTCCGGGATGAAGCGTCCGAAGCCGCTCACGCCAGTGACTTGAGCGATTGCAGTACTGCCGAAAAAGCAGCCGTATTTGCCGCCGACGAGGGTGTTGGAAAAATCGGCGGTGCAGTCACCCGGTTGATCGACACTGGTGAAGCTGGAATCGAAAATGGCGTTGGCATTAAGGCCGAAATTGCCGACCTCGCTGTAGAAGAAACTGTTGCCGCTCGCTGTCCCCGTTCCCGCCGGAGCCGCGCTGAAACTTCCGCCTATGGTGCCGGCGATCGGGGTGCCCGCCACCTTCGTGCTGTCGACGCTTGGAGTGCCGTTATAACCGGTCACCGAAGCCGCGGTCAGATTGAAATTCGCGCCGGTCCTGATGGCCGGTGTGCCCGTAAAGTTGGTTTGGGTGGCGTCCGATGAGGTGACGGTGAAGCCGGTTGGCCGGATCGAGAAGTTGTCCGTGGAGCAACTCTTCTGCGCCAGATACTGCACCCTCACGCGCACGTTCGGAGCCGCCGCCGCAACATTGAAGTTGCCGGTGGTTTTGCGTCCGGCGGCCAGCGTCACGTTCTGGCTCGTGCCGGCTATCGCGACTGGAGTGCCAGGGCAATTCAGGCCGCCCGTCGATCCCGTTACGAGGTCCACCTGTACCGTGTTGTTGTTCGTTGCATCCTGTACTCCGGCCAGGATCGCCACCACGTCGAGGCTGAAGTTTGTTCCCGCCAGCTTGGTGAAGATTCGTCCCGTGATCGCGCCACCGGCTGTGGTGGTTTCGAAAGCGTTGAAGTCGCCCGGCGGCGGAGTGATCGCTGTCTTTTCGGCGATGGCAAATTCGGCGAGGACGGTCAGGCCGGTGGCCTGGGTGGTGTTTGCGGTGCGCGCGCCAATCGTCGTGGCGTTCCAGGTGGCGCCATTCCAGCGTTCGATCTCGAAATTGCTGGCATAGGCGCTGCTGTCCCGGTCACCGGCCGGCGCCACGTCGTCGATGAAAGTGAAGGTCGCACTGTAGCTGGTGAAGGCGGGCAGCGCGGTGCCGCTGACACCGGTCGCGGTCAGGCCCCACCAGCGATTGACGCTCTTGCTCGAGTTGAGCCCCGAGGTGGCGATATTCGGGTGATCGCCCAGCGGTGCGCCGACGAAAACGATCAGCGAGCCTCCGCCGGCTGCCACGCCGACAAAGCTCAGCGACGCTGGGCTGTAGCCGGCTGCCGGCAGCGCGGCGCCGTTGCTGCCGACCGGGAATGCCACGACGGATGCGCCGGTGGCAATGAATCGCTGCAGCCTGCCGGCAATGAAATTGCTCTCCGCCGAACTGCCCGTCGCATTGGTGATATTGCCGGCGGCTGGAATGATCACCTTCGTCGCGCCGGACGTGACGATGCGTCCTCCGGTGTTCGCCGCAACGGAAAATGTGAGCAGGGTGCTGACCGTGATGTCGTGGTTGATGGTGAGCTTGCGGTTCGCGTAAGCCGCGGTGTTGCCCATGGTGAGGTTGGCGAAGGTGGTGCTCGGGGCCGTTCCGTCCAGCGTCTGCGCCGCGGTGCCATTGAATGTGAAGGTGCTGGTATTGGCGTTGAATGTGCCGTTGTGGGTGAAATTGCCGCCTATGCTGTGCGCAAAAGTCGCCGCGCTAAAGGTATTGCTCGCCCCGATGATGAGATTTCGTCCCAAGCTCAGCGCCTGTGCTGCGGTGGTCGTCGCGGTTCCGGACAGGGTGAGGTCGTTCAGGACCGTCATCGCCGTGGCCGGCATGGTCTTTGCGCCACTGCCGCTGAATGTCAGGTTGTAACAGGTCGCCGGAGCACGTGAAGGCAGTTTCACCGCTTGCGCTGGGCCTGCGTAATTGACGGTATTGGGAATCGCCGAGGCGTTCAGGGTACCCGTCGCCAGCATGACCCCCGAGACGTTCAGTGTCGAATTGGTTGCGTTCGTCCAGGTCGACCCAGGCACTGTTCCGGTGATGGCCCCTGATGCTGTGACCGTTGAATTGTTGGTGACCACGACGGCACCCGTGATGGCGAGCGTGCCGGTCACGCTCACCGTCGTGTTGACCGCGCGCGCGGCGCTCACGGTGACGGCACCGCCAAACGGGATCGGGTTGCTGCCCCCCCAATTTCCCGCAGTGTTGAAAGTGTAGGTACCGGTGCCCGAGTTGAACGTGCCGCTGTTGTTGAAATCGCCGCCTATTGTTACCGGCGCGACGACCGTGTTGTTGCTGAAAGTGCCGCCAGGATTGATCGCGACGCCGCCGGCGAAGGTCTTGGCGCCGGTCGCTGTCGTATTGGTGAAAGTTCCATTGACGCTGGTGGCGCCTGTTATGGCTATCGCATTCGAGACGCTGAGTGTGCCGGCCACAACGCTAAGGGCGCCGAGGACGGTCAGGCCTCCGGTGGCGGCGCCGGTCGCGGTGACGCCGGGTTTGTTTATGGTCAGGTTGCGGTAGCTGATCGCGCTGCCGGTAGCGACCGTGGCGGCAGCGGCCGTATCGTAGGCAAATGTGCTAGTCGCTCCCGGACTCAGCGTACCGAAGCCGCTGCTCAGCGTGAAATTGCCGGAAAGGAAAATGTTGGCGGCGCCGGTTGCGGCTATTACGGTTCTGGCCGCGTTGCCCGCGGTCATCGTCAGGTTGCCGTTGATGTCGAGCGTGCCCGTCGTCAGGTTGATCTGGGCGATGCGGGCATTGTTGGCGCTGCCCTCCTGCAAGGTGACCGGGCCGTTCACCGTCGCGCTGCCGTCATTGATGTTCCAGGCTTTGGTGCTGTCGGTGTTCGACGACGAGTTGAAGGTGACGCCGCCCACGCCAATGGTGAGCATCTGTGCAGCCTGATGCGTCAGGCTGGCGCCACCGCCCGGCGCGGAAAACGTCAGCGACTGTGCGGCATAGCTACCGGCCCCCGCGTAGAACGTGATGGCGTGGGCGAGGTTGATCGTCACGTCATCTGCGGCGGTTGGTCCGCCGGCGGGACAGGCCCCACCCCAGACAGGGTCGGTCCAGACCCCGCTGGCAGTCGATGAGCACACTGCTGCATTGGCGCTGCCTGACATGGCGACCGCAAGCAGCGCGACCAGGGTGGCGAGCATCCGCCGCATCACAGCGCCACCTCGAGCCGGCGTTCGATGTACATCGAACCCGGGCTGACGATGTTCGGACAGGCGCCGCCATTCGGCTGGTTGCAGGCCGTTGCGACAATGGCATACAGGGTCGGGCCGCTGCTGGCATCTGTTGTCGCCGTGCAGGTAACGGTAACCGTGAATCCGGCAAGCGTCGGAGCGGCAAGGGGGAATGAGGTGATTGCAGCAGGACAGGCGCGGGTATTGGGGTCGGCGGATGCGTAGCCAAAGTTGTAAGCGGGGGTCGCCTGCACCCGGTACAAGCCCCATTCGATTCCCGCCCGCGCTGCCTGATAGGCGCGCACGCCCTGTACGTCGAGGGCCGATCCTATCTGCTGGTTGGTCGAGATGTTCAGGACGAATGCCCCCAGAGCCGCCAGTACGACGAGGATGAAAATCGCCGAGACAATGGCAAAGCCTTCGATGCGATTGGCAACTGATCTCATGGCGCGTTATCCACGTGGATCTGCTGGAACAGGGTGACGCTCTCGCCACCCGAGGTCAAGGTGAGTTCCAGGTAAAGCAGGCCGTTGCGCCCGCTGGCGTTGGCGGTGTACTCGACATTGCAGCTGCTTGCGCTTGCAAGCAGCGTCGAGCTGCCACTGACAAAGGCGGTCGGCTGGACGGCATTGAAGCCGTAATTCCAGTATCGGGTCAAATTCCCCGCCGCTGTCGGACAGGCATAGGTGACCGCCCTGCTGCCGCCCGGAACGACCTGGAAGCGTGCATCCGGCGAAGGCAGCGGCGGCGCTTGAAAGGCGAATGGGTTGGCGTCGAGGGTGATGACATTGGCTGCGATTCCGGTGACCTGGGCAATGTTGCAGCCGGGGCTGACGGGTGTGGCGTCGCATTGGGCCTCGTCGCGCCGGTAGGCATTGGCCGGCTCGTAGCCGGGACCGAGGTTATAGACCACGATGTAATCGTTGATCGCGATTGCGGGATTGGCTGGCATGGTGCCGAGCACGTCGAAGGTCACGGTGCCGGGGGTGGTAAAGCTCAGGAAATTTCCCGCAGTGGAGCCGTCTGCCGGATCGCGGTAGCGCCCGCCGGCACTGGTGATGATGAACTCCATGTAATTCACCCCGCCGGATGTGGTGACGCGCAGGCTGTTGGGCAAGGCCAGCCGCAGGTCGCGCGTGATCCGGCGCAGGGCCACGTCGGCGGCATCGGTGAGTTCGGCGCGGCGCACCGAATCGACATAGCCCTGCACCGGTCCGGTGATGAACACCCCGACGATGCCGGCCAGGATGCCGGTGATGACGATGGCCATGATGGCCTCGATCAAGGTGAATCCGGCAGATGGGCGACGAATGCGAATCACGGCAGAAGATTGGGTGAATGGCGGGTTCGGTAGCCTTCGACCGTGAGGCTGTCGGCGCCGCGGGTGACGGTGACCGAGATGCGCAGCGAGGCTGAGCTTGCGGTCGCATCGCCGACGCCGTTGAGGGCTTCGGGGGCAACTGCGATGGTGGCGCTGTAGCCTGCCGGGGCGAAGGAGCCGCCAGTAACGCTGGGGATCGGGCTGGCCATGGCCAGGCCGGCATAGTCATTGACGTTGTCGAAGGGTGTGACAGCTCCGGTGCGCGTTTCACCCGCTTCCGGACCAGATCCCTCGATGGTCGTCGTGCAGGCTCCGGCACCGATGGTGGCACTGGTGGCGGTTGCGGCGGTCGCATCGTCCGGATCGCACCAGGTGAAGGGGCGCAGTTCGACCTCTTCCAGCAGGCCTTCCGCAATTGCCAGCATCTGCTTCCTGACCAGCGGGTCGCCACTGGACTGGGCAGTGACATTGAGCACCGTCAGCACGCCGGCCAGCGCCACGCTGACGATGACAATGAATACGATCAGTTCGATCAGCGTGATGCCATGCTGGCGACGACTAGTGCACATAGCCGGTTTCTGCTTCGACGGTGATGACATGATCGGACTCGCCGCGCACGGTATAGGTGTTGCTGGCCGCCGCAGGTCTTCCCAGCGGGCTGAAGACCAGGGTTGCCGGAGCGACCGGAATGGAGACGCCGGATGGGGCGCAGATCTTGTTGGCGGCCGCCGGACTGCAACTGCGGTCGACAGCTGGCAGCGAAAGTGCGCTGGCCGGACAGGTGCCAACGACATAGGACTCAGGTACGTTCAGGTCAATGGTGACGGTCAGGTTGTTGCCGGCCAGGGAAACGCAACTGTAGCGTCGCTGCGCGACGGCTGCCTTGCGCGCGTACTCCAGTGTCGCCTTGACCTTGTCGCGATAGCCGATCTCGTCGAACCCCTTGATCAGGTCAAGACGCGGCAGCACGGCGACAGCCATGATGCCGATGATCAGCATCACCGTGATCAGTTCGATCAGGGTGAAGCCGGATTGGCAGCGTTGCGGCAGATGCATCGGCGCGAGCAGGCTGCGGGAAACGGCTGCAGGCCGCGGTTTCATCGGTCGCTGCTTGCAGCATGCGCCAGTCGGCTGAGCATCAAACCTTCCGCTATTCCGCCGATCACATACTGAGCTTTTGCGTCGGAGAGGGACTGGAGCAATTCAGCGGTCTTCATGGCCTTGAGTGTCGAGTGGTGCCGGTGTTGATTTTCGCCTGGTCGGGAGCTTTCGGTGATGCTGAAGCCCAATTGGAAGCGCTGCGGCCGAGACGTCGAGAGCGTCGGTGAGACAGTCTATCAAGCACGTACAAAATGGCGCAAGGCAATCCGCAGGAACAGAGGCCGCACGCGCGTTGCCATGCCTGGGGGTCAGCAGGTATAATTCGCCGCCTTTCAGGACGCTGTTGTAGCTCAGTTGGTAGAGCAACTGATTCGTAATCAGTAGGTCGCCAGTTCGATTCCGGCCAACAGCACCAACTATTCAGCAAAGGCTTGCCACCGTTCCGGTCGGCAGGCCTTGTTTCTTTTAAGGGGCCGCTCATGCAGATCAAAGACAGCGTATTCATCATTACCGGCGGCGCTTCCGGCCTTGGCGCAGGTACCGGGCGGATGCTGGTGGAGCAGGGTGCAAAGGTGGTTCTGGCCGACCTCAACGAAGCGGCCGGCAATGCGCTGGCAGCCGAACTGGGCAGCAACGCGCGCTTTGTCAGCACCAACGTCGCCGACGAAGCCAGCGCGAAGGCTTGCGTGGCCGCGGCGCTGGCGGCATTCGGCGGCTTGCACGGACTGGTCAATTGCGCCGGCATTGCGCCGGCCGAGAAGGTGCTGGGCAGGAACGGCCCGCATTCGCTCGATGTGTTCGCCAGGGTCGTCACGGTCAATCTGGTGGGCAGCTTCAACATGATTCGCCTGGCCTCCGAGGCCATGAGCCAAGGTGCGCCGAATGCGGCCGGGGAGCGCGGCGTGATCGTCAGCACCGCTTCGGTGGCGGCCTATGATGGACAGATCGGCCAGGCGGCCTACGCGGCATCCAAAGGCGGCGTGGTCGGCATGACGCTGCCGATTGCACGCGAACTGGCGCGCTTTGGTATCCGCGTGATGACCATCGCACCGGGAATTTTCGAGACGCCGATGTTGCTCGGCCTGCCGCAGGAAGTGCAGGATGCCCTGGGCAAGATGGTGCCCTTCCCCCCGCGCCTGGGCAAACCGGCCGAGTATGCGGCGCTGGTGCGGCACATCATTGAAAACGAGATGCTCAATGGCGAGGTTATCCGCCTCGATGGCGCCATCCGCATGGCGCCGAAGTAAGTCAGGCTGTGACTGAACCGGCCTGACCATGGCCGACTGCTACCACTGCGGCCTGTCGATTCCGCCGGGGGTTGATTTCCCGGTCGAGATCGACCGGATCCGGCGCGAGATGTGTTGCGCCGGCTGCCAGGCCGTGGCCCAGGCCATCGTCGACAACGGCCTGGCCGACTACTACCGCCATCGCGATGCGATGCCGGAAAGCCCGCGCGAGGCCTTGCCGCAGGTTCTGGCCGACTTCGGCCTGTTCGATCACCCCGACGTGCAGAAGACGTTCGTGCGCCGGGCCGAGGGCGTTGCGGCCGAACACGAACAGGAAGCGGCGCTGATTCTCGAGGGCATCACCTGCGCCGCCTGCGTCTGGCTCAATGAATCGCATGTCCGCCGCCAGCCTGGTGTGACTGCCATCGACATCAACTACACCACGCGCCGGGCAAGGGTGCGCTGGGACGAGCGCGTCACCAAACTTTCGGCGATCCTCGAAGCCATTGCCGCCATCGGTTACCGCGCGCATCCCTACGATATCGGGCGCTCCGAGGAACTGGCGCAGAAGGAGCGCAAGGCCGCGCTGTGGCGACTGTTCGTCGCCGGCTTCGGCATGATGCAGGTGATGATGTACGCCGTGCCGGTGTATCTGGCGAAGGTGGGTACTGAGGGCGACATGACCCCGGACATCGAACAGTTGATGCGCTGGGCCAGCCTGATCCTGACACTGCCCGTGATCGGCTATTCCGCCGCGCCTTTCTTCGCCAGCGCCTGGCGCGACCTGAAGCTGCGTCGCGTCGGCATGGACGTGCCGGTGGCGCTCGGCGTCGGCGCGGCCTTCGCCGCCAGCCTCTGGGCCACGCTGACGGCGGCGGGCGAGGTGTATTTCGATTCGGTCACCATGTTCGTCTTCTTCCTGCTGTCGGGCCGCTATCTGGAAATGATGGCGCGGCAGAAGGCGGCGCGCAGCGTCGAGACTTTGGCCCGCGCCATACCGGCCTTCGCCACCCGTTTGGCGGCGTGGCCTTGCGCCAGCGTGGATGCGGCGGGTGAGCGCGTCGCCGTGGCCGAGTTGCACGCGGGTGACGTGGTGCAGATCAAGCCCGGCGAGACCGTGCCGGCCGATGGCTGCGTGCTCGACGGCGAGAGCGCGGCGGACGAATCCTTGTTGACCGGCGAGAGTCGCCCGGTGCCCAAGCTGGCGGGTGACATGCTGATTGGCGGCAGCGTGAATACGGCGAGCCCCTTGGTGATGCGCATCGAGCGCGTCGGCGAGGCGACGCGCGTGGCGGCCATCCAGCGCCTGATGGAGCGTGCGGCCGCGGAAAAGCCGCGCCTGGTGGAAATGGCGGACCGCGTCGCCGGGCGCTTCATTTTCGCTCTGCTGCTGCTGGCGGTGGCAACGGCGCTGGCCTGGTGGTGGATCGATCCCTCGCGTGCCCTGTGGATTTTTGTCGCCGTGCTGGTGGTGAGTTGCCCGTGCGCGCTGTCACTGGCGACACCGGCGGCATTGACCGTGGCGACAGGAGCGCTGGCCGCACGCGGCGTGCTGGTGACGCGCGGCCACGCCATCGAGGCGCTGGCGCGCGTCGATCGTTTCATTTTCGACAAGACCGGCACCCTGACCATGGGACGCATGGAACTGGTCGAGGTGCTGCCTCTGCGTGACGATACCGCGCGCGCGCTGGTGCTTGCCGTAGCGCTTGAACGCGGCTCAGAGCACCCCATCGCCCGGGCGCTGGCCGTGGGTGGGGTGGATGCAGGTATCGAGGTCGATGGATTGCGAGCCACCACGGGAGCCGGTGTCGAGGGTGTGATCGAGGGAATCGTCTGGCGCCTTGGACGTCCCGGGTTTGTCGCCGCATTGCATGCGAGGCAGGTTCCGTTGGAGGTTCAGGCGATTGTCGGCGCGGGGGACACGGTGATCGCGCTGGGTGATGCAGAGGGCTGGCAGGCATTCTTCCGCCTGAGCGACAGCCTGCGCCCCGAGGCGTCCGCCATGGTCGCAAGACTCTCTGCCGCAGGCATCAAGTTGTCGATCTTCAGCGGCGACACACCGGCCGCTGCCGGACGGGTGGGCGCGGCGCTGGGCATTCCGGATGCACGCGGCGGGCTCTCGCCGGAGGACAAGCATGCGGCGCTCAAGGCCCTGCAAGGGGCCGGCGAGACGGTGGCGATGGTCGGCGATGGCGTCAATGATGCCCCGGTGCTGGCGCAGGCCCAGGTGTCGATCGCGATGGGTGGCGGCGCCGACCTGGCGCGGGCCAATGCCGATGTCGTGCTGCTCGGCAATGACCTGCAGGCGCTACCGCAAGGGCTGGCGCTGGCGCGGCGCACCCTGCGCATCGTGAAACAGAACCTGGTGTGGGCTTTCGCCTACAATCTGCTGGCGATCCCGCTGGCCATGGCCGGCTGGGTGACCCCCTGGATGGCCGGCATCGGCATGTCGGCCAGTTCGCTTCTGGTGGTTCTCAATGCCTTGCGGCTGCAGCGAGGGTAAATGTGGATATCCTGTATCTCCTGATTCCGCTGTCGCTGGTGCTGGTCTTCGTCATTGCCGCCTTGTTCTGGTGGTCATTGAAGAGCGGACAGTACGAGGACCTCGAAGGCCCCGGCTACCGCGTCCTGATGGATGACGACGAGACCGATGCGCCGGCGAAACGAAGCACTGTTGACCCAGATCAAGGTACTGAGGGCAAGAAGTAACCATACTGACAGCGGGTTTTATGGTGATGGCTTCGCGCCGTCGCCCGAAGGCTCTCTGTTGGGGTTAGGGGTGCGCGCTGCGCACCCTTTTTTTTATGTCTTCGAGCGAAAGCGAGGAGACGGTATCCCGCGACGGCCTGCCCGACAGTGCTCACTGCCAGTGGCCGAGAAAACCAGCAGTTCCTTCCGGAACATGAAACCTGAATTGCGTGGGAATGTGCGTGAGGGTAGTATCCATCACGGGTTTAGTGTGGCCGCATGGACACGGTCACCACATCGCCTCGGCGGTTGAACCCTACTCTTTCTGCCACGTAAGGATTGAAGACAGGTCCATGAGGCTGATACTCGATCGTATCGGAGAACGCATGGGCCGCATCCTGCCCAAGATGGAGGGCATACTTTTCCCGGTGCACCGCAGCTTCATTTACCGGCTTGGTATCGTGCTGTCCCTGGTGACGGTCGCGTTTGTCGTGCGGCGCCTGATTGGTCCCGCCGAGCTGGGTGTGCCGTTCCTGACCTTTTTTCCTGCAGCCGCGATCTCGGCGGTCTTTGGCGGATTCTGGGCCGGCATGCTTGCGACCGCACTCGGGTCGACAGCGGCGACATATTTTTTCATTCCGCCGTACTCCATTTTTTCCTTCGAGTTTCGCTACGAAACAGTCTTCGGCAATATCGTCTATCTGCTCGACGAGATTGTGGTCTGTTCCGCCATCGCTGCATTGCACCGCTTTTACAGGATAACCAAGGATCAGAATGCGGAGTTGAAGACCTTGATCCAGACGATTCCCGATCTGATCTGGCTGAAAAATCCGGACGGTGTGTATCTGGAGTGCAACCCTGCCATTGAACGTTTTTACGGACTACACCGGGATGCCGTCATTGGCAGGACCTCCCGAGACTTGTTTTCAGAGCGGGTGGCCGAGTCCATTCATCGGCAGGATCAGGAAGCGCTGGCCGCGGATGGGCCCCGTACCACGGAGGGGTGGGTCGTGCGCGCCAGCGATGGCTACCATGTCCTGCTGGAGACCACCACGACGCCCATGCGTACGGCCGATGGCACGTTGATTGGCGTGCTTGGCCTGGCGCGCGACATCACCGAGCGTCGGCGTCTGGAAGACGAGGTGCGATCCCGTACCGTCGAGCTGGAGCAGGAGCGTGCTTTCCTGACGGCAATTTTCGAGCATACCGGCGACGGAATCCTGGCGGTGAACAGCGAGGGCTGCATTGCGCTGGCCAACCAGGAGGCGCGGCGCCTGCTGGGCACGAGCGAGGACAACGGTTCCCGCCGTCTGGCCGAGTTCTGGCCTGAATGGCCGGTGATCGCTGCCGCAGCCGCCGACCGCGGCGAAGCCCGCCATGATCTTGATACCGCGGGGCGTGTCCTCGCGCTTTCGGTCACGCGCACCGGCGAACTCGGGGAAACCCGCTACGTGATTGTCGCCCGCGATGTCAGCGAAGAACACCGCCTCGCGGACGAGCGCCGCGAACTCGACCGGCAGATGTTCCAGATGGAGAATATGGCGACCCTGGGCGAACTGGCGATGGGTGTGGCCCATGAAATCGGTAACCCTCTTGCCGGCATGAAAGCGGTGGCCCAGTCACTGCAGTACGAGGACGACCTCTCGGCGGACACGCGCGAAGCGTTGCGCCGGCTGGAAGCGGAGATCGACCGGCTCGGCGACTTCCTGCGCAGTTTTCATGGTTTTGCCGCACCCCAGCGCACGCATCCCGTAGCTTGCCGCTTGCGCGACATCGTGGACGACATACTGTTCTGGATCCGCAAGGAGGCCATATCCCATGATGTTGCCATTGGCCTTTCCATCGAACATGACCTGTCGGTGCGTGCCGACCCGAACCAGATCAAACAAGTGCTGCTGAATCTGGTCGTCAATGCCATTCACGCCATGCCGGAAGGAGGCGCGCTGCGCATCGCCGCCACTCATGACAGCGACCTTGGTGTGCGTATCGAGGTCGCCGATACCGGAGGCGGGATAGCGGCCGAAGTCCTTCCGCGAATCTTCGACCCATTCTTTACGACGCGCACCTCGGGTTCGGGACTCGGCCTGGCCGTTGTCAAAAAAATTGTCGACGAACACGGTGCGCGCATCGAAGTTCAAAGTCAGGTCGGGCATGGCTCCTGCTTTACGCTTAACTGGCCCGTCGCATCGACGGGGTTGCCGGTATGAGCGCCATGCTGATCGTCGAGGACGACACCACCATTCGTGTCACCCTGAGCAAGTTTCTCGCTCGTCTGGGCTACGCCGTTGACGTTGCGGAAGATGCTGCGGGAGCTCTCAAGCAGGCGCGCAGCAGGCGTTACCGGCTGATCCTGCTCGACCTTCATCTGCCCGACGGCAACGGCCTCGATCTGATCGGCAAGTTCCGCGAACTGGACGAAGACACGCTGGTCGTCATCATGACCGCATTTCCGGAGGTGCGTACCGCCGTGTCGACGCTCAAGGCGGGCGCCTACGACTACATCATCAAGCCCTTCGATCTCGAAGACGTGCGCGAACTGGTTGGCCGCGCCATGGAGACCAGCCGGTTGCGCCAGGAGGTTGCCTGGCGGCGGGCCCAGTCGAACGTCTGCGAGGTGGATGGCGTTGGCGGCGATAGCCCGGCGTGGCAGAGACTGACAGAGGTAACGCACAAGATAGCCGGCGCCGAGCACGTCCCCGTGCTGATCTGCGGCGAATCCGGCTGCGGCAAGGAGCGCGTGGCCCGGACCATTCACTGTGGCTCGCCGCGGGCTGGCGGTCCGTGGGTGACGCTCAACTGCTCGGCGCTGCCGGAAAACCTGCTCGAATCCGAAATGTTCGGCTATGAGAAGGGCGCCTTTACCGATGCCCGGCAGCTCAAACGCGGCCTGCTCGAACTGGCCGACGGCGGCACCCTGTTTCTCGATGAAATCGGCGATCTTGCCCTGACCCTTCAACCGAAGCTGCTGCGCGTACTGGAAACACAGACTTTCCGCAGGCTGGGCGGCAGTCGCGAGATCAGCGTCGACGTTCGTTTTGTCGCTGCGACGCACCGCAATCTGCCTGAAATGGTCAAGAACGGCCAGTTTCGAGAGGATCTCTACTATCGCCTCAATGTCGGCGCGATCGACGTGCCACCCTTGCGCGCGCGGCGCGAAGATATTCTGCCGCTGGCGCGCCACTTCCTCGCCGAGGCGGCGCGGGCCGTCGGCTCCCCCTCATTGAAGCTGGCTCCGGCACTGGAGCCGCTGCTGGAAAACTACGCATGGCCAGGCAACGTACGCGAGTTGCGCAATGTACTGGAGCGTGCTGCCATACTCTGCGTCGAAGGCTGCGTTACCAGCGTGCAGTTGCCGCGCGAGATCGTTGGCCGTGCGATGTCCGTCGTCTCGTCAGAAGAGTCCGACCAGTCCTTCGTGGACTTGGGCGAAATGGAGCGCCGGTACATTCAGCGCGTTCTGGACTCGGTTGGCGGTAACAAGACCCGCGCCGCCGAACTCCTCGGCATCACCCGCTTGACCCTGCGCAACAAGCTCAAGCACCACGACCTCGACGATAGTCCGGCCGTTTCCTGACCGGTTGAAATTCGATCGGACGGTCATTTATTGACCGTATCAGCATCGCCCAAATCCCCTGACACCCGCCACTGCCATGCGCCAGTGGTTTTTTTTCGTTGGCATAAACCATGCTGTAAGAGGGGTAGAACTATTTTGGTCGAATCAATTGTGCAAGGAGAGTCGAGATCATGAAAGCATCGCGCAGGGAATTCATCAAGGCTACTGGTGCCACATCGCTGAGTCTCATGCTGGGTGGAACGTATTCATTGCGCGCATTGGCGCAGACACAGGGGGCGATGGTTCAGCACGAATACGCCGGGTGGGAAAACTTCCACCGCAATCAATGGACTTGGGACAAGAAGACGCGTGGCGCCCATCTCATCAACTGTACGGGCGCCTGCCCGCACAACATCTACACCAAGGACGGTGTCGTCCTGCGCGAGGAAGCGTCGAAGGACATCGCACCGATGCCCGGTCTGCCCGAGTACAACCCGCGCGGCTGCAACAAGGGTGTCTGCGGCGTTGACTACCAGTACGGACCGCATCGCATCAAGTACCCGCTGATCCGCGTCGGCGAGCGCGGTGAAGGCAAGTGGCGGCGCGCCAGCTGGGACGAGGCTCTGGAGATAATCGCCGACAAGATCGTCGATACCATCAAGAACGAAGCGCCCGACTGCATCAGCGTCTTTTCGCCGGTGCCGGCCGTGGCGCCCGTGTCGTTTGCCGCCGGGCATCGTTTCGCTCATTACATCGGCGCTCATACGCACACCTTCTTCGACTGGTACGGCGACCATCCGACGGGCCAGACGCAAACCTGCGGCGTGCAGGGAGATACGGCCGAGTGCGCCGACTGGTTCAATGCCAAATTCATCATCCTGTGGGGCGCCAACCCCTCGATCACGAGGATTCCCGATGCCCACTATCTGTCGGAGGCCTCGCTGAACGGCACCAAGATCGTCAGCATTACCCCGGACTACAACGCCTCGACCATAAAGGCGGATCAGTGGCTGCACCTGAAGCCCGGCACAGACGCCGCTCTTGGCATGGCCATGGCCCATGTGATCATCAAGGAGAACCTCTTCGATGTTCATGGCATGAAGGAGCAGACCGATCTGCCCTACCTGGTGCGCAAGGACACGCAACGCTTCCTGCGTGAGTCCGACGTCGTGGCCAGCGGCTCCACCGGCAAGTTCTACGCCTGGGATCTGAAGACCGGCAAGCCGGTGATCATGAAAGGCAGCTGGGGCGACGAGCCCGCAGAGAAGGGGCCGCCGGTGGCCTTCCTCGGCCGCAACACCAATACCTTCCCCAAGGGCTACATTGATCTCGGCAATCTGGATCCGGCTCTGGAAGGCACCTACAAGGTCCAGCTCAAGGATGGTTCCACGGTCGAGGTTCAGCCGGTATTCGACATCCTCAAGCCGCGCATCATGAGCCAGCACACGCCCGACAAGGCTGCCGCAATCACCGGCATTCCGGCCAAGGTTATCGTGCAACTGGCGAAGGACTTCGCCACCGCGAAACCCGCCATGATCATCAGCGGCGGCGGCACCAATCACTGGTATTACAGCGATGTGCTGCTGCGCGTCTTCCACCTGCTTACTGCGCTTACCGGTCAGGAGGGCAGGAACGGCGGCGGCGTGAATCACTACATCGGGCAGTGGAAGCCCACTTTCTTCCCCGGCGTCGCGGCGCTGTCCTTCCCGGAAGGGCCGGGCAAGCATCGCTTCTGCCAGACCACGATCTGGACCTACGTGCATGCCGAGGTCAATGACGAGATGCTCAACGCCAATGTGGACACCAACAAGTACCTGCGGCAGGCCATTGCGACACGGCAGATGCCGAATCTTCCCGCCAACGGACGCGACCCGAAGGTGTTCATCGTTTATCGCGGCAACTGGCTGAACCAGGCCAAGGGACAGAAGTACGTGCTGCGCAACCTGTGGCCGAAGCTCGACCTGATTGTCGACATCAACATCCGCATGGACTCGACGGCGCTCTATTCCGACATTGTCCTGCCCTCGGCTCACTGGTACGAGAAGACGGACCTCAATGTCACGGAAGAGCACACCTTCATCAACATGACCGAGCCGGCGATCAAGCCGATGTGGGAATCGAAGACCGACTGGCAGATCTTCCTCGATCTGTCGAAGAAGGTCGAGGCGGCGGCCCGGAAAAAGAAGCTGGAGAAGTACAACGACGAGCAGTTCAAGTGGGTGCGCGACCTCACCAACCTGTGGAACCAGATGACCATGGACGGCAAGCTGGCCGACGACGAGGCCGCGGCACAGTTCATCCTCGACTCGGCACCGCAGTCCAAGGGCATCACCATGGCGATGCTGCGCGAGAAGCCGCAGCGCTTCAAGGGCAACTGGACGTCGCCGATGAAGGAAGGGATTCCCTACACGCCATTCCAGAATTACGTGGTGGACAAGAAGCCCTGGCCGACCTTGACCGGACGTCAGCAGTTCTATTTCGACCATGACACCTTCTTCGACATGGGCCTGGAACTGCCGACTTACAAGGCGCCGATCAATGCCGACAAGTTCCCGCTGCGCTTCAACACGCCGCACAGCCGCTATGCGATCCATTCGACCTTCAAGGACAACGTGCAGATGCTCAGGTTGCAGCGCGGCGGTCCCTCGGTCGAAATGGCGCCGGCGGATGCCAAGGCGCGCGGCATCAACGACAACGACTGGGCCGAGGTCTGGAACGATCACGGCAAGGTGATCTGCCGGGTCAAGGTGCGCAAGGGCGAACAAGCCGGCCGAGTATCCATGTGGCACACGCCAGAGCTCTACATGGACCTGATCGAAGGCAGTACCCAGAGTGTCTGCCCGGTGCGCATCAATCCCACGAGCCTGGTGGGCAACTACGGGCATCTGGTGTTCAGGCCGAACTACTACGGTCCGGGCGGCGTTCAGCGTGATACGCGGGTCGAGGTCAAGCGCTACCTTGGCGCCACCCCGATGCCCCTCTGATCGCCACCACCGGACAATTAGGAAGGAAATAAATCATGGCAACAGTTATGAAAGCCCCCAAGCGGCAGCTCACCTTCGTCACCGATCTCAACAAGTGCATCGGTTGTCAGACCTGCACGGTGGCCTGCAAGAAACTCTGGACCAGCGGTCCCGGCCAGGACTTCATGTACTGGCGTAATGTCGAAACAGCACCCGGCATGGGCTATCCGCGCAACTGGGTGAGCAAGGGCGGCGGCTACAAGGACGGGCAACTGCAGAAAGGCAAGGTTCCGCCGATGATCGACTACGGCGTGCCCTTCGAGTTCGATTACACGGGCCGCCTGTTCGAAGGCAAGGCGGGTCGCGTGCGGCCCAGCCCGACGCCCAAGTCGGCGCCGAACTGGGACGAGGACCAGGGGGCCGGGGATTACCCGAACAACTCCTACTTCTACCTGCCGCGCATGTGCAACCACTGCGCCAAGCCTGCCTGCCTGGAGGCCTGCCCCAACGACGCCATCTACAAGCGCGAACAGGACGGGATCGTGCTGATCCATCTCGACAAGTGCAAGGGATCGCAGAACTGCGTGTCGGCCTGCCCCTACGCCAAGCCCTACTTCAATCCGCTGCAGAACAAGGCGAACAAGTGCATCGGTTGCTTCCCGCGCATCGAGAAGGGTGTCGCCACCGCATGTGTCGCCCAGTGCGTCGGCCGTGCCATGCACGTCGGTTTCATCGACGACGTCAATAGCTCGGTGTACAAGCTGGTGAAGCAGTGGAAGGTGGCATTGCCCCTGCATCCGGAATTCGGCACCGAGCCCAACGTCTTTTACGTGCCGCCGGTACTGGGACCGCGCAAGGAGGACTCCCAGGGCAATGCCTTCGAAGATCCGAAGATTCCACTCGCGCAACTCGAGGAACTGTTCGGCAAGGGCGTCAAGGATGTGCTGAAGACACTTGCCACCGAGCGCGAGAAGAAGGTCAAGGGGCAGGCATCCGAACTGATGGATGTCCTGATCGCGCGTCGCAGCGTCGACATGATGATCTCGCCAATGACCTGAAGCCAGGCGGGGCGGCTGGTGCCGCCCCGTTCGTCTTTAACTTCGGACTTGCTCCCATGAACATGAAGCACATCATTGGCGGTTGGCTGTCGGCAGTCATTCTTTGCGTAGCGCCGGTCAGCGCTCAGACACCTGACTACACAGGTTTCCGTGTCTGCGCCAAATGCCATTTCGACCAAGGCGATGCATGGCGTACGACAGGGCACGCCAAGGCCTTCGAATCGTTGAAGCCCAATGTCAAGGTATCCGCCAAGACCAAGGCAGGACTCGATCCGGCCAAGGATTACACGGCCGATCAGAACTGTGTCGGCTGCCACGTCACGGGCCATGGCGAAAAGGGCGGCTATAGCCCGGGCATGGACCCGGAAGACGCAAAAGTCGTCATCGGTGTGAGCTGCGAGGCATGTCATGGGGCGGGTGGCGGTTATCGCCAAAAGCATGCCGACGCCGGCGACAGGTTGAAAGCATCGGGCGACACGACTGATCGTCAGGTACTGGTCGATGCGAGACAGAACTTCGACTACGAGAAGGCTTGCGCTCGCTGCCACCTGAACTACCCGGATTCGAAATGGGCCGGTGCAAAGCCGCCCCACACCCCCTTCACGCCGGCAGTCGATGCCAAGTACCAGTTCAATTTCGAAAAGGCGGTGCGCGCGACCGGCGACAAGAACCCGGTTCACACGCATTACAAGTTGCGCGGAGTGTTCAAGGGCGGGACGGTTCCGGCTATCCGGGCTGAGCTTCAACTGAACGCGCAGGAACCCGAACAATGAAGTGGTCATGGCGTTTCCGGCGCGATACGCCAGGAAACACAGGAACGAACTTACCAGGACGGAACAACCATGAATGAAATGAGCTCAGCGATGAACGTCAGTCGGATCGAGAGTGCGATGGCGCGAAGCCGAATTTATGCGCTGCTTGCCAAGGGGTTCCGTTATCCCGATGTGGAGAACTTCTCGCAACTGGCGGAGGGTGCTTACGCTGAAGCGATCGCTGGCGCTCTCAATGTGTGTGCGGCGGAGAAGGGGGGGGATTTCCGGGAGAGCCTGGCCGGCCTGCAGACAGCGGGGTCCCGGAAGGATTTGGAAGCGGCCTACATCAGCGCCTTCGAGACGAATATGCCGGAGCCCAGCATCTCGCTCTATGAGGGCAGTCATCATCTGCAAGGCAACAAGCCGGGACTGCTGCTCGAACTGAAGAGCTTCTACCGGGCTTTCGGCTTGACGATAGCTGACTCGGAAAATGATCTGGAGGACGCGTTGACCGCCGAACTCGAGTTCATGCAATTTTTGACCGCCAAGCAGGCGCAGGCCGAGGAAGGCGCACTGGACAAGTCACCGTATGTCAGGGCGCAGCGGGACTTTCTGGAGCGTCATCTGGCAGTTTGGCTGCCGGCGCTGGAGGTGGAAGCCGAGAGCAAGCTGAAGCACACCTTCTACCAAGCGCTCACAGCATTGGCCAATGATTTTGTTGCGTTCGACGTCAAGGCGGTGGAGCGCGATATTGCAAGTCTTGCTGCGTAAACGAGCATGCGATTCCGTCGGCGGCTGGCTTGAATCCATGCCGCCAACATTTTCCGAAGATTGTCGATCAACTGTAAAGGAGCTAGTCATGACCAAGCAATACTTTAGTAGCCCACGAGCGACCGTGATGATTGGAGCGGCAATTGCTGCTCTGGCAGCGGGGGCTCCCTCATTTGTGTCCGCTCAGCAGCCAGCCGCCGAGAACATGACGATTGAGCGGGCCAAGATTCTTGTCCAGCCTGGCGTTTTTGGCGTCTTTACCATGTTCAAGCTGCGGCCGGAATGGTCCCGGGTGCCGGCAAAAGAGCGCATGAAGGCGGCTGACGAGGTCAAGCAACTGATCGAGAAGCACAAGAACAATGTGCTGGTCGATGTTTATCTGACGCGCGGTCTGGAGACCGGCTCCGATTTCTTTTTCCGCGTTCATGCCTATGATCTGGCCAAAGCCCAAACCTTCATGCGCCAGTTCCGCTCGACCAGCATCGGCAGGAATGCCGACGTTTCCGAGACGCTGGTTGGCCTGACGAAGCCCTTGAACTACATCACCAAGAGCGACTCGCCCGGCCTGAATGCGGGCCTGAGTTCGGCAAGTTATACGGGGCCGGCTCCGCGCTACACGGTGGTCATCCCAGTGAAGAAGAGCGCCGAGTGGTGGAATATTCCGGTTGATCAGCGCTTGCATGAGATGGAAGCCCATACCGCGCCGACACTGGCCTATCTGGTCAACGTCAAACGCAAGCTTTACCACTCGACCGGGATTGATGACACCGATTTCATCACCTATTTCGAGACCAACGACCTCGCTGCCTTCAACAATCTGATGATCTCGCTGGCGTCTGTCCCCGAGAACAAGTATCACGTTCGCTGGGGCAGCCCGACCGTGCTGGGTACCATTCACAGTCCGGAAGAGGTGATGAAGGCGCTCGCTGAATAGACTTTCTTGAATGACGATTGGCTGTCATCCGTGAAATTGCGTCCGTCCCGGGGGACGGACGTATCTCCCTGCAAGCCATCAGTAGTGTCCGGTTTGCTTGAGCCGCCAGCAGCCTTTGACGGCTCCGCGTTTACGTGATCGTGCTTAAAGGGTACATTAAGACGCTGATATCCCTATATGCTTCCGTCAGCGAGCCCTTCGACGATGATTTTGTCCCGCACCAGCCAATACGCCATTCAGGCGCTTATTTTCGTTGCAACCCAGCCGCGCGGCGTTCCCGTATTAATACGCACGGTTGCCGAACACCTCAGCGTCCCGCCGCCGTATCTTGCGAAAATCATGCAAAGCCTCAGCCGCGGTAAGCTGATTCATTCCTTTCGCGGGCGGCAGGGTGGCGTATGCTTGTGCGAGGGTGGCGAAAATACCGACTTGATGCAGATTCTTACGCTGATAGAAGGTCCGGGCCTGACCGATAATTGCGTGCTCGGACTCAAGGTGTGCGGCGATGATACGGCCTGCCCCATGCACACCCAGTGGAAACCGATCAAGACGAGAATTGTGAAACTGCTGAACCAGCAGACCCTCGGCAAGCTTGCTGCGGCAGTCAAGAGCGGTAAATATCGCCTCACGGAACTTCCGTTTGCAGCACTGGAAGCCAAGGGAGTCGCGCGAGGCAACGGATCAGCGATCCTCGCCCAGGCGCAGGAAATGCGGGTTCGTCACACGGGCAGTGCCCGTGTGACGAACCCTGAAAAAGCGAACAAACGTCCGTAACCGGTTGTTGCATCATGGAGAGCATGCAAGGCATGTCTGGTTCGAAGGTAACGCTACTCCCTTTGCCGCCCACTCAACAGTGCGAGGCCGTTGCCTGCGCGCAATGTGGCGTCTACCAGTTATGTCTGCCGCTTGGCCTGCATCAGGCTGACATGACGCTGCTGGAGAGCGTCGTCAAGCGCAAGGAGACCTATAAGCGCGGGCAACTGCTTTTCAGGCCAGGAGAGCGCTTCGATTTCATTTATGCGATCCGCAGCGGCTCGGTCAAGACTTCGGTCTGCACAACGGACGGTCGGGTGCAAATCACCGGCTTTCATATCGCAGGCGAACTCCTGGGATTGAGCGCGCTCGCGTCGGGACACTACAGCAGCGAAGCGCGGGCGCTGGAAACAACGTCTGTTTGCAGGGTGGAGGCCGAGCGGCTTGATGAGCTGGCGCAACAAATCCCCTCGCTTCAGTACCAGATGCTGAAAATAATGAGCGGCCAGATCCGCCAGGACGAGGAACTCATGTTGCTGCTCGGCAGGAGGAATGCCGAAGAACGCCTGGCCGAGTACCTGATCGGCCTGTCGAGGCGTTTCGCCGCCCGCAATTACTCTGCGACTCAATTCCACCTGAGCATGTCCCGCGGCGACATCGGCAACTATCTCGGCATTGCCGAGGAGACGGTCTGCCGCATTCTGTCCCGATTCCAGAACGCGGGCCTCATCGCCATCAAGCGGCGAGAGGTTCGGTTGATCGATTTTCCGCAGCTGCAAGCGGTCGCGCGACTGAGCGCCGCCGCCTGAGTCTTTCCCGGCGCTGCCCCGATTTCCTCGCGGCCGCATGCCTTTCCTCGGTTCGCCCGGCATCCCGCACCCGAATCGACGCAACTCGCATTCATTTGGTTCACGACGTCACCGCGCGGACACAAAGGTTGACCTGCGTCAGGGTTTCAGACTGCACGTCCATCAAGACCTATATTAAGATAACAATGTCCGATTATCCTTACAGAAGGCATCGGGGGTTCGCTTGCCGGCGAAGGAAGTCTCCCCGGAGAAGTAGTGCTGCTGGAGGGTTCGGAGCCGTTGATCCAAGGAATTCAGCACCGGGTTGCTCATTCAATTTTCAGATGGCGGCATACCGGATTGACTTATTTTCATTGAAGTCGGATATATTTTGATCTACATCAAACATCGCTAATGTTTCGAGTGTAATCTCCCGCAAAATTCAATACTGCGCCGCATCAAATGTGGCGGCGTGTAACGGTTTCTTTTTGTTAAAGTGAGGTGAATCCATCATGCAATCGCAAGCGACTTACAACTACAAAGTCGTGCGCCAGTTCGCTGTGATGACCGTAATCTGGGGCATCGTGGGCATGCTGGTCGGCGTCATCATCGCCGCCCAGCTGGTCTGGCCGGAGTTGAACGTGCACGAGTGGCTGAGCTACGGGCGCCTGCGTCCGTTGCATACCAACGCCGTGATTTTTGCCTTTGGCGGTTGCGCGCTGTTCGCGACCTCCTACTTTGCGGTGCAGCGCACCAGCCATGCGCCGCTGTTCGCGCCGGCGCTGGCCGCCTTCACCTTCTGGGGCTGGCAACTGGTCATAGTGCTGGCGGCGCTGTCCTTGCCCCTGGGATTTACACAAGGCAAGGAATACGCGGAACTCGAGTGGCCAATCGACATCCTTATCACTGTGGTCTGGGTGTCTTACGCCGTGGTGTTCTTCGGCACCATCATCAAGCGCAAGGTCTCGCACATTTACGTGGCGAACTGGTTCTTCGGCGGCTTCATCCTCACGGTCGCCGTATTGCACCTGGTCAATAGCGCCGCGATTCCGGTGTTTGCTGCCGGCATCCTGACGCCGAAGTCCTACTCTGCCTACGCCGGCGTCCAGGACGCGATGGTGCAGTGGTGGTACGGCCACAACGCGGTGGGCTTCTTCCTCACCGCCGGCTTCCTCGGCATGATGTATTACTTCGTGCCCAAGCAGGCCGGGCGCCCGGTGTATTCCTACCGCCTGTCGGTGGTGCACTTCTGGGCCCTGATCTTCACCTACATGTGGGCCGGCCCGCACCACCTGCACTACACCGCGTTGCCTGACTGGACGCAGAGCGTCGGCATGATCTTCTCGCTGATCCTGCTGGCGCCTAGCTGGGGCGGCATGATCAACGGCATCATGACCTTGTCGGGCGCCTGGCACAAACTGCGCGACGATCCGATCCTGAAGTTCATGATCACCTCGCTGTCCTTCTACGGCATGTCGACCTTCGAAGGCCCGATGATGTCGATCAAGACGGTGAATGCGCTGTCGCACTACACTGACTGGACCGTGGGCCACGTGCATTCCGGCGCGCTGGGCTGGGTGGCGATGATTTCCATCGGCTCGATCTACTACCTGCTGCCGCGCCTGTTCGGCAAGCCCGAGATGCATTCGAAGAAGCTGATCGAGGTGCACTTCTGGATCGCTACCATCGGCGTGGTGCTGTATATCGCTTCGATGTGGATTGCCGGCGTGATGCAGGGCCTGATGTGGCGCGCCACGAATCTGGACGGCACGCTGACTTACTCCTTCGTTGAGTCGGTCAAGGCAACCTACCCGTTCTGGACCATACGCCTGCTCGGTGGCCTGCTGTTCCTCTCCGGCATGTTGATCATGGCCTACAACATGTTCCTGACCATGGCGGGGGGCAAGGCTGTCAATGCGCCCGTACTCGCACCCGCAGCGGCCCACTGAGCCGGATTGCACAGAATAAGGAGCTATACATCATGTTGACGCATGACAAAATTGAACGGAACGTGGGGCTGTTTATCGTTCTGACCGTCCTCACAGTCAGTGTGGGCGGTTTGCTGGAAATCGTCCCGCTGTTCTTCCAGAAGTCGACCACTACACCGGTCAATGAGCTGGTCAAGCCCTACGATGCATTGCGCTTGTCGGGACGTGACATCTACATTCGTGAGGGCTGCTACAACTGCCACTCGCAGATGATCCGTCCGTTCCGCGCCGAGACCGAGCGCTATGGTCACTATTCGGTAGCCGGCGAGTTCGTCTATGACCATCCGTTCCAGTGGGGCTCCAAGCGCACGGGTCCGGATCTGGCCCGCGTCGGCGGTCGTTATTCGGACCAGTGGCATCGCACGCACCTGCTGCAGCCGCGCGATGTGGTGCCCGAGTCGAACATGCCCGCCTACTTTTGGCTGAATCGTCCGCTCAAGGATGATGTCATCGATGCCAAGATGGCGGCGCTGCGGTCGGTGGGCGTGCCCTATACCGATGCCGAAATCGCCGGGGCGAAGAAGGCCATCGAGGGCGCCACCGAACTGGACGCATTGGTTGCTTACCTTCAGGGCATGGGCACTGCGCTCAAGCAAACAAGGTAATCGGGTGGACATCAACGATCTGCGTTCCCTCTTCACGGTGCTGGCGTTCATCGCTTTCGTCGGCATCGTGTGGTGGGCGTACTCCGATCGGCGCAAGGCGACATACGACGAAGCGGCCATGCTGCCGCTCGACGGTGACAGTCCCTTGGTGCCGCCGGCGCCGCAGGTTACGGAGAATCAGGAAAGGAAATCATCATGAGTGATTTTGTCAGCGGCTTCTGGAATGTTTATGTAGTGGGCATCGTGCTCGTCAGCGTACTTGGCTGTGGCGTCTTTCTCTGGACGCAGAGTTCGGCCAAGCATGTGGAAGGTGAGACTACCGGCCACATCTGGGATGAAGATCTTCAGGAGTACAGCAACCCGCTGCCCAGCTGGTGGCGCTGGATGTTCTACATCACGATTGTCTTCTCGTTGTTTTATCTGGCGATGTACCCCGGTCTGGGAACCTATCAGGGCCAGTTCAACTGGTCTTCCACCGGTCAGTATGACGGTGAGATGAAGAAGGCCGATGAGCAGTACGGGCCGATCTTCAAGAAGTTCCAGAGCCA
This sequence comes from Rhodocyclales bacterium, assembly GCA_026399475.1. Taxonomy (GTDB): domain Bacteria; phylum Pseudomonadota; class Gammaproteobacteria; order Burkholderiales; family Rhodocyclaceae; genus Sulfuritalea. The sequence continues at coordinate 171,520 of JAPLQY010000011.1, forward strand.
GGACATTCGTGCCGTGGCGGCCAACAGCGAAGCCAGGGAGATGGGCCAGCGCCTGTTCCTGACTTACTGTGCGCAATGCCATGGTTCGGATGCGAAGGGCGCCAGGGGCTTCCCCAACCTGACCGACAGCGACTGGCTGTTTGGCGGCACGCCCGAGCAGATCAAGGAGTCCATCCTCAAGGGTCGCGATGCCATGATGCCGCCCAAGGGTGTCAAGCCCGACCTAAACGGTGACCAGATCAAGGATCTCGCAAGCTATGTGCGTTCCCTGTCCGGTCTTGCCTCCGACTCCATTCGCGCCCAGCGCGGCAAGGAGCTATTCGCCCCGGCTTGCGCAGCCTGCCATGGCCCGGAAGGCAAGGGTACCCTCGGTCTGGCGCCGAACCTGACGGACAAGGTCTGGCTCTATGGCAGTTCCGAGGAAACCATCATCGAGACGATCACCAAGGGCCGCACCAACCGCATGCCGGCATTTGGTGATTTCCTTGGCGACGCCAAGGTGCATCTGCTGACGGCCTATGTCTATGGACTCGGTGGTGGTGTCAAGGATGCTCCTGCGGCGGCACCGGTTGCGGCACCTGCTGCTGCTCCGGCTGAAGCGGCGCCCGCAGAAAAGAAGTAATCTGGTCGCACTTCCCCGGCTCCACGCTTTGTGGCGCCGGGGAATTTTTGCTCAGGTCTATCAGCATATCGTAATACGATAATCATGGCATCCGTCAACCCCACGCCATCGCAAGAGGTCAGGCCCAGCTTCGTCGAGGAGAGCCTTTACGAAGTTCACAAGAAAGTGCATCCGCGTGCCGTCAGCGGCATTTTTGCGACCTGGCGCTGGGCGCTGGTCTGGTTTACACAGCTTGTGTATTACGGTTTGTGCTGGCTGCCGTGGAACGGGAGACAAGCCGTACTGTTCGATCTGGTAGAGCGCAAGTTCTACATCTTCGGACTGGTTTTCTGGCCGCAGGATGTGATTTTTTTGGCCATCCTGCTGATCATTTCCGCCTATTCCCTGTTCCTCTTTACCGCGGTCGGAGGTCGTCTGTGGTGCGGCTATGCCTGTCCACAGACGGTGTACACGGAAATATTTACCTGGATCGAGCAGAAGATCGAGGGTGAGCGCAACGCACGAATCAAGCTCGATGCGGCGCCCATGAGCGGACGCAAGCTGTGGCTGCGCAGTGCCAAATACATATCGTGGGTGTTGCTGGCGTTCTGGACGGGCTTTACCTTTGTCGGCTATTTCACACCGATCAAGACCGTGTGGGGCTCCCTGTGGAGTTTCTCGCTGGGGCCATGGGAAACTTTCTGGATGTTTTTTTATGGCACCTTTACGTATTTGTTCGCGGGGCACATGCGTGAACAGGTATGCAAACACATGTGTCCCTATGCCCGCTTCCAGGGCGTGATGTTCGATCCCGACACGCTTACCATTACCTACGATAACGAACGCGGCGAGCCGCGCGGGGCGCGCAAGAAAGGGGTTGATCCGCAATCGATTGCCAAGGGCGATTGTGTCGACTGCGGTATCTGCGTGCAGGTTTGCCCGACCGGAATCGATATCCGCGCCGGCTTGCAATACGAATGCATAGGCTGCGCCGCGTGCATCGATGCTTGCGATCAGGTCATGGAGAAGATGAATTACCCGAAAGGATTGATCCGCTATTCCACGGAGCATGCGATCGAGGCGCACTGGGGCTGGAAGGAGATCATCGGCCACATCATCCGGCCGCGGGTGATCATTTACTCGACCATTCTTGGCGCGATCTGCGTGGCGTTTGTCTGGGGCATCGCCACCAAGGCGAACCTGCGCGTGGATGTGATCCGCGATCGCGCAACCCTGGCGCGCGAGGTCGAGGGCGGGCTGATCGAGAACGTGTATCGACTGCACGTCATCAACGTGTCCGAAGCGCCGCACCGCTATGCCGTCAGCGTGTCGGGTCTGCCAGGAATAGACATGGTGGGTGATCGCATTGTCGAAGTCCCCGCCGCAGCGGCAAGAAGCTTTTCCGTGCAGGTGCGCGTGCCGCCGGAGTCCGGCAAGAAGGGCTCGAATCAGATCTTCTTTGACGTGAAATCCCTTGCCGACGAAAAAGTGGCGGTGCATGAAAAGGCCGCCTTCCTGCAACCGTGAAGGAATACAACATGCATGCTGCCGTCGCCCGCCCCTGGTACCGCGAACCCTGGCCATGGATTCTGGCGGCAGGGCCGTTCATAGTCGTGGTTGCCGCGTTGTACACGGCTTGGCTTGCCGTGGTGAGCAATGACGGATTGGTGACCGACGACTACTACCGCAAGGGCCTGTCCGCCAACCAGACGATCGCCCGCAGCGAACAGGCGACAAAAATGGGGCTGGTCGCAGGCGTGCGGATTGCCGGCGATTCTCTATCGGTGCGCCTGCAGGCAAGCGACAATTTCTTTGTCATGCCGCCGACGCTGGCTCTGACCATTACGCATCCAACCCGGGCCGGTCTGGATCAGTCGCGCGTGCTGGTCCGCAATGGCGACCTCTACTCTGGCGAGGTGCGCCTGCCTGCCGCGGGACATTGGCTGGTCCTGCTCGAGGACGAGCGCAAGACCTGGCGTCTGATGGGGAACGTGATCCTGCCGGCCAACGGAGAAACTCTCATCGGCAGTCCGGCGAAGCCGGGAACTGCACCTGCACCGGCGGACATCCGCCATTGAATCGATCAACCACAAGGAGTCAATATCATGGAAGCTTGGAAACTTTTGATTGGTAGCGATATTGGTCTGATGAGTCTATTTACCATCGGTTTTTGCGTGGTAATCGCCATCTACATGGTCGGATATGCAAAGAAGAAAGCTGAAGAAGACGCCCGTAACGCAAAATAGGCGCTTCCTTTCGGACAGCCAGGGAGAGAGAAATGCTGAGGATCGTATGGGTGCTGTGGCCCTCGTTTTTAGTCGCCGGAGTCGCCGAAGGTATTTTCTTCACCGTGATTGACCCGCAGGAGCTGTATTTTTTTGGCGAGGCGGTGCATTTGTCGAAAATAGCCACTTACTCGATAGGTTTCTTCGGTTTCTGGGCTGTTTGCGCGGCATCCAGTTTTATGACCTGCTTTCTGCAGCGCAGCGCCGCAGAGGTCAACAAGGGGGTCGGTGCCGCCCCGTCCTCTGAGGACGGTTGCAGGAAATAGGCTGTCCGCAATGCGGGTTGACGCCGGTGCCCAAAAGCGCTGGCGATGCTACTGTTTTCTGGCGGGGCCGACGCCTATCGGGGGCGGGGCAAGATTGACGATCCGGCTAAAAAGGTCACGACACTCGCGGTCTGCCTCGGCGTCGAAGCGCGGATCGCCATTTTCACTGAAGGCGGCACCGATCTCGACCCAGTCTTCGCCCGTGAGATATTTCCTGGCCAAGGGAATCACCGTGCTTTCCTCAAGAGCCATGTGCTCCAGGGTGTCGTCGCCAAACCTTTCCACCGCTGCAGAGAAGTTCGCCAGCCCATCGGGCATTTCGGCTGCGTAGTGCCCCAGCGCGAGTTCCAGATCGCGCACATGCCGGGCGCCGGCCAGATGCTGCCGTTCGAGTTCCGCGACCACCGTGTCGGCCTCATGGGTACGCTGGCGCAATCTGGCAAAGAGGTAGGCATTCTCCTTGGGGTGATGCATTTTTTCGGGAAACTCCTCGAGATAGAAAATCATCGCCCAGAGCAGTCCGAAGTCGGGCTTTGCATTCCTCTCGAGCATTTCGCGAACCAGATATCTCAGCCCATGTATGACGGCAGCAAGCGAGCGGTGCTCGTCATGGATGATCGACAGAGCCGAATTCAGCATGGCTCATCCCGTGCGCGACTCGGATCAGCGGTAGACCAGCACCGGGATTTTCGAGTGGGTCAGAACTTTTTGTGTTTCCGATCCGAGCAGGAGCCCCCTGATACCGCGCCGCCCATGCGAGGCCATAAAGATCAGATCTGCGCCCGCCTCTTCGGCCGCCCCGATGATTGCCTCGTAGGGGATATCGCTGACGGAACTCGCTGCTGCGCTGACAACGCCCTCAGCCTTGGCCGCGGCTTCATGCGCGGCGAGAATTTCCTTTGCCTGCTGTTCGGCCATCTCCGCGAATTTGTCGGGCGTAGTGGGGTCAATCAGGGCGCCTTCGCCATAAAAGGCGACCGGGTAATCAGGCTTGGCGAAGAAAAAGGTCACCTTCGCACCGGTTTCCCTGGCAAAGGCAATCGCTCGTTTGGCGGTATCGGACGAAAGCTGCGATCCGTCAGTTGGAACGAGTATGTGCTTGAACATGGCGTTTTATCCTCCGAGTGGGTGTCCTAGCCTAGCGCAATAAAGAGCAGCAACGTTGATCAAGATCAATAGCAACCTGAACTATACCCGACCGGCATCGGGCACAATATCAATGTGGCGGCTGATGTAGTATGCGCCGCCCTCGTGAAGTGGAGAAATCATCATGAGTACGACCAAACAACCCAAATCACCGGCGACCCCCCATGCCGCGTGGCGCGCCGTCAATCAGGCAGTCGAGGCCAAGGTCGACCCGATCGGGATGGCAACTCCGTTGATGCATGCGCAGCTGGCGTGGTTGTCCCATCCGCAGGAGATGTCGGAGGCTTTGGCCGAAGTCTCGACCACGCTCTGGGACCTGCAAACACATTCCTGGCATCGTGCGCTGGGCATGCCGAGCAAGGATGTGGTGTCGCCGAATCCCGACGATACGCGCTTCGCCGATCCGATATGGAGTGAATCGGCGACTTGGGATATCGTCAAGGAATGGTACCTGATGATGACTCACCAGGTGCAGGACATGCTTTATGACACACCTGGATTGTCCAGCCGCGACCGGCGCCGCGCCGCTTTCTGGTGGCGCAAGTGGCTCAATGCGGCCGCTCCTACCAATTTCCTGCTGACCAATCCGGCGGCCATGCAGAAAGCCATGGAGACCCGTGGCGAGAGCCTGCTCAAGGGCTTCAACAATTTCGTTTCCGACTTTCAGGCGGGTGACGTACAGATGGCACGTCCGACGGATTTCATCGTCGGCAAGGATCTGGGAACCACGCCCGGCAAAGTGGTATTTCGCAATCGTCTGCTGGAGGTGGTGCACTACACGCCGACCCGCGACAAGGTCTTCGAGACGCCGATCGTCATCGTCACGCCGTGGATCAACAAGTTCTACATTCTCGACCTCAACGCCAAGAAAAGCATGGTGAAATTTCTGGTCGATCAGGGTTACGACGTCTATATCACCAGCTGGAAGAACCCGACGGCCGACATGCGCGATGTCACTTTCGACGACTATCTGATGGAGGGCGTTGGCCAGATCATCGAGACGGCGCGCGGCATCTCCGGTTCGGCCAAGGTGCATGCCGTCGGCTACTGCATCGGCGGCGCAGCCCTGGCGACCTGGATGGCGTGGGCCAATGCGCACTACGAGAAAAAGGATATACCGGTGGAAGCGGTCACTCTGCTGACCACGCTGGTCGATTACCACAAGCCGGGCGACATAGAAGTGTTCCTCGACGAGAGCAGTATCAAGTGGCTGGAAAAGTCGATGGCCGAAAAGGGCTATCTGGATGGCAAGGAAATGGCATCTGCATTTCGTCTGCTGCGTTCGAACAGCCTCGTCTGGCATTACGTGGTGCGCGGCTACCTGTTCGGCGAGGCGCCGCCACCTTTCGATGTCCTGTTCTGGAACATGGATGCAACGCGCATGCCGGCTGCGATGCACAGCTGGTACTTGCGCAACCTCTATCTCGAGAACCTGCTGATCAAGAAGGATGCACTGAACCTGGCCGGCGAGAACATCGATCTTGGACGGATTTCGCAGCCGCTGTATGCCGTGTCGGCCGAGGATGATCACATTGCGCCGTGGCGGCAGACCTTCCGCATCAACAACTTCGTCGCCGGCTCGCGCCGCTATGTGCTGTCGAGTTCGGGTCATATTCTGGGTATCGTGAATCCGGTGGTGAATCCGCCCAAGCGCGACTACCGGGTAGGAACCGCCGAAAGGCACGATACGCCGGACGACTGGCGCGAACGGGCGGAGCTTCATCACGGCAGCTGGTGGGAGGACTGGATGGCTTGGCTCAAGCCGCAATCGGGCAAGCTGGTCGCCGCGCCACCCGTGGCGACGCGAAAGTTTCCTGCGCTGGCCGATGCTCCGGGCACCTATGTGCTCGAGCCGTAAGCCTTGACTCGCCACGCACGATACGCAGCATGCCGTGCCCGGGCCGACTGTTTCTCTGCATCAGGCATAGGGGTGTTGAAATATGGAGACCCCTGCGTTCTTGACCGTGGTCAATGTCGCAGGGCGAGGGGACGCCCAGAATCAGTCGCTGTTCAACGGAGTTTCCCCTCATGTCGATTACTGCCCCGCTTTTCCAGCATCACAAACACTGCGACGAACTGTTCGCCGGCGCGGAAGAAGCTTGCGCCAACGGCGACTGGGTGGCGGGTGCGCAGGCCTTTGCGCTGCTGCTCGACCAGCTTGAAACTCATTTCACCAGCGAGGAGGAACTGCTGTTCCCCGCATTCGAGAATGCGACCGGAATGACTTCGGGACCGACCGAAGTCATGCGCGGCGAGCATCGCCAGATGCGCGATCTGCTGGCACAGATGCAAGGGGCTCTGGCTACCCGCGATAGCGATACGTTCGGGGGGGCCGCCGAGACCCTGCTCATTCTCATGCAGCAGCACAACATGAAGGAAGAAAACATCCTGTATCCGATGTGCGATAACGCACTGGGTTCGTCGGATGTCGGCGCCTCCCTGGTGAAGCGGTTGAAGGCCTCATGACTGAACATGTAATCGATGGGCGCGAGTTGCAGCCACCGGAGCCGATGGAACGGACCCTGGAGGCTCTGGACACCCTTGCCGATGGCGATGAGTTGCTGCTGCTGCTGTATTGCCAGCCACATCCGTTGTTCAACATCCTGAGAAACAACGGCTACGGCTGGAGCGAAGAGCTTCGCGCCGACGGGACGCGCGAGATCCGGATTCGCAAACTGCACGGCTGATCGCCACCGCTCGGATGCATCCCAGCCTTTCCTTCGATCAGGCGCCTCCGATTTCAGTGCCGTACCGCTTTTTTATGGCCGCGCCCTGGTTTGGCGTCATGGCCGGTGTCCTGTTGGCGTGGTCGGGCCCTGATGCATTTGCTTCGCGCTGGACGCCGGAGGCATTGGCGCTGACCCATCTGCTCGCCCTGGGCTTCATGCTGCAGGCCATGTCCGGCGCGCTGTTCCAGTTCATCCCTGTCGCCGTGGGCGGCAATGTCTGGCGTCCGAAACTGGTCGCCAATACGGTGCAACCCTTGCTGGTTCTGGCCACCCTGCTGCTCGTGGCGGGCTTTCTGTTCAGCCGCCCCGGCCTGCTGTCTGCGGCGGCCCCATTGCTTTTGCTGGGAATCGGCGGCTTCGTTGTGGTCGTTGCGCTGGCTTTGTGGCAGACACCGGCCACCGGCATGACCTTGTGGGCGATGCGTATGGCGATGGGTGGACTGGCGATCACCGCGCTGTTTGGCTCGCTACTGGCCGAGGCGCTGGCGCATGGCCTCTCGCTGCCCATTGTCGAATTGACAAACATTCATCTGGCATGGGGTCTGGTCGGCTGGGCGTTGATGCTGCTGGCCGGTGTGTCCTACCATGTGGTGCCGATGTTTCAGCTGACGCGGCCCTATCCGCTCCGGTTTACTCGCTGGTTTGCGCCTCTAGTGCTGCTTGGGCTGCTGGCTTGGTCGTCGCAGCTTTTTTTCGATGATGCGAGCTGGTTGCTGGCAATTGCGCTAGCCCTGCTGTTGATGCTGTCTGCCTATGCGGGACTGACCTTGTGGCTGCAGTACACGCGCCGCAGAAAGATCCACGACGCTACGTCGATGTGTTTTCGTGTTGCGATGTTGTCCCTGCTGGCTTTTGCGATTTCCGGTGCGGCATTTTTCCTGCATCCGGAGATCAGTGCCGATCCGCGATCCACGGTTTGGCTGGGCGTGTTGGCATTCGTCGGAGTCTTTGTTTCCGCAATCACCGGGATGATGTACAAGATTACCCCCTTCCTCAACTGGCTGCATCTGCAGCGCCTGGGCGCACCCTTGTCTGCCGTGCCGAACATGAAGAAGATGATTCCGGCTGACGCAATGACCGGGCAGCTGCGTCTGCATGTACTCGCTCTGGTCCTGCTGCTGGCTGCCGTCTGGCAACCCGGGCTGACCCGGCTGGCCGGCCTGGCCCTGGCTGCCTCATTTGTCTGGCTGGGCTGGAATCTGGCGGGGGCCGTCAGGCGCTACCAGAGCTTCAGAGATCAAATTCGCGCAGCTTTTTTACATCGTTGATGGTGATTTGTTTGCCGCTGACAGCAATCAGTCCGTTGGCGGAGAGATCGTGAAAAATTCGCGAGAGAGTTTCCGGCGTCAGATTCAGGCGCGAAGCGATCACCTGTTTAGAGGTCGGCAGCGAAATGTCGAACGAGCCCTCACAGGGCCCGTCCTGGGGACAATGCTGCAACAGATAGCCGACCACGCGCTGCGCCGAGGAACGCAGGGAATAGGTTTCGACATCCTGCACCAGCGAATGCAGCCGCATCGAGAGTCCTGCCAGCATGCGCCGGGCGAACATCGGGTCCGTTTCCAGGAGTTCGAAAACGGCAGTGCTGCCGATATGCAACAGCAGGCTGTCCACCAGGCCTTCCGCAAATACCGGGCAAGGGCGATCCATGAACATGACCGCCTCGCCAAAGCTCTGTCGCGGCCCCAGAATCTGCACCACCTTTTCGTTGCCTTGCGAGGAAGGGAAGGCCAGTTTGATCTGGCCGAAGACAACGATGAAAAACCCCTTTGCCGGGTCCCCTTTCTGAAACAGCATTTCACCTTTGGCAAGCCGGCGCTCGCGACACGCCGATTCCAATGCAGCAATCTGCTCCGGGACAAGTTCCTGGAACAGCGGAAGGCGCGAAAGAATCTGGGGAATGTCGAGCTTGGTTTCGTGCATGGTCTCTTGCATGGCGGTACTCTGGGTTCGTCAGTGGAACCTTACCACGCATCGCGTTGGGAGCGAAAGTCGTAATGCACCTGCCCGTATTTTTTTCTGCGCCGCACCGTGTGATGTTCCTGTCCGGCACTGTCCAGGCACTGGCGGTCATGGCGTTCTGGTCGGCGGAAGTGGGCGGGCGTTACGCCGGACTCTGGCAGCTGCCGGCGTGGCCCTTGCTGACCGTGTTTCCGCCGCCGATGCTGCACGCGTTGCTGATTTCCTGTGGGGTGTTTCCCTTTTTTATTTTTGGATTCATCCTCACTGCCGGACCGCGCTGGCAGGGGGCCGGCGAATTGTCGCAACGCGATTTTCTGCCCGCCTTTATGCTGCTGGGCGGCGGCTGGCTGTTGGTCTGGTCCGCGTTGCTGCTGCCCCAGTTGCTGGTCGCTGGCCTCGCGCTGGTGTTGGGCGGCTGGGCTACCGTGGCCCTGACGCTTGCCCGGATGGCACGGCATCGCGCGACGGACAGGGAGCATATCGTCTTCGTCACTTTTGCGGCCTGGCTCGGCGTCGCTGGACTCGGCGCTTTCCTGGTGTTTGCGGCGGGCGGCTCGCTGCTGTGGGCCCGCCTGGGGATCTCCCTCGCTGTCTGGGGTTTTTTGCTGCCGGTTTTCCTTACAGTGGCGCATCGCATGTTGCCGTTCTTTACGTCTTCAGCGGTGGGGGCTTATGTAGTCCATCGACCTGCATGGGCATTGCGTGCCTTGCTCGGACTCAGCCTGGCGCACGGGGCGCTGACGTTTCTGGGACAAGCGCATTGGCTTTGGCTCTCAGACCTGCCGGCAATGTTTGTGGCGGGCCGCTTGTCATGGCTTTGGTGGAGCCGGGCGGCGATCGCCAACCGCATGCTGGCCGTGCTGCATGTCGCTTTCGCCTGGCTGGGGCCGGCATTCGCCATGTTCGCCTTGCAGAGCATGCTGGTCGATGCAATGCCGGGCTTCCTTGGCCAGGCGCCGCTGCACGCGCTGACCCTCGGATTTTTTGCCTCCATGCTGCTCGGCATGGCGTCACGCGTAACGATGGGGCATTCAGGCCGGCCGGTGACGGCCGACGATGCGATGTGGCGGGCGTTTTGCATGATGCAGGCGGCGGCGGTACTGCGGGTGGTCAGCGAACTGCCCGCGCTACCCGGCGCATATATCCTGATGTGGGCATCGTCATTGTTGTGGCTGGGTGCCTTCGCCTTGTGGGCCTGGCGCTATGCGCCCGCCTGCTGGCGCCCACGCGCGGACGGCAAACCGGGGTAGCGGCGATGTTTACCGTGATCAAATACGTACATCTCACCAGCGTGGCCTTGAGCCTGACCGGGTTTTTCCTGCGCGGCCTTCTGATGATTCGAGGCTCGCCACTGCTGAACTCGCGCTGGGTGAAGGTTCTGCCCCACATCAACGATACCGTCCTGCTGCTCGCGGCCCTGTTGCTGGCGGTGATGTCGGACCAGTATCCGTTTGTCGCCGCCTGGGTTACCGCCAAGGTGCTGGGGGTGACCGCCTACATCATTCTGGGTGCCCTCGCGCTGCGCGAGGCGAGTACGCGGCGGATGCGCATCGTCTGCTGGCTGGCGGCGATGGCGGTGTTCGGCTGGATCGTGTCGGTGGCACTGAGCCGGAACCCGGCAGGTTTTCTCGCCGCGTTCTTCCGGGCGATCTGGACTTAGCCTATACGACCGTCGGGCGGAGCCAACAGGGTTTTGAGCCGGGGAATATCGAGAATGCGGATGTGCTTCTGCTGCACCGAGATCAAGCCATCGTCCTGGAAGCGGGAGAAGGCGCGGCTCACGGTTTCCAGCTTGAGGCCGAGGTAGGACCCGATTTCCTCGCGTGTCATGCGCAGGTGAAACTCGGTCGGTGAATAGCCGCGCGCGGTGAAGCGCTGCGAAAGATTGAGCAGGAAGGCGGCCAGGCGCTCTTCTGCGCGCATGGTGCCGAGCAGCATCATGACGCCGTGGTCGCGCACGATCTCTCGGCTCATGACCTTGTGCAGGTGATGCTGCAGGGAGTGAATCTCGCTGGAAAGCATTTCCAGTTCGGTGAATGGGATCAGGCACACTTCGCTGTCTTCAAGCGCCACGGCATTGCAGGTATGAACCTCGGTGCTGATGCCATCCATGCCGAGAATCTCCCCGGCCATCTGGAAGCCGGTTACCTGATCCCGCCCGTCTTCGGTCAGCACATCGGTCTTGAAAAATCCGGACTTGACGGCAAAGATGGACTCGAAGGGGGCGCCGGCACGATACAGGTGCTGGCCGCGCTTCAGCTTGCGCCCGCCGCCAATCAGGTTGTCGAGGCGACCCATGTCATTTTCTGAAAGACCGAACGGCAAACACAGTTCGCGCAAGTTACATTGCGAGCAGGCGACCTTGAGTCCCGGGGTGATGAGCGGGATTACATTCTGCTTGACGTTTGCATGCATTCTGCTTGCGCTACCCGCTGACGGGCACCCCTTTGATCTGTGTCAACCCGACTTCCGGGCGATTGCGGCATTCTGCACACTCGCGCAAATGTGTCGCGCTTACCGCATTTCTAAAGCATTCTGCCAATGGACTATCAGGAACTCATCTTCGACCCGCAGGTCATTCGTCGCTTCGATGTAAACGGGCCACGATACACATCTTATCCGACCGCCGACCGCTTCGTTGAGGCGTTTGGCGCAGATGACTACATACGCTGGCTCGGACAGAGGACGGTGGGTGGAATAGGCCGACCTCTTTCATTATACGTCCACATCCCTTTCTGCAACACCATCTGCTACTACTGCGCCTGCAACAAGATCATCACCAAGGATCACGGGCGTTCTGCCAAGTACATCAAGTACTTGGGCAAGGAAATCGCCATGCAGGAAGCGGCCCTGGACGGCAGCCGGGACGTGGTCCAACTGCACTTCGGTGGCGGCACGCCGACCTTCCTTTCGCACGATGAAATGCGCCGCTTGATGGACATCATCCGCAAGCATTTCCGCCTGCTGCCGGGTGGCGAGTACTCGATCGAGGTCGATCCACGCAAGGTCGATCGCGAGACAGTGAAGTTGCTCGGTGAACTGGGCTTCAACCGCATGAGCGTTGGCGTGCAGGATTTTGCGCCCGACGTGCAGGTGGCCGTCAATCGCGTGCAGAGTCTTGAAGAAACCCGGCTAGTGATCGACTCGGCGCGAGAACTCGGCTTCAAGTCCGTCTCGGTCGACCTGATCTACGGCCTGCCGAAGCAGAACGTGATCAGCTTCAACCATACGCTGGACGAGGTCATCAAACTCGATCCCGATCGCCTTTCGATTTACAACTATGCCCATCTGCCCAGCCTGGCAAAGCCTCAGCGGCGCATCAATGAAGCCGATCTGCCATCGCCTGACGCGCGTTTGCAGATTCTGCAACTGGCGATCCGCCGGCTGACGGACGCGGGATATGTCTTCATCGGCATGGACCACTTCGCCAAGCCGGATGACGAACTTGCCGTGGCCCAGCGGCAGGGCCGCCTGCATCGCAATTTCCAGGGCTATTCGACGCATGCCGAAGCCGACCTGATGGCCTTTGGCGTATCCGCCATCGGCAAGGTGGGTCCCAGCTACTGCCAGAACGTGCGGACCCTCGACGAGTATTACGATCGCCTCGATCAGGGTGTGCTGCCGGTGTTTCGCGGCATAGAACTGAACGCTGACGACCTGTTGCGGCGCAGTATCATCCAGGCGCTGATGTGTCACTTCGAGCTATCGATCGAATCCATCGAGATCGCCCACCTGATCGATTTCAAGTCATATTTCGCCGAGGAACTGGCTGATCTGCGCGAAATGGAAAAGGGTGGCCTGCTTTCCATCGATGAGCAGTGGATCAGTGTCCTGCCGCGGGGCCGCCTGCTGGTGCGCGGCATTGCCATGGCGTTTGACCGCTATCTGCGAACCGACCGCGAACGCGTCCGCTATTCCAAAGTCATTTAGCCGCGGTGCCTGACAGCGGCTTTCTTGCAGTATTCCTGATCGGCCTCCTCGGCGGCGTGCATTGCGCCGGGATGTGCGGCGGCATCGTTTCTGCGTTGAGCCTGCAGATGCCGGGCTCAGCAGCCAGGCAAGGTTCGGCATGGCCACTCCATCTCGCCTATAACCTCGGTCGCATCAGCAGCTACGCCATTGCCGGCGCCTTAATGGGTGCGCTAGGCAGTTTGGGGATGTTGCTCAACAACTGGCTGCCGGTGCAGATGGCGCTGTATGTCGCTGCCAACCTGATGATGGTGGCGCTGGGGCTCTATCTCACCGGCGTGACTCAGACGCTGGTTTTTACCGAGCGCGCCGGGCAATGGCTGTGGCGGCGGGTGCAACCGGCGACAAGGCGTTTCCTGCCGGTGCGCGGCGTGGCCCAGGCTTTCCCGCTGGGTATGCTCTGGGGCTGGCTGCCCTGCGGTCTGGTCTATAGCGTGCTGACGATGACGCTGCTGTCCGGCAGCGCCGCGCGTGGCGCTGCAATCATGCTTGTCTTTGGCTTGGGCACGTTACCCAATCTGATGCTCGCCGGGTTACTTCTGGTTCGATTCCGCAGCGTCATTCAAGGACGTGCTCTGCGTCTTGGGTCGGGCCTGATCGTGCTGACCTTTGGTGTATGGGGTCTGTTCCATGCGGCGGCACTGGGCGGCAAGCTTTGGCAGGGCATTGTTTGACACGTCTGAAGAGTCCCCGTTGGCGAGGTGGCCACGATCAAGGCTCAGGCAATGCGAAGCTTGCGGCCGGCGGCGCGTCGTCGCATAATTAGGATTCTCTAATGTTCCAGTCGAATGATTACATGAACGCGCCGCAGGATTCCGCTGACAGCAGTCGCGAAACAGTCGAACTGGCGCTGGGCGGCATGACCTGCGCGGCCTGCGCAGCGCGCATCGAAAAGCAGCTCAACAAGCTGCCCGGTGTCGAGGCGGCTGTGAATTTGGCTGCCGAGCGGGCACATGTGCGCTATGCACCGGGTGCGGTAGACGTCGAACGGTTGATCGCCACGGTCGTCAAGACCGGCTTTACTGCGGACGTGTCCACCGCTGACACGCGTGCCGAAGAGAAGGCGAAGAAGCTTGTCCTCTATCACAATGAGCTGCGGCGTTTCTGGATTGCTGCCGCGCTGACTCTGCCGCTGGTGGCTCAGATGGCTTTCATGTTCGGCGCAGAGGTTCATGCCGACGTGATCCCGCGCTGGCTGCAACTGCTGTTGGCGACGCCCGTGCAGTTCTGGATTGGCTGGCGCTTCTACGTCGGTGGCTTCAATGCCATACGCGGCGGCGCCGGCAACATGGACGTGCTGGTGGCGCTGGGCACCAGCATGGCCTGGGCCTACAGCTTTGTCGTAACAGTCTGGGACCTGCATCACCAGCACGTGTACTTCGAGGCATCGGCCACCGTCATCACCCTGGTGTTGCTGGGCAAGATTCTCGAAGCACGAGCCAAGGCCAAGACTTCTGCCGCCATCGAGGCGCTGGCGAAGCTGCAGCCGCAGACGGCGCGTATCGAGCGCGACGGCACGCTGGTCGATGTTGCGGTGGCAACGCTGATTCCCGGCGATATCTTCGTCGTTCGGGCCGGCGAGGCGATGCCGGTCGATGGCGAGGTCATCGAAGGCGCATCCTCGGCCAACGAATCCATGCTGACCGGCGAAAGCCTTCCGGTGACGAAAGCCAAGGGCGACGGCGTGTTCGCCGCGACGATCAATGGCGATGGCCTGCTGCGCTGTCGCGCCACCGGTGTCGGCAGCCACACGCTGCTGGCCGGCATCATCCGCCTGGTGGAAGAGGCCCAGGGATCGAAGGCGCCGGTGCAGCGTCTGGCCGACAAAGTGGCGGCGATCTTCGTCCCGGTGGTCGTGGCGATTGCGCTGCTGACCTTCGTTGCCTGGTGGGCATTGGTCGGCGACTTTACCCAGGCATTGGTGAATGCCGTGGCGGTGCTGGTGATCGCCTGCCCCTGTGCGCTGGGCCTGGCGACGCCGACGGCGATCATGGTCGGCACCGGGCAGGGCGCCAAGGCGGGTGTGCTGATCCGCAATGCCGTGGCGCTGGAGCTGGCGGAGAAGTTAAAGGTGCTGGTGGTGGACAAGACCGGCACGCTAACCGAGGGCCGGCCGGTGGTGACGGACGTGCTCCTATTTAAAAATGGCGTTGGTGAGACGGTAGATCTCCTGCAACTCGCGGCCAGCCTTGAGCAGGGCTCGACACATCCGCTGGCTGCTGCCATCGTGGCGCGGGCGAAAGCTGAGGGCCTTGAGCTTGCTACGCCGCAGAACGTGGTGACCAGCGCTGGCAAAGGCATGGTGGGTGAAGTCGATGGCCGCCGTGTACTCGCCGGCTCCGTGGCATGGCTGAAGGACCAGGGCTGGTCGGCACCGGAGGCGGAAGGCTTGGCGCAGGCTGGCCGCAGCGTCGTCACGGTGGTGGCTGACGGAACTCTGCTCGGCTTCATCGGTATCGCCGATCCACTACGCTCGACGTCGCGTGCAGCGGTTGCACGTCTGAATCGACTCGGCATCGAGGTGGTCATGCTCACCGGCGACAATGCCGGCACGGCGCGGGCCGTGGCGCATGAGGCCGGTATTGCGCATTTCGAGGCCGAAGTATTGCCCGGCGACAAGGCGGCGGCGGTACAGCAACTCAAGCGCGACGGTGTCCTGGTCGGCATGGCCGGCGACGGCATCAACGATGCGCCTGCACTGGCTGCGGCTGATGTCAGCTTCGCGATGGCGGCAGGCTCCGATGTGGCGATGCAGGCGGCCGATGTGACGCTGATGCGGGACGACCTCAACGGCGTGGCCGACGCAATTTCACTGTCGCGGGCGACACTCTCGAAGATACGGCAGAATCTGTTCTTCGCCTTCATCTACAACGTGCTCGGCATTCCTCTGGCGGCGCTGGGCATGTTGAATCCGGTGATCGCCGGTGCGGCGATGGCGATGAGCTCGGTTTCGGTGGTGAGCAACTCGCTTCTTCTAAAGAACTGGAAACCTGATAAGGACTGACATGGAAACGACAACGATCAAAGTAGGCGGCATGTCCTGCGGCGGCTGCGTGAAAAGCGTTACCGGTGTGTTGACTGCGCTCGACGGTGTGGCGAAGGCAGAGGTCTCGCTGGAGCAGGCGCAGGCGGTGATCGAATTCGACGCAGCGAAGGTGAATCGCGCGCAAATGGCCCAAGTGATCGAGGACGCAGGCTTCGACGCTGGTTGATCCGGGTGCAGGATTCAGCGATGGAACTGGAATATCCAGGCGGCAGCAATGGTGCTGGTCGCGACAGCATAGGGCAGCATTGCCGCCAGCGCGGCACGAATTCCGGCGCACGAACGGAGCAGACGGAAGCCCAGATATAGTGACCAGAGCACGGCTCCGGTCAGGATTCCATCCCGTGCCCAGGTCAGCCAGGCGAAGCTGAAACCCTCGGCACGCAACTGCGTCAGGGTCAGCATGGTCAAGCCGAGAAACAGGCTGGCGCCGGCCAGCGGGGTGAGGCCGAGGGCGATTCGGCGCCAGTCGGCACGCGCCAGTCGTGCGGCCGCGACCAGGTTCAGGAATATGAAGCCGCCCAGCACCAGCGTCACGCCGCCGATATACGCAAGTATGCCGATGCCATCGAGCCAGGTGAATACATCGTTGGCTTGGGGATAGCGGGTCAGCAGCCACCAGGCCGGACTGTCGTCGAGTGGCCAGAGCATCTCGTGCGTTACCAGCCATTCCGCCGCTGCCGTCTTGGCGGCGACGAACCACGGGTTTGCGCTCCATTGAAATGCCCCCATCGCCACGCCGAAAATCCCGAACACCAGCAGCAGTGCCTCGGGCGTGCCGGCGTGGGGCAAGCCCAGAATTTCCGCATTCGGGGAACGTGGTACCAGTGTGACCGCGTCGCGATGATCGCTGCACCGACCGCAGGCGTGGCATTGCGACATGCCCTGCAGATGCTTGACGTCGAGCAGCGGCGCGCAATCGACGGCGGCGCGTTTCTCCGGGTGCTGGTCCCAGACGCTGCGATCGACGCGAAACGCGAACGGCGCCAGGCGCGCCAGCAGGGCGAAGACGCCGGATACGGGGCACAGGAAGCGGCACCAGACGCGCTTGCCCTTGCCCCACAAATAGCCGGCGACCATGGCCGCCACGGTGGAGCCGCCGAGGATCAGCAATACCGCTTTGGGATATTCGTAGACGCTGATCAGCTGGCCGTAGATCGTGGTCAGCGTGAAGGCGACCAACGGCCAGCCGCTCCAGCGCACCCATTTCGGGATCGCGCCGCCGCGGCCGTGGCGGCTGACGAACTCGGTCAGCGCACCCTCGGGGCAAAACACGCCGCACCAGACGCGGCCCATCAGCATCATCGACAGGATGACGAAAGGCCACCAGACGCCCCAGAAGGCAAATTGGGCGAAGAGCACGAGCTTGTCGTGCCAAGGGGTGAGGGTGGGCGTCTTCTCCTGAAGAACTGGCTCGCCCGATGCCAGGCAGACATTCGGGTCGATGAAGGACGTGGCGCCGAAGTTGCCCGAGAACAATCGCGATTCCGGCAGGGGATGGGGCAGAAACGCCGGCAGCGCAACCAGCACGGTGTAGAAGATCACGATGATCCACTGCAGCCCGATGATGCTGCGCCGGTGGCGCGCCATCCAGTCGCCCACGCGGGCCAGACGCGTGCGGCCATCGCGACCATTGCGCATCGCCGGCGGCACGAACTTGAGGATGTGAGTGGTTGTTGCGGCGCTTTCCATGGCATCAGCGTGCATTGGTGGTATTGCGGCCGAGTCGCCACAGGGTATAGGCCCAGAAAGCGGCATAGGCGATCAGCAGGCTGGCCGAGGGTCGCGCCCGGTAGCCGACGAAATCGGCCAGCAGGCGGCCCGCGCCGCTGCCGTCGTCGAGCAGGCCCGAGGTGTCCCACACCGGATCGAGCAGCGGCGGCAGCCAGTCGAGGCCGATCATGCGGTCGATGCCGGCCGCCAGCAGCGCGCCGGCAATCAGTAGCAGCAGGATCTCGCTGGCGCCGAACAGCACGCGGTAGCTGAGGAAGCGCGCGCCGCGCGTCACCAGCCAGCCGGTGGCTGCAGCGAGCGCAAGCCCTGCGGCTGCGGCGCAGAGCAGCGCGAGCAGATCGCCGCCGTCGCGTTCAAGGCCCATGCCGTAGAGGAAGACCACGGTTTCGGCGCCTTCCCGCGCTACCGCCAGTGCCGCCACGGTGGCGATGCCCACGGTGCCGGATACGCGGCTGGCATGGGCTTCCAGTTCCCGTTTCATGTGCCGGCCATGGCGGCGCATCCAGAGCACCATCTGCATGATCAGGCCGGCGGCAAACAGCACCATGCCGACGCGGAAGGCTTCCAGCGCATTGCCCTCCAGCTGGCTTTGCGCGGCAAAGGTGGCGAAGCCGAGAACGATCGCCAGGCCGAATCCCGCCATCACGCCCACCCAGAGCCCTCGCCGCAGCGTTGCGGGATCGGGTTGGCGGGCGATCCAGGCCAGCAGCACGCCGATCACCAGCATGGCTTCGAGGCTTTCGCGAAAGACGACGATCAGGGCGTTCAGCATGTCAGAACCTCATTTGGCAACCAGCAGCATTTCGGAAGTGGTCGGATGAAAATCGTCGATGAAACGATAGGTGCCCGGCTGCAGCGGATGGATCACGACGAAGGAACTGGCGCCCGGCGCCAGCACCTTCTCGACCCGCAGGCTCAGGTTCTCGAACTCGCAAGGACCGGTGCCGTCGTTCTTCAGCGCCAGCTTGATCTTGCGGCCCGCAGGCACTTCCAGCCGGGCCGGCGTGATGCGCCCGTCCTTGATGACGACGGAGAACACCAGCATCTCTGTCGAGGCCGTCTGGGCCGGAGCGTCCACCGCCCAGCCCAGACACAGCCAGAGCGCCGCGACAAAGGCGCCATGAACGAAAGATGCGCGCGGCATGATCAGAATCCGACCTTGGCGCGCAGGCCGAACACCTTGATCGTCCCGCCGGCGCCGTCGGCGGCGGGGCGTTGAACAAGCTGGATGTCCGGGCTCAGCTCGAAACGGCTGTTGACCTTGAAGCGGTAATACAGTTCGAACTGCTTTTCCCAGCCGCCGGCCTGATAACCGAAATCCGGCGTGCCGTCGGCGTTGGCGTCCAGGGTCAGGGAATCCTTGCGGAAATTCTCGCTGGTACGCAAGGCGCCGAGCGCGACGCCGAACGAATCCGCAGCGCGGCCCCAGCGACTGCCGGACAGTTCGCTGCCGACTGTCAGGGCGCGGTCGAAACGCACCTGGCCTTTCAACTGATGGCCGTAGCGTCCGAACAGGGTCAGCTCGTCGGTGACTTTCTGATCCGCCGAGATGCCGACGCCGCTGTGCCGGCGCTCGACGTTGTCATAGCCGTTGCCGCGCCCGTTTTGCCACAAGTAAGCGCGGTAGTTTCCCGGCAGATAGTTGAATCGTGTTGCCGTCTGGGCTTGCGCGATGACGAAGAGACCGGCCGGCGAGTTGCTGAAATTGGCGCCGGGCCCGGAACCGAAGACGCCCAGCGACAGGCCCCATTCGGAACCCTTTTCCTCGACGTTGCTGTATTGGGCGATGGCTCCCGGCGCAAAGCCGTAGGCGTCGGCCCTGACGCCGCCGCCGGAATCGAGCAGCGGGTTATGCACGAAGACGTTGTTCAGGAACTTGGTGGATTCGTCGTCGGCCGCAACGTTCTGGTCGAAGAAGACGAAGGGATCGATCTTGCCGAAGCTCAGGTTGAGGCGCTCTTTCGAGTTGGCCTTGACGCCGTCGCGCGGCAGCGGCATGGTCAACTGATACCAGCCCTGCGCCAGGATGGCGAAGGAATCGTCGGCGCCGGCATTGGTCTGGAATGCCGTTGTATTGACCGTGCTGGTGTAGCTTCGGCGCAAGGGCACGCCGGTGCCCTGGCCGAGGCGGAAGTGAGTGAAGATCTTGCCGTCGATGTCGCCCATCTTGCCGCCGGGGAGGGTGACAGAGATGTCGCCGCGATAACTCGCGCGCGATTCGCCGACGCCAGTCGACGTGCCGCCAGCACCGGCCTTCTGCACCACGCCGGTAAGGCTGGCGCCGACCGTGATGTCTTCCAGCGCGGAGATCTGGCGCGCCTGCTTCTGCATCGAGAGCGTCTGGAATTCCACGGCTTTCAGGCGTGTAGCGAGCTCGGGTTCGCTCTCGCTGACACGATCGCTGGCGAGGCCCTTTTCCAGTTCCTTGTTGTGCCGCTCCAGGGTTTCGATGCGTTCCGCCAGACGCTTGAACTCCGCCTTGAGGGCGGCCATGTCGTCATCGGCGGCCAGTGTGGATGTCGCGGGTGTGACCATTGCTGTCGCCATGGCGACAGCAAGCACCTTCCGGGTGAAGTTCATCTCAGTAGCCGCCCTTCTTGCCGATGCCGGCATAGACGAATTCCCATTCCAGTTCGACCGGTTTGAACCACGGACGCACGCCGGTGGCGCGGTCGGTGTGGCGGCCGAAGTGGTTGCCGTGGGGATTTTCATTGGCATTGGGCGGATAGATGATGAACTTGACCTTGTATTTGCCGGGGCCCTTGAGCTTGACGTTGTCGCCATAGTGCGGGCCGTCGCTGGCGACCATCGGCATCATGTCGCCCTTGATCACTTCGCCGCCGGGCAGTTTGGTGAGTTCATATTTCACCAGCAGGTGCGGAATCCAGAAGCCTTCCGCGAAGCCATTGGCATTATTGGCCAGGGCATGGATGTCGGCTTCGAGGTGAATGTCCGTCGCCGAGGCCTTGGCCATATGGCCTTCCGGCTCCATTTCGACGGCCTGTAAATACACTGCGCCGACTTCCATGCCGGCCACGTTCTGCGGCGAGCCGATGGGATATTCGAGGGCGGTGGCGGCGAGCGAGAAGCTGGCACCGCCGATCAGCAACAAGGAGCGGGAGAACGAGCGAAGCATGGCAAACCTCCAAAGGAAAACATGAATCTGACTTTGGCTGGCTTGCCGATAGTCCGGCTGGCTGGCTATATGCGGCAGTGCCTGATGCGCTGCCGCGGGGACTTGGTGTTACGAGCTGGACGGCGTGCCCATTTGCGTTTGCAGGTAGTTCTGCACACCGACCTTGTCGATCAGTTCGATCTGGGTTTCGAGATAGTCGATGTGCTCTTCGGTATCTTCGAGAATTTCCTGCAGCACGTCGCGCGAAACGTAATCGTTGACGCTTTCGCAGTACGTGATGGCGGCCTTGAGGTCGGCATGCGCGCCGCCTTCCAGTTTCAGGTCGCCGGCCAGGCATTCGGGCACGTTCTCGCCGATGATCAGCTTGTTCAGCGCCTGCAGGTTGGGCAGGCCTTCGAGGAACAGCACGCGCTCGATCAAGTGGTCGGCGTGGTGCATTTCCTCGATGGACTCCTCATACTCGTGCTTGCCTAATGCGGCGAAGCCCCAGTTCTTGTACATGCGGGCATGCAGGAAGTACTGGTTGACGGCGGTCAGTTCATTGACCAGACACTTGTTCAGCAGCTGTATTACCTTCTTGTCGCCCTTCATGATGATCTCCTGATCAGGCTGCCGCCAGTTGCGGCCCGGCGGCGGTAAGTCGATGAGGTGCGTGGGCATGCAGGGAATTCTTCAGCGCGTCGCGCGCGCAACCCGTGCAGCGGCCGCAGCAGGCACCGACACCGAGTTGCTCGCGCAACTCTTGCAGGCTTCGGCAGCCCTCAGCAACGGCGGAGCCAATATCCTTATCGGTAACTGCGTTGCAGATGCAGACAAACATGATGGCTCCTGATTGGCCAGACTTATTTGGTCAGAATCAGCTTGCCCTGGCGCGTGCGCCGCAAGCGGTAGGTTTCGCCCTGATGGGTAATCTCGACTTCGCTGCGGCTACCGAGAAGCATCGTGCTGTCTAGCGGACGCGGCGACACAGCGGGGCAATGTTGCGTCGCGGGCTTCGTCGCTGATGGCTGGGCTTCGGGTTTCACGGGGCATTGGTCAATCAAATAGGGAATGAGAACTATTCTCATGTAGGTGAGCTATTTTGTCAAGGGGGAATTTGATGCCTCTTGGCCGAATTACGTAGGTATGTCTTTTTACGCGTCAGGAAGGCGAAATCTTCGCAGCGCTATAATTGAGGTTTTAGCAAAAAGGAGTTCGCCGTGGGCCTGGATCGCGTTCCATCCGGCAAGGATCTGCCGAACGATTTCAATGTGGTCATCGAGATTTCGATGCACTCCGAGCCAATCAAGTACGAGGTTGACAAGGAGTCCGGCGCGATTTTCGTCGATCGATTCATGTCGACGGCCATGCACTACCCGTGCAATTACGGCTATATACCGCACACCATTGCCGGTGACGGTGATCCGGTCGATGTCCTGGTGCTTTCCCAGTTTGCCTTGCCGCCGGGGGTCGTGGTCCGCTGTCGTCCGATCGGCATGCTGAAGATGACGGACGAGGCGGGCGAGGATGCCAAACTGCTGGCGGTTCCTGTCGACAAGCTGACGCCCATGTACCGCGACATCGACAGCCCGCGCGATCTGCCGCAGATCGTGCTCGACCAGATATCGCATTTTTTCCAGCATTACAAGGATCTGGAGCCCGGCAAGTTTGTCAAGGTGCAGGGCTGGCTTGGCATCGAGGACGCCAAGAAGGAAATCATGGAAGGCGTTGCCGCTTACGAGAGCGCCAGGGAAAAACCGGCGTTCTGAGCCTTGCCCAGTCCTGCAACGTCCGTTGCAAGGCGGGTTTTTCGGATAGCTATCCACTATAGTTAGCGCCATGAGTCGCTTGCGCGTAGCCGTCGCCCAATTCAACGCCCTTGTCGGTGACCTTGCCGGCAATGGCGAGCGCATTCTCGAGTTCGCCGCCCGCGCCCGTGAGGCAGGGGCAGACGTGATGCTCACTCCGGAGTTGGCGCTCAGCGGCTACCCGCCCGAAGATTTGCTGATGCGCCCGGATTTCTATCGTGCCTGCGCGGAGCAGCTCGACACGGTGGCACGTGCGGCCCAACTGCCGATAGTGATCGGTCATCCGGAGGAGTCAGCGGGCAAGCGCTACAACGCGGCCTCGTTGCTGGCCGACGGCCGGGTGGTGGCGACCTACCGCAAGCATCGTCTGCCCAACTACGAGGTATTCGACGAAGAGCGCTACTTCGCGGCAGGGCGCGAACCCTGCGTACTCGACCTGAAAGGTGTGCGCTGCGGTCTGGCGATCTGCGCCGACGTCTGGGAGTCGGGTGCCGCCGAGTCTGCCGCGTTGGCAGGGGCGGAGTTGATGTTGACCCTGAACGCGTCGCCTTTTCACATGAACAAGCAGGCCCGGCGCTACGAGGTCTTGCGCGACCGCGTGGCGGCGACCGGCAAGCCGGTGATTTATGCCAATCTGGTAGGTGGGCAGGACGAACTGGTGTTCGATGGCGCATCGTTTGCGATGGATGGGCAGGGTCGTCTCACCCATCAATTGCCGGCCTTTGTCGAAGCACTCGAGTTCATTGATTACGCCGACGGACATCTATTGCCGGGTCGAATCGTCGAGCCGCCGTCGCCCGAGGCCGAAGTCTACGCCGCACTGAAACTGGGGGTTGCCGACTACCTGGGCAAGAACGGTTTTCCCGGGGCGATCATTGGCCTTTCCGGCGGCATCGATTCTGCCCTGACGCTGGCGATCGCGGTCGATGCTCTGGGTGCGGACAAGGTGCGCGCGGTGATGATGCCCTCGCCCTGGACGGCGCAGATGAGCCTCGACGATTCGCGCGAGATGGTGCGGCGCCTTGGCGTGGAATACGACGAAATTCAGATTGGCGCGTCGATGGACCAGTTCGCATTGATGCTGGCGCCGACGTTTGCCCGATTGGGGCAGAAGCCGTCATGGGATACCACGGACGAGAACCTGCAGGCACGGATTCGCGGCATGTTGCTGATGGCACTGTCCAATCGCACCGGGCGTATCGTGCTGACCACCGGCAACAAGAGCGAAATGGCGGTCGGCTACGCGACGCTCTACGGCGACATGGCCGGCGGCTTTGCCGTGATCAAGGACGTGGCCAAGACCTTCGTCTATCGGCTGGCCGGATGGCGCAATGCGGTTTCCGCAGTGATTCCGCAGAACATCATCACACGCGCCCCCTCGGCTGAACTCAAGCCCGGGCAGACCGACCAGGACACGCTGCCGCCCTACGAGGTGCTCGATGCCATCATCGAGGCCTACATGGAACGCGACGAAAGCCCGCGCCAGATCATTGCCAGCGGCATGAGGGAAGCCGACGTGCGCAAGGTGGTCGGCATGCTGAAGAAGAACGAGTACAAGCGTCGCCAGTCGCCGGTCGGCATTCGGGTGACGCAAAGAGGGTTCGGCAAGGATTGGCGCTATCCGATAACATCGCGTTATCCGGACGAATACTGAATCAGGGGAAACAAACATGAAGAAAATAGAAGCCATCATCAAGCCGTTCAAGCTCGACGAGGTGCGGGAAGCGCTGTCCGATGTGGGCGTGACCGGCTTGACCGTGACCGAGGTCAAGGGTTTTGGCAGGCAGAAGGGCCATACCGAACTGTATCGCGGGGCCGAGTACGTGGTCGACTTCCTGCCCAAGATAAAGATCGAGATTGTGGTTGCGGACGAGACCGTGGAACCCGCCATCGAGGCCATCATCAAGGCCGCGCGCACCGGCAAGATCGGCGATGGCAAGATCTTCGTCTCATCGGTGGAACAAGTCGTACGCATCCGCACGGGCGAGGCGAACGAGGCCGCCATTTAGGGCGGCCTCGTTCGCCTCGCCTGCGGCAAACTGGGGGGGCCATCCCCCCGGCCCCCTTCCCTTGGAAGGGGGTGACAAAGTCAGCGCGCTTTGCGCGGTTATTTGTTGGCGGCGAGCAGTACTACTACGGCTCCTGCGCCACCCTCGGCGGCACGGGCCTGACAGAAAGCCAGTACTTCGCTGCGCTGGCTTAGCCAGCCAAGGACAAGCTTCTTCAGCACCGGCTCGCGGCCCGGCGAACTGAGGCCCTTGCCATGTACGATGCGAACGCAGCGATGACCGTGATGCCGACATTCAGCCAGAAATGTGACGAACGCGCTGCGCGCCTGATCGCGGTTCAAGCCATGCAGATCGAGCTTGTCCTGCGTCACCCAGCGCCCGCGCCGCAAATCCCTTAGCCAGGCTTTGGGCAGGCTGTCGTGCTTCCAGGCGGCTTCGTCGCCCCCTTCGAGGTAGAGGTCGATCAGCGTGGGACCGTGCAGCGATTCGTCCAGTGCCGCCGCCTCGTCGTGGAGGTGCTGGCGCGGGATGGCGGGCGGCAGAGGGGGTTCATGATGGACCCGGTCCCACATAAGCGGCTGCACATCAGCGACCGCCGCGCGAAATGCGGCATGATCCTCGGGCGTCCCGCCTCGAGGCTTGGGGGCGGAACGCTTGAGCGTCGCCACAGGGGGGCGCGCTGCCAGCTACTCCCCGAACGGCCCGCCTATTCCAGACTGTCGAGGTAGCGCTCGGCATCGAGCGCGGCCTGACAACCGGTGGCGGCGCTGGTCACGGCTTGCTTGTAGATGTGGTCCTGGACATCGCCGGCGGCAAATATGCCTGGGATGCTGGTTGCCGTTGCATTGCCGCTGCGCCCGCTCTGGGTGACGATGTACCCGCCTTCCATTTCCAGTTGGCCGACGAACAGATCCGTATTCGGCTTGTGGCCGATGGCGATGAACACTCCCATGAGACCGATGTCTTCGGTCGTGCCGGACTTCACGTTCTTGATGCGCATGCCGGTGACGCCGGACTTGTCGCCGAGTACCTCGTCCAGGGTGTTGTCCCACTTGATGGTGACCTTGCCGAGCTTCTCCTTCTCGAACAGCTTGTCCTGAAGAATCTTCTCGCCACGGAACTTGTTGCGGCGATGCACGACCGTAACGTGGCTGGCAATGTTGGACAGATACAGGGCCTCTTCGACGGCGGTGTTGCCGCCGCCGATCACGGCTACTTTCTGGTTCTTGTAGAAAAAACCGTCGCAGGTCGCACAGGCGGAAACGCCCTTGCCGGCGAACGCTTCTTCGGACGGCAGGCCGAGATACTGCGCCGAAGCGCCAGTCGCGATGATCAGCGCGTCGCAGGTGTATTCGCCAGCGTCGCCGATCAGGCGGATCGGCTTCTCCTTAAGCAAGGCGGTGTGGATATGGTCGAAAATAATTTCTGTCTGGAAACGCGCGGCGTGTTTTTCAAAGCGCGCCATCAGGTCGGGACCTTGCACGCCATCGGCGTCGGCAGGCCAGTTATCCACGTCGGTGGTGGTCATTAACTGCCCACCCTGAGCCATCCCGGTAATCAATACCGGTTTCAGGTTGGCGCGGGCCGCATAGACAGCGGCGGTGTAGCCGGCCGGGCCGGAGCCGAGGATCAGCAGGCGGGCGTGACGAGTACTCATGGCAGGAGACTTTCCGTGGTGGGTATCCTTGAATTATATAGATGGGCGGCTTGGCCTCGATTTCAACCCGGAGACCAGGTGCTATACCTTCTACCAAGCTGTCGACTCTTTCTCGGGAATGGGTAAGATGCCTTCGAGCAAATATCCTGGGTGCTTCTGGCCGGGTGCTCGCAAAACAGCCGCCCTGCGGGTCCGCAAAACGAATGTTGCGCAAACAGTGTGAATGGGAAAAGAGGGAAGCTCATGATTCGACCGCGCTGGCTTTCCGGCGAACGCGCCCGCAAGACTTGGCATTTTCTTGCCGTGACTGTTCTTGCCCTGGTGATTTCGCTCGGCAGCGAGCGACTCGGGTGGCTTCAGGATTACGAAAATATCTATTACGACTATTGGCACCAATTGTCCGGAAAGCGGCGAGAGGCGACTCATGCCGCCGTAGTGGCAGTCGATGACGATACCTTGTTGCTGTACAAGGACGACCCACTGGCATTCTGGGCGCCGCATTTCGCCCGCGCGATGCAGACCCTCACCGATGCAGGGGTCAAGTCCATCGGGCTGGATTTCATTTATGCCGTTAGCGCCGAAGCCTGGCTGCACAAGCTGAATCTTCCGGACAGCGAGGTGTCGCGCAATTACGACGCTCCGTTTCGGGGGCAACTGGCACAAGGCCGCAAGATACTCATTGCGCAACTCGTCGAAACCTCGCAGGGAGACATGGAAGTCATGGGGCCGCCCCCCGAGCATCTGCTGATGATGCCGAATGGCGCAAACGATACCGGTATCGCCAACCTTTACCCCGATGCCGACAAGCTGGTGCGCACGTTCTATCCCGTCGTGATTCCGGACCCCCTGTTTCCCGGTGTCGGCTTCGCCATGCAGCTTGTGCTGAGGGCAACTGACGGGGACAGCCTGGCTGGAGGCTGGACGTTTGCCGGCGAGACCTATCCGCGCGTCAGGGAACGCCACCGAATTGGCTACGTGGGGCCGCCGGGAAGCGTACTTACCGTATCGATGAGCAAACTGCTGAAGCCGGATGCGCTGTCCGATCCGGAGGTACAGAAACTGAAAGGGCGGGTCGTGATCATCGCGCCCAACAATATCGGGACCTCGGATCGGCACTTTTCGCCCTATTCGCGGGTGCTTCCTGGCTACTCGACGGAGCCGATGATAGGCGGCGAAATTCATGCGAATGCGATCGAGACGATTCTCTCGGGGGTGTATCCGCGCAAACTTTCCCTGTGGCAGGCGTGGCCTGCCCTGGTTGTCGTTCTGTTTGCGGCGGTCACTCTCTTTCTGCGTCTGCACCCTGCCGGGGGATTTGGCGTGGGTGTCGGATTTTCGCTCCTGATCCTCGTTCCTGCCTACGCCGTGTTCCAGAAGGATCTGCTGCTGTCCGTGGCGCCCTTCCATCTGGCCCTGGCGACGGCCTACCTGGCCACGCTGGCATTGCGCTTGACCGGTGAGGAGCGGGAGCGTGCACACCTCAAATCGATGTTCGGCCAGTATGTGTCCGATGTGGTGGTGGATAAGCTGATTGCAGAGGGGCAGCGCCCCAATCTGGGTGGCGAAAAACTGGACGTGACCATACTTTTTTCAGACATTCGGAATTTCACGACGATTTCGGAGAAGCTCGATGCCGAAGAGGTCGTTGAAATGCTGAATGCCTATTTCTCGCTCACCTGCGAGCCAATCCTGGAGCAGGGCGGAATGGTGAACAAGTTTATCGGCGACGCCGTCATGGCGGTGTTCGGGTCGCCGGTTCACTATGACGATCATGCTCGACGCGCCTTGCTGGCAGCCCAGGCAATGGCACGCGAGGCGCAGCGCTTCAAAACCTGGATGAAAGACCGCTTTCCGGACCGCGGGCTGCCGGAGTTCGGCATCGGCATAGGTGTCCATAGCGGACCGGCGGTCATGGGCGATATCGGCTCCGTCAAGCGCCGCGAGTTTACGGCGATAGGCGACACCGTCAATGCAGCATCCCGGCTGGAGGGGGTGACCAAGGAGATGGGCTGCGTCGTCGCAGCCAGCGCGGCATCCATCCGCGCGGCGGGGGAAGGCATCCGCACCGGACGTCGCGAAGTGGTTCACGTCAAGGGCAAGAGCGAGCCCATCGAGGTCTTTGAGGTGTTGATCGACTAGCTCATGATGTCGCTCGAACGGTCCGGCTTGATCCGGGTAAATGTTGCCCAAAATGTTGAAATTCCCAGTATGAATGGGATAATCGGACGCTAAATTCCGGACCCTGGACCATTTTGCTCAACCAGTTACCGATGCCGATCAGCGCTTTTTCACTTGCAAGGTGGCCGCAATTGGGTGCCGTGATGCGACGGTGCTTCCGCGTCGGAGTCGCCGTCGCGGCCTTGGTCGGTCTCGCGACTGCGGTCGGGCAGGATCGTGCTCCGACAAATCCGTCCAAGGGTAAGGAAGCCCGTGTGGCCCTGATCGTGGGCAACTCCGCTTACAAGGATGCTCCGCTGGGCAATCCGGCGAACGATGCCGCCGATCTGGCGAATTCGCTGGAGAAGAAAGGCTTCACCGTACTGGTTCGGGAGAACGTAGGCGAGCGTGGACTGAAGGAAGCGGTCGATACATTCGCCAAGCATCTGCAGAAGGGTGGCATAGGCCTATTCTTCTTTGCCGGCCATGGCATACAGCTGAAGGACCAGAACTTCCTGGTTCCGGTCGATATCGGTTTCGATAGCGAGGCGGACATCTCGTTCAAGTCGGTCAGCGCAGAATATGTGTTGTCGCGCATGGCCGAGGCGGGCAACCGCGTCAATGTCGTCATTCTCGATGCCTGTCGCAACAATCCTTTCCAGCAGGCCAGACGCTCCAGCAAGGGCTTGGGGGTCATGAGCGTCGGTCGTGCCGAAAAGGGCACATTCATCGCCTACGCCACGTCGCCGGGCTCGACAGCCTTGGACGGTCAGGGACGGAATGGCCTCTACACCAAGCATCTGCTGCAGGCTCTCGATTCATCGGATTCCGACATTGACAAGGTCTTTGGTCTGGTTCGTACAGGTGTTGTGCGCGACACCGATGGCGCGCAGGTGCCCTGGACATCGAGTTCGGTGATTGGCAGTTTTTATTTCGATGTTGCCGAGGACCTCGCGGCCCTGCAACGTCCCGTTCAGTCGTTCGCGGCAAGGCCGGAAGCGGCGATTGAACAGGGGCCGTCGTCCTACGATCCGGTCCAGGAGCGAGCCCACTGGGAGAGGATCAAGGACAGCAAGAGCGCTGCTGATTACAACGGGTATCTGGAAAAGTTTTCCGGCTCTCCCCGCGCTGCCTACGCGCGCTGGATGGCACAAAAGTACGGCGGCGTCGTGCCGGTTTTCGTACCGTCGGCGCGGCTGGTTGCGCCCTCGCCGCCAGTGCCGGCTCAAGTGGTGCAGGCATCTCCGGCCCCTGCAGTCTCGAGTGCTGGTACGTTCCCTTCGTCGGGAACCCTGATTCGCGATTGCCCACTGTGTCCCGAGCTTGTGGTGGTGCCGGGTGGCGAGTACGTCATGGGCAGCGGCAAGGAAGAAAAGCTGCGCGAACCGGATGAGGAACCGGCTCATCGTGTGCGTGTTGCCGGTCCCATCGCGGTCGGCAAATATGAAGTCACCCGCGGCCAGTATGCGGCGTTCGCCAGGGAAACCGCGCGCGAGCAGAAGGGTGGTTGCAATTCCAATCGCGGCCGGTTCCACAAGGATCCGAAAGCGACCTGGCAAAATCCTGGCTTCGAGCAGAAGGACGACGAGCCCGTGGTCTGCGTGAGTTGGGACGATGCACAGGCCTATCTCGCCTGGCTGAGCAAAAAGACTGCCAAAGCCTATCGGTTACTGAACGAAGCCGAGTGGGAGTACGTCGCCAGAGCCGGCACCAAGGGAAGATATCATTGGGCCGAGACCGATGAGGCGACAGTCTGTCGTTACGCCAGTGTTGCCGATGCCTCGATCAAGGGTTTTTCGCTGGGCATGCCCATGTTTCCCTGCTCCGACGGCTTTACTCATACCGCGCCGGTTGGTCGTTTCCCGGCCAATTCCTTCGGTGTTCACGACATGCTGGGCAATGCGTGGGAATGGGTCGAGGACTGCTGGAACGAAGGCTATGCCGGGGCACCGGAAGAGGCGCAGGCGCGTCTGACCGGGTTGTGTACGGTGCGTGTGTTCCGGGGGGGCGCCTGGAACAGCAAGCCCGCCACAGTGCGGGCCGCCTATCGGGACCGCGAATCGAAAGACGAGCGTCACGACAATATCGGGTTCCGCGTGGCGCGTTCCTTGCCGTGATCCGCCGCCGGATTGCGACGATGCAGCAGTCGCCGGAGGCTCCCTGCAATGTGAGGCGTCGTAGTTTGCTGCTCGGCGGAAGTGCCGGCCTGGCCTTGGGGGCCTTGCCGGTTTCACAGGATCTCTTCGCACAATCTGTCGGCGAGACGCTTCAGGATGTCTACGTGCCGCGTGCCAAGTACGCCTTGTTGATTGGCAACCGGGATTATCCAAACCGCAAGGATATTGCGCCGGCCCACAAGAATGTTCGCGATCTCAAGGATGTCCTTGAATACTACGAATTCAAGGTTACCGACTATCGCGACCTCGACGCAGTGGCAATGACGCGAACGCTGGCCGATTTTGGTGCGCAAATGCGCACGGTGGGCGAGTCGGCGCTGCCGGGCGGGGTCGCCGTGGTGTTCTATTTTTGCGGTCACGGGTTTCAGGCGGCCGGCCGAAACTATCTGGTACCCGCGGGTGTGGACCCGTCCTCCGAAAAGGCGCTGAGTCAATCCCTGCGGCTGACAGAAGATATTCTGGGTGCTTTTCCCCAGCACTACCCGGGTATCAGCATTGCGCTGATCGACGCTTGTCGCACCGACCCGTCGGTGCGCAAGGGCGTCGATGAATTCAACCAGATCGCGGCCCCCGAAGGCATGCTGGTTTTCTTTGCTACTCGTGCCGGGCGTCCCGCGCTGGCCCCCATCAGTCCTGATCGGAACACTTTTTTCGCCGGGGCATTGATAGACGTGCTGCGCGATGCCAACGGGGAGACCCCTATCGATGACCTGTTCCGGATTGCGGCCGTCGAATGTCAGGCCCGCGTCAAGGCCGAGTTCGACAAAGCCAAGCTAACGATTCCGCCGCAGTTTCCGGAAAGCACCATCAACCTTCGCGGCAAATTCAAGATCAGGAATCGTCAGCTCGAATTGCAGCGCTCCCGGCCGCGGGCACGACCAATGACCGCGCCCGGAGGGAAGCAGGCAGGACAGCAGGTCGATTTTGTAAAAATGGAAGAACGCTGGCAGACCATTCTGGTCACTCTGCGGCCGGCGCGGCTGATCCGGTTGTGTGAGGATTTCGAGCGGGATTTTCCCGACAGTGACTTCAGTCAGCAGGTCAAGGTGAACGTCGCCGGCGCTCGCCAAGCGCTTGAGAGCCAGCGTTCCGCCGGTCTTTCCAGTGATCTTTTCGAGGAATCGGTAGGCGACAAGGGCTATCGAGACGATTTGATCAAGGCGCTGCGTGGCGACAAGGATGCGGCGCATCGGGTCGCCATCGCCTACCGGGATGGCACTTCGGGCGTAGCGGTCAATACCCGACGGACCGAACAGTGGCTGCGTTTCGCCGCCGAGCTTGGCAACGGCATTGCAAGCTGGGAACTTTCGGAGATTTATAACCACAACGGACAACTCGGGGATGCGGTCAGGTTCGAGAAAAAGGCCCTCGACCTCGGCTACCGTCCGCCAGTACGATTGGCGACACGTGGTTACTGACGCGACCGGATTTGTTCGCAGCACGTCCCGGTGCATCGCCATGACATCGGCAATGGCGATGGCAATCGGCATGGGTGTGGCGTTCGCCCAAACGCGCGCCTCCGCCGGCCAGATTCAATCGGCGGATCCTGTTGTGGCTACCGGCCCTGTTGCTGTCGACCCGCACAAGAAAGCGGCTGTTCGCGCTCCGAACGCAGCGGTAAAAAAGAAAATTTCCAGATCCCTGCCGAAGGGGCGGATCAACCCTCAGCTCAAGCCAAACCCCAAATCCGAGGTTCAGGCCAAAATCCAGCTCCGGCCAAAATCTAGGCGATCTGCTCCCGTTCCACCACCGGTCGTACCGAAGAAACAGGATGCCGCCAGGATGGAGGAATGCACGCATGGCATTCAGACGGTCATGCAGCCGGCCAGGCTGTTGCGGCTGAGTGAGGAATGTGAGCGGGACTTTCCCGCCAGTCCGCTCGGCGAGCAAAGCCGGCTGGTCGCGGCAGGAGCCCGCCATGCGCTCGATATCCAGCGCGCTATCGGGCTGTCCGGGGATTTTTTCGAGGATCCGGTGGGCGATGCGGCCTATCGGGACAACCTGGTCAACGCCGTGCGTGGTGACAAGGAGGCCGCATACCGGATTGCCGTCGCCTACAAGTCCGGCGGATCAGGTGTTGCCGCCAATCCCAGGCGCACCGAGCAATGGCTGCAGTTTGCCGCCGAACTGGGTAACGGCAAGGCCGCCTGGGAGCTTGCGGAGATCTACAACTATGGCGGGCTCGTCGCGGACGCCGCCCGGTTCGAGAAAATAGCCCTCGATCTTGGCTATCAGCCCCCGGTCCGGCTGCCGACCCGAGGCTATTGACTCGCGCTTATTCGCCAGTGGGTGAGAACTTGGCCTCAAGGCGACAGCGCCAAGTAAAATAACGTCCATCTCCTTGATATGTCGATAAAAACCCCTGGTTCGTATGATAGGATCTGATCCGCTGGCCGATTCCGCGAAATCGCGTGGGAATCTGCTCGCATTCAGCTTGGGAGGCTGCACAATGAAATTGAAGCACCAGCAGTGTGAAGTCGGCGGGAACCGACCGTGGTGTTTGTCGGGCATCCTCACCGTACTTGCGCTGTCTTGCGGCACCGCGTTCGGTCAGACCCCTCCCGGCGCCGGCGAGATTCTGCAAACCTTGCCCGCGCCGGTAATGCGCCCCGATCCGGGGCTCAAGATCGATGACACCTTTTCCAGAGCCAAAACCATTGCCGATGTCGAAGGCATGCGGCTCGAAGTCAAGGGATTCAGCATCGTCGGCATGACGGTTGCGCCGGAAGCCGACATGGTCGGAGTGCTGGTGCCCTTTATCGGGGCCGACAAGCGCTTTCAGGATCTGCTCGATGCTGCGGCGGTGGTCAAGCGCGAACTGGCCGGGCGCGGCTTCTTTCTCGCCGATGTGGTTGTTCCCGAGCAGAAGATTGCCGACGGTGTGGTGGTATTGCGGGTTCTCGAAGGGCGTCTCGGCAAAGTCCGTCTCGAAGTCGATCCCGATGTGCCGATCAGTCGATCCCTGCTGGAATCCTATCTTGGTTCGCTGGAGGAGGGCGGACTGATCCAAACCCTGGACGTCGAGCGCGCCCTGTTCCAGATCCACGATCTGCGCGGCGTCGTGGCCAGCAGCAGCTTCGCTCCCGGCGCAACGCCGGGAACCGCCGATCTGACGATCAAGGTCAGCCGCGGCAAGAGCTTCGACGCCAACCTCGATTTCGACGCCAACGGGTCGATCTACACCGGTCAGCATCGGGTCGGCGCCGGTGTCGACGGCAACAGCCTGCTGGGCATGGGTGAACTCATCAATGTGCGCGCCACCAACGCCATCGACGGCAACCTGCGCTTTGTCCGTGGCTCCGCTCTTTTCCCGGTCGGCCCGTGGGGCACCAAGGTCGGCGGCGCCTACTCGGATCTGAAATACCGTCTCGGTACTCCGGTCTTCACTCCGCTCAAGGTCAATGGCCTGGCGCAAGTGAAGTCGCTGGTGGCCATTCATCCCTTCATACGGTCGCGCAACACCAACCTCCTGCTGATCGGGCAGAGTGACAAGCGCAATTTCTACGATATTCAGTTGGCCACCGGCGCCGAGACTTTCAAGAAAACCGATGTCAATTTGCTGGCCTTGTCCGGCGACTTCCGCGACCGTCTCTTGGGTGGCGGCATCAACATCTTCAACGTCGCCTATACCCTGGGCGAGCTGAAATTCGGCAATGCCGCGCTGAAGGCCTCCGACGCCTCTGGCCACAAGACCGGTGGTCTGTACGGCAAGACCAACATCTCCGTGTCGCGCCTGCAGGCGGTGTCCGAGCGGCTGGCATTTTTCGGCGCCTACAGTCAGCAGTTCACCAACAAGAACCTCGATGCCAGCGAAAAGTTCAGTCTCGGCGGCCCCAATGGCGTGCGCGCTTATCCGCAAGGGGAGGGTGCCGGCGACCAGGGCTACTTCGCCAGCCTCGAAGCGCGTTACCGCCTGCCGTTCGAAGACAGCCTGCCCGGCAGTCTGGTGCTGGCCGGGTTCTACGATTTCGGCCGCGCCATCCTGATCAATCGTCCCACTGCCGCCGATTTCGCCGCCAACGCCGCACTGCTGCGTCGTGCCGCCGGCCCCGGCATCGGTATCAACTGGGAAGTCCCCAACGACTGGTATTTGCGCACCACCATGGCCTTCCGTGACACCACCAAGGCCACGGCTGACCACCTGCTGCGCTATCCGCTCTTCTACCTCCAGTTCAGCAAGCTTTTCTGATTCGCAAGTCGTTGCCGAGCCATTCGCCCGGAACCAATACATCACCCCGACATCACCGACATCACCGCGCCGACCAGACTCCGTCTAGCCCGGCGCGCACTCAACGCAAGAGGACATCATCATGTTCAAGCACGCCACCATGAATCGCGCCTACCGTCTGGTATGGAGCGAACTGCACAACACATGGGTCGCCGTTGCTGAATTTGCCCGCACGCGCGGCAAGCGCGCCTCCGGCGTGGTGGCCGCCACCGTCATAATGGCGCTGGGCGCCACTGCGGTCGGCGCCGTCGATGTTCCGCTACCCACCGCGCTACCTACCAACGGCCAGGTCGCCGCCGGGCAGGTCGGCATCAGTACCAGCGGCGCGCGCATGGACATCAACCAGTCCTCCAACAGCGCCATCGTCAATTGGGATACCTTCAACATCGGCAGCCAGGCGCACGTCAATTTCGCCCAGCCCAGTGCCTCGTCCGTTATCCTCAACCGAGCACCGTCAGCAAGCATCTTCGGACGCATGACAGCCAACGGCAACGTTTTTATCGTCACTCCCGGCGACATCATTTTCGCCCCCGGCGCGCAGGTCGATGTCGGCGGTCTGGTCGCCTCCTCGCTGGGCATTTCCGACGCCAATTTCGTCGCCGGCAAGTACAACTTCGTCAATGCCGGCGGCGCCGGCTCGGTGGTCAACCGGGGTACGATCAACGCCGCTAACGGCGGCTTCGTTGCACTCATCGCCCCGCAAGTTAAAAACAGCGGCACCATCACCGCCACAGGCGGCAGCATCGGCCTCGCCGCCGGCGACTCGGTCAATCTCGACTTCGACCACGACGGCATGCTCAGCTTCCAGGTCAACCTCCCCGCCGCCGCGCGCGCCGACAATACCGGCGTCCTGATCGCCGATGGCGGTCGCGTCGTGATGAATGCGCAGGCCAAGGACGCATTGCTGTCCACTGTGCTCAACAATGAAGGCGTCATCCGCGCGCGCAGCCTCGAATCGCGCAACGGCGAAATCTGGCTGGGTGGCGGCAATTCGGGCGTGGTCAGCGTTAGCGGCACTCTCGATGCCTCCGGCACGGCAGCCGGGCAGGCAGGCGGTACGGTCAAGGTACTGGGCGACAAGGTCGGTCTGTTCGGTCAGGCAAAGATCGACGTTTCAGGAGTCGGCGCTGGCGGTACGGCGCTGGTCGGCGGCAACTTCCAGGGCAAGGGTCCGGAGCAGAACGCCAGCATGACCTATGTCGGCAAGGACGTAAGCATCAATGCTGATGCGGTTGGGACGGGCGATGGCGGCAAGGTTATTGTTTGGGCGGATGGCGGCACCCGCTTCTACGGCGCAATCTCTGCCAGGGGTGGGGCACAGTCGGGCGATGGTGGCATGGCTGAGGTTTCCGGCAAACGCTATCTTGATTTCAGGGGCGCGGCAGATTTGACCGCAGGGCCGGGCGGAAAGCTTGGTACGCTACTGCTGGATCCTGACAGTATTACCATTCAGGCGGCTGGTCCGGATATCGCGGGGGACGCCTCCGGTTTTGATATCACCACCGTCACAGATCTTGATGATCACGCAACAGATTATCCGGGGGCAGCAAGCGTCATCACTGCGGGTGCCGTTAATGGGTTGCTACTTAATACAGACCTTAAGCTCGATGCGGCTACTTTTATTGCAGTCAACAGTGCCATTAATCAGCCGAGCTCCGGGAAGTTGACGCTCGAATCCGCTACGATCAACATCAACGCGAACATCACCTTGGGTAGTGGAACCGGGGCGCTTGTTGTTCAAGGTGATGGAGGTGCAGCAGCTACAGCCATCAACATCAATACGGCAGCGATTACCACTGGTTTTTCGCAAATCTACACGGGGCCGGCGACCCTCGTTACGGGGACGACGCTGACCGGCACCACGGTCACCTTTGACAACACGGTGAATGCCACCAGCAAGGGCACCGAAGCGCTGGTCATCACCGGCAACGCGGTGTTCAACAACACGGTCGGCGTGACCAAGGAACTGGGCGCGTTGAGC
>JAPLQY010000046.1 GCA_026399475.1 Rhodocyclales bacterium
CAAGTACCAGGGCCACGTCAACAATCCCAAGCGCATGGCCGAATTCACCGGCCGCTGCTTCGACCGCGCCATGAGCGAAATGGGCCCGACCCAGCTCAACATCCCGCGCGACTATTTCTACGGCGACATCACCTGCGAGATTCCCAAGCCCTTCCGCCTCGATCGCGGCCCCGGTGGCGACCAGACGCTCAACGAAGCCGCCGAGCTGCTGGCCAAGGCCAAGTTCCCCGTCATCATCTCCGGCGGCGGCGTGGTCATGGCCGACGGCGTCGAGGAATGCAAGGCGCTGGCCGAGCGCCTCGGCGCGCCGGTGGTGAACAGCTACCTGCACAACGACTCCTTCCCCGCCAGCCACCCGCTGTGGTGCGGCCCGCTGGGCTACCAGGGCTCGAAAGCGGCGATGAAGCTGATGGCCCAAGCCGACGTGGTCGTGGCGCTGGGCTCGCGCCTCGGCCCCTTCGGCACCCTGCCGCAGCACGGCATGGACTACTGGCCCAAGGATGCCAAGATCATCCAGATCGACGCCGACAACACCATGCTGGGCCTGGTGAAGAAGATCTCGGTCGGCATCTGCGGCGACGCCAGGGCCGCCGCCGTGGCGCTGACCCAGCGCCTGGCCGGCCGCACCCTGGCCTGCGACGCCACCAAGACCGAGCGCGCGGCGAAGATCAAAGACGAAAAGGCCGCGTGGGAAAAAGAGCTCGACGAATGGACCCACGAGCGCGACCCCTTCAGCCTGGACATGATCGACGAGAACGGCAAGGAAAAGACCTTCAGCGGCGGCAGCTACCTGCACCCGCGCCAGGTGCTGCGCGAGCTGGAAAAGGCCATGCCGCCCGACGTCATGGTGTCCACCGACATCGGCAACATCAACTCGGTGGCCAACAGCTACCTGCGCTTCGAGAAGCCGCGCAGCATGTTCGCCGCGATGAGCTTCGGCAACTGCGGCTACGCCTTCCCCACCATGATCGGCGCCAAGGCGGCGGCACCGCACCGGCCGGCGATCTCGTATGCCGGCGACGGCGCCTGGGGCATGAGCCTGATGGAAACCATGACCTGCGTGCGCCACAACATCCCGGTCACCGCCGTCGTCTTCCACAACCGCCAGTGGGGCGCGGAGAAGAAGAACCAGGTGGATTTCTACAACCGCCGCTTCGTCGCCGGCGAACTCGACAACCAGTCCTTCGCCGGCATCGCCCGCGCCATGGGCGCCGAGGGCATCACGGTGGACAAGCTGGAAGACGTCGGCCCCGCGCTGAAGAAGGCCATCGACCTGCAGATGAACCACGGCAAGACCTGCATCCTCGAGATCATGTGCACCCGCGAGCTGGGCGATCCGTTCCGCCGGGATGCGCTGTCTAAGCCGGTTAGGTTCTTGGAGAAGTACAAGGATTACGTTTGAGGACGTAACCCTGATGCAATCAAACAAGAGCCCGCGGAATGCGGGCTCTTGTTTTTGGTTTCCCAATTCGGCCGCTGCAATGGATTTGTCCTATTCGGGAAGTCGGCGCTGGCGGTACGGAGGTTGTTCGGCCGGAACGGCAATTGAGAGGTTGCAACCTAAACGAATGCAACGCAGCGGAAACGGTCAGTCGTCGATAGCTGCCTTCGGCCAACATCCAGCCACAGGTGGCTTCCGCAGTACTCGCCGGATCGCTGCCATTGAATGTCGCCAACACGCAACAGCCCGACCCGGATATCATCCATGGCTCGATTTGGCCGAGTGAGAGAGTGATGTTTTTCATCGATGTTCCAACAAGTCTTGATGACAAGGGGCTCTTGAACTTTTTTAGCGGCTGGCGCTGGCGAACAGACTTGATGCCGCCCGTGCAGATTAACTTCGATAGCTGCGATTTTGTCGCGCCGTACGCGATCACGCTTTTTGCTGCCTACTCGCTTTGGTTGAGGGAAGTAAAACGGTGTCACATCTCGTTCAAAGCGTCGCCTAACACTGTTGCGGGTAACTACCTAGTCCAAAGTGGATTCTTGGAGGTTATGGGTGAGACGTCCTTTCCTGCCTCGGTTGCAAGACCTGATAGAACGGTAAGGCTGACCCGTATAGCTCGCAGTTCGGAGATTCCAGGTTTTGCTAATTCCGTAATGGACATTCTCCAGATTGATGATGAAGAGTTGGCGGGAGCGGTCAAGTACTCACTGATTGAGCTCCTTCGCAATGTCGTGCAACATTCAGCGAGTACAGGTGGGGGCGTTGCAATGGCTCAATACTATCCAAAGACTGGTCTCGTCGAGATCTGCGTCGCAGATATGGGTCTTGGGATCAAAGCTACAATTAATGAGGCATATCCCGAGATTGACACACACCTCCAGGCGTTGAAACTGGCAACGCTTCCGCACGTGTCTAGGACCTTCAAGCCTGGTGGCTACACCTCGATGAGTGATAACGCTGGCCTTGGGTTGTTCTTCATCAAGCAAATCACTTCGCTGTCAAAAGGTAGTTTCTTCTTAGGATCAAAGGACGCCTTGGTAGACATCTGGGGTGACAAGGAAGGTCAGCAGAAGAAACTCTACTGGCATGCCAAAGCCGGCGGTTGGCCCGGGACCTTTGCTTACCTCCAGTTAAGGAAGGACACAATCGCGGAATTCGATTCGCTTCTGACTGTCTGTCGGCGGCTAGCTGCCGAGGCGCAAAAGTACCCGTCAGAGCTCGCACTCGATTTCATCGAAGGAATTCCTGATTTGGGTAACTTGGACGAGCTGGTCATTGTAAGCGTCAAGGTGTTTGAAGAAGATGTTGAGCAAGCCGCGAAGATTCGGGACGATGAACTCTTACCAAGCATGAAGGCTGGAACGATGGTCGTTCTGGACTTTGAAGGGGTGCAGTTTGCGACCCAGTCATTCGTGCACGCGTTGATGTACAAGGTCATCCGCGACGGTCAAAACATTGGTTCGACGCTGTCAATCGCGAACTGCTCAAAATCAACGCGCGAAGCCGTTATGGCTGTTGCCGCATATGCGAAAGTGGGCGAGAAAGGAGCCTAGTTTTTTTGGTGATCCGCGCTCTCGTCAACGTTCGATTGCCGAGCGAATTAGCCCCGTA
This sequence comes from Rhodocyclales bacterium, assembly GCA_026399475.1. Taxonomy (GTDB): domain Bacteria; phylum Pseudomonadota; class Gammaproteobacteria; order Burkholderiales; family Rhodocyclaceae; genus Sulfuritalea. The sequence continues at coordinate 3,059 of JAPLQY010000046.1, forward strand.
ATGCTTGGCAACGCGATGTTGAAGGACTTCAGCCATATGGGTCAGAGTGATTTAACTTTGTGAAATGACTCTGACCCCGCTGGGTCCGGCGTTGGGTCCATTGGCTTGAACTTTCCCCGACAATGAAGCAGCCAGTCCTCGTCGCGGAGCATCATGTGGTAAAGGATGCCACTTGATTGCATAATCGGCCTTTTGGAATCGGCATGCTAATCAAATCCCAAGATGACAAATCCAAACGCCTGAGACTGTTGGATGAGCTTCAAAAGTCTGACCGTCTCGACGACAGCCAAAAGAAGTGGCTGAGAGAGGAATATTGGCGTCTTGCGCCCGGTGTCGCAGGAGAACGCGATGCCGCACACTACCTCGACATGACGTTTGGCGCTGGTAAGAACAATGCCCTCTTGCATGATTTACGCATCGAAGCGGATGGCCTAACGGCTCAAATTGATCACCTTGTAGTTTCCCGGGTTTTTGTATTTTTTCTGCTTGAGACAAAGTCCTTTAAGGGCAATCTTCATATCAATGAGCAAGGCGAATTCACCGTTGAGTACTCCGACGGCCGTCGATTTGGGATCGAGTCCCCTCTTGAGCAAAGCCGCCGACACGAAGTGGTACTGCGCCGCGTCGTTGAAAGACTTGGCATTGGCGGGCGGATAGGCACCTCACCACGTTTTGAGCATGTTGTACTCGTTCATCCCAAAGGCGTTATTCATCGCCCTCCATCCGATAGATTTGACTCAAGCCGAGTGATTAAGGCTGACCAGTTTCAAACTTGGTTTGAGGGGTATATAGAAGGGCTCAGCGTGCCAAGCACGCTATCAACGATGCTCAATCTTCGCGGACGCGATACGGTCCGAGAGTGGGGAGAAATGCTTAGAGCGGAGCATCAGCCAAGCAATCCGCTCAAATTGCCCGACTTCATGAAGCCCAAGGCGGCCTCGATTGTTAAGCCGGAAGCGGTATCGCAGGCTACACCTGCGGCGGAAGCGACAACATCTTTGTCTGCCAGCAAAGCCGCGCAAGCTGGCCCTCAGCGTGCAAACTGCGCCACTTGTGGCCGGCACCTCACGCCGCGCGTTGCACAATATTGCGTGGACAAAGCTGACTGGTTTGGGGGACGTCTTTATTGCATGGATCACCAGGCCGAAGCCCGCGTCAGCCCTAAGAAGTCATAAGGGTCAGAGTCTGAGGTTCCCCCACGAATACTACAAACGAATTAGTGGGTTAGTGTCCGGAGTATGCGCAAAAAAGGACTGTTATTGGCGAGCTGTTGCGTGGGTGTTCGCATGACGAGATATTTATCCTTGTCAGTGACCAAACCTTCAAGGAGCCCGCCATGCGAACGGCTACGATTGTGTCGCGAGCATGTCACGCGCTGGCAGCGATTGGTTGATCTGAGCAACGCCGCCCTGAATGGACGAGCGCTTGTACTCACTCAATTGGCGCTGGGCGGCGCCTCGAATGCTACCGTGCGGCATCGCGTCAAAGCCGTAGATCGCTTCTTGGGCAACCCCGCTTTCGCCACCGAGCATCTCGATATCTATCGGACGCTGCCGCCTCGTGCGCGTCAAGCGCTTACCCAAGGCCAGGAAGCGGCGTTACCCCAGTGGCAAGGCGCATTGCAACAGCCAATCGAAAAAGCTTGCGGCGGCAGCGCGCGAGCCGTGGCTGCTATCGTGTTCACCGGGATTGGCGCACTTCTCCGCAGAGATGATTGTGCATCTGTACGCGCAGCGGATGAAGATTGAGCAGGGCTTTCGAGACACCAAGAATGAACGATTGGGGCTGGGGCTGACGCGCTCACGCTCGCAGGGACAGCAACGG
>JAPLQY010000049.1 GCA_026399475.1 Rhodocyclales bacterium
GGGCCGCTGACAAACTGATCAATGATTTCTTTCGGAATGCTCGGCAGCGCCGCCGCCTGTTTCTTCTTGCTCGTCTTGCTTGGCATACATGCTCCTTTTCGACATGGTATGCCTCACACACAAAATTTCTGACAGGCTCTCACTTCCCGACACACTCCATTCACTGGGTGAGTATTCACGTGGCGAGAATTGCACAACCATTTGGAGTCGGTACGGTATCAGGCGATCAATAAAGACATTTGACCCCGAAACGGCGGTCTGTGCTGAGATTGACACTCCGCTGGGTCCGATGATCGTGTACGGGACGATCCTGACCTACCATGGCGATACGGGACCCAAAGACAACTCCAAACCATGGGTTGAGCATGATAAAGAGATTGGTCGGCACGGAGACGACTGGCATCAAATCCAGAGTCTGTTCCAACGTAAACCACTGCTTGTTGCCGGTGACTTCAATCAAACTCGGGACGGATCACGGGCATATTGTTCTCCAAAGGGAATCGACCTCCTCAACGAACAATTGCGGCGCAACAATCTTATCTGTCTGACGGACGAGGACTTCGGCGCTAGAGGAAAACTCACGGTAAGCCCATGGAGCAAAACTGGGGTCAGGCACAACATTGATCATATCTGCGTTACTGAGGGGTGTTTTGAGGTTAAGCAGGTGGACGCGTGGGATCATTTTACGGGTACCCAAAAGCTATCAGACCATAACGGGGTATTAGTTGATTTGGCGCTTAAATAGATCCTTTCCAATCGTCGAGCTATATTCATGAACTGGACTTATCTATCGCTTTTGATAGCAGGCATCCTGCCAGTCGCTTGTGCCGGTATCGCCAAGATTGGATTCAAGAACTACGATAATCACAATCCTCGGGCCTGGTTGGCCAAACAAACCGGTTTTCGCGCACGAGCCAATGCCGCTCAATCGAACAGTTTTGAGGCGTTTCCCTTTTTCGTCGCAGGAGTGCTGCTGGCAATTCTTGCCGGCGTCGATCACGCAAGGATCGACGCATTAGGAATTGCTTTCGTAGTGGCGCGGATTATCTACATTGCCTGTTACGTGGCGGATAAGGCGACATTGCGGTCCATTGTCTGGAGCGTTGGCTACGGATGCAACGTTGCTCTCTTTGTCTTGGCCATTATGCGTTCGTGAATAGTCCAAGAACCATTGCATGGTAAAAGGCTGGCGATCTTCGCGCCGTTGATATATCAGAGACGGTGTTTATTCTTACGGTCTCGTTGGTCTTCCCGCCGTAGGATGCCTTCGAACTGGCAGGTCTTCGAAATGAACGCTCGCTGAACTGTACCTAGGTTGGCAATGCGACAAGACGTGGCACGTCGAATCTCGATCTAACTGTCACCCCAGGCTGTCTCAACCAGTTCCGGCAAGATCTTCCCCGCCTGCCCGGATAGATTGATTGTGACCTGGTCGTCGAGAGCCGTCGGATTCGGGTTGACCTGGATCGTGATGGCTCCGCGCTGAATTGCCATCATCGTCAAACTGGCGGCCGGTTGAACGACTGACGATGTCCCGATGCAGAGAAATGCATCACAGGATCTCGCGGCATCAATGGCAGCATTCCATTCAATTTCGGGAAGCATCTCACCAAACCATACGACGCCCGGACGGATAAGTCCCCCGCAAGAGCAACGTGGCGGTTCGACATGCCGGCCGCCTTCAGGTTCCTCTGGAATCTCATTCGGATAGACAGCGGGGCGTCGACAGGCAAAACAGAAGGGACTGTCTAGTCGGCCATGCAGGTGTAACACGTCGCGACTGCCTGCTCGCTCATGCAGGTCATCCACGTTCTGGGTAACCACGGTCAGTCGCGGAACCCGAGTTTCAAGAGCGGCGATCGCAAGATGCGCGGGATTCGGTCGCGCGCGCAGCACTTTCATTCTTCGCCATTCATACCAGCCCCATACCAGGGCCGGGTCGTTTAGAAATGCCTTGGGAGTTGCCAACTCCTCGGCATCGAATCGTTCCCATAGCCCGGTGAGCGCATCGCGAAAAGTCGGAATCCCGCTTTCGGCAGACACACCGGCGCCAGTAAAGACCAGCACATGTTTTGCGTTACGCAGTCTCCCGATCAGATCTTCCGAAATGTCCATTTCACTTCCTGTCGCCGCTAAGGGTGCGCCAATGCATCCAAAAAATGCGGCATGACAACTTCCATTAGCCCAAGGGAATGCCGCTGGCCAGAATTGTTACCCGAAAATCAACCTCCATCGCTTTGTTCCGAATCCCACCGTAGAAAAAGACCACGTCAGCAACGGCCGTACTGACGCTAAGGAACTCCCTGATCAGGTCCTTTATTTCCCCAATCTGCCGTAGCTTTAGGAATTCAGGAGCACCCTCGATCAAGACCCACACACCTGATGCCGAATTCAGACGGTCTTCGCCGAGCAATGGATGGGCAATGGCTTTACGTGCTGCATCTTCGGCGGCGTTTCGTCCGCTGGCGCATCCGTACCCAATAGCACTAGACCCGTCATTGGACATGCATTCCCTGAGACTTCCTGAGTCATGTCTGAGCAAGTAATCAGATGAGGCAATGGGTTCCGTAATACCACGATACAGTCTCTCGAACGTGGTTGTCGCAGGTGACGCCCACAACAGCAAGTCTCTCTGGCAGACATGCCAGCACAGCACATCATTGGAGATTCGAAACGTCGCATTTGCAATGTCGCCCAGAGCAAGCATTCCATCGACGGCGATGTGATGGCGGCGCGGGCCTTCAGAATTGACTGGCGTGAAAGCGGCAGCAACTGTCATGACCTGATTCTTCCGTAGTATCTCGGCAACAATCGGCGATATTGCAGTTCCGGCTATGCCGCCCATTCCCGCAACAATGAACGCAATATCGAGATCGGTCACGGCATCGGCAATCCGAGTCCTTGCGTCTTTGGCAAGCAAGCTCGCGGCGCGAGCGTCACCTGGACGCACCATTGAGTCATCGATCAGGATCTTTCGATCCGCGGCCACGCGTTGCAAAGCGCCTTCATCGATGTCGATGGCGGTCGAGTGTGTCAGGTAGGGGAGTCTTCCGTAAAGCTCGGAAAGTATCGTTCCGCCGGCACCCCCAACGGCTATTACGCCAATTCGCGGCTCGGGCATGGATGTCGATTTGGCGGTCTGGCCTGCCGTTTCCATTGATACCTTTGGTCGTGTTCCGTCAGCGAACGCGAAGGTGGGCAGTGCCATAGTCGCCCCCAAGCAAGGCAGTGACTGAATAAACGTGCGGCGGTCCATGACGGATCTCCCAAGAGTTGCGATAAGAGAACTATCTCCGCCAGACCGACATGATGTGTCGCACATGATTGGATGGCCAAGGTGTGCAAATAGGCAGCCCATGTCGGAGCAAGCCTGCGACACAAAATGACGCACACCAGAAGATGATGTCCCTATTGAGGACCGGTCATCATCCATGAAAGCTCTGAAAGCATCCCATCTGCTCGATCACGGCAGGGCATACACGGCCAACGCAGTCGTAGGAATTCCAACCGGAGTCGACGGTCTGGATCAATGCACACGGGGCCTGCCCATCGGCTTGATGCTTCTCGCCGGCCGGCATGCCTCTGGCCACGAGCTTCTTGCACGGCAAATCGCTCTGAACGTATCTCGAACCGGCAGCACGCCAGTGATCTGGTTCAGCACAAAGTTCAGCGGCGAATTTCTAATGAGCCTGTTCCTGGCGCATATAGAGGCTGACCAAGCTCTGACCGCCAACCAGACCTTGACCATCATTGATACGCCGCGCCTGACGTTGGACATGATGAGGACCAAACTCGCTGAACTGCTTGATATTGAAAATGGCAGCAGGGCATTGGTCATCGTGGACGACCTCGAAATTCTGTTGAAATCTTGTCCGCCAGAGTCGATTGGTAAAATCGAAATTGCCCACCAACTCCGCAGTGCCGCCCTGGCTCACAACGCATCGTTGATGATCTGTTGCGGTCTTTCGCGCAAACTGGAAGAGCGCAAGAACAAGACGCCATGCCTGTCTGACCTGAAAAGGATTTCCCCGTTTGTATTGGAAGCGGATCAGGTCATGGCGGCCTACTATTCCCATTACTACGAGCCGGAAGGCTTTCCGGAAGACGAGTGGAGAATTCTGATACTGAAAAATAGGAACGGATGTCACGGCAGCGTAGGTATGCCCAGAACAATGCTGCCTTGGTAGTGGTACCGCTGATGTACGACACAAAATGTCGCAAGCAAGACGATAATGGCATTCATGATTGAGTTCCACCCTGTCCTCAACCGAAATCCCGCTTCCTGATTTTTGACCATCACACTCGCCGGAACAACAAAGAGAACTACATGCGCACATTTTCCAAATCCAAACTCCTGGCCTTGCGCCAATGTCCGAAACGCTTGTGGCTAGAAGTTCATCGCCCCGACTTGCGCGAAGACTCTGCCGCGACCCAAGCGAGCTTTCAGATCGGGTTCCAGGTGGGTGACATTGCCCAGCGACTTTACGATTCTGAAGGTCTCGGGGCGTTAATAGACGCGCAAACCGAGGGATTTGAACGAGCGTTCCAGCGCAGCGCGGAATTGCTTCGGACCGGACAACCCATCTTTGAAGCCGGATTCTCGGCCGGAGGAGCTCTGGCTTTCGCCGACGTCATGCTGCCTGTGCAAGCGAATGGAAAGCAGGTCTGGCGCATGGTCGAAGTGAAGTCATCGACCAGCGTGAAGGACTACCACCGCGACGATGTGGCAGTGCAAGCCTTTGTGGCTCGATCAGCGGGCGTTCCTCTGGAATCCATCTCGCTGGCGCACATCGACAGCTCGTGGGTCTATCCAGGGGATGAAGACTACCGCGGTCTGTTGAAAGAGAATGATCTGACGGCAGAAGCATTCGCCCGAACGGAAGAAGTCAAAAGCTGGATTGCCCAGGCTCAAGCCGTCGTTGGCGAGACGTCCGAGCCCGTCATGGAAACCGGGGATCAATGCGAAAAGCCTTTTGAATGCGGTTTCTATTCTTATTGCAGCCGCGACGAGCCGAAGCCGGAATGCCCCGTGTACTGGTTACCCAGGTTTTCCTCCGCTAGGGCGCGAGAGCTTGCCGTTCAAGGTGTGGACGATCTGAGAAACGTGCCCGATGTTCTGCTCAACGACAAGCAGAAACGGGTCAAGGAACACACCCAGGCCAATACGGTATTCTTTGATGCGGCCGGAGCCGCCGCCGACTTGGCCGCCTGTAGCCTTCCCGCGTACTTTCTCGATTTCGAGACCATCCAGTTTGCCGTCCCAATTTGGAAAGGCACCCGGCCGTATCAGCAGATCACGTTCCAATTCAGTCTCCATACGCTGTCCGAGTCGGGTCATCTCGAACAAACGGCATTTCTTGATCTCTCGGGCAACGATCCATCTGAACCTTTTGCTCGCGCGTTGATCGCCGCCTGCGGTCAAGAGGGGCCCGTGTATGTTTACAACGCTGGATTTGAGACGGCACGCATCCGCGAACTGGCCGAACGTTTCCCTAACTTGACTGAGCCGCTACTGGCCATCAACGAAAGGGTCGTCGATTTGCTGCCCATCGCCCGAGAGAGGTACTACCACCCGAGCCAGCAAGGCAGTTGGAGCATCAAGAAAGTGTTGCCCGCGGTAGTGCCAGAGTTGCGATATGACTCTCTCGATGGGGTGCAGGATGGAGGGATGGCGATGGACGCATTTCTTGAAGGCATCCATCCAGACACCAGATCAGAGCGCAAAGTGCAAATCGAACAGCAGCTTCTGGCCTACTGCAAGCTTGATACCTACGCCATGGTGCGCCTGTGGCAGGTATTTGCCGGGCGCACTGACCTGAGTCTCTGACCCATGTCCAGACGTCCGGATTCTCTGGAAACGCTCCAGCTTTCCCACGAGCTTCTGCGGCGCATACCCAAGGGACGAACAATCACTGCTCCGGAATTGCATCAACAACTGGCGGACGCCGGGTTCGAGAGAGATATGCGGACCATCCAGCGCCAGTTGGAAACTCTTGCCGAGTTCTACGAGCTTGATCGCGACGACAGTAGCAAGCCGTACCGCTATTGCTGGAAGGAGAGGGCAAAGGGTTTGTCTCTACCCAATCTGAGTCCGCAGGAGTCATTGTTATTGATGTTGGCCGAGCAGCAATTGAGCAGTCTTCTTCCCGCTAAATTGATGAAATCCATGGAAGGGTTCTTCACCCAGGCACGCAGCCAACTCGGCGACAAGGCATCGACCCAACGCGAACGCGAGTGGCTTCAGAAAGTACGCGTGGTCAGTACCAGCCAGCCACTTTTGCCTCCAAAGATCGATCCCTCCGTGTTCGATCAAGTCAGCAATGCGCTGTATGGTAACCAATGGCTGGAGGTCGATTACAAGAACGCCGCCGGCAAACGAACCACTGCGCGAGTCATGCCCCTCGGCTTGGCCCAACAGGGTCCGCGCATGTATCTGGTATGCCGGTTTGATGGTTACGACAACGAACGAAGTCTCGCTCTGCATCGCATTCTCTCTGCACGTGCCTCGAATTTGACCTTTGAGCGTCCCAAAGAATTCGACCTCAAGCAATACGACGACGATGGGCGTTTTGGCTACGGGGAGGGCGAGCATGTTCGCCTGACCTTCCGCATTGAAAAGGAGGCCGGCCAGCATTTGCTGGAATCGCCGCTTTCTGTCGATCAACAGGTGGTGGAGCTGGATGATGCGTACAAAATCACGGCGACGGTTGTGCACTCAGAGATGCTCGAGTGGTGGTTAAGAGGGTTTGGGCCTGCGGTTTCGAGTGTCACGAAGTTTAGCCTACAAGAATAGTTCTCGATACAGCCATTCAGTTTGAAGAAGCAGCTCGGTGTCGCGCCTGCAGGGATAAATAATCTGGCTCAGACATTGGCCTGGAGCGGGGCACGATTGACGAGGTGCCTATACGTCCAGCATGATTCAGCAAGGTTAATTGCAGCGCGAAGGCAAGTGGCGACACCAAGCGTCTGGCGGCATTACGGGTTGGAGTGCCCCGGCGCACTAAACAACATTAGTTCGCACAAAAGGATAATAGATGGCGTTCACCTATGAAGAGCTTCGAAGAAGAGCATTTAAACGAGTTGCTGTCGCGCTCTTCTCATTCTGGGAGGAGCAAAGAGAGAATCAGCCTAGATCGGCAGCAGTCCATTCGCGCATATTCGATACGCTGGTCTATAACGAATACATCAAGCTAAATGATAAAGCACCTGATCGGCAATACCCAGAGCATGTCGTTCCATGTGCATATATCCGCAATCACGCATTTGATATGTTTTGGGAAAACAAGTCGCTTGATGACGTCGCATCAATGATAGGCCGGGTTCTACGAATTGCCTACATCAAGCAAGAGGAAGCGAAGACGCTTGACGCCGTACATAAGGACACAATGCCTGACGATTGGAATCCAGAGTGCGATTCCATATTGCGGAGATTCGAAGATGAAGGCATCACCATTGCTGGACTGAAAGACACGCAAGTCGGCAATAGCTGAAATTCATTCCGAACAGATTCCGGTCGTTTGAAGGTCAGGGTTTTCTGACCCCAGGGGAGTTAAGCCTAACTATTTTGGGCACCCTGCTGCAGTTTCGCCTCGTTCAGAAAGAGCAGCTTTTCGCGATCGCCGTCGCTGAGGGAAAACTCCCACCTTGTTTCCATGAATCTCAGGAGGCGTTCTCCGCGGGTTCGGATTTGCTCCGGGCCCCAGTCCTCATTTGCCGCCACCTCGATCTCAGAGTGTGAACCGTCCGAATAACCGCTCCGGACCTTGGTGCCCGACGCGTCGAACTTGGGCTTCTTCTTTTCCAAGAACGCGTCGTTCTGCAGCGAGGAGTTGATTGACATAGATAGTAGGAGCAGGTTGCCGAGCGATCCACCGTACCTCACTCGTTCATTTTCGGGCACGTTCTCGAACGCCGCATTCCAGTCCGACGTTGGCGTCTGCGGATAGACGTGTTCGATAGAGATGCAGTCACTTGCCGATTTCAATAGGTCGGCCCAATCCACTTTCTGTTGTATGGAGCCAGACATAAGGTGCAGTTCGTATTCATAGAGGAAGTACCGCAATCCGGACCAGTCGTAATAGCCGGTGCCTTCGTTGAATTTCTTGAAAAGGACGTTGTGGAACTCGTCGATCCGCAGCTTTCCGTCTTGGTCGAAAGCGTACTTCAGCGCGGCATCCAGACGCTCCGATATTATCGCGAGCGTAGTCTTCCCGCGGTTCAACTCGCGCGCAAGATTGTAGAACTCGCTGCTCCGATAGTTTGAACGCGCGGAGCCCATCCGGAAGGCAATGAAGATGAAGCGCTCGATACGGCGGAAGATCCAGAGCCTTTCCTTTTCGTCCGCGACCGTCTTCAGAACAACCATAACCAGCGGCCGGAAATATCCCATTCCGATGCGGTTTAGAGGGGCTATGGCAGACTTTTCCTTGTCCGACATAGTTGTTGCGAGATGAGGATAGAAGGAGTTGAACCAGTGGCCGGCGGACTCGCGCAGGCTCGTCACGAATTCCCTGATCGCTTGCGGTGCAAGCTTGCTCCGTTTCGTTGCGACCGCCTTTTCGGGAAGCGCTGCTTCCGTATTGTCATCATCATCCGCTTCGGTTTCGGACCGCTGTTCCTCAACTGCCTCGAGCGTGACATCCCGTTCCACAAAGTCGTGCACGTTCAGGGGAGTGAAATGTTCATCCAATAGGAAGCGTGCGTAGTCGCGGCCGGTGTCTCGCGAATACTTGAAATAGCTTATCCAATGGGCCCGAAGGAAGTCGTCATCGTTTAGCGGCTTGGCCTTGTTCCGTCCGAGCTGGTAATAGACCTCTTTCCAGGCCCTGTTAATGGTGTCGCGAAGATCCTTCCTGCCCGCTTCGTCCAACTGGTCGTCCCCGTATAACGTCGAGAGGTAGATGAGCCGGTTCTTCAGGAGTTCGAGGGCGGAGAGTTTCTTCCCGCGGTTGTTCATCGTCTCGAAAGCGACGAAGACGTCGAACTCGTCGTCGATGGCATACTCGTTGAAAAGGAGCCGCTTTGTCAGCTTCTTGAAAAGGTCAGTAAGGCCTTCGACGCCTCTCGCACCGTGCAAGTTGGCGATCTGCTCGAAGAAGTAATGCTTGGCGTTACAGAGGTTCAGGGTATAAAAGGTCTCTTGGATGTCCCCCCCTCCCTGCTCGTGGAGAATGCGATGGCGGAGGTATTCCTGGCTGGGATTGTCCTCCGTGTAACCGAACTTGTACGTCAAGAACATGTTTTTTGGGTGCATCTCGAACAGGTAGCTTTTTTCGACGTCCGAGAGCCTCAGACTGTCGGTGACGTAGATCTCTTCCGCCGACTTCAGTTGGTGTTCGGGAAGCGAACGGAAGAGATCCGCAAACGCCTGGATGAAGATGACGAAAGTCGTCAAGCGCTGCTGGCCATCGACCACGTGGTACAGCCGGTAGGCATGGTCGTTGACGAGCCAGTACTCCTTGGTGTCATTACGAACGGAGGCGCAACTAACTTTCTTTAACGTCAGAACCCCCGTGTAGTGGGATTTCCCTTCTTTCAGATTTGCCAGGTCTTCCCAGAACGCCCGGAGTTGCTCCTTCTGCCAAGCGTATCCTCGCTGGTAATCAGGGATACGGAATATCTTTTTTTGAAAAAGATCTTCAAGTGATATTGGCTTTTCCACAGTTTTTCTCCAGGAGCCCTTTTACCGGCGGCAGCGGTACGCAACGATTAGTTTATAGATCACCTGATGATTGTAGCCCACATGCATATCCTTTTGCCCCTGCACGCATCCGCATATGATAACCGGGCATTTTCGGCGGGTTGGCGTATCGAGGAGATCATTGAGGTGCTCGCAGACGAATGTCATGTGAAGGCCCCGATTGGCAAGCCTATCGGATTTCTGTCACGAGCGTGGCAATGGAGACCTCCGAATAGGAATGGCAATATATTCCGCTAACCATGCGACATTGATTGTCGCTTGATTCGGTATTGTGCCAACTGCTAGCGCAATTTGAAATGCCAAGGTAGCTTCTCAATCGGTCCTTTCGTCGGCTCGCCAGTTCCTGCCGAGCATTTTGATTTGCGACTTGTAGCAATGTTTTTCTCTTTCAACTCCTAAACATTGCCTTGGTGCACAAAGGAATCCGGCCTAGCTGGGTTGGTTGACGAAAAGGCTGGATCGATTGGAGGATTCCAGAACCTGCAACGATGTTCTCACCCTACCGTAGAGCGAGCGTCGGCACGTCGAGATTCGCCGGTGACAATCCAACGGAGTGCCCAAGTACCCAGCGGGATTACGTCTGAATTCTGCCCAGCACCTCGCCACGAAATTCTCGAACAGTCTAAGGTTTGGAGGCATCAACTGCACCTCTGTAAACGACTCTAGAATGATCCCCCTGCCGGCGCAGTCCGTTCCGTAACTGACTCGAAGTGCTGTTTTGGTGGTGATGAAGCAGGCTCGCGTCATGAGCCATTCACCCTCTACCATAGGCGCCATGAAATTACGAATTCATCGTGGAGCCAATGAAATAGGTGGCTCATGTGTCGAGGTTGAATCTGCCGGCGAGCGGATTCTGATTGATGCAGGAATGCCTCTCAATTTTCCACTAGGCGCGTCTCCAAAGCCGTTTGAGGTGGATTCAAGCACGCTGTGCGCCATCATCATTTCCCACGCACATCTGGATCACTATGGACTCTTGCCGTGGATGCCATTGGTTCCTGTCGTGATGGGCGGGGCAGGGCGCCGAATTCTTCAAGCTGCGGCTCCATTCATGCCGCAACCGCCACCCAATCTATCGGGACCTGATTTGGTCAATCGACAACCCATTCAGATCGGCCCGTTCAGCGTCACGCCGTTTCTTGTAGATCACTCTGCCTATGATGCATACGCGTTGTTGATCGAAGCGAATGGAAAACGTCTGTTCTACAGCGGGGATTTTCGAGCACATGGGCGCAAGCACGGTCTGGTTGATCATTTGATTGCATCACCGCCTGCCAATATTGATGCTTTGGTTCTTGAAGGCACCACGCTTGGTCGGATGGACTCGGCATCCATTCCGAGCACCGAGGATGATCTGGACGATGAATTGTCGCGGATCTTCCGAACGACTGGTGGTTTGGCACTAATCCAGGCATCTGGCCAGAACATTGACCGCCTCGTAACGATTTATCGCGCCTGCCTTAGAACTGGGCGAACAATGGTCGTTGATCTATACACCGCCATGATTCTGGAAGCCACAGGCAACCCGAGAATCCCTCAATCCGATTGGAACCATATGGCGCTGTGCATCCCGCATCGACAACGGATTCAGATCAAGAATAACTGCTGGTTTGAAGCTTTGCGCCGGCATTCGAGTCGGCGTATCTACCCAAAAAAACATCTTGCAAAGAATCCTGGCAAATACGCATTGATTTTTCGCGGCCTTTGGATGCGTGACCTGGAACGCGCTGAATGTCTGGATGGAGCCTGCTTGGTTCATTCCCAGTGGAAAGGGTACTTAGCCGATCCCCGGTTCAAAGATATTGACGCCTGGCGGCAACAACGCGGGATGGCGTTTCATCAGGTGCACACATCGGGACACGCCAGTCCGGCCGATCTGAGGCGTCTGGCGACCGCTTTGTCCCCAAAGGCTCTGATTCCCATTCACAGCGAATTCCCTGAACGTTTTGACACGATCCATTCGCGAGTTGTCAGACATGCTGACGGCGAGTGGTGGGAGGTGTGACCGTGGGAACGACAGTGGAACGTGTGTCAGAGACCGTGACGGCGCCTTTGGCTAAGAAAAAGAGGCGGAAAAGAAATCTGCGCTGGGAAAGTTTGATCGGACAATTTGAGGCGGGCAATTATCTTGTAGTGCCTCTGACCTGTTCAAACGATCTACGCGAAGAAGGCGACCTCATGAATCATTGCGTGGGTAAGAGCTACCACCGCTGGTGCCATCACGGAGCTGTTCGCCTGTTTTCTATACGGGATCTGGATGGCCGGCGCTTGGCTACCGTATCTCTCTACTATGACCACTTCGACAAACGCTGGCGTCTTGATCGATACAAAGGGTATGGAAATCGGGACGTCTGCGAAGAACCCGTGTTTCGCGACGCCGAACCTATGGGTCACGAACCATCCGATTTGCATTTTCTAGTGCAATATATCGTCACTTTCTATCAGCGAGTCCAGGAAATCCATGATGCCCACCAACACGTCTAACGCGCATTTCCAATCGGAATTGCGTAAGGCATACGCGAGTATTTCTGGTAAGCGTCGCAGCATCCAGCTTCCCGACCCTGATCAATTTCAACTGTCTGGTGACAAGAAGACTCTACGTTTGTACCTGACGGGAGATGCTCTGACGCGGAATATGCAAGAGAACGTTGCTGCGTTCGAAGGCTGGATTCTCGCGCTCAAGGCGTGGGAGTGCGCCGACACGGTAGTGCTTGACTGGCGCGAACCCAGTGAAGGAAAGGCCGACGGGCACTATCAACGATTTCTGTATCGGGTCAATCGTTTTCGCGAACTCTTCCCTGATTGGTTCAGTGTGGAGCGTGAGAAATTGCTGCAAGATTCAAAGGTGACAGGTGCAGAAACCTTGTTTCTGAACGCGGCCACCAGCAATCCCAAGACATCCCCAGCCGAGAGTTCTCAAGAAGCCAGGCTCGAAATGGATCTGGTGACGACGGGGTGGCTCACCAACGAATTTGGTCTGGATAAGATCGGTCGGCAATTTCCCGTCGGCCTTTTCTCCGATAGCGTCGCTAAATCGAAAATGATTTTCACCGGAGGCAAGAGCGCAATTGATCTCATTGGCATCGACAAGAACGGCGCGTTATGGGTTTTTGAACTTAAGGCCAAGGGAAATCAGCCTCTCGGCATCGTGAGCGAACTTCTCTTCTATACGGCAATGATGCGCGATCTTGCTCAAGGAAAGTTCAAGTACGACGACAAGTCGCCTGTTATTGATGGACGGCTGCGTCCAGGCGACGTTGTCGGCATCAAAAAGATATGCGGATGCCTGCTCGCACCCTCGTTTCATCCACTCTTGGACGGGAACCGGATCGTCAACCTTTTGAATGAATTCTCAAGCAGTCGTGCCGACATGGTCACCTACTTTCAGGTTCCGTTGAGCAACCTCGGCAACGGTGCGCAATCCACGGCCTCCTTGTTCCAGGAGGCGTGATTTGCCACGGAGTTGGTGTTGGATGGCAGTAGTTATTGACAGGAGGTAAAGTTATCGCGGAAGATGAAAATGCATCTGCCGCCACCTCCTTCAATGCCAACTTCCCGAAAGCGGATGAAGATAGGACCTTGTACTGGAGGCAATCGTCGTGAAAGTGACCGGAGTCCAATGTATATGAGCAGGCCATCAATTCTATTTGCCACTTATTTGGGCCTTCTAGTTGCCATTTCTGGATGCTGGAACAGTGGCTTGAACAGCAAACTGGATCTAGAGGCTACTCAACAACAGCTCCGTGATGAAATCGCGAAAGCAATGAACGGGGCACCTCTCGATGAGCAGAATGTGTTGAGGGAATGGGGTGGCGACTTGCGGATTGCGATTGGAAACATTTCGGACTCTAGAAATCCATCAAAATTTGATGCGATTGCGGCGAAATCCAATTCAGATCTTTTTAATTCGTTGAAACGTAAGTCTGTGAAGGAATTATTGATTTGGTATCTGGAAGGTAAGGCGCAGCAACTCATCGCAGACAGTGAAATTACGGCTTACGTCAAGGACAAGAGTCGTCCGAAAGCCCGCTTGATTAGTGTCACGATATCGGACGTTTACCCAAGCCGTGACGGTCAAAAAATCAGCATATATTTTGAACCTAAGATTGAAAGCCTGAGTAGTCTTGAATTCTGGGGCGGAGTTGCAGCAATCCAGCTTTCATTGAATGAAAGTCCCACCAGTTACACGGCTCAATGCGATATTTCTGGAAAATTCGATAAGGTTGGTAGCCAGAGTGATGAGCGTCCACGAGATGCAGCATGCAGGCTAGAAATTAGTGACCAAGAAAATGTTATGAAAATTGAGCGTTTGCGCCAGAGCAATACTCTTAATCGTGCCACATTTAATCTACTTGATTTTCAGCCAGGCGACATAACCTACAAGGTCTCCAATTATTCTTACAAGACTGTTCCAAACGATGACTCAATTGGTTACCGCGTCACCTACCGAAACCTAGAAGATCACGCAAGAGGAACGTCCGAAGAGATTAGACGCCTGAACCATGCATTGGGTGTCCTGGGTGGTAAGTTAATCCAGGTTGAAAAGGTGGCGCTGCAGAATGACGGGCGCAAAAATTCTTCGGCGCCGCCAATTCCAAAGACTTCAGACAATCAAGTCGCTCTTGCAGATCCGTCTCCGAAACAGAGCGCACCGTCTGCGGCTGCAGCCGATTTCAAAGGTATTGGTGTGGCCGCTGTTTCGACCCTCGAGGGGGCGAAAAATATATTAAAGCAGGCAGGGAAGGGGAAAGGAGGTCACCGTCTCGCGGCGATTAAATTGATAAACAAAGCTATTCGTGAACTCGACTCCATCGTTCCTTCAACGGGTGTTGAAGCACTGGCTTCGTCTCAGCAAGTTGGATCGAAGTCAATGAAGGAAGCGATGACATCTCTCGAGCGCTTATCGAATGACCTCAAACCCTTTGAAAGTACTGGGCCTGAGGCAATTAGAAAGGCAAAGCAATTAGTCGATACCGCAGTAGCGGAAATCAGGGAAGGTATTCGAGTTGGTGGAGATAATTGAATCACATTTCGATTTCAGCATGAATTTTTGGCAGACTGACGGGTTCCAACTGACCCCAATTAGTATGAGCCGATTCTCATTAATTGCGCGGCGCTTGAACACCTTGCCTTTGGAATCACGAACGGACAACGGTTATGCAAAAAATGCTTCTTGGGCGATCTACAGCACGGGTTTTTCGGTCAAAGCCAGAAACGTCTTGAGTTTCCTCATTACATTGCCACCAACCTTCCCGGCATCCTCCATCAGAGCTGCGACGGACGAGGAGGGCGGCATGAACAATTCGACATCCATATCCAACGTCGCCTGGAACAATCCGGTGTCCGACACTACCCAACCGGTAGCGGCCAGGCATGTTTTCAATTCCGCATTGACCCCGCCATCAGGCGCATCGCGATTCACGGTCAATATCAATCTGAATCGTTCCCGCCACCCGCTCTGCATCAACGTCACCAGGGTTTCGACGGGTTCTGTCTCTCCCGCCCAGATCATGCCGCCCGACATGCGAATGCCTGACGCGTCGTAACGCAGCCGCGGCAATGCATCCAGAGTCACATTCCATTGTCCGTCGCGGAACGCCTCATCCGCCTTGATCCACTCCTGGAGCTGTTGCCAGACCTGCCGCCACCAGACCGGACGCAAACCCGGCAAATCGTCGGTCGATAAGCGCATTCTCTCGAATGCCCAGATCGTCATGTCGATGTTCGTCATGGATTGCCCGACCAGAGGCGCAATCTCATGGAACAGATCGACCAGAACCTTGTCGGCCAAACGTTTGCCGGTGATTCGTTGCGCGAAATTGATCACCCAGACGTCGGGTTTGACGGCAGGCACGCCCATGCGGATCAACAACCATTGGAAGACCGCCAGACCCAGACCTTTAACCTTGCCGTGGAAATCTTTGTCGAACGCTGCGTGCCGCGCCCAACACCGCAATTCTTCCTGATCGGTCACGCCTATGGATGAGAAGAACGCCAACAGACCGCGCAACAGATGCGTCCGTTGCCAATGCCGGTTGTTCCACAAAAAGAGACTGGCGTCGACATTGCCTTGTTGCGTGTCCGGATAGGTTGCCAGAATCCGTGTCAGATCATCATGGGTGTGGATGCCATGATCGGATTGGACGCGATCCCTGAAATAATTGATCGCCTTGCCTACGACTTCCGCCTGCATGTGGAAATCTAAGACTGTGAGCATCACATCGCGCATGTAATCCTGGCTCTTCGGCGTGCGATGGATAAACGGAAGATCGGAGACCGCGGCCAACAATTTCAATCGGTCCTGCGGCGTCAAGGCATTCTTGCTGGGTTTGACGACCTTGGTCTCACCCGCATTCTTGGACGCAGTCTTTTTCGCCTTGACCTTCGCCTTATCTTTGGTCTTGGATTGGGCATCCGTCTGGGCGCCAGGCGTTACCTGGGCTTCCGGCTGGGATTCGTTGGCAGGTGTGGTCATTTCGGATGGGTTCAATTCATGGTTTTCAGACATGGCAATCTCCGATAGAAAATAGATCGGCATCGCCCGAGGATTCAGGCGATACCTGGGCACAACAGATGGAATGGGCCTGGAACGAGGCTCGGGGTGAGACCTGGCAGCAGGCCCTTAGTCAGACGCTATCCGACGCGATGAATCCGATGGATCGAGCGATGGGCTTCTTGATCGCGTGTTCGTCGCGCAATGCCTTCAACACCTGCATCGCATCAATATGGGCGGAACCCGCCGACATTCTTCGCGCGACCACCGCAAAATCTCCGGGCGTGAGATTGGGCAGATCGTTGAACCATTGCCGCAAATCCGCCTCCCATGCCTTTCTCGGCAACATTCGCGCATCCAGACTGGACAACAACGCATGGAACATCTGGATGCGTTGATCGACGCGCAAGGAGTCGAATCGCACCTTGAGATCGAACCGTCGCAGACTGGCTTGATCCAAGACATCGAAGGCATTGGTGGTGGCAATGAAATGTCCGCGATAACGTTCGATCTGGGTCAACAATTCATTGACCTGCGTGACCTCCCACGATTGCCGTGCGCGTTCGCGATCCGTCAGAAAGCTGTCGGCTTCGTCCAGGAGCAGCAACGCGCCTTCATCGCGAGCTTCATCGAACATCCGTCGCATCAACATCTCGGTCTCGCCCAGAAACGGACGCAACAGATCGGAAGCGCGTTTGACCAGAAGAGGTTTGTCGAGAGATCGCGCAATGTGTTCGGCCAATGCCGTCTTGCCCGCGCCAGGCAATCCGTGGAAACACGCCGTCAATCGTGGAGATTGACGGAACATGGCCACGATCTCTCCGGCCGGAATCGAACAATTGACCCAATCGAGGTCGAAATCGACCGAATGCGTCGGAATCAAGCCGGTCTCCGGATCCTTGCCGAATCGTAATTTGTACATGGCGCGATAGAGATAGACCGCCAGAGGTTCCAGACCGGTTTTGGCCTTGCCCGCCTGGTCCTCTTTGTTGTACCCGGAATCCTGCCCATGCCCTGAGACTTGCCCGATCACACGGGCGATCTTGCCAATCTGGGCGGGTGTCAGATCGCGATCCTCGGCAATGCCTGCCTTGAACGTATCAGTCAATGGCAAGTCGCCCAAGGATTTGTTGATCATCGACACGCGCACGGAACGCGGCGGCGTTTTGAATCCGACCACCAGATCAAAACGTCGGGCATGGGCAGGATCA
The DNA here is from genome assembly GCA_026399475.1 of Rhodocyclales bacterium. GTDB lineage: Bacteria > Pseudomonadota > Gammaproteobacteria > Burkholderiales > Rhodocyclaceae > Sulfuritalea. The sequence continues at coordinate 17,405 of JAPLQY010000049.1, forward strand.
AACCGGTCGGCCACGTTGGTGATCCAGATCGTCGGCACGGGATTGGATTCCAGTAACGTGTTCAACAACGCCTTGCCTTTGGTTCGTGATCTCCAGCTGTTTTGTTCGCGATCGAGAATCCCGTCTTCGACATCATCGAACAACACCAACGCCCGGGTATGCGACAACAAGGCTTGAGACATGCGGAATGCCGACAGACGTGATTGTTCGCGTTGGCCGTGTCTTCCGCCTTCGTCTTCGGGGACGACAAAGATCGGGACATCCAGATGTTGAGCCAGCAAGGCAGCGAATTCGGTCTTTCCGGTGCCGGGGATGCCATAGAACAACACATTGACGCCGGAAGTCTTGGCATGCATTGCGGCTTCGAGATAACGCGACAGATGTCCGAAATCTTCCTGCAGATGCGGAAAATCCTCCACGCCCAGACACGTCGGCCGGGCCGGACGCAGAAACGCATCCAATACCTTGTCGGTCGCGGTCGGATTGCAAAGGGCGGTGCACACCCGATACGTGATGTTCAGAAAATCAATCACGTTGGTGTAATGCATGACCGGCTCCAGCAATCCGATCTCAACCAGATGTCCGGTCGGTCCGATGGCCGGCATCACATCGTCGATCCGGGCGTCGATCATGCGGGCGATGATCCATGCCGCATCCCCGCGATGCCCGCACGAATCGCCCAGATAATTCAACGCCGCGGAGAATCCATTCGATTCATGACCCAGAACGGCCAGCCAGAGCAATCGGCATTCGGTATCGGTCAATTCCAGACGGGTTCCAACCTTGCCGACCGTCTCGGAATAGAACGGACGCTCCACAAAATGCTCCTGCAGCTCGTCGTAGAGCGTCTTGCAACGACTCAACAGAACACGTGGCGTCGGACGGGCGGGCATGGGTCCGAATATCCAGCGTTGCACATTCCGGTCAAATTCAAATTCGCGCAACCAGCGTTCCGGGGTGTCGTGATCGAACAGAAACCGCAAAAACACCCAGGCCGCCTGATGATCGAATTGACTACGTTGACGCCACGATTTAGCGCGAGCCATGATCGACCTTTCTCAATGTCAGAACACAGGCGATGCGGACGTGCAAACGTCCGTCGGGCGTGTCGTAAATGTGATGCGCTTGCCGGCCAGGACGTACCGACAACAATCCGTTCCACGGCGACAACGGAATGGCGGCAAAGGTCGGGTCGAGAATCAACAACTGCATCGGGTTGAAATCGCGATTTCCGCGACGCGTCGGGTTCAATTCCGTGCCACCGATGCCGACGGCCAGAACCCAATGATTGAATTCGTCATTGCCGATCTGCACGATGCCCACGCCCGCGTCGTCGAGAACGGCCAGGATGGTGGCAATGCAATTGGATCGACGGATCGAACACGACAGATCGCGGGCATACGGTTTCAGAGCCGATTGCAGATGACCCGCGTGTGATCCGACGAAATATCGTCTCTCGGTCTGTTTCCACATCGACGACAAACGACGTTGTCGCGATCTGGGCAGACCGTCGAGATCGTCGCGACGGATGATGCCCAACAAGAGCAAAGCCATGTAGGCACAATGAGGACCACAAGCTCCGTCGAGGGTGCTTTGTTGCAGATGGATGGGCATGTTCCGCACCGCAGGTCCGTGTGACGCGGCCTTGAGTGACGAATGCCAACGAAAAATGTGCATGAAAATCTCCAATGGAAGATGCCCACCGTGTTCCGGCAGGTCATCGAAATGAATGGAAGAACGGCTACAGCAAGCCGCGTTCGGCGAACGAAATCCAGTCGGCACCGGCGACGACGAAATGATCGAGAACATTGACGTCCACCAGAGCCAGAGCCGATTTGAGGTTTCGCGTCAGCAATTCATCGGCACGGCTGGGTTCGCTAACTCCGCTCGGATGGTTGTGCGCAAAGATGACGCTGCCTGCATTCACGGCAAGAACCGTTTTGACGACCTCGCGCGGATACACGCTGGTCTGCGTCAAGGTTCCGCGAAAGAGTTCTTCACAACGCAAGACGCGATATTGCGCATCGAGAAGAACAACGACAAAGACTTCGTGTTCGCGACCGGCCAGAGAAAGCCGCAGGTAATCGCGCACCGCACCCGGAGAAGTGAGAGCGTCGGTCGCGCGCATACGTCGGCCGAGAATGTCCAGCGCCCTGGCAATCCGCGTGTCGTCGGCAACGCGGCAGCACGCGGTTTCAACATCAGCGCGCCCGATGGCGTTGCCAGCGTTTCCGGCCGGGTTGGCAGCAGCAGGTGGGGCGCCGGAACAACGCGTTCGTTTTGATCCACGACAGAACGGACGCCGGCGATACAAATGCAATGATTTGGTGCTCATAAATATTCTCCAAAAATTGGACGAAACGACGCCCGGACTCTCAACGGAGAGCCCAGGCATCACAGAGGCAGGGGTTCCTTACTTGATGACCAGACGTTTCTCGCGTTCCAGATGGGCACCGGGAACGGCTTGTCCATCGAGAAGCGTCTTGCGGATTTCGTCCTTGCGGATCGACAACACGATTTCCTCGCGACGATACGTGCACGGAACCAGGGTTTCGTCGTCCAGAATCACCTTGGGCGGGTTGTCGCGCACGCGGATGACGAACTCTGGCGAGTCGATTTCATGGATGCCGACGCGCAGAAGCTGCACCAGCAAATATCCACGTAGCCAATCGACCCGGCGTTCCAGAGTTCTGCGGCGGCTGGCCATGCGTTGTTCGGCATCCTTGATGAGACTCACGTCGCCGTCGAATTGCTGGATCAACGCGGCAACGTTCCAGGACTTCGACTCCAGATCCCCCGACGCGCCTTCGAGAGTGTCGGCAATGACTTCATCGGGCAGATCGAGATCGGCCAATTGACGTGCAACGGCTACGTAGTCGTCGGCAATGCGATAGAGAGGCATATCCATGTTCGTCGCCTCCTATGCCGCGGCTGGTGTCTGCGCAGAAGCTTCTTCCGCCCAGCTGTCGAGCCGTTTGAGCAACGAATTGCATTGCGTCACGTTCAACTGCTCGAACCGTGTCACCGTGCCTTTGGTCACCTTGTAGAGCCATGCCAGTACGCGTTTTTCGGCGATACCGATTTCGACGACACGTGCCTTGACCCAGGCTACGTCGTCGGGTCCGATGATCTCCAGATCGTAGGCATTTTCACCTTTAAGTGCGACAGGAGAAACCGGCGTAGTTGCTGCCGGTGCGGGCGATGCTGGAGTGGGTGATGAAAATCCGTTGTCTGCCGGAGGCGCTGCTGGACGTGCTTGACGCGGCGGACGCGGGCGCGGTGTCGTTGTACGTTGCGGCGATGTCGCCCGAGGAGGCGGTGGCAGATTGTCGCTATCCTGACTCGAAAAGTCCTCGACGTCTTGGGTAAACACCTCTGAGAGGCCTGCCAGACGCAATGTGGCGTCGATATGCGCGGATTTCTCTGCCATTTTTAAACTTTTATTTAGATCGAAATCCTGTGACACGTGTCTGGCGCCCACACCTTCGGCGACGACGCGGCCGTGGGCATCGTGGAGTTCGCAACGCAACATAACCTGGGTGACGGTCTGCCCGGAGAGAAAAGCGTTCTCGTAGCCGACCAGAGACGGGTAATGCACGGTCATGCCCAGCATTCCGGTGATCTTCTCGGCGCCGGGTTTGAACAGACTCGGCTTGCTCCAATGATATTGATTCTGGCATTCCTTGGCCCTCCCAGATCGCGCGAGATCGCATTTGTCTTTGCCGGCGATATGCACCGGTCCGAAATCGACACCTTCGACCAAGGCCGAACGCAGCCAGTCCATGAGCAATTGACGGTTCTGCTTGCGACGATCCAGACCGGCACGGAATTGATCGGCCGGAAGATCGAGAGGCGAGAGGGTGATGGCGGGGTGCGAAATCGTCATGGACGAAGACGATGGAGCCGGATCAGCCGGCAGAGCGGGTTCAGGAATAATGGGATCGACAACGTCGTCGTGATTTTCATCGTGACCTTGCGGATAGATTCCAGTCGTGGCGATGGCCGGGGTCAGATTGCGACGGACGACACGGCGGTTGTTTCTGATCTTGGCTTGTGTGGAAGCAGCCAGGGATTGATCTTCGGCGATCTGTTCTGATAAACGGGTCATGTCAATACTCCTCGGGCAACAACAATGTGGTGGCGGATCGGTCGGCTTCGGTGATGATCCAGAGCTTGTCTTGGGTGTTTATGCGGTATGACGACAGCAATCGCGCGCTTTCGCGCAAGGCATAGGTGTTGGCGTTGCGGTCTTCGACATCGAGGTCTCCCCAATCGCCTTGCCAGTGACGCGAGACGAAATCGAACGGAGAGAGTTCGAGACGTTTGAGCATCTCGACAGCTCCGGGTGTGGCGACAAGCTTGCCGAGAGGGAACAACGGTCTGTCAGGGATGCGATTGAGAATGGACGGATGACGGTTGGAACAGGGAATCATGATAGGTTTGCTCCTGTGATGAATGAATGAGACATCACGGTTCGCGCGAGGCGCGTCGGTCAAAACATTTCTCGCGCGAACCTCCTTCCGCATCACGCGATTCACGATTTCCGGGTGTCAAAGACGCAGACGTGCAAAGTCCACGGGCGAAAGCCGCCCTGGACCATGAGTCCATGACGTCAAGCTCGTTTGGTTATTCTGTCTGGATAGCCGGAGATTCCGGCCGAATTCGAAACCCGAACGCCGCGATTCGCGCTCTGCGGATCTTGTGCACGGATCCGTGCGATTTTATTGTAGCAATCGACGGTATCTGAGGCAACTAATATCTAGTAAAAACAACTAGATAGATAAACGTTCGGGTATGGAAGAAATTGCCGTCGAGAATGTTGCTAAAAAATAGAGGCGCGAAAATAGAGGTGCGATCTATCGGACCGTCACGGTATCAGCTACAAAATTGAGTGGAATTGTCGAAACAGAAATCGCTCAGTCGCCGGTCGCCTTTTAGCAATCAGAGAGTGAAAGATTTCAAAATGGATTCGGTTTCGATGATGATTTGGTCCATGCGTTGATCCGATTGCCATCTGAGTGAGCGTTTTCCCAGTGCGGAGAAGCGGCACAACATTAGCATCTCGACGTCCATAACTCGTCGATCGTGACGACGTCTGGAAGGCGAGCGACGACAAGTGTTCAGGATGCCACGGGCATTGTTTAGAGCGTTTAGATCGACCTGGTGGCGGCTTCTTTGGGAAGAGGCGTTCCCATTGTAATCAGACGTTGCCACGACCACTGCCGGGGCAAGGATTTTTCAAGTGCGGTGACAATTGGCAGCATTAGGGCATGGCGCTGCCGGACCTCCAGCGGCTTCCGGGAAATCGTCGTTTTCCAATCCAGATAAGCCTGCATCAACCTCGGTGACTCGGAAAAGTACGCTGCATGGGCGCGCACCGCCTGCCATGCCATGGCGGCAGGCGAGCCATTCCCGATCCCTTTGTGCTGTTGCACATCAAGAATCTTGCGACCATTCGGGTGCGTCCGGATCCGGGTCTCCAGTGTCGATAGATGGAGGTAGCCGCATGTCTCGTCTTGAAGGCGAACCGACCAGATTTGCGACGTGCCTTTCATGCAGTGCTCGACATAGCTCGCAACGCAGTTACCCATTCGCGCACCTTCGTCCGTCAGGTCGGTTGGGGTGAGCAGCGGGCGGATGACGATCTCCCCGTACTCGCGTACCCCGTCCCCGTCACCAAGCGCGGGCCACCGCACGCCGCGCCAGAGTTCCGCCTGCTCGGCAAACTCGGTGACGGCGTTACGATAGGCATCTCCAAAGCGCCGCACAATCTGGCCGAGCTTCTCCAGTCCTACATTCGCTTTCAGCGCTGCCGCAATCTCGAGCGGGCGCTTGACCGGCATGTGCGTGCACAGGTTTCTGGGATCGGGCAGTGTCCAGTACAGCGCGCGCCGCAAGGTGTCCATGAACTCGTCAATGTCCTGCCCCAGACGTGCAAGATCCTCAGGAGTGTTCTCAGAAATCTGGTAGCCGGTTTGCGCAGAACGCCTCAGCCAGAGCTGGTTCGTGGCCGTCGTGATCGGATGTCGGGAAACGCGCGCAATAGCATTGGCGGCGCTGGCAAACTGGCGCCAGGTTGCCGGATCGCGAGGCCACCAGCTCGGCGGAATTTCGTGCAGCAGTTTTACCAAAGTGCCGAGTTGTCCGATCCGGTGATCAAGATCTTCCGGCGTCACCCCGCATAGCACCCGGATCATCGCCTTGGATGTCTGGTAGTGCAAAGCCAGGACATCGATCAGTGGGCGGCCTTCGTCGATATCCTTGCGCACGGAGTTCAGTTGCGGCGTCATCAATACCGGCCGCAGCAAAGGGAACACCGCCATGGCCTGGGCGCGGTTTCGCCGGATCACGGCATTGACCGTGTTCAAGTAGCTGTAGGACGAGGGTCGCAGGCCGTCTATTGCACGAGCCTGCGCAACGGCCTCTGGATCAAGACCGGATATGAATTGCGACCGGGTTGCGAGCCACTCCGCAGTGAGTCGTTCCGTGACCGAAGTCCGCAGCGCGGAAAGCGATACGGCTCCCGGTCCAGGCTTGCCGGCCTGTATAGCGGCCTGAGCAACGGCACGGGGGATAGCTGACGTGAGCTTGAGCGGATCGTCCTGATCCAGATCTACATCGAGCAAGTCGAGGACGACGCCATGACGGGTCGCGAACTCGCCGACGATGCGCTCGCGTGAAGCGAACTCGAACGGGCGTTCGTCGATCAGACAAGCCAGGTCAGCCGCCAGAACTGCATCCGGCAACATCCTCAGCGCGACGGTGGCAATCGCCAGCCGTCTGCCGGACGATTCGACCAACAGACGAAAGATTTGCGGCGAGGCGACGAGCCCAAGCCTCTCCACATTTTGTGGAAAGCAGGCCCATTGGCGCAAAGTCATGGTTTCGTCTTCGATACTTGGGCAGGACACGGCAGGCACAGCGGTAGCGTTCATGTTTCTCCTGAAAAGCTATTGGGACGGATCAGAAGGGGTAGTCGTATTCTTCTTCGCCCATGGCAGGGACGGGAGCGGAGGAATTTGGCGTTCGCGCGGAGGAAGGCGTCCTGGGCTCGCCACCGGAAGGTTTGCCGCCAAGCATCTTGAGCTCGTTGCCCTCGATCTCGGTAGTAGCGCGTTCGTTGCCGTCCTTGTCCTGCCACTTGCGGGTGCGCAGGCGCCCCTCGATATAGACGGACGACCCCTTCTTTAGATACTCCCCGGCGATCTCGGCAAGCCGCCGGTAGAGAACCACCCGGTGCCATTCCGTGGTTTCGCGAGCTTCACCCGTCGTCTTGTCCTTCCATTTGTCGGTGGTCGCCAGACGCAGATTGCAGATCGATTCGCCTGAGGCGGTGGCACGTATTTCGGGATCGGCACCGAGGTTGCCGATGAGGATGACTTTGTTGATGGAGGCCATGTCGTTGTCCAGTGGATGGGTTTTCGAGGGAGTTTGTGAGAACCAAGGCTCGCTAGGTGAGCCTGTTTGATTGTTTGAGTGTTTTTGTCGACCTTTACGCAAGCTGCATCGGCGGGCCATTTCGTGACATTATTCTTGTATCCGGGCTCAATACTTAAGCCCCAGATTATTTTGGTTCCGACGGAGGTGGCCATGAGCAATACGCAGCGCATCTACCAGATCGATCAGATGCTTGCGGACCGCAAGTTTGTTCCGCGTCAGGAGCTTCAGGAGAGGCTGGGGGTTTCCTGGGCCACCTTGAAGCGCGACCTGAACTACCTCAAGGATCGCCTCAACGCACCGATCATCTTCGATCGCGAGCTGGGTGGCTATCGGTTCGAGACGGAGGGCAAGCGAGTCGGGCCCCAGTACGAATTGCCAGGCCTCTGGTTTTCCGCCGAGGAAATTCATGCCTTGCTGACCATGCAGCACCTTCTGTCCAATCTCGATACGGGTGGCTTGCTTGGACCGCAGATCAAGCCACTTCTTGCACGCCTCACGGGGTTACTTGGCACGGCAGACAATCCGGCCGAGGAAGTCCAGCGGCGGATTCGCATCCGGACGGTGGGCGCGCGGGAATTTCACCTTGAACATTTTCAGGCCGTCGGATCGGCGCTGCTCCGACGCAAGCGCCTGATCATCCGCTACCACGCGCGGGGAACTGACAAGACCACTGAACGGGAAGTCTCCCCCCAGCGCCTGGTCCATTACCGGGACAACTGGTACCTGGATGCGTGGTGTCATCTGCGCGACGGTTTGCGGGCATTTTCAGTCGATGCCATTAACCACGCCGAGATTCTTGACCGGCGCGCCAAGGACGTTGCGGAGAAGCGCCTCGACGAAGTTCTCGGCTCCAGTTACGGCATCTTCTCCGGCGACGTCGTTTCCTGGGCGACCTTGCGCTTCACCGCAGAGCGCGCCCGGTGGGTAGCTTCCGAGCGCTGGCACCCCAACCAGGAGGCCAGACTGCTGAAAGACGGCACATACGAACTCAAGGTTCCGTATTCCGACGACAGGGAGTTGATCATGGACATCATGAAGTACGGCGGGGATTGCACCGTCATCAGCCCGCAGGCGCTCGTGAAAAGGGTTGCGGCTGAGCTTGAGCGTGCGCGGAATCGCTATCCGAAATAGGACGATCCTGCTGGGCCGCACTGTCCAATCCCAATCTCAACGCCAATACTTCACTGACGCATGGCCCTTCTGATCCTCAGTAACCGTGCTTGTTCGGGAAGTTTTGCAGTATTTGGCGCTTCCAAGGCAATTCAGTTGTCGAACGGACGAAATAATGGATAAACCTGAAGATTCATTGACGAGGGCGATCGCAGGCATTGCCGCGGCCGATGACAATTCGGTCCACCTCCCTTCGATGCAGCGCGAGATTCAACGTAAGTTCGGTCGGAATCTCATCCGTCTTCAACAGTACGAGCGACTAATCAAAGCCCTCGTTGCGGAGCACGACATCGCCGGGCCAATAGATGAGTTGCACAGCATCAAAGCGCGCCAAATTGAAGCTGTCTCAAAAAAAACATTGGGGCAGGTAGTTGGGGACCTCACTGGCGCCTACATTGCTCCCGCAATACCGGAGTCGGCTTCGCTGCAGGACGACGGACACCCCGGTGACCCGAATGTGGCCTGGGCCAGGATAAGTTTCAAAATCGAGATGAAGGAAGATGACTTCAAGGAAACTGAACGCAAGTTGGCTGACCTCGTCAATCTACGCAACGAATTGGTCCACCACTTCCTTGAAAAGTACGACATCTGGACGGAAGAGGGTTGCCTGACTGCTGGCATCTACCTTGATGATTGCTTCAAGCAAATCGATACGCACTACGAAAAGCTGCGGGGGTGGGCCAAACATAACTTGGAAGCGCGCAACCTGATGGCAGGCTTCACGAAGTCGCCGGAATTCCGTGAATTCTTCGTCCACGGAATTATGCCGGGCGGGGCCGGTGTCTTCTGGGCCTCAAGCACCATCGTCAATCTACTGGTAGCCGCAGAGGCGACTTTTTCCAAGGATGGTTGGACACTCCTTCAGCACGCCATCGACTACATCGGCCAGCATGAGCCGAAACATACCCCAATGCGATATGGGTGCAGCAGCTGGCGCCATGTGCTCCACGAATCAGAGCAGTTTGAGGTTCGCAGGGAGCAACCGGCGCCGGGAATCCCGACGGTAACTTGGTACCGTAGCCGGGTAGGTTGACTCGTTCGACGCTCTTATCAAGCCAGATTGAGGATGGCTCAGGCCGAGGACTTGCCCTCTAGGTTTGGACTGGCGATTGAGTGCTCTTCGGCCATTGCCGCCGTTGACCTCGGGTCAGGTGAATGGCCGTTGTCCAGCAGGTTGCTGCCGTTGAGCCAGTCAGACCACCGAATGGCCGTTTCCTTCACCGGCGAGAGCGTGATCAGTGTCCATTGCTTTCGGTAGATGGGAATGGAAGCAGACCGCGGGCTGGTATCGATATGCTTGTAGCGGGCCATGAGAATCTCTCGGGAAGAACCTCCCCTTGGGGTCTTGTTATTCCATTTGGTTCACGGCACGATGCGTCTATGAAAAGACTTTTTCTACAGCTTCGTTAGGTTTCACTGAAGTGCATGCCGACGATCTTTACTCTCAACTCGCGAAGTCATGTGATGTTGGAAGTGATGCGCGATCACTTTAGGATCGCTGCACCACGCATGCGCCGTGAAATTCAGCGACTACACAATGATCTGATCGGAATTCTCGACTCGAAAGGCATCAAGTACGAGAACTTACGTGCTGCACTTGTGCCTGTTATGGACAGACAAGAAGCAGCATTTATCTTTGACTCAACGGCATTCAACTCTGGCCTGTATGGCCCTGAAACATTCACGCATGTCCTCCCGTTGCTTGAGCCAACGGCCACTCAAAGCATATTGGTAGGCGACCTCCTTGGACATGACCAGCGATTGATCGTCAAGATTTTACGTGAGTCGATGGCGCTATCTCGCTCGTTCACGTTCAAACACTCGAATCTTCTCTACTGCGTCTACATCAACAACCTATCGGATCCGGCCCTGAATCGCCTACATCAAGGTCTCGCCAACTGTCCAGCTTATCTTGGCCATATTCCGACAACATTTGGCTCTCGTGCTAAGACATACGTTTCTCTCAGCGTAGCTAGCTTCGTCCTCAAGGCTGGTAAGACACTCATCGTCGCACATGAAGATGATCGAGACAATTCGGAGAACGTCAACATCACGATGTACCCGCTTGAAGAATTCGGCTACCGAGTGGCAAGTCTCCAAGGAATGTATTTTTCAATCTTTCTTGCATTCAAAATCGAACGTCCATCCTTCAAAGAATTCCAGATCGACACAGAGTTGTCGCTGAATGCAATATCCGATGAAGTGGCGCTCTTTGACAACTTCACTGTACTTCTTGATGAAGCAAAACATGGCTACCTGATAAACGAAAAACTTGGCAAGCTAAAAAAGGCCGGGCTGGAGTCTGCTGACCGCGAGTACATTGCTGGACTAATTGAGGCTCAGTTGTCTGCTAACTACATTTACAACCTTTCGTACCTTGAAGAGCACGACGTTATGAAGTTTAACCTCATGCTAGAAGTGCAGCGACCGATGGGATACCCTACTCGCATGACGGCCGCCCTTGAATATTTGCCTGCGAAACAAACCCTACGCGTAATCACACTCCACTAATGAAGCCTAACCGTTTATTCCAGAGTGGCGCTACGCCGGCAAGCCGGCTTCTCGCCTCTGAGCTCGCAGGTTATACGTCTCTGGATCATCTCTATGAGCGATAGCTGCCTGGTTTGTAATGCGCACTTGCTGGAGCCAGCCTTAAATGCTGGGGGAAAAGATGCAACGCAATTCGTATGCCCACGATGCGGACGATACGTCCTCACTAGAACATTGATCGCAACACTACCTCATACACTTGCATCAACCCCGGATGCCCCTGCAAAGTTGAGTCACGCGCTACGACGAGCGCAGGAAGTTAGTTCCGATGTGTGCTTCTCCACGTCGACAATCGATGAAGTCTTGAAGCGTCCGCTCCCGCGACCGCAGGAGCAGGCTGATCTGCTTGTCCGGTGGTTGGCCCTAAATGTTCCCGGCCCTGGCGAACTTGTAGACCTTTCTACGGAAACACATGCAGGCATAGTTGGAGCCAAATCAGATAGCGGTTTCGCACTCGTTCTAGATCATCTTTTTTCTGTAGGTCTATTGATAGGGCTTCAGCCAAAGTCCTTCGGCGCACAGGGCCGTGCAAAGGCAACCCTTTCATTCAAAGGTTGGGCGTACTACGAAGACCTTGCCAAAGGAAGCATCGCATATCGCAAAGCCTTCATGGCCATGAAGTTCGGCGATCCAGTTTTGGAGGGAATCGTGCGTGATGTCTTTAAGCCCGCAGCCAAACTGGCCGGATTTGATCTATTCAAACTCGACGATGTTCCAAAGGCAGGACTGATTGATGATCGCCTCAGAGTTGAAATCCAGAGTTCTGACTTCTTGGTGGCTGATCTGACTCACGACAACCTCGGCGCTTACTGGGAGGCCGGGTACGCCGAAGGGCTTGGAAAGCCAGTAATTTACACGTGCGAGCGAAGTAAGTTTGAGGCTACAAAGACCCACTTCGACACTAACCACCATCTGACGATTGTTTGGGACCCAGCAACTCCCGACGATGGCGCCGAGGCTTTGAAGGCCACCATTCGAGCAACGCTGCCCCAACTAGCGAAGCAAGGTGATGGCGACGTATAACACCGCGTTCCTTAACGCCTGCTTTCCTAGCCCGCCTAGGTCCACTCCATGGAATCAAAACGAGTGAATCCGAACCAAAAGTCGCAGCTTGACTCATTGATATCTTTGCCGAATCCCAGTCGAGAGTTATAACGCGACCCTTTAAAGATAGCTGGATGGCGTGTCATCCCAATCTGACAACAGCCACTTAGCCTCGATCGTTATTGGGAGCAAAGCTCGAAGCTCTTGAGCTTTCGCTTCCATCGTCGCTCGTTCTCCCACCATCGCTGCCAAGATTGCTATGTCCGCGCCGACCTCCTGAGCTGCAGCAGCCAGATCTTCGACGTCGGACTTGGCGATAAGCTCGCTGTTGGCTTTGACCTCACCGATTACAAACTTGCCGTCCATAACGCAGATCAAATCGACCTCTCGATCGGCTCGACCTCCCTGTTTCTCAGGATAGTCACGGTACAGGGCAGTCTGTGGAGCAAACATGAATGATCTACGGGCTTGTTGCCGCAAGGCGCCTATGGCCCAAGCGACGGCAATCGTATCGTGCTCGCGCAAGCACGTTGCGAAGAACTCATTTAGGCGAAAGTCCAATGCGACATCGACGGGGAGTTGGTGCTCTCGACCACAGACCTCGCATGGAATTACGTCCTTCAGGGCTTCAACACCGAGCCAGTTGCGGTGGCGGCACTCTCTGCAACTCCACTCGTGACCCCTATAAAATATTCCGCGGTCAACGAGATAGCTCAGCGAGCGCTTAAGATCATCCTCGCGTTCGCCTAGAATTTCGTCGCGTCGCTTCTTTAGGTTCTCGTCACCTTCGATGGCAGCCGTAAGCTCAGTCGTCCATGCGGCAAGGAGAGAATCGTAGCGTGTCCGCAGGCGGGGCACCTTGAGCTTGCTTGCTTTTTGTACGATGCGTTGCGCCAAGTTTTTCCAACCGCAGTCGTCTTCAATCACAAGCTTGCCGTTTCTAGCTTTCATCCGCCGCTGGATGTACGTTATGACTTCCTCATGCTGGCTCTGCGCTGGCGCGGCCATATCGGTGAACTTTGCACGCCAAAAGTGCGTACTCATCGTGTGCTCAATGTCGCTTAGGGAGCCAAACATCCCGATCAAACCTTGAAGGTAGCTTCCCTTGTCAGAAGGCTCTGCATAGCGATAGGCAGCTTCTTTCACCTGCCGACCTCGCAAGTCATAATAATGAAAGTGAGCCCTTTCCGTGGCCAAACTCTGGAAGATTATGGCGTCTTCCGGCTGCTTTACTTCAACGGGACCGGAATCGATGCTTACCGGTATGGACACGCTTCCATCACATCGCAGGCGTGCACCATCGGCCTCTGTGAGGTAGCGGACCAACTGTCGTCTGATTGGAAGTACCCAAGGTTCGCGCACGTTGCTAAAGCGACCAATATCGTTCAAGCGATCAATGGACAAGTCGATATACCAGGAGCCTTGTGAGAAGATCGGGTGAATTCCTGCGCAATACGCGAGTTGCATGGGTTGGGGGTTGTTCACCGCAGTTGTCGATTGTGTGATCCCTGTCTCAGCGGTTACGGCGCTCGGATTGCCAATATTGAATCCACTCCGCACTCGTGTCGATTCTGATGGGCAGCAATCGTTCATCGACGTGATCGCTACGAAGACTACTGACGACCTAGAAGCTTCTTGAAGTTGAGCTATAAATACTTCTAGTTCGGCCAAAATGAGTGAATAAGAGCGAACGAATATGCGCGCGGGGCCGTTGTTTCCACCAATCCAATTGCCAGCCCGCAAGAATGCCGCGATCTTTGCCGTCTTAGCTTCGTCTGCCAATGCGGTAACCGGAACTCGCAGCGTATTGTAGCGTTGGCTCTGAGCGTCATCGAATAGAAGTCCAGCGTTCCAGCAGGAGATACGATCTTCATACGTATCGCCAACGACCAAGCAGAATCCGTCTGTCCAACTGTGCTCTGGCCTGTGTGGCTGAGCACGCAAATTCGATAGTTGTCCTAGCGTTGCGATGCCGCCTCTTTCCACCAATTTTTCGAGTACGACGTATGGATCTTGCACCTCGTCGCCATCAGTTGAACGAAAGTGCCAGCGGTTTTCAGGCGGATTATCCGGCGTTAAGATCATGCCCCGTAGGCCAAGCTGCTGGTGGATCGGGAATGGATTCACGCTGCCATTTAGCGTCCCAAAGTTGTCCTTAACGAGCCCATCGTCATTCCAGGCTGGGTAGCGATCCAGAATATGCGTCGGCGGTACCTGATGAAACCCCGAGACGGTTTTCAAGAAAGGCAGCCAGGAGAGGGCGGTAAGTCCAGATGGGAGATTGATCCCTACCCTTGGATGTTGCTCCCGTACATCGCGCACGCGTTTTTGTTCGAGCAAGGTAGTATCACTAAGCAGGGCTGCCAACTCTTCCAGCAAAGCCTCGTTGTTATAGGTCAACAGTACGACGAAGTCGGGATCAAGTAACCGTAACCAGCCCTTGAAGCGTTCGGATATAGCGCCGTCAATCAACGGGACAATCAAGGATTGTCTGCCGCCATCACGACCGAAGCATTCGGCAAAGATAGCGTCGAGCCAACCGTGCGCGTCGACACCGTCTTCCAGTACATAGGCCACGCGCATAGCACGAGGTTTTGCTCTGATCTTAGGGTCTGGCTTCATAGATAATTTCGGGCTAACAAGTTTTTGCTTCCTCTCGCTATCATGCAGCATATCGGCAGAAGAACAAATTTGCATCTATTCGTGATCGATAATATTTGCTGAGCAGCATGTCAGGAATCGGGAATTCGCGAATATGAAACTGCGATTCGGCTCGAATATCCCGGGCAACGTCCAGTAATGAATGCATAGCGGAAGTTGTCGTTTCGGCTCGCTAATGGCGGCAATGGCCGAACTGCGGGCGCTCGTTCTGTCCAACAATTTAGTCCCACGGAGGCCAGGGCGCATTCTGTGAGCCCCTGACCCCGTATCTTGTCTCCCATGCCTCGGCAATGACGCCGGGCAGCAAGGAGACAATATGCCGGACAACAACTCCCCGCAGGTTCTGATCACGCCGCTAAAGCCGGCGCTGATCCTGGGCATGGCCCAGAAACTTCCCGTACTGGTACGGGTTCAGGCGCCAGACGCGCCGCCGTCGGACATGCCGGTGCGCAAGCCCTACCACCTGGCCCTCGTTATCGACCGCTCAGGGTCCATGTCCGGCGAACCGATCCGGGAGGCGGTGCGCTGCGCACGTCACATGGTCGACCGCCTGGCGCCCTCGGATCGGGCATCGCTCATCGTATTCGACGACCGTGTCAAGACGCTGGTCGGCGCGCAACCCGTGGGTGACCGCAAGGTCCTGCACATGGCATTGAGCCGAATCCACGAAGGCGGCTCCACCAATCTTCATGGCGGCTGGAAGGCGGGTGCCGATGACCTGCTGCCGGGCGCTGCGGATTCCGCGCTCGCCCGCGTCATCCTGCTCTCGGACGGCAACGCCAATGTCGGCGAGATCACCGAGACCGAACCCATCGCCACCCTGTGCCAGGAAGCAGCGATGAAAGGCGTGACCACGTCGACCTATGGCCTGGGCCGCGACTTCAACGAGGACCTGATGGTCGGCATGGCGAAGCGCGGACAGGGCAATCACTACTACGGTGATGCCGCCGCCGACCTGTTCGAACCCTTCGCCGAAGAGTTCGACCTCATCTCCAACCTTCATTCGCGCCACGTCAAGCTGGCCCTCGGAGCGCCGGACGGTGTGAAGATGACGCTGCTCAACGACTACCCGGTCGAGGCGCGGGATGGGTTCCCGTTGATTCGCCTGCCCGACATTCCCTATGGCGCCGAAGCCTGGGCAATCATCGAGCTGGAAATTCCGGCCGGGCTCGCGCTTGAGTCAGGCAATCAACTCCTGCAGGTAGGCGTCACGGCTTTCACCCCGGAGGGGGCACCCATTGCGTTCCCTGAAGCCAGCCTCGCACTCAAGGCGTTGTCACCCGCGGCATGGGATGCCGTGCTGCCGGATTCCCTGGTGGCCGGGCGCCTCGCCGAGCTTGCGGTGGCACAACTGCTGGTGCAGGCAAGGAAAGCGG
Source organism: Rhodocyclales bacterium (assembly GCA_026399475.1). Classification (GTDB taxonomy): domain Bacteria; phylum Pseudomonadota; class Gammaproteobacteria; order Burkholderiales; family Rhodocyclaceae; genus Sulfuritalea. Next base: position 33,646 of record JAPLQY010000049.1, read on the forward strand.
CGGATGCCGGCGACTGGGAGGCCATCGACCGCATGCTGGCCGATGCCCGTCAGCGCTATGCGCAGTTTCCCTGGGTGATCGAGGTGCTCGAAAGCGCAGAAGAGATTGCGCATATGCGTGACATGGCGCGGTTCTCGAAGGAGTCACTTTACAGCTCGCGGAAGATGAGCAGCCGGCTCTCCGCCAAGGACGAACTCATGTCCATGTCGACCGAGAGCACCAAGGCATCGTACTTGCGCCGCAAGAAGGCGCAGGGCAAGGCGCAGTTCGACGATCCGGATCAACCGCAACCGTAATGCGTCGAAGGGGAGGGCGATCTCCCCGTGTGCTGCCCTCTGAAAAGGAGAAATCTTGAATCAAGAGAATGACGACCAGCGGCATCTGAAGCAGGCCGAGGAACTGCTTGCCCGGCCATGCCAGCCCGACGAGGCGGCGCGGGCGCATCTTACCCTCGGATGCGTCCATGAGCACGAGTTGGACTGGGAGGCAGCGATCGCGAGCTACCGGCAGGTGCTGGCGAACGATCCCCAGGATCCGACCGTAAAGTATTTCGGGAACAACAACCTCGGCTATTCGCTGATCCAGTTGGGCCGGTTCGACGAGGCCGAGGACTACTGCCTGGCAGCCGTTGACGTTGAGGGCCACCGCCACAACGCCCACAAGAACCTGGGCCTCGTCTATCAGGGGCAGGGTCGCTGGCTCGATGCCGCGCTCAGTTTCCTGACCGCCTATGAACTGAATCCGCGCGACCCGCGTGCCTGGCACAATCTGGAGCAGGTGCTGACAGCGAGGCCGGCGCTTCTGAGGCAGTCCAAATCCTTGCGGGCAGGTGTCGAGGCCATGCAGAAGGCCATCGCAGAGGGCGGTTGCAGCGTGATGCAATGACGGGCGTCTCCCCCGTTCCGGGCCTGGAAGCAGGTTTTGCCCGGACAAGTGCTGGACCAGGTAGTGAAAGCGGCGTTGAGGGAGATTGCTGCAGATGCCTGGGACTGGCTGCCGGCGGATCAAACTGCAGACGTGCTGCAATGAGTTTGGGCGTCACTTCCGGGCGGGCGCTAACCTTGGCAGGTGTGTTGAGTCCGCCCTGTAACCCTTGGCTCCGGAATATTTCCGCCGCAGAGATTCCACTGCCTCGCGGCGCACGAATTCTGCGGAATTCCTCTGATTCGGTAGACTCGTGATACGGCACTGCCACGTTCGACCGGCAAGCTCGGCTGAGTGCTGCCAAGGAAGAGCCGCGGGACTTCATGGATATCAGATGATTGCACCAGAACTGCAAGAACGGCTTCGCGCTGTAAAGCACTGTGTGATTTTCACAGGTGCGGGCATGTCTGCCGAGAGCGGCATTCCGACCTTTCGCGACCGTGCGGAGGGCCTGTGGGCGAAAGTTGATCCGGCCGAAGTAGCGACGCCTTATGCCTTCAGAACGAATCCGCAATTCGTCTGGGACTGGCACGTCCATCTCGCCGATGCCGTCCGCCGCGCCAGGCCGAATGACGGTCACGCGGTCGTTGCCCGACTTCAGGAACTCATTCCGCGCGTGACTGTGATCACCCAGAATATTGACAACCTTCATCAGGTAGCCGGGAGCAGAAACGTCATCGAGCTTCACGGCAACCTGATGCGGTTAAAGGCATTCGTGGATGTTGACGAACTCTTCAGTGGTGACGCGAGTCCGCTGATTTGCCGCCTCTGTAATGGCTACGCTGTCGATGACGAACTCGATCCGTATGCCGGCCCCGAGGATCTGGTGGCGATTGAATTGAAGGCAGGGTCCGTTCCTCGTTGTCCGGCGTGCGGCGCTCTGCTGCGCCCGGACGTGGTGTGGTTCGGCGAACCGCTCGATCCGGGAATGCTGGAAGATGCCTTCCTGGCTGCAGAGACCTGCGACGCCTTGATCTGCATCGGTACGTCTCTTGAGGTGGAGCCCGCGGCCAGTCTCCCGTGGCGAGCGATCAATCGGGGTGCGATCGTGATCGAGGTTAATCCTGTGCCGACCCCACTTTCCCTGGCAGCCAATGCGAGATTGGCTGGTGGGGCTGGTGAAGTCCTCCCGCACTTTGTTTCATCGGTGTGGGGCAGTCTAGGTCGCAGATCCTTGTAACCGTAAAGAAGAACCAAGCCCGATAGACCCCGGCTAAATTGGCTGGGCAAACTGGCCATGAGGTACATTTACCGAACCGCATGCTGTCTTCGATTGGCGATTCAGTAGAGCAGCGACTGTGGTCAGCGACATAAACCACCAACATATTTATGGGCATTCTCCCTGGTTCTGGTAAAGTATTAATTAATAAGGAAAATAAAGCATGCCAAAAGCGCTATGTTTGCTTAGCGGAGGTCTTGATTCCACAACAAGTTTGGCCATGGCCAAGGCGCAGGGGTTTGATCTCTATGCGATGAGCTTTCGTTATGGCCAACGTCATGTCGTGGAGTTGGAGTGTGCGAGAAAAATCGCCACGCAGTTTGAGGTGAAGGAACACCTCATCGTCGATTTTGACCTCCGGCAGATAGGGGGGTCTGCCCTGACGAGCGACATTACAGTCCCCAAAGATCGTCCCGTGTCTGAAATGTCACACGGGATCCCGGTTACCTACGTCCCCGCACGAAACACCATCTTTCTGTCTTTTGCTTTGGGTTGGGCCGAGGTCTTGGGTGCGTCGGATATCTTTATTGGGGTCAATGCCCTTGACTACAGTGGCTATCCAGATTGTCGGCCAGAATACATTGCGGCCTTTCAAGTGATGGCGAATTTGGCGACGAAGGCTGGCGTCGAAGGAACTCAGAGTCTGCAGATTCATACTCCTTTGATCCAACTATCCAAGGCCGACATCATTCGTAAAGGTCTTGCACTCGGGGTCGATTACGCAGAAACCAGTAGCTGTTATGACCCCGGGACAGATGGCCGCCCCTGTGGTCGATGCGATTCGTGTCAATTGCGGGCCAAAGGCTTTGCCGAGGCAGGTGTTGTAGATCCCTTGATCACGCGCTTCTCGGGGCATTGAGCATGGCTGAGCAACTTCTATACACAGCAGCTGCGAATTTCGAAGCTGCTCGTCGTGTTTCGCTTCTTCCAGAGGGGCATCGGTCACGGCGTCAGCACGGGCATAGTTTTCTGGCCGATGTTCGGTGTGCGCTCCCACATGGATGGGCGTCGTTCCCGGGTGGGGAGATCGATCAACTACGAGAGCAATTGATTGCCGCGGTTGCCCCATTAGATTACAACGATCTCAACGCCCAGTTGGAACAACCGACCGACGAAAATCTTGCTCGTTGGGTACGTAGGCGATTGGCAATTGCCAGCATTGAAAGCGTGGGCGTTCAGAGCACAGAACATGAAGGCGTCGATCTCGATCAGAACGATAGCGCGCATATTTGGCGGCGTTATGTATTTCAGTCAGCGCACCAGTTGCCGAATGTGCCCCCTGGGCACAAATGCGGACGCATGCATGGTCACGGATTTGAAGTCATTCTGCATGCCAACCAGAACCTGGGCGGGCGAGAGATTGGGATTGATTACGACCACCTAGACGAATTGTGGGCGCCGATCCATGCGGAACTGGATCACGCCTGTTTGAACGACATTGCAGGTCTGCAGAATCCCACCAGCGAAGTCATCTCCGCCTGGATCTGGAATCGACTCAAGCCGGAATTGCGCGAACTTTCATGCGTGACTGTCTACGAGACGGCGAGTTGCGGAGCGCATTTTGACGGTAGCCACTACCGCATCTGGAAGGAAACAACTCTCGATAGCTCTATGCAGTTGAAACGCGCACCTGAAGGTGACAACAGACGCCGTATCCATGGTCATACCTACACCCTCCGTCTTCACCTACACGCGCCACTGGACACTGTGATGGGCTGGACCATCGACTTTGGCGACGTGAAGGAACTGTTTGATCCAATTTTCAAGCGGCTTGATCATCACCCGTTGCACGAAATTCCTGGGTTGGTTGATTCCGATGCGGCGACGATCGTCCGTTGGATTCGCGATCAAGCAGCGCCGCATTTGCCGCAACTGGATCGGATAGATCTCTACGAGACACGTGGTTGCGGCGTGGTCCTGAGTTGGGGCGAACTTGGCCCCGCGCTCCCGATCTAGTCATGGCCTATTCCGTCAAGGAGATCTTCTACACGTTACAAGGCGAAGGCGCCCATGCGGGTCGTCCAGCAGTCTTTTGTCGATTTGCGGGGTGCAATCTGTGGTCCGGCCTCGAGCGCGATCGGGTCGCCGCCGTCTGCAACTTCTGCGACACGGATTTCGTCGGGGTCGATGGGCATGGCGGTGGAAAGTTTCAGACAGCCCACGCCCTGGCCGAGCGCATCTCTGAGTATTGGCCTAGTGAGTCGCAAGAGCATCGATTCGTCGTCTGCACAGGGGGCGAACCGCTATTGCAACTGGATGTTCCTTTGATCGACGCTTTGCATGGTCAAGGGTTCGAAATTGCCGTGGAAACTAACGGGACATGTGAAGCTCCGAGCGGGATCGATTGGATCTGCGTGAGTCCCAAGGGCAAGTCTGAGATCGTGTTGAAAGAAGGAAATGAGCTGAAGTTGGTCTATCCCCAGGCGGAAGCGCTCCCGGAGAGGTATGAAGAACTGAAATTCGACAGGTTTTACTTGCAGCCGATGGACGGACCCGATCGAGAGGCCAATACACAGGGTGTAATTGAATACTGCAAGACCCACCCTCAATGGCGTTTGAGTCTGCAAACACACAAGATGCTGGGAATTCCGTGATGTGGCGTGACGATCCAATTGATGAACCCTGGTACGCACTGGATTTCCAGATGACGCGTTGGCATTGTCCAGCAGGATTACCCGCCGCGCTGTTAGAGGAGGTCATCGAGGCCATCCGAGAAATGGATCACATCGTCCTGGAAACGATGAAATTGGTCGATCGGTTTTCGTATGGGATTGAGTCATCGGAAAAACGCTACATCCCCGAGGCCGCCTACGAAGTATTTCGCGGTGAGTTCGAATTGGCCGAAGAGCGCTTTGTTGTCACACAGCACGGACTGAAGACGCGATGGACGCCGATGCTGGCCTCGAATAAGGAAGCCATCGACAACCTTCCTGCGAAAGCAAAGGCGCAACTTGCCAACCCGGAAGTCGCGTATTCGATGAAATACTCGGTCTCTGAAGTCATGCTGGAAGAGACCTTCAAGCAATTTCTTTCCGGTATTCATCCGGATAAAGAAACGTTCGTTTCGTTGTAGGCAAGTGGAGGTTGAAATGGGAAAGACGGTCACAACGACAACTAGGCCGACTTCCGTCAAAACTACTGATAGCGAGAAGATGATTGAACTGAAGCTGAGACCTATCATATCTGCTGTATCGGTACTCCATGCCTTGCAATATACGTAATGCCTTTGTAATATCGCCAGATGAAACTAAAAGGGGGTGACTGCCTTGGCAACAACCGGTGAACGAGTTGCCATAGGAGCGTTCGTTGTCGTCGCGACCGAGACGGGACGCAAGCTAGGGATCGGAAAGGTGGTCGAGATATCGGGGCACCGGGCCACAGTGGCCTATTTCGATGTGCCTGGTGAAGCGCAGCCCTTCCAGATTGATGCCCCGGTCACGGTAGTTCGAGTTGTCGCACTAGCAGAACAATCTCGCGTCTTTCGATGCGACGAAGACACCGGTCGCTGGCAGGTTGGGCGGATCGCCGACGGCGAGGGCTCTACCTGTCTAGTGGCCTTCCCGAATCAGGTGACGGCCAACCTGTCGCGTGCCGATCTTCAGGTGCGTTGGCGCAGACCGATTGCGAACCCCACTGAATTCCTGATCCGGCATGTCACCGAGACACCCCTATTTGCGGCGGCGCGATCGAATTTCATGCGGGCTGTGACGGCCCAGCGTGCCGCCTGTCATGGTATGGGGGCATTGCTATCGTCCTCGGTGCAGTTGGTGGCGTACCAGTTCAACGTGGTGCTTAAAGTTCTCCAGGATCCCATTCAGCGCTATCTACTGGCTGACGAAGTGGGCTTGGGCAAGACCGTTGAGGCCGGCTTGCTCATACGCCAGTACACCCTCGACTCCTCAGATGCCAGGGTCCTGCTGATCGTACCGCCCGCCCTGGTGGCCCAATGGCGGCAGGAACTGACTGATCGCTTCGGACTCCTGGACTGGCTCGATGACTACATTTGGGTCGTGCCCAACGACGATCTGGCCGCTGTCGAGGCCCACCTGTCCGGAGCAGGCATGCTGGTCGTTGACGAGGCCCACCACTTGGCTCATCAGACCGATGGGGGCGATCATTCGCTATATGAGTTGCTACGTCGGGATGCGGCGAGGGTGCCGCGACTGCTGCTACTATCTGGAACCCCGGTACTCGCCGACACCTCCGGATTCCTGCGGATGCTTCACCTGCTCGATCCTGTGGTGTTTCCGCTGAACGACCTTGAGGGCTTTGAGCGAAGACTGCAGTCGCGCCAACTAGTCGCGGAGATTGCCGCCTCGCTTCTGCCAGACAACGTGTTGTCGATGGAAGGCGACCTCGACCGCTTGAGTGAGACCTTTGGCGACGACCCGACATTGATGAACCGGGTCGAAGTCCTGCGCCCCATCGTCAAGGCGCTTCCCGACGAGGAAGACGAAGAATTCTTGGTGGCGCTAGGTGCTTTGCGTGCCCACCTTTCCGAAACCTACAAACTGCACCGCCGGGTCCTGAGAAACCGTCGCAAGGCCGTGCCATGGGCTACCCCTCAGCGCAAAGGCCTGGAGACTCTGCCCTACGTCAGCACTTGGCGCGCCGAACGTCAGCGGGTGCTTGATGAACTGCGCGTTCGCCTGGTCAACGCAGGTGGCGCTGCCACGATGGCGCGCAGCCTGTTCACCTGCGCTGTCCATCCTTGCGGCGGCGGGACCATCGAGAAGGCTCTGCTGGACCTCGGCATCTACGACGCACGCGTTCGTGACCTCGCTCAGCAAGTCGATGAACTGACTGCGCGTGCGGATGAGGAGGGCGAGCGCCAGCGCGTCACCCACGATGCCGTGCGGCGGTGTCTGAACACTCAGGGTGTGCAGGTGGTGATCTTCTGCGACGAGGCCTCCACCGCCGATGCCCTGACTCGGTCCCTTAGGACGGCACTTGGCCAGACCTTCGAGGTCTTGAGGCACGCCATCGCGGACGCCTCGACACTTGAGGACGGTCAGGTTGAGCTCTGGCGTCGATTCCTGACAGACCCCGCGCGCTGCAGGGTTCTGGTTTGCGATGCTCGCGCCGAAGAGGGTCTCAACCTCCATGGTGGCCATAAGGTTGCCTTTCATTACGACCTTCCGGCCGCGCCTAACCGTATCGAACAACGACTGGGTCGCCTCGATCGGTACGGAGTCGGCAACGCGGTACGGTCGTTGGTCCCAGTGTGCGAAAGCGATCCCGCCGAGATGGCCTGGGTGGCTTGCCTTTCAGAAGGGCTGCAAGTGTTTTCTGCGTCCATGGCCAGCCTCCAGTACATGGTCGAGGGAACGCTGAGGAACGCGATCCAGGATTGGTACAACGAAGGCGTCGATGGCCTGATGCGCTGGAAGGACCAGTTGGCCGGTCCGACAGGCTGGGCCGCCCGGGAAAGACGTCGCATCGATCAGCAGGACAACCTCGACGCGATGGGCGACCCTCAAAGCGAGGAGTTCGATCAACTGGCAAAGGTCGATGCCGACTGGCGCTCCTGGCGCGATGCGTTTGATGGCTTTGCGCTAGGCACCTTGCTCTTTCGCAGTCGCAGTGAGCCATGGATAGGCAATCTGCTCGAAGGCGAGCGCGTGTTCCGCTTGAACTACGTTCGCGATAACAATCATCGGACGCTGCTATCGCTGCCCGAGTTTATCGGCCAATTCCTGGGAACGATCGACACGGAAGCTCGCCATAGCACGTCGCGCTCGCCTCTGACTTATCCGCATGCGTTTAGCCGCCACACGGTGATGTCGAAGGAGGGGCAGTCTCGCGCACTCCGCTCGTTGAGGTATGGCGCCTCTCTGGTCGAGTCACTGCACTCGTTTTGCCAGACAGATGATCGTGGCCGGGTCTTTGCCATGTGGCGCCACCGACCGGATTACGAAGCTCGTGACGCCAGTGGCTGCGACCTTTGGTTCCGATTTGACTTTTTGGTGGAAGCCAACCTGTCCGACGCAGACGACGATGTAGCACGTGCCCTGATCCGTCGTGCCGAGCAGCACTTCCCACCGCAGTTCCACACCGTGTGGGTAGACGCGACGCGGGAGGTCACACTGGCCCCCCCGGAACATATTGCCGAGAATTACCGCAAGAGTGGGCGGGGGCCGGGGCGGGACTACAACCTCAATCCTAGTCGATGGCAGTTCCTCCAGATGCAGGACGCCGTGCCTTGGTTGCTGGAGTGGCGGAGTCATTGCGAAGAGGCAGAGGAGCGGGCGCTGAAGTTCATGGCCGGTCATGAATTGCTTCGCCAGCACCAAGAGCGGGGATTGGTTTCGCTACGCAGCCAGCACGCCACCCGTGTCGCTCAAGTCGAGTCGCGCCTGACACGCCTGACGGGGGCGGCTCAAGCCGCGGAACGTCGGGATCTCGAAGAGGAGGAAGTCCTTCATGGCCGATTGAGCGATGCCATCCGAGCGCCTACCATCAGCATCGATGTAGCGGGGGCTGTGTTTGCCTCCGCTGCCAACCCGTTCGATTGATGAATCGCATAGTGGATCAGAGGTTCGACATCACGGCCCTCATGGAGGTATGTGCCTATTGGCCTGATCGGCAAGTGTCGCTTCAAGTCGCTAGCGACTCACTACTGGAGCGCACACGCCAAGTTCTGCACAACCTGAGCGAGCTAAACAACAGGGGCACGAGTTCGGACCTAATCCCACTTATCCGTCACGTCCTGCTGCGAGCAGCTGGCGATGAAGGTGAAGTTCCATGGCTTCGAGTGCCCACAGATACTGGATGGCCAAGTGCCGAAGAATGGAAGCAGGCTCAGTTCGACGTACTTCCCGGACCGTCGAGTTTGAATCTGCAACCCCGTTGGCCCCGCCTAAGTTTTTTGGAGTCACAGGCAGATCTTTTCGACGACGCTTTTAAGGGGATCGTGTCTCGCCAGAAGTATGAAGTCCGCGCTGATCCAGTGTTGAGCGAAACCATGGGGTTGCCTACCTACACTGGGCAAGGGCAGCGCGAGGCCATTCGGGCACTTATGCACCTGCCACAAGGCGACGTCCTGATCGCGAACCTACCGACTGGCAGTGGCAAGAGCTTGCTGGCACACCTGCCGCCGCTAGTCGAGCAGGAGGGTCTGATGACCTTGGCCATTGTTCCGACCGTGGCCCTGGCCATCGATCAGGCAACGCGAATGAAGAATCTCCTGCATAAGCGTTACCCGCACCGAGAATTGCCGCCACTGTCATTTCATGGGGGGTTATCCGAGGAGCAGCGGACCCAGGTTCATAGATCCATCTGGCAGGGTGAGCAGCCCATCCTCTTCACCTCACCGGAATACGCCGTAGGTAGCCTCAGGGAACCCCTGGAGCATGCTGCAGCACAGGGGCGCCTGAATAACGTGTTCATCGATGAAGCCCATTTGGTCATCGGGTGGGGAAATGGATTCCGTCCCGCCTTTCAACTGCTGCCCGCGTTGGTTCGCATGCTACGCATTAAGGCACGTAGCCGTGACGTAAGGGTGGTACTGGCGTCTGCGACTCTCACGGCCTCAACCATTCATGATCTGCGACACCTTTTTGGTCCACCCGTACGCGTCCACGTCGTCTCGGCGGTACACCTACGCCCGGAGATTCGGTATGCGCCTGTACCGTGCCTGGAAGAAGAAAGGCCCATGCGCGTCCTCGAGGCCGTCCAACTTGCACCGCGGCCCTTCATCCTGTATGTCACTCGACCTGATGAGGCGGACCGTTGGCTGTATCGCCTAAGGGCAACGGGACTGAGGCGAGTCAGCAAGTTTACTGGCGAAACCTCTTCGGCAGACCGAGAGCGCTTGTTGAGCCAATGGAGTGCCAACGAACTTGACGGAATGGTGGCCACTTCAGCCTTTGGTCTTGGAGTCGACAAGAGCGATGTCCGCACGGTCATTCATGCCACGCTTCCAGACTCTCTGGACCGCTACTACCAGGAAGTGGGTCGCGCAGGGCGGGATGGACGTGCAGGGGCAGCGATACTGTTGCACACCGAATCCGATGAAAGGCAGGCCAAAGGCATTGCAGTGCCGAAACTGGCCCGCGATGAGAACGCGCACGAGCGTTGGACCGGGATGATTGACGGCGCGCAGAGTCACGACAAACTGCCCGAGGCCTCGTGGGTCGACCTCACGCGCCTGCGAACCCATCAGCATGTGAAGTCGAAGAAAAGCAATGCCTGGAGCGTTCGAACTTTGACTCTCATGGCTCGGGCGGGGTTGATCGAACTCGTGGCCATAGGGTCGTCCCAAAGTGCCGACCAAGACACGCCACTAAATATCAGCGAAGCCTCTCGCGCTGCCGTCCGGATCCTCGACGACGGTCACCGTGACCTCGACCACTTCGCGAAAGCTCTGGCATGCGCACGTGAAGATGTCCGTAAAGCAGGCGAGAGCGGATTCAACGCGATCACTGACGTCGCCTACGGTCATCTGGAAATCTCCGAGGCCCTGCGACAGATGTATTCCATAATGGGCGCAATCTGTGTACCGGTTTCGCTATGCTGTGGCGGTTGCCCGACACATTGGGATGACCGCCGCCAGACAGTTTTCTACCAAGCACCCGCCACGCCGCGCTTGGCGGACTTCTCTCCCCGCTCTCTTGACAAAATCGACCGATTGGCACTGCCACGTGCCGCACCCAATCTTATTGTCATATCGGTTCAGCGCGACAATAAATTCGCCGAGACTTGCGCCCACTTGTTGGATGCCCTCGCTTCAACTGTGGACTTCCACACTGTGGCCTGGGACGAAGAGTTCGAACGAGTCCATGCCAAGCGCTTGATTCAAGCGTTACCCAGACATCAACGACTCAACGTCCTCTTCGATACGCTGGACCTCGCCTCGCTGACGCAGATGGAGGCCGGTGCAAATGAGGTACGCGCTTTGATCTGGACTCTCCCGTCCATTGCTGTGCTCTGGAATCTACTTCTGTTGTCCAAGGCGCAACTGGAACTCTTACTGGTGCCCGCGGACCTCGCTCACCCTCACCACTCAGGCCGCAAGTTGCTCGATACTACCCCGCACGTAACGGCCATTGATCTGTTTCACCTCTTGAACCCATGAGTCTGCTCAACCTTACTAACGATGGACTGCCCAACATACTGGTTGTGTTGTATGCCACTGTGGCTAAGGCACGCACGCCAATGTCGCGCGATGATCTGATTGAAGCGATTGCTCCAGCGAACGTGGTGCAGGACCCTCGACTGGCACGAACCACGCTCATTCGCTGGACCGAGTTGGGCCTTTTTCGGGTATCAGAGGGAAGCGAGCAGATCACCCTAGCTGAAGCGCCACCTAACGATCTGAAGAGCGATGCCGATTTCGTCCGAGCCACACGCGTCGCTGCCCGTCGTGCGACTCTGTCACAAGAAAACAACGCCGACTTGTGGGCTAAAGAGGGTGCCAGAGCGGCAGACCTGACCCGATCCTTGGCTTGGTTACTGGCACAGGACGTCTATCGCCTGAAGTTCGGCGATGTGAATTCCCTAGAACTCAATCAGATCGCCGATTCCAATCTTCGACTCATGCAGAACAACACGCGTGTCAATGGCCTACAGTTCTGGGGGAACTTCCTTGGTTTCATTCGCCAACCCGGCGGCGGAGATGTGGATCCAACCCTTGCAATACGAGACGTCTTGGATGACTGCATTGACCCTGGGGAGGAACTACCTGCGACCGAGTTCGTCCGGCGTCTTGGTTCAGCGTTGCCCGTCCTGGATGGAGGCGAGTACAGCGTCGCCGTTTTGAGTCGCCTCAATAGAGGGGCCCTGCCATCCTTGCAGCCTGGTCAACTCTCCCATGCTCTATCGCGTGCAATGCTTGGCTTTTTGGCCGACCAGACGCTGCAGTTTCGCAATCCCTCAGATGTCGGGAGTGCGATCCTTCTCACAGGCCGAGGCGGCCCGAGGACCGATCACCGCTACACCTCGGTCCTGCGCCCAAGAAGGACAGCCAGATGACGACACTCGATCGCTATTGGCCAGCGCAGAAGAACGTTGCCGAGTGTATTCGGACTGAGGCAGAAGTTGTCAACGACGCCGTGCTTCTGGCGGTCCACGAGCCTAGACCCCTGATTACCCGCTCAGCCGTTGGCACCGTCGAGCGTCGTGTTACGGAAAGAGATTTGCTCGAATCCCTGATGCGCGATGCCAGCGACGGCAGTGCTGTTCTCGTCGCAATCACGGGTGAATCGGGTGTCGGCAAATCTCACATGGTGCGCTGGCTTTATGCGCAATTGCAGAGACACCCAAGGCGGGATCAGTTGGTCATTGTTCTGGTTCCCAAGACTGCCAGCCTGCGCCAAGTCGTTGAGCGCATCCTCGAACCGCTCCAGGGGGTCGCGTATGAAAACCTACTTGCTGAACTCAGCAAGGCTGTCGAACACCTCCAACCGCGCGAAGCTGCCGCGCTGCTGGGAACGGCTCTAAGCAACGAGTTTGCCCAGAAGTTAGAGTCGGGTATGGAGGCGTTACGGCAGGCCGGCCAAGACAACCGCCCGCTTCGAGAGCGGTTGGATCTGACCAAGAAACTCCGAGATCTCATTCGTGACCCAGATGTGCTCGACGGATGGTTCAGTGCAGTACTTGAACGCATCGTGAGACAGACGCTCGAGGGTGGCAGCGAGACACAGAAGGGAGAGTTGCGCCGCTTTGTTCCTGAGGACTTGATCATCCCCGACGATTGGTCACCGGATACCGTAAAGACGGCCGTCCAGTCGGCCCTTCAGCAGTTGACCCGGAACGATGGAGCAAGTAGGCCCTTGGCTGCCGAGATCCTTCAGGACGCGCTCGACCCTGCCCTACGCACAGTGTTTCAGTTCTCAAAAGCACTTGGCCAGAGGACGATCGAAGATATCGTCGATGAGATCCGTAAGGCGCTGCTGAAAGATGACAAGGAACTGGTCCTACTTATCGAAGACTTTGCTGCACTCGCAGGCATCCAGCAGCCTCTTCTGAACCTCATCATTGCCGAGAGTGATGATCATGCCGGGAAGCGCGTTCGTGCTCCGATTCGTACTGCGCTGGCGGTTACCGACGGTTTCCTGCCGGGTCGCCAGACGATCCTGACAAGAGCCAAGCAAGAGTGGTTCATTCCAAATACGGAAGCCACTCCTGAGGCAACCATCGAGCGCCTGACTGACTTGGCGGGCCGCTATCTCAACGCGGCGAGGTGGGGCGTCGAGGCCCTTCAAGAACAGTTCAGAAAGAGTAAGGTCGCAGACTTGAACAAATGGGTCGCTGCGTTTCGAGAACCGCTTAGCGCCGAAGACGAGGACAAGCTGAGTGCGTTTGACACCAGTCGGCAAGGCTACCCCCTGTTCCCCCTGTCGAAGATCTCGATCGACACTATGTGCCGTCGCGAACTTCGTGTAGGCACCGAGTTGAGATTCAACCCACGCAGCTTTATTAATACCGTTCTCCGCGAAACGCTGAGTCTGCGTCCACTCTTTGAGGGGGGGGGGTTCCCGCCCCCAAATTTCAAAGGGGCGGCCCCTCCGGGGAGTGTTGTCGTGGCGCTGGCTACGCGAGGATGGCCTCAGGACCAATGTAAGCGCATTGAGGCTGTGCTTGATCATTGGGCAGGGAATCCTGGCAGTCTGGCGGAATCACCGCGGATCGGTCGGGGTGTGTTCGATGCCTTCCGCCTACCGTGGCCGTTCGCAGGTAATGGTGACGAATCTCCGTCCCCGCCCCCGCCCCCGCCCCCTGGGTCTGATGATGACAAGAATCCTCTCCCGCCTCCTCCGCTGGACGATGCGATGCCGCCCGCTCCGGAATACATCGAAGCCTGGGCAACGGGCAATATTTCAGAAATCAAGGCGCGCTATGTCCGAAACCTTCTGGAAGCGGCACTCAATGAGCGCATCGATTGGGGCACCATCCGCGTTCGCGTAAGACGCGTCGAAGCCGGGCAGATCTGGCTGCCGTTTGCTCGCATTGGCAATCCATCCAATGAGCCCAAGTTTGTGGCGGCGGATGAAACAAGACCCCTAGATCCCCTACTGAGAGCGGGACTGACGGCGCTTGAGCGATGGAGCGCCAGAGGTAAGTCGTGGGACTACCCCAAGTCGGAGGATGACTATTCGCTTGCGCAGCAGTTGCTTGACCGCCTCGAATCTCAGGTTCTTGCTTGGCATGTGAAATCGGCGGAACTCCAGGCCAGTGTGGCTCTGCGTGTTCTGCATAGGCAGGCGCTGCTACTACGCTTAACCCGATCAATCGAACCGAAGGCGCCTGCTATATCGGACTACTGTGCGCCCCTCCAAGACGCCCTTTGGACTCCTGATCCATCTGACAAGCGTCCTCAGGCGCTTGTTGCGCAGGCCCAAGGTCGTGCAGAAGCCGCCAGAGTCGCCATCAAAGATGTCCTCACCTCCGCCGTAGGGTGTCATCAGGGCACCGGCACCACACCCTATGCGGTTGACTTCCGGCGCATCAAGTCGGCATGGCGATTAGACTTGCCCGAGGCCGGCGCACTGCTGATCAGGGCAGAGCAGGGCGTGGCTCGATCCGCAGCAGATGAAATGCTCACGCGCATCGAGACACTGTTGACTCGCTACCGGACGGCTATTGAACCGCTACTGCCGGGAATTCGAGAGCATCTCAATGACAGCGAGAACGCCAGTCTGGGAGCGGCACTGCTGGAACAACTGGAGCAAGCCCGCAAGGCGGGTCTCTTTCACCACACGTCGATGACGTACGACCAAACGAAGCAAGCCGCCGCCAAACTGTCGAACGATGACGCTCGTGCCCTGATCCGGCAGGCCTTGGACTTTACCCCTCCCGAAGCTACGGCGAAGGTCGAAGCACGACTCATGGCCTGGGCCACTCTGAATATGGAGCAACTGGTCAATGTGCAAGAGGGCATCGACCACCTCGAAAAGACATTCAAAGAGTTGGAACGTGCCGCGGAGGCCCAACTCAAGAACACCGGCGGCGGTGATATCAGCGAGATGCTGACCGGCTTGCAGAGTGACCTCGAGCTAATCGTTCAGGAGCAAGACCAATGACCACACTGCTGCAACGTAGCCAGATACTGGACGCCAAACTCAAGTCGCTGACACTAGCAAAGCGGCACGCGGATGACTACAACCTCATTCAGCAGCGCACGCAAGAGTGGAACGACAGAAACGAGAAGCTTAGAGTGTTCAGGTCCCGGACCGCCTGCCTAACTCTCAGGGCGGAGGATGTTACGGAGGTGACCTCCAAGCGGGCAGCATTGCTCCAGAACGCCAGCACGGTTCTGGCGCGCCTGAACCAGGATGACGACATCAACCAACTCACGCGGGACGCGGCTTGGAAGCGCCTGTTGAAATCCGCAGAGGGATTGACTGAAGTTCTTGAGGCTGCGGGCCGCAAGGCTTGGAGCGCCTATCTGGAAGAGCGTGGCACTCTCGAAGATCCAGTCGCGCTGCGCCTGCGTACGCCTCCAACGCCCCAGAACGATGAAGCCTTGCGGGCTTATCAGGCGAGCTATGCTGCATACCAAGTCATTGCACGTTTGTCGCTCCCTCGGACTGAAGAGGACCTTACGCTACTGACAACCCACGTCGCCGCCTGTCGTCAAGCCTTTTTGCTACTCACCTTCGACCTGCCCATCGAAGTCAAGCGCTTCTTCGAAGCCATCAATGCCGGTAGCGCAACACTGGCCCAGGTCACCCCATCGGTGCTGGAGTGGATTGCTAAGAATGGCCGACTTGATGGATTCCGCGTTCGCAGCGCGGGCCAATGAGCTTGTCGCCTGACCTGGCGCTAGCCGAGGCAGCCCTAGACCGTCTCGAGCGGTTGGAGGTGCGCGTTCTCGTCTGGGGCCTTGTCGACAGCGCGCTCAGCCTCGACGAGGTCGATGATACGCTGCGCGATGTGCTCAATGACAACCAGGAACTGGCAGCAGATCCCAATTGCACCATCGACACAGAGGCAAGTCTTTGCCAGCGCCTTACCTCTCTCGGCTACCTGGCAGAGATTCCGGGGCGTCCAGGTGCACCTCGACGGTTCCGCACCCGGATGGCTGAAGGCATACGGCTGTTTGCGCGATTACGTCAGTTGTTCCCGCGCCGACATGAAGGTCCCGACTGGGTTAGCGGTGCCACCCTCGTGGCCGACTACCGACTGTTGTGGCGGCAGCGTAGGTATCCTGCTCGCGACTTGTCCCCGGCGACCTCCCAGGAGTTAATTGCTTCGCGAGTTTCCGATCCGCGTGTGATTGCCGCTGTTCGGGCTTGGTTCGATGCGGGTGGACCGAACTGGAAATTCGCTCGATTCCAGATCGAAGCGGCAGCACGCATCCTCGAGGCCCTGACAAACCGAGCGCTGAGAGGTACCCTGGTCTCTGCCGGCACAGGCAGTGGTAAAACCTTGGCCTTCTACCTCCCAGCACTGACCTGGCTAGCCGCCGAGCGCAAAGCGCAACCGGCGAGTCGCGGTGTCCGCGTCCTAGCCCTGTACCCACGCAATGAACTACTCAAGGATCAACTGGCGGAGGTCTATGAACAAGCTCGCAAGTTCGATGACACGTTGGGCAGGGTAGGGACGACGCTGAGCATCGGCGTCCTCTACGGCGACACTCCATACACGCTGAAGAGTGCCATCAAGAATTGGAGTAAGACACACGGAGACTGCCCGTTCTTTCGTTGCCCGCAACCGCGGTGCAACGGCAGCCTTCGGGTCAGCGGAGAGGCGGCACCTGAACACGACGGACGCTTGATTTGCCAGCGCTGTGGCTCTGCCGTAGAAGCGCGCCATCTGCGATTTACACGAGCATCGATGACTGAGGATCCGCCTGACATCCTCTTCACGTCAGTAGAGATGATGAATCAGCGCCTAGCGGACTCAGAGATACGACATTTGTTTGGTTTGGGACCCAAAGCCTCTCGAGTTCCGGCCTTAATGCTGCTTGACGAGGTTCACCTTTATACCGGGACCTTTGGTGCCCAGGCAGCCCATCTGTTGCGACGTTGGTCCTATCTAAGCCGCCGCCAGACCCAGTTTGTTGGCCTGTCTGCGACGATCGCCGACGGCGCCGCCTTCTTCGCATCTCTGGTCGGAATGGATCGCAGTGTCGTTGAGGAGATCGCTCCCAACACGGAGCATATGAAGAGTGAGGGAGCGGAGTACATGCTGGCCCTGCGGGGCGACCCAGTCTCTCAGGCTGCACTCCTGTCGACTTCCATCCAGGCCTTGATGCTGGCGTCCCGACTCCTGGATCGCCGTGATCAATTTGACAATGGCACTAAGCCCTTTTCCGGTTGGCGCAGTTTCGCGTTCACTGATCAGTTGGATGCCACAAACCGCCTGTTCTACGACTTGCGCGATGCCGAAGGTCGCACCGAACAAGGTCACCCCGCCAACCGCCGTCATCCCAACGGGGGCTTGGCACATCTTCGGCGCGAGAGTCCTAATCTGCGGCGCTATGAGGGCGGCCAGGACTGGCGAGCCATTGAAGCTAATGGTCATGACCTGAGCACCCGACATCGCGTGGAACGCACAACCGCCCTCGACACCGGCGTTAGTCACGACGCAGAGATTGTCGTGGCAACCGCCGCCCTGGAAGTAGGCTACGACGACCCTGCGGTGGGCATAGTGCTGCAACACAAGGCGCCACGCGACATGGCGCAGTTCCTCCAGCGCAAGGGACGCGCGGGGCGCACTCGTCACATGCGTCCTTGGACCATCATGGTACTGTCCGACTATGGACGCGACCGCCTTGCCTATCAGGCCTATGAACAGTTCTTCGATCCCGAGTTGCCGCCCCGCGAACTGCCCCTGAGCAACCGCTACATCCGCCGCATGCAGGCCACCTACGCAATCATCGACTATCTCGGGGTCGCGATGCAGCAGGGAGAGCCTGCAGGCTCTGTCTGGAGGGACCTAGGTACTCCCGGGAACCAGAATTTTGAACGCTGGCAGAAGGCAGATGTCAATCGCATCAAGTCAACAAGCGCAACGTTCCCTCTATCTCCTCAGCAGTGGAATGTTCTCTGCAGAGAGGCCGCTAGGGGAGCGCCACCAGGAAACAACTACGCGGGAAAGAACTGGCTGCAGACCAACCTGCGCCGTAATTTCTTGGTGGCCCAGTTGGCGGCGATTTTGAAGGATCCATCTCGCACGGAGGATCTGGCACGTCACCTGTCCAATGCCTTGAGCTTGACGCGGGAGGAAGTCGATACCTTGTTGTGGGAGCATCCTCGCCCATTGCTGCTGACGGTGGTCCCCACCGCCTTGCGGCGACTGGCCACAAACTGGCGAGCCCACGGCCAACCTGGCGCAGACCGGAACAACAAGTCTCCTCTGCCGGAGTTCATTCCCAGCACACTGTTTAGTGACTTGGCGCTGCCAGAGGTACAACTTCTCGGCGGCAGATATGATGATGTGGCTCTACCGGTGCTGCAGGCGCTCAACGAGATGGCGCCCGGCAAAGTCTCAAGACGTCTTGACGACGCACTTTGGATCGGCCTGACACAAGAGCAACTCGCAGCAGACGTAGCCTCTGGCATCAGCGACCGTGAGGTCGATGTCGAACCATGGTACGAACTCGATTCCCAGTTTCCGTTCCATCGAGCAGAACATGGGCAGGTCATCGCGTGTGCCGCATGGCGTCCCCGCGCCATCCGACTGGGCGGATTGCCTCGCAATCCGGAGTTGCGCGACACTTCGAATGCTCGTCTGATTTGGTGCACCCAACTCTTGGGGCGGCGCGTGGGCAATACCTTTGAGGCCCCTGGCGACCGGGTGGGCATCGCCAGACTGGTCACTCGGGTGACGGTCCACACCCATGCAAGCCAGTCAGCCGCCACTGTTCGTCGCTATGCTATCGGCTCGAACGTCAGTCTGCGCGTGGCCTCCGGCAACACAACAGTCGACCACACGGCCCTGTGGCGATTTACGAAGGATGGACAGCCCTGCGGTGTCGGCTTTGAAGTCGAGGCCGACGCCTTGTGTTTCCATATGAACTTGCCAACTTCGCCGAGCGCTGCGCTGCTGACCGAGGATCCGGCGATCCTGCGGGCCGCACGCACTGCCCGCTACCAGTGGGAGGCCCAACACGGGCCAACGCTGGGTGCAGTCGCCGGCAATGTATTCCTTCGCGACTGGCTCGCACAGATCTTCAAGGTGGCCGCCGTCGCATTAGCCCAAGAGCGACAAGGCCTGTTGACCGACGCCATCGAACAGTTGCGCGCTCCCTCTGGAGCGCCACACCTACAGGCAGTTCTGATCACGATCTTCCAGTCTCCGGATCCCCCGCAAGACGACGACAACCATGCCCCAGGAACGGAACCTCGCCTGCGCGCCAAACTCCGAGAAGCGTTTGCCGACGTCGCGATACGCGACGCGCTCGCCACCCTGGCCCTGCAGTTCCTCGTCGCCCCCATCGACGCGAGCTGGGATGACTGGCTTCGCCGGGCACAGATGCAGACCTTCGCTGCGGCCCTGATCGACTCTATTCAGCAGGCCTGTCCGCAAATCGACCCCGACGATCTAATGGTCGACACCGACCCCGGACCGACCGAGTCCGGCGAGATTCGTCCCGATACGCAACTGTGGATCACGGAAGCCAATCCCGGCGGCAATGGCCTGATTGAGCAGGTCGTCGAAGCCATTGCCACCCGCCCCGATCACTTCTATCGCCGCATCGAGGCCGCACTCCGTCCCTCTGAGTTTGAGCAGATCGACCTCCAGATGCGAGACTATGTCCAACGTATCGGTTGCCCCACACCGGATGAGCCTTGGGTAGAGACAGCACTGGCTGTTCGATCTGCACGGTCCACGCAGGAGGCCCGACAAAGCCTGCTGCAATTGAGGCAGTTCCTGTCCGAGCAGGGCCACGCTGTATTCCACGGTTACATCTCGGCACTCAGCAACCGCATCCTGCGTCCCGACAGCCCACGGTCGCTGGACTACCTTCTGGCCGAACTCTTAGATAGCTGGAATAATTTGGAGTGCCGTCTCGGCGTCGAAGTTGACGCCCGGATTATGTGTGCCGTGTTCAGCCGTGATGTCCGTCTGGACGGCGCTTTTACTGCGGCGGGGTTCGACTTGCCGCAACACCAGATAGAAACCTGGCGGTTTAGCATTCTGCTGGGCGTGCTCTGGGCCGGAGGACATGCATTGCGATCGCACGCGCTGCCGGTGTCCGAGCGCTTCGCGGACACCCCGATGACGACGGATCGACTTTTCCTGGCACCCTGGGTATCGAAAGAGGCAGACCCAATCGACGCGGCCTCGCCGCAGATGCTGGAGTTACTGCATGATCAATTGCGCCGGCAGGGGCAAGCGATCGTCTCGATGCCTCCGGATCCATCCCTGATTCACCGGGTCACTTCTTTGGCGGCCACTGTTCCGGTTCAACTCGAGTATCTCAACGTCTATCCTCGGCTGACTTCCGTCGTTCGTGCCCAAGGATCCGTGGCTCTCCACTTTGAGTTGGAGGCAACAGCATGAGCGCCACGCGCAAGATCTTCAAGAGCGCTGTGACGTCGCAGCATGCCGTGCGGGAAGTGCTGACGATGGTCTTTGCTCAGGAAATGCTGGCACCCAGCAAAGAGGTGTTCATCGTGGCACCGTGGATCAGCAACATCGTGATTTTCGACAGCCAACTTGGTCAGTACGCCACCCTCAACCCCGAGTGGGCCAAGCACGAGATCCGTCTCGTCGAGGTTCTGGTGGCTATCGCTGCGAATGGCACCAATCTGCACATTCACACCCGGCCAGACGATCACAACAGGGCCTTCAAGCGCCGCATCCAGGAAGCTCTAGACGATGCGGGCCTATCCGATCAACTATGTTGGTCGGACCGCAACGCACTGCTGCACACCAAGGGAGTTTGGACGAACCGGGTGTTGATTGATGGATCGATGAATCTCACCGAAAGCGGCGTCGCCCTGAACGATGAAGCCGTGACGGTATCGTTCGAACCCGAGCAGGTCGCAGCTGCCCGCGTCCACTTCCAACTCTATGAGCAGCCCTGATACCCAATTCGATCGCGACAAGGCGCAAGCGCTGCAAAAGGCGTTCTTTGCTGCGCCCAATCGCTGCGACCCCATGACCTTGAGTAGCAACCCGGAAGACAAGCGAGCGTTACAGACCTCGTTGCGCCGACACGCCTCCGGAGCCACGGACCAGAGCGTGCTGCTTCCGTTCCAGGAGATCGATACCGGCCCGACGTCCTGGTTTGCCTGCGCTGCATCTGCGCAAATGCTGCGCGCCCTATTGGACGAGATCCGTGCCTTCCTCGGCCCCAGCTATGTCAACGAGCGCCCTCAGGACCGCGTCCCGGACACTGCGGACACCCACGCGCAGCCACTCATCAAAGCTGCAGGATGGCATGCCATCCGCTTTGACACACCAGGCGGGGACGGTGACATGATGGTGTTGCGGCAGTGGCGACTTTATGACGATCTGGTCAGCCGTCGCCCACGCGTTGCTTCTTACGTGCCAAGCTCGTTTCACCAACTCAGGGCCTCATTTGATCGTGCCTTGCTGGCGCGAAATGAGGCGGGGGCCCTCGCCGCCATGGCGACGTTGCGCGAGCGGTTCGGGGTCTCGGCCGAGAACCGGCAGTTCCTAGAGATCCGCCTGAACGCAGCTTTCGAGCGTTGGGACGTCATTGCCGAGCATCCACTGCTGGCGCAACTGATCCACCTGCAGTTGCCGCCAGAGACCTACGGTGACGTGATGGAAGCGCTGTACCGGTCGAGGGTTCAGGCCTTCGAATCGGGCAATACACTCGAACCGCTGCTGCTGCAGTTCAGCCAGGCCGTCGCTGGACCCGCACAACCCCTCTTCAGCACACGCCGCACCTCGCGCCGTCCGGCCGTCCTAAAGGCGTTCGTCCTGCACGAGTTGATTCAACCAGAGCCGCAACTGGCCATCTGCGCGCGACTCCTGAAGGAAATCCCTGTTGGCGCCTTTGGCACCGTCGACCGGATCTTGCGCGAGCGATGCACTCAACACGCTGCGGAGGCAGGCATCGGACTTGCCCAGAAAGCTCTGGCCAACGAGCAATTCGATCGTGCCTGGGAGTTGTTCTGGCCCCTGACAGACGCGGTCGATGTGCTGCGTGGCCTTATCGCCTGTGCCCGCGAGTCTGACGATCCAGCCAAGGTCGCCGCTGTTCTGGCCCGACTGCACGCCACCGATGCGTCGATCCGTAACGTCGTGGAGTCTGCCTCTGCGACGCGCCTTGCGAGGTTGCGTTCCAGTTACCAGGCGCCGTTGTTACCTGACAGGCTGTCAGCACAGTTTGCGCGGTGGCCTAACGAACCCGAGGACCGATACGTCGAGCGCTGGGCTGAGTTCGCACGAAGCGTCGATCCTAGGGCACTCCTGGCCGAAGGTGGCATGGTTGACGCCGCCATTGACACTCTGATCCGACTTGCTGTCGAAGAACCCGCGCTAATCGAGCGTCTGTATCCGCTGTGGCACGAACTGTTCATCGAGCGCACCGACCCGGATCCGCGCTTGGTACCGCTCTACCTCGAGATGCTCGAGGCGCTGCGGGCTCGGGATGTCTTTCAGCGTACCGATCAGGAACTCCTACATCAGATCCTGGTGGCCATCGTCGACAGTGGTGACGACGCGGCCTACCGTCGCTCCGTCGATACCATTGCGAAGATCTTCGAGGTCATTCGTTCGCCTCAGGCCATGGGTTGGGCGCTGGACGTGTGCGACTCCCTCTCGCAACGTCGCGTGCGTGATGCCGACGCCCGCATGCGATTGCTCACGCAGGTATTCCAAGCATGCCAGGAGTTTAGCTCGCGGCTCGAGTCCTTGCAGGCGCATCAACTGCGCCTACTGGCGCAGGAAGCCAAGCTCGATTTGCCAAAACTGCCCGCATCGCCCTTTCCGGAGTCAGGCGAAGCACAGACCGTTGACGAGACCCCCTATCGGGTTGCGATTTACAGTCTCGACGAAGCGGCCACCAGACGGGCCGTAGAGATCTTGAAGTCACTTCATCCGCACTGGGTGATCGACACCAATTCCGATCACGTTTGCTCGGATCGCCTTAAGTCCCTAGCTCAGCATGCACACGTCTTCGTGTTTGCCTGGCGATGCAGCAAACACGCGGCCTACTACTGCGTCAAGTCCAGCAGCCAGAAGGAGAACCTTGTCATGGCCCGGGGCGTCGGTACCACCAGTTTGGTCGCCGCCGCGGTCGAATTCCTCCAGGGGAGGCCGAACTAGTGAATCCCCAGCATCTTGTGCGTCTGCACCGACAGTCGCCACTGAAGGTGTGTCTGGCAGTTCGCTACTGCAGTGGCGGTGTGTAGTCCTAATGCGCGATGGGAAGTGTTCTGTAACAGGTAAAAGCGGGTGACGAATTGACAAGAGCAGTCGAGGGCGCTGATCTTATTTTGTTTGGGCGTCCTCGACTCATGCGGTGTACAGAGCTTTTGACCATTTTCGAGAAACACTACAGTATGTTCAAGGCACCTGTCCGGCAAGCATTAATTCTTGCATTAGAGCGGTGGGTCATGGCAATAGCATTCTTAGGAGGTTTGGCTTAAGCGATTGTCGGACGCAGCGTCGCAGCAGTCGCGGCAGTCTGCGCGATTACAAAAGATGCATTAAGGCGGAAACCCCGTTATTGCTTTCGAAGCGAGTCCCGCATGACACGCATTAAATAGTGCGCCAGCGTCATGATATCCGCCGGGGTGTTCTGAATGGAATTCCATGCTCTCTGGTCGCCGGGCGCGAAATTCCAAGTACCCTCAATCCAGGCAGTCTTCTCAACAAGCGGCGCTAAGCCCTTCTGAAAGTCTTCCCAAGTGCGTGCTCCTTGGCTCAAAGCCAATACTTCCATTACATAGCCCATAGCAACAATGCCCGCTCCGTGGACAAGTCTCGAATTCTTGGGTTTGTGGCCAGACCAAGCCTCTCGAAACACGAGACTCACCGCGCGATAGTAATCAGAGATAAGGCAAAAGCTTTTGTCGGGTCCATCCGGATTTCGCATGAACTCTCGAAGTATTCCGTCATGTATCGAGTTCATGATAACTTTTTGAATTGCAGTATCGCTAATTATTCCGCTGGGATTGGTGTGCTGATGAATCAATCCCTTAAGCGATGACGATGAATCATAGTTAAGTCTCGATGCAAGGTCAGCTGCAAATGACCGCGATGAGAATCGGTGGGGCAATCCCTCAACTGTCGGCAGTAACTCGTAAATTAGAGATTTTGGCAATGGCTTCGTGTTATTTATCAGGACAAATTGCCTGCGCAATTCTGCGTCCGTCTTGCACAGCAGCGCCGAGACAAATACTTTGAAGTGCTTTTCTGGCAGCAAACTGAGTGCGGACAGTCGCTGCTGCCCATCAACTACCAATCCCGGAGGACCGTTCTGGGTGTTGATGGTCACTTGAACGACGTCATCTGAAACGTGTTTAACTGTTACGTTGTCTGTAAAGGCGACTACGATTGGGTTTGGAAGCACAGCATCCTCTCGTTTCAGGTAGTCCTTAATTTCCTGAATGTGCGATGCGATCTGCGGTCGTTGGAAGCCGCTAAGGTGACCCTCTCCATCCCGGGCAATGCGCTCAATAGTGGCGAACGACCAAATTTCCGCGGCTGTAGCTGTGAAGCACATTACGAAATGTTCATCGCTCTGAACGGCGCGTATGGCCGTAAACGTTAGTGTTGTCATAAGAGTAGTAGGGTCACCTAAGTTGCTTGACACGATTGTGATAGACAAACAAATTGTGCATACCACGACGGCGGTTACGGTTGCTTCCTCGGAATATGATGACTTCAATTCCCGCTGTCTTGCATATAGGACAAACGCAACTTTTCCAGGGCCTGGCTTGAAGCGTTTCTCGATAGAGTGGATTTAACTTTGCTGACAACTTGTCGCGGATGGCCACGTTGTCGTGCAGAGAAGATTCCAAAAAGACGTTATAGGAAATAATTGCTTCGAGGGTTTCGTCAATTGAGGCTTCGTTGCGATCAAAAGCCCGCAGGGTCTTAAGTGACTTCTTCTCAAGACGTTGCAGTTCCTCCTGATTAATTTTTCCCTCCTTGGCCGCTTTTTTGAGACGCGTGTTCTCTGTAGCTTGGGGAACTCGTAAAGCAGTGAAGTACGTTAGTTCTCCAGAGTCGCTTAAGACGTAATAGTTCTTCTTGTCATCCTTGAAGGCTCTTATTAGCGGCGATGTAGTATCAAAACTCGTTATGTCATAGCGGACGAATTGTTCGATGACATCAGCCTTGGCAAATCCCAACAAGTGAAGTCTAGTACTCGCTGGGACAGCATTCCGAATCGCTTGGACAACCAGATGGATTTGTGGCGCCTTTAGCGGAACTAGTCCCCCAACTGCTAGGTAGTCGTATCCCATAGCGCAAAGTTGTCGCGCTGCTTCGGCGATGCTGGTCGGTGACCAACCCTGTACGGCGCCAAGCGGAACAAAAGAACTTCCGTGGGCTTGGTGCTCTTTAAGGAACCGAGACGCGTTATCCAATGTGAGAGCAAATCGCATCCTGGCGTCTTCGCTTCCGCCTTCTATGCCAGAAAGGTTTTCGTCAAAATCAAAAATGATGTGATCGACCGAACATCCATGGGTGAAGCTGCAGTCATCGTAAAACTCAACCATTTCCTCTGGCGTGTAAGGTGGCGTTGGCTCCTCGGCGTATGAGAAAGCGCCACAGTCACCAAATATTGGCATCGAGGTATATTTCTGCTGATCAAGGCGCAAGAATTCACGTGCCCCAACCCGGTGAAATCTCATTGCCTGAGACTCGGTGAATTTTCCCTTGATATGTTGATCGCCGACGGTAGCCTTTGATACGAGCATTCCATCGTAGGGCGGGTTTTCGAAAAGTTCGTGGGGGTACGCGTCGTCCCAGTAAGGACGACGATTGGGAGCGTTACGATCTTCGATAAAGTCGAAGCCGGGATCCACCATATCCAGGCTGTCGCTGAAGATAAACTTCATCGAGAAGGTCTCGATAGTTCTCGGTCTAGACGAATCAAATGTTCGCTTAAGCGGGAAATGTGTTGAGTTGTGCTTTGAATCTCGTTCCAGCGCCAGTTGAGACCTTCCCAGACGCCAGATGTCCACCGACAATGCGAAGCAATGCGTGTAAGGGAATCACGAATTTCCTTTTCTGGATTTGAAGTGGAGTCGGCGCGCAACATGATCTGATCCATGAGGGCACCCATCGCCTTGATACCCGCTGAATGCATGAGACGACTGGTGTTAGGTGATCTACCCCAAGCGTCTGGGAATGTATCGCGAACGGCAGACCAATAAGCCAGAAGCGTTTTGTACATCGCCTTTGTGTCAGTCTCAACGGAGTTTTTGTATTGGCTTAACGCACCCATCGGCGGTCGTAGATTTCTTTTAATACTATCTACTACGGCGGAATCGACAACTACCCCTTGTTGATTGTTGGCGACGGACTCTCGCCGAATCAACTTGTGGAAAGGCGATCCAGGATCTCGATTGAGAACATTGCAAAGTTCGCTAGGGAGTTTGCGACTCGCAAGATCGCGAGGGAGAAGCACATCAACCTCCGGTAGCAATTCGTTAATCAGGCGCGTTGGCAGGGGTTTTGCCTTATTCACGAGAATGAATTGCTCTCGCTGGGTTTCAATATCCGGAGAAATAAACGCTATTACGGGAACTGGAATCCTGTTGTTCTTTGATTTGGCAAGCGCCAGTGACCTTTGTTGTCCATCAACAATCCACGCCACTCTGCGACCTTCCGGTAACACGGGTATGGTTAAGGTTCCACCTTGTGCGACTTCAACCATGTTCTCAGGTATTGGTCCCCTGGATTGCCGGAATTCAACTTCGTTCCCGAGTGCAAGAATGATCGCATTCGGAAATAGAACCTTCTCACTGTCTAGGTAATCGACGATTGATTTGACGTGAGACTTTATTTCGCTCCTCTGAAATCCTTTCAGTTCGTCACCGTCATCGCGCTCAATTCTAGAAATATCTGCAACACGTGTGACGTCAGAGCCAAAGAGAAAAAACGCGAAAACGTCAATGCCCTGTCCTTGGGTGGTGCGCAAAGCGCGAACGAGGATTTGTTTGTTGGATGACGCTTTCTTCATTTGGGTGCTCCAATCGTATTCTTGACTGTGTGGTAGATCATTTGAAATCTGGACTGCTCACATGCTATGCCCAGGTCCCGTCGCAGTATCCGCAGCAATTCCGATGAGTGCCCTTTCCCACGCACCCAGTTGTTCCGAATTGCCGCGCCAATACCTTCATCATCCAAACGCATTCGTTTAGGTGTTTCCCGCACTCGTAGGTTTGCAAGAGACGCAAGTACGAGGGAGCGATGGGTCGTTGAGCAAGCGTTGTTGTGGCCATTAAGAAGGACTTCCCTCACAAAATGGCGAAGAGCGCGCTGCGCTAGGTCTGTCTGTGTCCCGCTGTAACCTTTACCCGCATAATCGAGACGATCGTCGTAGGGCATCCAACTTCGCGCGAGGGAAACAGGGAGAAATTGCTCTAAGTTTTTACCAAAGAATCGCAGGCGAGCGCTTTGTTCTGGAGTTACCTGAAGCAGTTCTTCGCGAATCAATTCAACATAGGGGCGTGAGAGCGCTATCAGGACAATGTCCTCAGGATATTTCGAGAGAATATCCAAAAAGGAAATGCCGAATGGGGTTCCCTGGGATATCAGTGACCACCAAGATTGCGGAGTAGTAGCGGCGATGATCCTATTTGATATGGTATTGCTGGATCCTGAAGTAACCGTCAGGTTGTAGTTAGGTACTCGGCGATTTGACTCGACAATCCCAAGACCCGCGGACACTATGTAAAGCGAAGCATTGAGCGCGAGAGCACTGGATTCTGCTTCTCGAAAACTGCGTCCGCAATACACGTCCCGTGCAATTTTATTGGCGGGGGCGTTCCGAAGGCGATCAATCCATTGTTTTGCTACGGCATCTATGGATCCTTGGTCCAAGGATATTGCAGACAGGACATCAGCAATAATGCCTCGTTTGCGGTTCGTACAGTTGGTGATAACAACAGGCATGAGATGGCGTGGCGCAGTAAACTTGTATCAATGATAATGTAAGTCATGCAGTTATTCAAGAATGTCGAAAGTATAGTGATAAATAACTGCTGAGCTTAATATTTGATGCTGGGCTTTGATTGATGCAGATGAATGCGCTGTGAGTACGAACATCCAAGGCATTCGCCTTATGGGGTGCGCCTGTCGAACGCGCAGTCGGCATACGCTCGTGCCACCGCCATCGCGACCCACTCCGGAGGCGCCCCGCCGAACAGGTCAGTAGCGCGTTCTTCGGCCATGGCTAGTGCATCGCGGAAGGATGTCCCGGCTCTGCGCGCGAACGAGGCATCGATCCGGGTCTGAAAGCGGGCCATGATCCAGGGGTGCTCCATGCCGAGTTCCTCGACCGGTGCATCGGGCAGAACGCCCTTCGCCATGAACTCGACTGAAGCAGCATCCAGCACGCCGACATGCCAACCAAACTCGTGGTGAAGCTTGTCCCCGAGATAATCGATTGATACCAGGCGGCCGCTCACGGGGGCCATGGTGCTGTCCCAGGCATGCATGACGAGCCCGAGGTAGCAGCCCCGGATGCGAACAATGTCGCCGGCTTGGAGGGGATCAGCCATGTTCGGACTCCCCGTCCCAGAACCGGTTGCAGTTCAGATGGCCCCATCGCGCCATTTCCTGAAGCGACGGCAATGATTCGACGAGCCTTGCCGTGATCACGGCGTTGCCCGTCACGACCGGATCGAGCGTATAGGCGACGGATCTTCCGTCGGCGAGAACCTCCGCATGCACCGGGGCATCGCAGCCGGGGATGTACTCCAGCGTGACGACCGCCTCGCGCACGTTCAGACGAGCCACCGCCTGCACGGCCAGATCGCGCGCGAGGTAGCCGCCGAGTCGGTCGACCTTGTTCAGATCCTTGCCGGACCAGGCGCCGCCGCCGATGGGGACCGTCGGGCCGTAGGCGTCGACGACCAGTTTCTTGCCGGAAAGGCCATTGTCGCCGTTCGGGCCGCCGGCGATGAACATGCCGGCGCCGTTGAGCACGATGTCCGGCAGGTTCTTTCCGGCACAGGCGTTCTCCACCGCTTCCTCAGCAATGCGGCGCAACAGCAGCCAGTTGCTACCTTCATGGTGGTTCAACGAGATCGATACGTGCACCGGTTGCCAGTGCGTTCCGTCCGACTGCATCCGCACGATCACCTTGCCGTCAGGACCGACCTCGCCCGCGCCCTTTGCGATCCGCAATCGCCACAGCTCCTTCCCGATCTGCCTGGCGAGCCAGTGAGCGGGCGGCAGGTGATCCGTCTCCGCCATATGGTTGGCGTAGCCGATGCAGATGGCCTGGTCGTCGGACAAGTGGCGCAATTCGCGCTCGCCCTCCTCGAACGGGCCGCGGCAGAAAGCCGTGGTGATCTCCAGCAGATCGGGAGACGGCCCCCAGAGGAGGCCTGCCGCATCGACGCCATACCCTGCCGAGGCATAGGTGTCGCGCACGATGGCCTCGACATCGAGTTTCGCCAGCACTTCCTGGTGGGCGGCCATTCGTCCGGTGAGGAAGAACTTGTCGAAGACGCAGGCGGCTTCGAGGCCGCATTGTCCGCGCGGATCGCGCTCGCGGATAAACTGGACGATTCCGTCCACGGCGGCGTCACACAGCTTGTCGGGATGTCCTGGGAGGACGAATTCGGCGGTTTCGGTGCGTAGTGGCATGTCTGTTTCTCCTTGGATCAGACGAGGGCCGGCAGCTGCCATGCCCTGCCGTGGATAGGGGCCAGGAAGGTCGCTTCCCCTGGGCTGGTGATGACGCCGTGTACCTTCACGCGGGCCTTGTTGAGTTTTTCGACATGGGATGACGGGATCGACCCCACCCAGCCGTCGGTGACGATCAGGGCTTTCTTCACTTTCGTTTTAAGGATGTGCGAGGTCACCACGTCGATGGAGGTGCCTCCGGTCGTATCGAGCACGCCTTTCTTCAATTGCCCGTGGCTGATGTCCGATACGGCCGTGCTGAACAGGTGGATCGTCGGGGCGACGTGATCGAGCAGCGTCACCAAGGCTTCGTAGAGCGCCTTGACCACGCCGCTCATGGATCCGGAGACATCGACATAGACATGCACGCGTTCGCTGCGGGCAAGCCCGGACAGCGACGATTCGGCGCGGAAGAAGAGGGGCGCATTGCCCGTGCAGGCAAGCACTTCGGCGCGCCGGTCGAGCATGCTCCGGTAAGGCAGCACCGACTCGGCCGGCGTCTGTGTCCGGATAGGAGACAGCGCACCCTCCATGCCGGTACCCGCCAGGCGCGTCAGCGCCCGGCGAAGCATCGAGACGGCGGCGTTGTGGCGACGCTGCAGCGTCAGTTGCCGGCGCTCGAGGTTGTCTCCCAGATCGCGTCCGGAACGCTCATGCAGCATCGGCCATTGCGCGATGATGTTGCGGATCTCCTTCAGCAGTTCCGGGTCGTTGGCCTCGTCGTTTCCGTCGTGGTTGCCGAGCAGCCGGCTCTGATCAAGATCCTGCCACTGCCCGTCGCCGTCTGCGCCTGCCAGGGCGTTGTCCAACAACCGGAACAGGTCTTCGTAGCTGACCGAGTTGTCGGTATACAGCGCACGATGCACGTCGCCCGCGGTGCCTTTCAGATGCCAAGTCTCTTCGGCCATCCTCCATCCCTCCGGTGGCCGCAGCAGGCATTCGGGAAACGCGTCGGCCCGGTAGCAGCGGCGGAACAGTGCGGTTTCCGACGGCGACGGAAACAATTGCGAGAGCTGCGCGTTGATCACTGCATCGCACGCCCAGTTCTGTGCGGGCGTGATGTGGCTGTAGAGACGGGTGTGGCCCAGTACGACGTGATACAACTCGTGCAGGACCAGCATCGAGAGATCGAACGCCGTGTGACACCTGCGTTCGACGAAATCCGGGTTGATCATCATCCGTGATCGCCCGCCCAATGACACGCAGGCCGTGGCGATATTGCGGCTGGCGACGATGTCCATCAGCCCCAGGAGTTTTGCAAACGCCGGTTGCGTCACCGGGAAGCTCTCGAAGATCCGGTCCGACAGTTCGCGGCTTTCATTTGTTGCTGACATGATTTGTTGTCCTCTCATGAAGGAATCCAAAGATCGAAGGTGATGTTGCGGGGCATGTTTCCGGCGATCATTGCCGAGCCGCTTCTGACGAAGGTGCTTCCGCTCAAGCGCGACAGGGCAAAGAAGACGCGCGCAGGATTGGTTTCCCAGACCCGGTCCGTGCCGTCCGGGCACGTCATCATTCCAAGGGCAGGCAGTTGCAGCGGGACCGGATCGATTGCGCCACTCAGGGCGCGCAACTCGTCGCACAGAGTCTCGTGCGGCAGGTTGCGCAGAGCCTCGATGTCTTCCGTGGTCACCGGGACGGCTCCTGCCATCGCGCGGGCGATGGCCACGCAGGACCGCAGGCGCAGATAGTGGTCGCCAGTCAGGGATACAGGCACCGGCACCGCTTCAGTCTTGCCGGCGTCCCCGATTGACGCAGCGGCACTACCGGGATGCAACCGGCCGTCAGCAATCCAACTCTCGAAGTCAGGCAGGTGCGACTTGATCAGACGGTCGAGGTCGATGCGCATCACCCACGCCAGTCCGCTGGAGGAACAGGAGACCGGTTGAACGGAGCTGACCGCCACCTGGCTGGTGGTCGGGCGCAGAGGCTGTACCGTCATCCGGGATTTCGGTGGCGCGCTCATGTTTTGCAGGGCATCGCCTTGGCCAGGTGTATCCATGACGTCGTCGCGGGCGTCGGACGCGGTGTCCATCAGGCCGCTTTCTTGAGTTCGTCCTGCGCGAACCAGCCACCCCATTCCCGGTCAAGGCTGATCAGTTCGTTCGGATCGAAGGTTTCGCGTTCGACGGCAAACACCGTCAGCAGGTAATTGCCGAGATGAACGCTGTCGTCTCCGTGTTTGCCCAGACCGGCCACCACTTCAATGAGATTGTTCCATTCGGGCACCTTGCTGCGATGGATCTCCACCGTGTGCCGCTCCTGCGCGCAGAATTTTGCGACCTTGATGGCGCACTCGCTGAGCAGTTCATACGTCGGCACGTTGACGCATCCCGCTGCTGACACGGGAGGCAGCAGGTGACGGCTCAAGATGTACCGTTTTGGAACGGACAACGAGGCGTAGGCATCGGTGACCAGATTGGAGAACTCCAGCTTGCTGATTTCGCTTCCGGCATAGGGCAAGGCCAAGGCAATGCGCCGGACCAGATCGCGCGTGGCGCGAATCGTGTGCCACGGACTGGACGGAGGTTGCCCGGCCGTCTGCAGCGCCTGCTTGTGGATCGCATTGAGCTTCGATTCGCTGATCGATCGGCCCTGCGCGCGCTGCGGAAGGCTCCACTTGAGCGCCAGCCAGACGCTGTCCGGCAGGTCGACGTTGCTCTTGAGAACGCTCTGTGCCGCATGCACGCTCAGGATGTTGCGCGCGAGGAATACTGCCCGGCGCCCGCTCAGGGTGAAGCCGGCTTCCGCCAGGGGGGTCAGCACCGCGTCGGTGTAATCGGCGGCCCATGCGGCATCCGTTCCGGAAAACGTGGCGCGGGCACGCCTGACCTGGTCGATCAGCGCGCGAACATCGAGCGTGGGATCTATGCCGGAGTCGCCGCACTTGATCAGTTGCAGGCGTTCGGTTCGGGAGAGATCCGCCAGCTTGGGAACCACGACCACCCATGGAAACCTGTCCGCCAGGGCGGGATCGAGCGGGAGGGAGCCGCTGTAGGTTTCATCCTCGTCGGTTTCGTCCGCATCCGCATTGAGCGGCGGATTCATTGCGGCCCAGCGGTATCTGAGATCCTTCAGCGGCAGGCCTTGCACGCGCCGTTCATGAATGACCGAGAACAGCTTGTTTTGAGATTCCGGCCGGCAGCGTGATATTTCATCGAGGAACACGCTTTCGGCTTCCCACAGGTCGTTCTCGGTGCGCAGGTAAGTTAGGCCGGTCCGGTCCGCATTCGGCACCGGATAGCCGAGCAGATCATCGAACGAAATCAGACTGGCGTTGTAGTGCCGGTGACGTAACTGCATGGCTTCCGCCAAACGGTTGAGCAGCGCCGATTTGGCGGTGCCGTGCGCGCCGATCAGCAACAGCGGCTGCTCGTCGGACAACGCCGCAAGTATCACCGGGTCGAGGTGGGACAGTCCGTACAGGTTGAGCGCACGCAACAAGTGGCGCCCGGATTTCTTGCTTTTTTCACGCATGACAAAAACTCCATCAGTCAGCGCCCCGTTTAGCTGCCTTGTTTATCGTCGCGGCAAGTGGGGCTAAATTACGACGGGTGAGACGTCCGGCCGGAAAGGCCTGAATCAGGAAGGGTTGCGTGACAGTTCGCGCGTTCGATTTCCCACTCGTTTCTCGGCGGTCTTGCGCACTTTCGCGTCATCCTTGGGATCAACCAGCGGACGAAGCTTGTGCCTATCGGTAATAGCCTCGTTCGACGTGCCGGACACCAATACCACGGTCCGGCCTGTCTCGATTTTCAGCTGAGGGAACGACCGGCCGGTGAGGGTTCGAATGAGGTAGGCGTCGGCACGGGGAGGGCATGGCCCGAGATGCTCGAGGACTTCGACGATGAGACCAATGTTTTCAGGACAGCCGCCAACAATGATGCAGCGGGTACCGGGCTTGAGAATTGACATGATGAGTCTCCTTTTAGCTGCTTCGCCGATATGGCAGGGGCAGCAAGTTGGATCAAATCCCCCCGATCCGTTTCCCTCAAGGGCGGCGGATCTGGCCGTGTTGCATTCCTGGCAATCAGGGACCGAAGACCTGCGTTTCGGAATTCTTGTAAATCGATATTTTCGGATCGCTTGATTCGAGAACCAACGTTCGCGCCAGACGTTCTGTTTCCGGATCGTCGATCGATCCTTCGCGGGCCCTCTCCCAAGCCGTGCAACTGGAATCGTCCCGCGTGTAACGCCAGGAGCGCGGACCTCGTTCGGCGAGGCACATGGCGACCAGCACACCGCCGCGCGTCTTGGCGATGAGCTCGCTCCAGTAGCAGCAGCTCCGGCAGGTGGTGGTTGTTGCGTCTTCTGAATCCGTCATTGTCTTCTCCTCATCTGCTTCCGGCGTCGGTTCTGGCGCCGGCTCCAACACTATGGTCACGATTGCGGCCGGCTGGGGGAACCGGAACGGGCAGCACGCCGACCAATTTCAAAGCAGTCTGCACCCCGTGAGGCTCAAGGGATGCGCCCTTGGCGTCCCCCGGTCCAATTTCTATCCTCCACCGTTCCGGGCACGTGCCCGATGCGAGGCCTCCACCATGTCGCCCAGCGTCACCTGTTGCAGCGCCTCCAGGTCATCCCATCCTTCCTCGGGCGTGTACTGTGGCCGTTCGATTATCTGGTCCGCGTAGCGGTCAATGCTCCTGAGCAGCGCGGCGCGGTAAAGGCCGTCGATCGGCAGGCGCTGGACCGCATGGACGAGCGCATGAAGTTTCGGATGGTTGTACTTCGGCAGGCAGGCGAGTTCGTTGAGGCGACTGAGAGTGTCTGGACCATGCATGGCGTCACTCCTTGCCAGAGACAAAATGGATCGGAATAGCGGCCAACTGGCCTGACCTGAAACGGATGCTCATGCTGTTTCTCCTGTTTAGCGGATTTGCCAGGTGGCGGGGACCGCAAGTCGGTGTAAATCTCCCCGGCCCTTGAGGTGGGCCAGTCCATGAAACAAGACTACGCGATCAACGGCTCACGTAATGAGCCTGTATTCGGCTAACCCGCTAGCGTGCAGAATTCGTCGAACACGATCCGGTATTCGGACAACATGGCCGGAGGTCTTCCCGAACTGAACGCATCGAGGCATGCCTGGTAGTACCATTTCTGACTCTCCCGCCCGGCCGAGAATCGATTCCAATAGTCCGGTCCGGGTTTGGCCCGGAGATCACGAACCGTGCATAAGAGGTTGTGCAGCTTGTCGGCGCACGCAACGGTCCGGGTGGAGCCGGGAGCTTCCCGCAGATGTGCCACATAAGTTTCCTTGCGTGGTCTCCAGTCGGGCTTTGGGTCATCGAGAGCCTGTCAGAAATTTTGTGTGTGAGGCATACCATGTCGAAAAGGAGCATGTATGCCAAGCAAGACGAGCAAGAAGAAACAGGCGGCGGCGCTGCCGAGCATTCCGAAAGAAATCATTGATCAGTTTGTCAGCGGCCC
>JAPLQY010000083.1 GCA_026399475.1 Rhodocyclales bacterium
CCCCTTCCCTTCCCGAACAGGACCGTGAAACAAGACCGCGCCGATGATATTGCACTTCACCGTGTGAGAAAGTAGGTCAACGCCAGACTCCCCCATAAAAGCCCCCTCCGCTTCGCCGGCAGGGGGCTTTTAGCTTGGGGGAACCGGAGCACGTCGTGTATTCCCGGAACGACAAACCAGTTTCCGGGCAGTTCGCCGCGACAACTGACTGCTAAAATGACGCCATGAAAACAAGCTTTCTCGAATTCGAGCAGCCAATCGCGGAACTCGAAGCGAAAATAGAACAGTTGCGCTTTGTCCAGGATGATTCGGCTGTCGATATATCCGAGGAAATTTCTCGTCTCGACGCGAAAAGCCAGAGTCTGACCAAGGATATTTACGCCAAACTCACTCCGTGGCAATGCGCCTTGGTGGCTCGGCACCCGCAGCGTCCGTATACGCTGGATTATCTCGAGTTGGTATTTACTGACTTTGAGGAGCTCCATGGCGATCGCAGTTACGCCGATGATCACGCAATTGTCGGAGGACTGGCACGCTTTAACGGGCAGTCGTGCATGGTGATTGGTCACCAGAAGGGGCGGGATACGAAAGAGAAGATCCATCGCAACTTCGGCATGCCTCGTCCCGAGGGTTATCGAAAAGCTTTGCGCCTGATGCGGTTGGCGGAAAAATTCGGGCTCCCGATTTTTACCTTTGTCGACACTCCGGGCGCGTACCCCGGCATCGACGCAGAAGAACGCGGCCAGTCGGAAGCGATTGGGCGCAATCTGGCTGTCATGACGGAATTGAAAGTGCCGCTGATCGCTACCGTAATTGGTGAGGGTGGATCAGGGGGGGCACTGGCAATCGCCGTTGCGGATGTGGTCGCGATGCTTCAGTACTCAACCTATTCGGTAATTTCGCCCGAGGGGTGCGCGTCGATTCTTTGGAAAAGCGCCGAGCGTGCAGGAGATGCTGCCGAGACAATGGGCATTACGGCACCTCGCCTCAAGTCGCTCGGTTTGATCGACCGTATCGTCAATGAGCCCGTCGGCGGCGCCCATCGTGACTATCGCGCTGTGGCTCAGAGCGTGAAGAAATCCCTGCAGGAAGCGCTCAAGCAACTTGCCGGCCTGTCGTCAAGCGAGCTCATCGAGCGGCGCTTCGAGCGCCTGATGAGTTATGGTCGATTCAGGGAACAAGTCATTCACTGAGCCAGTTGTACAGGCTGTCGGTGGCTGCCTTCTCCGGTACACCAGACCGAGGCAGTCGGTCGTGGTCGGCTTTTCAGGTGGCCTAGATTCCACGGTATTGCTGCATGCCGTCAGTTGCCAGACGTCTGTTGCGGACATCAAACTTTCGGCACTCCACGTTCATCATGGGCTTAGCGACAATGCTGACGCCTGGGCCAATTCCTGCGAGCAGGTTTGCCATGCGCTGGAGGTTCCGTTGACGGTGCTCAGGGTCGATGTCCCGGAGAGAACTGGCGAAGGCGTTGAATCGGCGGCGCGAAGAATGCGCCACAAGGCGCTCGCTGCCCATCCCTCTGACTGGATTCTTCTTGCGCACCACGCCGACGATCAGGCGGAAACCGTTCTGCATAATCTGCTGCGTGGTGCAGGCGTGCGAGGAGTCGCTGCGATGCCGGAAGCACGAGACCGCCTATTGCGCCCGCTGTTAGGTCTTGCACGCAACGTGCTGGATGAGTACGCGCGATCTCATCGGCTGGTGTGGATCGAGGACGAGAGCAATGCCGATAACCGTTACACGCGAAATTTCCTGCGGCACGAGATTCTTCCGGCTATCACCGCGCGCTTCCCGAGAGCAAGCGAGCGACTCGCCGCTGCGGCGAGTCGCTTCGGTGAAGTGAACTCACTGCTTGACGACCTGGCAACTTTGGATCTTGGTGGCGCTGCTCCTGAATTTCCGCTGCCTCTGGCGTTATTCCGCGATTTGCCTGACAGTCGAGCCAGAAACCTGTTACGCGCCATGCTCGGATGGCATAGGGTGCAGCCGCCCGACGAGCGACGTCTCAAGGAGTTCGTGCGACAACTGCAGACTGCAGGCATGGACCGGCATCCGCGGATCGATCTTCCTCGCTATTCGCTGTGGTACGAGGCCGGCAGTCTGCATTTCAGAGCTCCGGATTAGGATTCCACGTCCGGTATGTTTGCAATCAGTCCGAGTACTTGCGACAACTCGACGGCCGAACGGACCTGCATCTTCTCGAAGATACGCGAGCGATGGACCTCGACGGTGCGCATGGCAATACCGAGTTCATCGGCGATAACCTTGTTCAGCTTCCCCGCGAGGATCTGATGCATTACTTCCTGTTCACGTTGCGTGAGCTGTTCCAGCTTTTCTCGTACCAAGAAAATCGAGTTCTCCCGGGCACAACGCTTCCCATCATGTTCGAACGCTGCTAGCACCTTGTCGACCAGCGCATTGTCGTCGTAGGGCTTTTCGATGAAGTCGAAGGCGCCGTCCTTCAATGCCTGAACGGCCATCGGCACGTCGCCGTGTCCGGTGAGAAAAATCACGGGCAGGCGACAATTCAGTGCGCGCAGCCGATCGAACATTTCGATCCCGCTCATTCCCGGCATTCGCACATCCAGCAGCACGCAGCCGCAGAGTCGGTGATTGGCGAAGGAAAGAAAACTCTCGGCGGTTTCCCATGCCTGTGATGAAACACTGCGTGACCGCAGCAGCCACTGCAACGCATCGCGGACCGCGGGATCATCGTCGACGATGTGCGTGGTAGCGGTGCTCATGCAGGGGCCAAGGGCAGCAGAATCCTGAACACGGTACCTCCTTGCGGGTTTGGCTCAAATGAGAGGCGACCCCGGTGATTCTCCACCACCGAGCGGCAGATGGCCAGCCCCATGCCCATTCCATCAGTCTTGGTCGTGAACAAGGGGTCGAAGAGCCTGTCGGCAACGTTGGCATCTATACCGCAGCCGCGATCCGCTACCGTCAGCAGCGCATAGCCATCGGCATGAGAGAGCGATATGGCAAGCTCGCGGTGGTCGGGGAGGGTTTCACGCATCGCTTCAACGGCATTGCGGAAAAGGTTGAACAGGGCCTGTTCAAGCAGTACCGGGTCACCTTCGATCCCCGCATCGGCCGTCAGGTCAAGCGTCACGCGGATGCCTTTCTGGCGGATGTCGACCTCCATTAGAGTCAGAGCGGTATCGATGCGCTCCGCAAGCTGGAGCCTCTCGACGCGGTTCTCGCTGGGGCGCGCCAGGCTGTATATGCGGCGAATGATTTGCCCTGCGCGGCGCGCTTGCTCCACAGCCTTGTCCAGCGCGGGGACAACCTCTGTTGCCGGAGCTGCACTTCGCAGCAGGTTGACGGCTCCGGTACAGTAGCTTGAGATTGCTGCTAGCGGCTGGTTCAGTTCGTGGGCAATGCTCGACGCCATTTCGCCCATGGCAACAAGTCGCGCCGTGGATTGCAGCCGGTCCTGTTGTTGGCGTACCCGCTGTTCAGCCTGTTTCCGCTCGGTAATGTCGACCATCGATCCCATCCATCCGGATTGCTGTCCGCGCGCATCGATCAGCGGCGCTTCGTGGATCAGCACATCGATGACATTGCCATTGCGGTGCTTTAGCTTGAGTTCGAAACCTTCTTCGGGTCCATCTCCGGCTAGGACGCGGTCATGTATGGCGCGGGTTTCGTCGAGGTAGTCGTCTGCCCAATATGGCATGGGTGGACGCCTGCCGATCAGCTCCGTTGCGGACCGGCCCACCATGCGGCAGAAGGCCGGATTCACGTAGATGATCTCGCCATCCAGATTGCGCGCACGCATGCCCGTGTCGAGCGAATCCTCCATGGCTTTGCGGAAGGCGTGTTCCCGGCGCAATTGTTCTTCAACGTCCTGTCGACGCAAGACATGGCGGCGCAGAATCCACAGGCTCCACAACACGATCATTGCCAGAATGACCAGACTGGCGGATAGCAGGATGCTGGCCAATGGTCGAGGCGCATGGTAGGGCACGGCATGAAGCGCCAGGCCCCAGCCGGGAGGATCAAAGCCGACCTGATAACCCTCTTCGGTTACTGCGGACTCGACCTTGGAGCGCGTTCCCAGTACCTTGCCGGAGTCTCCAATGACGCTAATCCGGTAGCGCTCTGCGAGCCACCACGGCACGCTGTCCCCGAGTAGATCTCGAATTCGGTAAATGCCGACGGCGACGCCGACAATCCTGCCTTCCCGTGATACCGGAACGTGAACTTCGAACTGCCAGTCATTCGTGAAATACGGATAGGCCTTGCTGTAGACCGGTTTCCCGAGTGAGCGCGCGAGGTGGAAGCTCTGCCGGGAGGGAATGGCTTCCCCCGCGTCACCCATCAGACTGGGATCCATGGTGATCGGATGCGCCTGTCGCACGGTTCCGTCGGTCCCGAGCCAGATCAGTTGCCGCAGGCCGCTTTCGAAGCCGAACACCGTGTGGGCGAAAGATTCAAAGGCCGCCGCACTAACCGTATGGCCAGAACTTATCCGCCCGAGGACTTCCTCGTTGCGGGTCAGGTGGAAACGGAGATTCTGCTCAAGCCACAGTATGTCGCTGATCAATGTGGCACGCCTTTCCTCCTTGTCAGCGCGATCGGACATCCAGAGCAGGAGGGCCACACCGCCGACAAACAGGATAAATGCCAGCCGTGGCAATATCCACAGCCAGCGCCAGCGGCGGACACGTTCGATGGAGGATGATGGTGTCGGCGATCCCATGCCAAGATGTTAGCGCGCCTGATCCCCTTGCGAAGATCTTTGCGGAAATCCACAATAGTCAAGCAAGGGGTGCCCGCGGAAAATTCGCGACAGCGCAACGCGCAGAGTGGTAGCCTTGTGCGCACAATATAAACTAGGAGGATCGACAATGAAGATTCGCACAGTATTCGCTGGCTTGGTGGCGGCAACTTTCTCGGTGATGGCGATGGCCCAGGCGCCGATCGTGATCAAGTTCAGCCATGTGGTCGCAGCCGATACGCCCAAGGGCAAGGCATCGGAATTTTTTTCCAAGAGGGCAGCGGAACTGACCAAGGGCAAGGCCAAAGTCGAGGTCTATGCCAACAGTGCCTTGTACAAGGACAAGGAAGAGATGGAAGCGCTGCAACTCGGCGCCGTGCAGATGCTGGCACCGTCGCTGGCGAAATTCGGCCCGCTCGGCGTCAAGGAATTCGAGGCCTTCGATTTCCCGTATATCTTTGATGACACAGCCGAGTTGCACAGGATTACGCAAGGTCCGATCGGGGCGGCCATGCTGGCCAAGTTGGAGCCCAAGGGCATCAAGGGGCTGGCCTTCTGGGACAATGGCTTCAAGTCTTTTTCGGCCAATACTCCGATCAAGACACCGGCTGACCTCAAGGGCAAGAAACTGCGCATCCAGTCGTCGAAGGTGCTCGAAGAGGAGATTCGGTCGGTCGGTGGCCTGCCGCAGGTGATGGCTTTCTCCGAGGTCTATCAAGCCTTGCAGACCGGCGTTGTGGATGGCACGGAGAACCCGATCTCGAACCTCTACACACAAAAAATGCATGAGGTTCAGAAGCATCTGACGCTGACCAATCACGGCTATCTCGGTTACGCCGTGATCGTCAACAAGAAGTTCTGGGAGGGTTTGCCGGCTGATGTTCGCGGTCAACTCGAGACGGCGATGAAGGAGGCCACCGTTTACGCCAACAAGATTGCCCAGGAGGAAAACGACCAGGCACTTGAGGGCGTGAAGAAGAGCGGCAAGACGACCGTCTATACGCCCACCAAGGAAGAGAAACTGGCGTTCAAAAAGGCGATGGCACCCGTGCACATCAAGATGGCCGACCGCGTCGGCAAGGATCTGCTGCAGTCGATCTACAAAGAGACCGGTTTCGATCCGAACAAGCTGTAAGTCTCTGCGCAACACCTCGCCGGCGCGAGTACGCGCCGGCGAATGCTCATCCAGCACCATTACGCCCAGCAGATATGCCGCTAACCCGGGGGAGTTCCGTCCATGAAATATCTTGATCACCTTGAGGAATGGATAATTACCTTCCTCATGGGCGCCGCGACGCTGATCATCTTCGTCGCCGTCGTCCATCGTTACATGGCCAGCGCGAGCATTCCCGGCCTGCAGGACTGGCTCCTGACCATCAATCTGAGCTGGGCGCAGGAACTGACCATCATCATGTTCGTCTGGATGGCCAAGTTTGGTGCCGCCTACGGTGTGCGTACCGGCATCCACGTCGGGGTCGATGTACTGATCAACCGACTCGACGACAGGATGCGCCGCAAATTCATTATCTTTGGCCTGCTTGCCGGGGCCACCTTCACCGGGATTGTGGGGGCGCTCGGAGCCCACTTTGTCTGGGAAAACGGTGCGCACTATGCTTTTCTCAGTCTGACAGGCAGCCCCTTCGGCGATGTTCCCGAAGGTCCGACGACTCCCGACCTCGAATGGCCGACCTGGATGGTTTATTCGGCGATTCCGCTCGGTACCAGCCTGATGTGCTTCCGTTTCCTGCAGGTCCTAGTCAACTTTCTCAAGACCGGAGAATTGCCGCACCACGATCATGGCCACGTCGATGGCCTCGATGACGAGCCGCAGGTTGACCTTGATGTCTATGCCCTTGACGACAACCTGCACATGCACGACCTCAAGCACACGATGATAGGAGATAACCGTCGCACGCAAAGTATCCCGACCGACCCCGACCGCCGCAAGGATGATCTGGGAGGGGAGCCGAAATGAACGCTGCGATCATTTTTATACTGCTGCTGGCCCTGATGCTGACGGGCATGCCGATCTCGATTTCGCTCGGCCTTACCGTACTCAGCTTTCTTTTCCTGTTCACGCACGTACCGCTGGAGTCCGTGGCTCTGAAGCTGTTCACCGGCATCGAGAAGTTCGAGATCATGGCCATCCCCTTCTTCATACTTGCCGGCAACTTTTTGACCCACGGCGGGGTGGCGAAACGCATGATCAGATTCGCTTCGTCGATCGTCGGCCACTGGTATGGCGGCCTCGGTCTGTCCGGTGTTCTTGCCTGCGCCTTGTTTGCGGCTATTTCCGGATCTTCACCGGCGACGGTGGTGGCGATCGGTTCGATCCTGCTGCCGGCAATGGTCAAGGCTGGTTTTCCCAACAAGTTCGGGGCCGGGATCATCACTACCTCGGGTGCGCTCGGCATCCTGATCCCGCCATCGATCGTCATGGTCATGTACTCGGTGGCGACCAATACTTCGGTCGGTGCCTTGTTTATGGCGGGTGTCGTGCCCGGTATAGCCTTGGCTTGCGTATTGGGCGGGGTGACCTATTACCGGGCCAAGAAGTTCGACTATCCGCGCTTGCCCAAGGCTAGCTGGGCTGCGCGCCTGAAGGCCTTCCGCGAGTCGGCCTGGGGCCTGCTACTGATCGTGATCGTGATGGGCGGCATTTACACCGGCATGTTCACGCCGACAGAAGCGGCGGCAATGAGCGCGGTCTATGCTTTCATCGTCGCTGTTTTTGTGTACAAGGATCTGGGGCTCAAGGATGTGCCGCGCGTACTGCTCAATTCGGCCAACATGTCGGCGATGCTGCTCTACATCATCACCAACGCCGTGTTGTTCTCGTTCATCATGACCAACGAGAACATCCCGCAGGCGCTGGCTGACTGGATGCTGGGACACGGTCTGGGCATGATCACCTTCCTGCTGGCCTGCAACGTCATCCTGCTTCTCGCCGGCAACTTCATGGAGCCCTCGTCAATCGTACTGATCTTTGCGCCGATACTGTTCCCGGTAGCGATCAAACTGGGCATTGATCCGGTGCACTTCGGCATCATCATGGTGGTGAATATGGAAGTCGGGATGTGCCATC
The DNA here is from genome assembly GCA_026399475.1 of Rhodocyclales bacterium. Classification (GTDB taxonomy): domain Bacteria; phylum Pseudomonadota; class Gammaproteobacteria; order Burkholderiales; family Rhodocyclaceae; genus Sulfuritalea. The sequence goes on from JAPLQY010000083.1 coordinate 7,818, forward strand.
CGCCGGTCGGCCTCAATCTTTACGTGGCTTCGGGTATCACCAAAATGGGGATTACCGAACTGACCATTGCGGTCTGGCCGTGGCTGCTGTCCATGCTGGGTTTTCTCGTCGTGGTGACCTACTGGCCCGGCTTGTCGATCTGGTTCCCGAAGTATCTTGGCATGATGTAGCGTCCCAGATATCAGCGACAAAGGCCCGGCGCTGCCGGGCCTTTGTCTTTCTGGTTTCGGCCGCTGCGCTTAAGGCCGATAGAGCCGGCGTCAGCTCGCGCTGAAACTTCGCTTTTATGGCACGGCAACCGGCGCAATCCCGGTTCCAGACAGGAAACTGAGCTAAAATATCAAGTTAGCCTTTTATGTCCGCCGCACCTCGCTGCGGACGGTATCCCCTGGCGGGATGTCTGATCATAACTTGTAGTTCAACCTGTTCTGGAGAAAGTAATGGCTGTCGAACGCACCCTGTCGATCATCAAACCCGATGCAGTTGCAAAGAACGTGATCGGCAAGATTTATTCCCGTTTTGAGACGAACGGTCTCAAGATCGTTGCCGCGCGCATGGTCCATCTTTCGCGCCAGGACGCAGAAGGTTTCTATGCAGTGCACAGAGAACGTCCCTTCTTCAAGGATCTCGTCGAATTCATGATTTCCGGTCCGGTCATGGTTCAGGTGTTGCAAGGCGAAAGCGCCGTCGCCAGGAATCGTGATCTGATGGGTGCCACCGATCCGAAAAAGGCCGAGGCGGGCACCATCCGCGCCGATTTCGCCGACAGTATTGAGGCCAACGCCGTACATGGCTCCGATGCAGCGGAAACCGCCGCGGTGGAAATTGCCTACTTCTTCCCCGCGCTGAACGTCTATTCGCGCTAAGAACCGATGGCGGTAAATCTCCTCGATTTAGATGCAGAAGGCCTGACAGCCTGGTTCTCGCAGCAGGGCGAAAAGCCTTTCCGCGCGCGTCAGGTGCTGCGCTGGATACATCATTTCGGGGAGAGTGATTTCAATGCGATGACGGACATCGCCAAGTCGCTGCGCGAGAAACTGATCGCGACAGCCACCGTATCGCCACTGCCGACTATCAGCGACAAGCTGTCGGATGATGGCACGCGCAAGTTTCTGTTCGATGTCGGCAACCGCAATGCGGTGGAGACTGTCTTCATTCCTGAAGATGATCGCGGCACTCTGTGCATTTCTTCTCAAGCCGGCTGCGCACTCGAATGCGCGTTCTGTTCCACCGGTCGCCAGGGCTTCAACCGAAACCTGAGCACGGCCGAGATCATCGGTCAGTTGTGGCAAGCCAACCGTGCACTGGGCTATACCCCAACGAGTGGCAATTGCGGTGAACGGATTATCAGCAATGTCGTGCTGATGGGCATGGGCGAGCCGTTGGCGAACTTTGACAATTTGGTTCCGGCACTGCGCCTGATGCTGGATGACAATGCTTACGGCTTGTCGCGGCGGCGCGTTACGGTGTCCACTTCAGGCATTGTGCCGGCCATGGACCGGTTGGCAGAAACCTGTCCGGTCGCACTGGCCGTTTCCCTGCACGCCCCGACCGACGGCCTGCGCGACAAACTGGTGCCCATCAACCGCAAGTATCCGTTGGCGGAACTCATGGCGGCGTGTCAGCGCTATCTGGTGCATGCACCACGCGATTTCATTACCTTCGAGTACGTGATGCTCGAAGGGGTCAATGACAGCGATGCCGATGCGCGCGCGCTACTGCATCTGGTTCGGGATGTTCCCTGCAAGTTCAACCTGATCCCATTCAACCCGTTTCCGGCTTCCGGCTTCCATCGTTCGCCAGCCGAGCGGGTCAGGCGCTTCGCCTCGATTTTGATCAATGCTGGTATCGTAACCACGACGCGCAAGACGCGAGGTGATGACATTGATGCCGCTTGCGGGCAACTGGCAGGCCAGGTACAGGATAGATCGAGGCGCGTATTGCGTGCCGCGGGCGCAGCCCCCAGATCGGCTGCCACTTCTGCTGGAGTCGAACTACACCCATGACCAAGACGACTATTGCCTTTTCGATGGTGTTCCTGCTCGCGGGTTGCACGGCGACAGGGTTCGGTTCGGGGCAGGGAGCCCAGCAGGCGGTTTCTGCGCAGCCGGCTGAAAGCGAGCAGCAGCAGCGGGCAAAGGTACATACCGAACTGGGGTCGCTGTACATGCTTGACGGCCGTTCGGCGATCGCGCTTGAGGAGGCTCGCATCGCACTTTCGGCTGACCCGAACTATGCGCCGGCGTACAACCTTTTGGGCCTGACTCACATGGTGCTCGGCGAAGCAAGGCTGGCGGAGGACAATTTTGAAAAGGCACAGCGCCTGGCCCCGGGGGATCCCGAAATCAGCAACAACTTCGGTTGGTTCCTCTGCCAAAATGGTCGCGAGCAACGCTCGATTGCCTACTTCATGGTGGCGGCCAAGAATCCGCTGTATACGACCCCGACCAAGCCGTTCACCAACGCCGGCATTTGTTCCGTTCGCATTAAGGACGACAAGGCTGCCGAAGATTACCTCTCGACGGCATTGCGGTTGTCTCCGACCAATACTCAGGCGCTGTTCTGGCTAGCCGATATCGCCTACCGCCAGGGGCGCCATGTCGAAGCACGGCAGTGGGCCACGGACATCGAAAAAATGATGGAGCCTACGGCCGAGGTGATCTGGCTGGTTTTGCGCATCGAGCGCAAATTGGGTAACCGTGAAGCGGAAGCCCGCTACGCGTCGCAACTGCGCCGCCGGTTTCCTGGTTCCCCGGAGCAGCGGCTGCTGACCCAAGGGCAATACGAGTGACAGAAAGCCTGGACCTGGAATCCATCGAACCTGTCCCGACGGAGGTGACGGACGTCGCCGTTGCGCCGATCGAGTCGAACACGCCGGGATCTGTGCTGCGCCGCGTGAGGGAGGAGCGCGGCCAGTCAATTGCCGATGTAGTACAAGTGATCCGCTTCAGCGCACGCCAGATCGAGGCACTGGAGCGGGATGATTACGCCAGCCTGCCAGGTTCCACTGCGGTGCGTGGCCTGGTTCGCAACTATGCCAGATTCCTCAAACTCGATGCCGCGCCCCTGTTGGCGCAGCTTGAACCGGCCGTGCCGGCTCCCGAGGCAGATGTGCGTCCGCCCTGCAACATGGGCGAAGCCGAGCAGCCCAGAATCATCGAGAGGGTTCCACTCAGGATCATCGCCGCTGTCGGCGTCGCCATTGTCATCATGGCGATGGGATGGTACTGGTACTCCAGCTTGCCGGACGATGGCGGCCAGGCGCAGCGATTGCGCGGTGTGGAGGGTAGCTCCGGTGTGGTTCCGTCCAATGCGGCCGCGCCCCCGGCGGCGGTCGTATCGACAGTTGCACCGACGCCGGCGGTGATTGCAGAGAACCCGTCGGACAATACCGGCGTTACATCCAGTCTGCCTCCCGTTGCCGGCTTGCGCGTTGAGTTCGATGATCGTTCCTGGATAGAAATCCGGGACGCTACGCAAAAAATTGTGTTTGTCGGCGAGTATCCGGCAGGAACCCGTCAGAACGTGGAGGGCAAACCTCCTTTCCAGGTCTGGATCGGTAGGGCGTCCGCTGTTCGCGTATTCATGGGTGAACGCAGCATTGACCTCAAGCCGCACACCCGTGAAGAAGTGGCCCGGTTCAGTCTCGAATGAGTGAGACATCAGGAGTAGCCCAGGCGCGGCGCGCAAGCCGGCTTGCGATGGTGGGGTCCGTCGGCCTTGGCGGTACGGCACCGATTGTGGTCCAGTCGATGACCAACACCGATACCGAGGACGTATTTGCCACCTCGATGCAGGTAGCGCAACTGGCACGCGCTGGCTCGGAACTGGTGCGCATTACGGTAAATACGCGCGAGGCCGCCGCTGCCGTGCCAAAGATTCGCGAGCGTCTGGCGCAAATGAACGTCGAGGTGCCGCTGATCGGCGATTTCCATTTCAACGGACACAAGCTGCTGGCGGAGCACCCGGCGTGCGCCGAGGCCCTGGCCAAGTTGCGCATCAATCCGGGTAACGTCGGCAAGGGCGCGCGGCGCGACGAACAGTTTGCGCAGCTGATCGAAATAGCCTGCAGGTTCGACAAGCCGATTCGCATCGGGGTGAACTGGGGCAGCCTCGATCAGACTTTGCTGGCGCGCATCATGGACGAAAACGCCAAGCGTTCCGAGCCGAAGGATGCCACCGAGATCATGCGCGAAGCGATGGTGACGTCCGCTCTGGAGTCTGCGGCGCGGGCCGAAGAGCTTGGCCTCGCCGGCGATAACATTGTGCTTTCGTGCAAGGTTTCCGGCGTGCAGGACCTGATCGCGATCTACCGCGAACTCGCGGAGCGCTGCGATTATCCGCTGCATCTGGGTCTGACCGAGGCGGGCATGGGTAGCAAGGGCATTGTTGCCTCCACGGCCGCCCTGAGCGTACTGCTGCAGGAAGGCATCGGCGATACGATACGCGTGTCCCTCACGCCCGAACCCAATGGCGATCGTACGCGCGAAGTGATCGTCGCCCAGGAAATTCTGCAAACCATGGGCCTGCGCGCCTTCACGCCGCTCGTGGCGGCCTGCCCCGGTTGTGGGCGCACCACCAGCACGGTGTTTCAGGAGCTTGCGCAGGATATCCAGAATTACGTGCGCGAACGCATGCCGGAATGGCGCCTCGCCAGAGTCGGCGTCGAGAACATGACGTTGGCCGTGATGGGCTGCGTGGTGAACGGTCCCGGCGAGAGCAAGCATGCCAGCATCGGCATCTCGCTGCCCGGCACCGGTGAAGCGCCGGTGGCGCCGGTGTATGTCGATGGAGAGCGCGTGATTACGCTACGCGGCGACAGCATTGCCGCGGAATTCCGTCAGATTGTTGACGACTATGTGTCCAGAAAATATCCGGAAAGAGCGAGTCATTGATCGCGGCTGGCACTGAAGCACCGTGCCTGTCGGAATAGACAAAACATGAGCCAGACACTGCAAGCCATCCGCGGCATGAATGACATCCTGCCGGTCGACGCCGAACTCTGGGAGCAGTTCGAGGAAGCCGTGCGCGACTGGTTGCGCGCCTACGGCTACCGTCCGATCCGCATGCCCATGGTGGAGCCGACGCCGCTGTTTGCGCGCGCAATCGGCGAAGTGACCGACATTGTCGAGAAGGAGATGTATTCCTTCGAGGATGCATTGAATGGCGAAAGCCTCACGCTACGTCCGGAAGGCACGGCTTCCTGCGTGCGCGCCGTACTGCAGCACAATCTGCTTTACGACGGTCCCAAACGCTTGTGGTACATGGGGCCGATGTTTCGCCACGAGCGGCCGCAGAAGGGACGCTACCGCCAGTTTCACCAGGTGGGTGTCGAGGCGATGGGGTTCCCTGGACCCGATATCGATGCCGAACAGATCGCGATGTGCGCCCGCTTCTGGGATGACCTGGGGCTCGAGGGCATACGCCTCGAAATCAATTCGCTCGGACAGAGCGAGGAGCGCGCGCGTCATCGCGCCGATCTGCTGAGCTACTTCCAGCAGCACCATGACCAGCTCGATGCCGAGGCCCAGCGTCGCCTGCACAGCAATCCCTTGCGCATTCTGGACACCAAGAATCCTGCGATGCAGACGCTGGTCGAGGCGGCGCCGAAGCTGATCGATTATCTTGGCGAGGAATCCCTCAAGCATTTTGAGGGCGTGCAGCAACTGCTCAAGGATGCGGCGATTCCGTATCGCATCAATCCGCGTCTGGTGCGCGGGCTGGACTACTACAACCTGACCGTGTTCGAATGGGTGACCGATCAACTTGGCGCGCAGGGCACCGTCTGCGCCGGTGGCCGCTATGACGGACTGGTAGAACAACTCGGCGGCAAGCCCGCGCCGGCCTGCGGTTTCGCCATGGGCATCGAGCGCCTGCTGGCGCTGTGGCAGGATCAGGGTCATCGCCACGAAACCCTGGCGCCCGATGCTTATCTCGTGCATCAGGGCGAGGCAGCGGGGCGCTTTGCCTTTCGTGTCGCCGAAGCCTTGCGCAGCGCCGGATTCGCGATCCACCTGCATTGCGGCGGTGGCAGCTTCAAGTCGCAAATGAAAAAAGCCGATGCGTCCGGTGCGCAGATTGCATTAATAGTCGGCGATGACGAGACGGCGGCAAATTCGGTGAGCGTGAAGCCCTTGCGCTCGAGCTTCGACCAGCCGGCAGCGCAGGTTCGCGTGAGTTTCGATGAACTGGCCGATCATCTCGGCGATATTCTTTTCCCCATGGAAGACGACAATGGCAACCTATGATCTGGAAGAACAGGAACAGCTCGACGAGCTGAAGACCTGGTGGAAGATGTACGGCAATCTGGTGACTGGCATTCTGGTCGCCGTGGCGCTGGCGGTGGTCGCATGGCAGGGCTGGAACTGGTGGCAGCGCCAGCAGGCGGCGCAGGCGTCGGCAATATTCTCCAGCCTGCAAACGGCAGCTGCACAGAAAGACGCCAAGCGCGCGCGCGAACTGGCCGGCGAATTGATCGACAAATACTCTTTCACGGCTTATTCCGGCATGGGAGCGCTGCTGGCGGCGCGCACGCAGGTTGATGCCGGCGATGCAAAGAATGCCCGAGTGCAGCTTGCCTGGGCTGCAGAGAACGCCAAGGACCCGGGGCTGCGTGAATTGGCCCGGCTTCGACTGGCGGCCGTGATGCTTGACGAAAAAGCCTACGATGAAGCCATGAAGCAGCTTGCCGCGGAACCTGCCGCGCCGTTTGCGCCGCGCTTTGCGGAACTGCGGGGCGACATTTTCGCCGCTCAGGGCAAGACCGCCGAGGCACGAAATGCCTATGACGCCGCGCTTGCCAAATTCGATGCTCAGGCCAAGGGTGATGAGACCAGGCAGCGCGGTGGCTACAGCGAATTGGTCCAGGCCAAACGCGATTCACTCGGGGCGGCCAAGTGAAGGCCACCCCGCTGTCTCTGGCGGCTGTGTTTTCCGTGCTATTGCTGGGTGCTTGCTCGACAGTCGAGAAACTCAATCCCTTCGGTTCAAGTGCACCCAAAGTCAAGCCGGCAGAACTCGCCGCGATCCAGCCGACAGCTGAATTGAAGAGCCTGTGGCAGGCGAACCTTGGCAGTGCCGGCGAGTTCACGTTGTCGCCTGCTGTGGTCGGTGATAGCGTGTATGCAGCGGCGCGCGATGGTGCCGTGGCCCGCTTCGATGGCGGGCGTCAGGTTTGGCGGATTGCCGCCGGCCAATTGGTTTCGGGTGGCGTTGGCTGCGACGGAAAACTGGTTGTCGTTGGCACGCCCAAGGGCGAAGTGCTGGCCTTCGACGCAGCGACAGGTCGCGAGGTGTGGAAGGCGCGCGTGAGTTCCGAAGTGCTGGCAGCGCCGGTCGTGGCCGATGGGCTGGCAATTGTTCGTTCCGGTGATTCGCGCATCTTCGGTTTTGACGCGGCGGACGGCAAGCGGCGCTGGGTTTACCAGCGCAGTACGCCGGCTCTTTCGCTGCGCTCGAATGTCGGCGTGGTGCTGGCGGGACGCCTGACGCTGGCGGGATTCCCCGGAGGCAAGCTGGTTGCCATCGCCAACAATAACGGCGCGGCCGTGTGGGAAGTGACAGTTGCCTTGCCCAAGGGAGCGACCGAATTGGAGCGTGTCGCCGATGTGACCAGTTCACCGGTGGTAAGCGGCAGCACGGTTTGCGCGGCGGCCTTTCAGGGGCGCGTTGCCTGTTTTGACAGCAACAGCGGCAATACCATTTGGTCGCGCGACCTGTCGTCCAGCGCAGGTCTCGATATTGACGGCCGCTACGTTTATGTTGCCGACGACAAGGGCGCGGTGCATGCGCTGGATCGCAGCACCGGGGCCAGTGTCTGGAAGCAGGACAAGCTGTCCAATCGCAGCCTTTCGCGTCCGCTGGCGCTAGGCAATGGGGTTATCGTGGCGGATTATCAGGGGATAGTACACCTGCTGCAGCGCGAGGACGGCGCTTTTGCCGCGCGCGCCACTACCGACGGCAGCGCCGTGAGAGCCGAGCCGGTGCGCTACGGCACTGGTCTGTTGATGCAGACCGCGAATGGCGGGCTGTATGCGCTTGAGGCTCGTTAGTCTCTTGTCCGGCGCACACGCACATGAAACCGTGGGCAAAGGGTTAGCGTGAAGCCTACCCTGGTGATCGTTGGCCGGCCGAACGTCGGCAAGTCGACCCTGTTCAACCGTCTCACGCGCTCGCGTGATGCGCTTGTGGCCGACCAGCCGGGTTTGACCCGCGATCGTCATTACGGGCACGGCCGTTTGGGCAACAAGCCCTACCTTGTCGTCGATACCGGCGGTTTCGAGCCGCAGGCCAAGGAAGGCATCGTGCACGAAATGGCGCGCCAGGCCGAAGCTGCGATTGCCGAAGCCGATGTGCTGGTTTTCGTGGTCGACGTGCGTACCGGTCTTACGTCGCAGGACAAGGTGATTGCCGATCTGTTGCGCAGAAGCGGCCGACCGCTCCTGCTCGCCGCGAACAAGGGCGAAGGCATGGATCGGGCGGTGGTCGCAGCCGAGTTTTATGAACTCGGCTGTGGCGATCCCTGCGTGATTTCTTCTGCTCACGGCGAGGGTGTGCGCGAACTGGTCGACCTTGCGCTGGCCTCATTTCCCGATGAGAGCGAAGCGGAGGATGCCGCGGCCGGCCCCAGGGTAGCCATCGCCGGTCGCCCCAATGTGGGCAAGAGCACGCTGATCAACACCCTCCTTGGCGAAGAGCGCGTGATTGCCTTCGACATGCCCGGCACCACGCGTGATGCCATCGAGGTGCCGTTCGAACGCAATGGCCGCGCCTACACCCTGATCGACACGGCGGGTCTGCGGCGCAAGGGGCGAGTGTTCGAGACCATCGAAAAGTTTTCGGTGATCAAGACTCTGCAGGCCGTTGAGGAAGCCAATGTGGTAATCCTGATGGTCGATGCCACCCAGGAGATCTCCGATCAGGACGCGCACATCGCCGGCTTTATCATCGACGCCGGGCGGGCGCTGGTGGTCGCCGTGAACAAGTGGGACGCGGTGGATGAGTATCGCCGCGAGCAGATCAAGCTGGACATCGCGCGCAAGCTGAATTTTCTGGGCTTTGCCCGCGTCCATTACGCTTCGGCGCTGAAAGGGCAGGGGATTGCCGGGATCCTGACCTCGGTGGATAAGGCTTATGCCGCGGCAATGGCCAAGATGTCCACCCCGAAACTCACTCGCGTTCTGATTGCTGCCGTGGAAAAACAGACGCCACCACGTCACGGAGCCTTCCGTCCAAAGCTGCGCTACGCCCATCAAGGTGGCAGCAACCCGCCGATCATCGTTATCCATGGCAACGCGCTGGAACACATTCCGGCATCGTATACGCGCTATCTGGCGCGCTACTTTCTTGAGGCTTTCAAACTGCAAGGGACGCCCCTGCGTATTCAGTACAAGACAACCGAAAATCCCTTTGCCAATGTAAGTCGGCCAGCAAAGTCCCGGCGCGAAAAGTGAAAGTCGGCACTGGTGGCACGGCGAAGTAAAATCGATTACAGTAATTCACTCAAAAAACCAACAGTCCGAAGAGGATCATCAAAATGAGCAATAAAGGGCAAATGCTACAAGACCCGTTTCTGAATACTCTGCGTCGCGAGCACGTTCCGGTTTCCATCTACCTGGTCAACGGCATCAAGTTGCAGGGGCAGATCGAATCCTTCGACCAGTATGTTGTTCTGCTCAAGAACACGGTGACCCAGATGGTATACAAGCACGCCATTTCGACGGTGGTTCCTGCGCGCCCTGTCAATTTTGCGCAGGAAACCGAAGCTGATTGATCGCCTGGCGTTTCGGTCGGCGATTGCCATGAAGGCATCGCCCTGATGTTCGAGCGTCCTGCCAGCGGTGAAAATGCAGTGCTGGTGCAGCTTGATTTCGGCGAAGGCGACTTCGCAGAGCGTCTTTCCGAGTTCAATCTGCTGGTAGGTAGCGCCCGTGCGCGCCCGCTGGCAGTAGTTTCCGGCAAGCGATCAAGGCCGGACCCGGCTTTGTTTGCCGGCAAGGGCAAGGTTACAGAGATCGGCGATGCAGTGCGATTGCACGAAGCGGATGTCGTGGTGTTCAACCATGAATTGTCTCCGGGTCAGCAGCGCAACCTTGAACGCGCCCTCGAATGTCGGGTTGTCGACCGCAGCAGTTTGATTCTCGATATCTTCGCCTTGCGTGCAAAAAGTCATGAAGGCAAGTTGCAGGTCGAGCTTGCCCAACTCCAGCATCTGGCCACGCGCCTCGTGCGCGGCTGGACTCACCTTGAACGGCAGAAGGGCGGCATCGGCTTGCGCGGCCCTGGTGAAAAGCAGCTCGAAACCGATCGCCGCTTGCTGGGCAAACGCGTCGCCCTGCTCAAGGACCGTCTGAAGCAGATGGAACGCCAGCGCAAAGTGCGCAGGCGCGCACGCACCCGCGGCGAAGTGCTGGCGATTTCGCTGGTGGGCTATACCAATGCGGGGAAGAGCACGTTGTTCAATACCCTGACCAAAGCCGGGGCTTATGCGGCCGACCAGTTGTTCGCTACGCTGGATACGACCTCGCGCCGGCTGTTTATCGATGGCGCCGGGCCGATTGTTCTTTCCGATACCGTCGGTTTCATTCGTGATCTGCCGCATGCCCTGGTGGCGGCTTTTCAGGCCACTCTGGAAGAGACTGCGCAAGCCGATTTGCTGTTGCATGTCGTTGATTCGGCCAGTCCCGACCGTGACCAGCAGATGCATGCGGTAGGCTCGGTCCTGAAGGAGATCGGGGCTCTCGAAGTGCCGCAGATCCTGGTGTGGAACAAGGTGGACTTGACTGCGGCAAGTCCCGGAATCGAGCGCGATGACTGTGGTAATATTTCAGGCGTTCGCTTGAGCGCCCGAACCGGGGCCGGGGTGTCGTTGCTGCGCGAAGCTCTCGCGGACGTGGCGAGTCGGCATGCCGAACTTTCCGCTGCCTGAGCCTGATATTTCCCTGACAGCTTTCTCCTTTTCCTACTACCCGTACCATACAAACGTGATCGCCGGAATTCTCATGTCTCTCAACGACCACGGCTGGGGTAACCAGCCCGGTGGTGGCAAGCGCGGTGGCGGCAATCAAGGCCCTCCCGACCTCGAAGAACTCTGGCGCGATTTCAATCGTCGCTTGTCCGGGTTGTTCGGAAACAAGAACGGAGGCGGCGGTGATGGAGGCGACGGTGGTGGTACGGGCAACCGCATGCCATCCATCAGCCCAAAGCAGTTTGGTGGTGGCATCGGCATCATCCTGATGCTGGTAGCCGTGATCTGGCTGGGCAGCAGTTTCTACATAGTCGATGCCTCCCAGCGCGGAGTGGTGCTTCAATTCGGTCGTTTCAAGGAAACCACTGAGCCCGGTTTGCGCTGGCGTTTGCCGTGGCCGATACAGGCCCATGAAATCGTCAATGTCACTGGCGTGCGTACGGTCGAAGTTGGCTATCGCGGTTCTGACAAGAACAAGGTACTGAAAGAGGCCCTGATGCTGACTGACGACGAGAACATCGTCAGCGTCCAGTTCGCCGTGCAGTATTTGCTAAAGGATCCCAAGGCCTACCTGTTCAACAACCGTCATCCGGACGATACGGTCATGCAGGCGGCGGAAACCGCGATTCGCGAGGTGGTCGGCAAGAACAAGATGGACTTCGTGCTCTACGAGGGACGCGACCAGATCGCCGCAAATACGCAAAAGCTGATTCAGGACATTCTCGATCGCTACGAGACTGGCATTCTGATCCGCTCGGTAAATATGCAGGGCACTCAACCGCCGGAACAGGTGCAGGCCGCCTTTGACGATGCGGTCAAGGCGGGGCAGGACCGTGAGCGACAGAAGAACGAAGGCCAGGCCTACGCCAATGACGTGATCCCGCGGGCGCGTGGCGCCGCCTCGCGTCTGATGGAGGAGGCTACCGGCTATCGTCAGCGCATCATCGTTACCGCCGAGGGTGATGCTTCGCGCTTCAAACAGGTTCTCACCGAGTACAGCAAGGCGCCGGAAGTCACCCGCAGCCGCATGTATCTCGAAACCGTGCAACAGATCTACGCCAACACCAGCAAAGTGCTGCTGGATGCCAAGGGGCCGGGCAACCTGCTCTATCTGCCGCTCGACAAGCTGATGCAGGCCACGGCTGCCACCGTCGCTGCGCCAGCCGCAAGCGAAGTCGCGGCTGTTCCGCGCAGCGCCCTGCCTGGGCCGGCGGTTGCCACGCCGGAAGCACCGCCACAGACGGAGCGTTCAGCACCGGGTGATGCGCGCAGCCGCGGCAATCTCGGTTCACGCGAGCGGGGAGAACGCTGATGCAGCGCCATTTGTCTTTCGTCGCTTCGTTCGTCTTCGGCCTTCTGGCGCTGTTTGCCATGACTGTCTTTACAGTGGACCAGCGTCAGTTCGCCATCATCTTCCAGCTCGGGGAAATCAAGGAAGTGGTCTCCGAACCGGGCCTTGCGTTCAAGTGGCCGCTGATCCAGAACGTGCGGATTTTCGACAAACGCATTCTGACCATGGATTCGCCCGAACCGGAGCGGTTTCTTACCGCCGAGAAGAAGCCGGTGCTGGTGGATTCCTTCGTCAAATGGCGCATCCATGACGTCAAGCAGTACTACAACTCGGTGGGTGGCGACGAGATGCTGGCCAAGACGCGGTTGTCGCAGACCGTGAATTCTGGCCTGCGCGAAGAGTTCGGCCGGCGCACGGTGCATGACGTTGTTTCGGGAGCACGTGACGACATCATGGTGTCGGTGAAGAAGAAAGCCGATGCCGACATGCGCGCCATCGGCGTGGAAATTGTCGACGTCCGCCTGAAGCGTGTCGATCTGCCGCCGGAAGTGTCCGAGTCGGTCTATCGCCGCATGGAAACTGAACGCAAGCGCGTGGCCAACGAGTTGCGTGCCGAGGGTGCTGCGGAAGCCGAGAAGATCAAGGCCAACGCCGACCGCCAGCGCGAGGTGATTCTGGCCGAGGCCTATCGTGACGCACAGAAGCTCAAGGGCGAAGGCGATGCCAAGGGAACGGCGATCTATGGCCGTGCCTTCGGCGAAAACCCCGAGTTCTATGCCTTCTATCGCAGCCTCGAAGCCTATCGCGGCAGCTTCAAGAACAAGAGCGACCTCATGGTGATCGAACCCAATTCCGAGTTCTTCAAGTACCTGAAGAGCAGCGGCAAGGGCAAGTGAGCGGGCAGGTAGCAGTTTGACATGGTGAATACCTTGCTGCTGGCTTTCGCCCTGATGTTGGTGATCGAAGGCCTCCTGCCCTTTCTCGCGCCCCGCGTATGGCGCGAAACCTTCCGTCGCGTGACTGAACTGACCGACGGGCAGATCCGCTTCATCGGCCTGTCTTCGATGCTGGTCGGCGTCGTCCTGCTGACAGTATTCCGCTGATCGTCATGACAAATCGGCGTTGGCTTCTGCCCGAATCGATTGAGGACGTGCTGCCGCGCGATGCGGCGCGCATCGAAACGCTGCGGCGCAGCCTGCTCGACGAATTTGCGCGGCACGGTTATGAGTTCGTCATTCCGCCGCTGCTTGAATACGTTGAGTCGCTGCTCACTGGCAGCGGCCATGATCTTGACTTGCGCACGTTCAAGCTGGTGGACCAGATCTCCGGTCGCAGCATGGGCGTGCGCGCCGACATCACGCCGCAAGTGGCGCGCATTGACGCTCATCTGCTGAACCGCAAGGGTGTCACACGGCTGTGTTACTGCGGCAGCGTGCTGCACACCCTCCCGGCCGGCTTCAACGCGACACGCGAGCCGCTGCAGATCGGCGCCGAACTCTATGGCCATGCGGGGCTGGAGGCCGACATCGAGGTGATTCGCCTGTTGGCCGCCGCGCTGGGTCTGTGCGGCATCGCCGCATCGCGCTTTGACCTCGGTCACGTCGCCATCTTTCGCGCGCTCGCCAAACAGGCCGGCCTGGCGCCGGAAGTTGAAGAGGAACTTTTTGGCGCTCTGCAAGGAAAAGACCTGCCGACGGTGCGCGAACTGGTCGCAGGTCTTGCCGATCCCGTCCGTTCGGCGCTGCTGGCATTGCCTGAACTCTATGGCGACCGGCGGATACTGGATCGCGCAGCGCAGGTCCTGCCCGCGTTGCCCGAGATTGGCGCTGCGCTGTCTGACCTGCGACGCCTCGCCAATGCTCTCGCGGATTTGCCCTTGAGTTTTGATTTGGCCGACTTGCGCGGATACCATTATCATAGCGGTGTTGCCTTTGCCGCCTATTGCTCTGGCAGCCCTGGCGCCGTGGCGCTGGGCGGTCGCTATGACGATTTTGGCCGAGCTTACGGTCGGGCGCGACCGGCCTCCGGCTTTTCCATGGATTTGCGCGAACTGGCGCGGCTGTCGCCGAACGGTGAGGCGCGTGGTGCGATTGCCGCTCCCTGGCCTGAAGACGATGCCCTCGCCTTGCGTGACGGGGATTCCGCTTTATGTCCCGAAGGGGCGGTATCCACTCGGACGCGGGCCGTCAACGCCGAGGTGATACGACTGCGCGCGCAAGGCGAGCGCGTGGTGCTGGCCCTGCCGGGGCACGACGGCACCTGGCGCGAAGCCGGCTGCGACCGGATGCTGGTGCGTAGCGGCAATCACTGGATTATTGAATCCCTTAAGGAAGACTGAAATGGCAAAGAATGTCGTGGTAGTAGGTACCCAATGGGGCGACGAGGGCAAGGGCAAGATTGTCGACTGGCTGACGGATCACTCGCAGGGAGTCGTGCGTTTCCAGGGCGGACACAACGCCGGCCATACGCTGGTCATCGGCGGCAAGAAGACGGTGCTGCATCTGGTGCCCTCCGGCATCCTGCGTGCTGGCGTTACGTGCTACATCGGCAATGGCGTCGTGCTGTCGCCCGAGGCGCTGATGAAAGAGCTCGACGAGCTTACGGCGGCCGGCATTGATGCCGAGGCACGGCTGAAGATATCCGAAGCCTGTCCCTTGATCCTGCCCTACCATCAGGCAATGGACGTCGCCCGTGAAGTCGCGCGTGGCAGCAACAAGATCGGTACTACCGGGCGTGGTATCGGCCCCGCCTATGAAGACAAGGTAGCGCGTCGCGGCATCCGCCTGCAGGATCTGACGAAACCCAAACGTTTTGCCGAACGGCTGGGCGAGATTCTCGAGTATCACAATTTCGTGCTGAAAAATTTTCATGGCGCGCAGCCGGTCGATTTTCAGCAGATTTACGACGAAGCAATGGCCATTGCGCCGCGCCTGACCAAAATGATCGCCGATGTGCCGCGAGCGCTATACGATGCACACAGGGCGGGGGCCAATCTGCTGTTCGAGGGCGCCCAGGGCACCTTGCTCGACATCGATCATGGCACTTATCCCTTCGTTACCTCATCCAACTGCGTCGCCGGTGCGGCGGCGGCGGGTGCGGGGGTTGGACCCGGCATGCTGCATTACATCCTGGGCATCACCAAGGCCTACACCACGCGGGTAGGCGGCGGCCCTTTCCCGACCGAGTTGTACGATGCCTTGGACAAGCAGGATCCGGTGGGCAAACACATGGCTACCAAAGGCCACGAATTCGGCGCTACCACGGGGCGTGCGCGGCGCTGCGGCTGGTTCGATGCCGCCGCATTGAAGCGGGCGATCCAGATCAATGGCATCTCGGGGCTATGCATCACCAAACTGGATGTCCTCGACGGTGTCGAGGAACTCAAGATCTGCACCGGCTACCGCCTCAATGGCAGTATTTCAGACATCCTGCCGGTGGGTGCGGATGATCTGGCCTGCTGCGAACCCATCTATGAGTCGCTGCCGGGCTGGAAGGGCAGTACCGTGGGTGTCAAGACGCTTGACGGACTGCCGGCGGAAGCCCGCGCCTACATCAAGCGCATGGAACAGCTTTGCGATGTGCCGGTGGACATGATTTCCACCGGACCGGATCGCGAAGAAACGATCGTATTGAGACATCCATTCGAGTAAGGGATGCAGCAAAAAAAAGAAAAGGCCGCTAGAAAATCCTGGCGGCCTTTGCTCTTTTCCTTTTTCGCGTACCATGCTTGGTGCCCAGGAAGGGACTCGAACCCCCACGCCTCGCAGCGCTAGTACCTGAAACTAGTGCGTCTACCAATTCCGCCACCTGGGCAGGCGCGAAACGAGGCGCGAATTCTAAAGGAAAAACCCAGATTGTCAAACAAGGCGCATAACACCAAGAAGCTTTCAAAAATTCGTCGCGCAGATCCCCAGTTCGAGCGCGAAAAAGCGCAATACGAGCATCCGCTGCCGAGCCGCGAATACATCCTGCAAACACTGACGGCACAGGGGGCGCCGCTGGCGTTTGGGCGCCTGGTCGAACTGCTGGATGTCCAGTCGTTCGAGCTCGACCCCTTCCAGCGGCGCCTGGGGGCGATGGCGCGCGATGCGCAACTGATGCAGAACCGGCGTGGCGACTGGCTGATCCCGGACAAGGCTGACCTGGTGCGCGGCCGCGTTGCCGGTCATTCCGATGGATTCGGTTTCCTGATTCCCGAAGAAGGCGGTGCTGACCTGTTTCTTTCTGCCAAGGAAATGGACAAGGTACTGCACGGCGACAAGGTTATCGCCCGGGTCATCGGGGTGGACCGCAAGGGACGCCCGGAAGGCAAGATAGTCGAAGTGACCGAGCGCGTGAACCGGTTTGTCGTCGGGCGCGTGGTGGAGGAGCACGGCGTGCGCTTTGTCGTCGCTGAAAACAAGCGCATCAGCCAGGACATTCTGCTGGCTCCTCCCGAGAAGGGGGCGAAGAAGGCGCTCAAGGCGCAGTCCGGGCAGGTCGTCATGATCGAACTCATCGAACAGCCGAGTAAACATGGGCAACCCATCGGCCGCCTGGTCGAAGTGCTCGGCAACTACGCCGATCCCGGCATGGAAATCGAGATTGCTCTGCGCAAGCACGAACTACCCTACGAGTTTTCGACCGCTGCGTCGGCAGAAACCCGTAAGTTGCCTGACACCGTACGCAAGTCCGACTGGAAGGGCCGCGAAGACCTGACCGGCTTGCCGCTGGTGACGATCGATAGCGAGACGGCAAGGGATTTCGACGATGCCGTGTATTGCGAGCGCCAGGGCAAGGGCTTTCGTCTCGTTGTGGCGATCGCCGATGTTTCCCATTACGTGACGGCGAGCGGCGCACTGGACGCTGATGCCTATGCTCGCGGCAACTCGGTGTATTTCCCGCGACGCGTTATTCCCATGCTGCCGGAGAAACTCTCCAACGGCCTGTGTTCGCTCAATCCGCAGGTGGAACGCCTGTGCATGGTGTGCGACATGGCGATCAACGCCACGGGTGCGATCAGTCGCTACCGCTTCTATCCGGCAGTCATGTTCTCGCATGCGCGGCTGACCTACACGGATGTTGCTGCGGCCCTATATGACCACGATGCGGAGACGCGCGCCCGTCTGGCGCCGGTGCTGCCGCACCTTGAGGTTCTGGACACGCTCTATCGGCAACTGGCCAAGGAACGCGTCAAGCGCGGCGCGATTGATTTTGAAACCGTTGAAACGCGAATGATCTTCGATGACCACGGCAAGATCGAGCGCATCGAGCCCTACGAGCGCAACGATGCGCATCGACTGATCGAGGAGTGCATGCTGGCGGCGAATGTCTGCGCTTCGGAGTTTCTGCGCGGACGCGAGCAGCCGTCGCTCTATCGGGTGCATGAAGGCCCGACACCCGAGCGTCTGGTCAAGCTGCGCGATTTCCTCGTCACCTTCGGTTTCCAGCTTGGCGGCGGCGACACGCCCAAGGCTCAGGACTACGCCAAACTGCTGGAAAAAATCGGCCAGCGGCCGGACCGGCAACTGCTGCAAACCGTGATGTTGCGCTCATTGCGGCAGGCGATCTACAGCCCGGATAATGTGGGCCACTTCGGCCTGGCGTACGAGAGCTATACGCATTTCACTTCGCCGATCCGCCGCTACCCTGATCTGCTGGTGCATCGTGCCATCAAATCTGCATTGCTGGCAAAACAATATGAACCCGGTAACTGGGAGGAAATCGGCCTGCACTGTTCCATGACCGAGCGTCGTGCGGACGATGCGACGCGCGATGTCGAGGCCTGGCTCAAGTGTTTCTACATGAAGGACCGCGTCGGCGAAGTCTTCGAAGGCAGCATTTCCTCGGTGGTGCCTTTCGGCATTTTTGTCGCGTTGGATGGCGTGTTTGTGGAAGGCCTGGTGCATGTTTCAGAACTCGGTCAGGACTATTTCCATTTCGACGAAAAGTCGCATGCCATGGTCGGCGAGCGCAGCGGTCGACGCTTCCGCCTTTCCGACCGGGTGAACGTGCAGTTGACGCGGGTCGATATGGAAGCCAACAAGATCGATTTTCGCCTTGCCGATGCGTTGCCGGTACGCGGCGGCAAGGCCAAGCATTGACATAGAGTCAAGTCAACCCGGCGGTCGCGCTCCACCTGATCTTGAAAGGCGATATCTTCATGTACTCTGGAGTTCTTGATCTCCCCTGGTGGGGCTATGTTCTCGTAACGCTGGCGCTGACCCATGTCACGATCGCCGGCGTCACGATCTTCCTGCATCGGCATCAGGCGCATCGCGCGCTGGAACTGGGCCCCGTACCCAGCCATTTTTTTCGTTTGTGGTTGTGGCTGACGACCGGCATGATCACCAAGGAGTGGGCGGCGATCCATCGCAAGCACCACGCCAAGTGTGAGACCGCTGCCGACCCGCACAGCCCGCAGGTGTTCGGCCTCAATCGCGTGCTGTGGACCGGTGTGTTCCTCTATGTAAAAGAGTCACGCAATGTTGACACCCTGGAGCGCTATGGCCATGGCACGCCCGATGACTGGCTGGAGCGGAAACTCTATGCGCGGCCATACAAGCTGGGTATTTTATTCATGCTGGGGATCGATGTCGTCTTGTTCGGTATCTGGCCCGGCGTGCTGATCTGGGGCGTGCAGATGGTCTGGATTCCCTTCTGGGCTGCGGGCGTGGTGAATGGCATTGGCCATTTTTGGGGCTATAGAAATTTTGCCTGCACGGATGCCTCGACCAACTTTTTTCCGCTGGGCATTCTGATTGGCGGCGAGGAACTGCACAACAACCATCACGCGTTTGCCACCTCGGCGAAACTGTCGAACAAGTGGTACGAGTTCGACATAGGCTGGTTGTATATCCGCCTGATGGAGATGCTGGGTCTGGCGCGAGTAAAGAAAGTGGCACCGATGCCCCGCCTCTGCGCAATTCGACCTGCCATCGATCTGGACATGCTGCAAGCGATCGTTACGCATCGCTATGACGTTCTGGCGAAATACCTGAAAACCCTGCGTCAACTAGCGGCCGAAGAATTTGATCAGCTCAGGATCGATGCCCGCGAAGGCCGCATGATGACGCGTCTGTTGGGTGAAGATGGCGCTGCGTTGCCGGCGTTGCAGAAAGAGCGCCTGACAGCCCTTCTTGCCAGAAGTGAGGCCTTGGCCAAGGCGTATGCGATGCGCGCCGAACTGGAGGCGCTGTGGGCCCGTTCCTCTGCCTCGCACGAGCAGTTGGTGAAGCAGTTGCAGGATTGGGTTGTCCGTGCCGAGCAAAGCGGCATTCGTCAGTTGGAGGAGTTTTCGCGGCGCTTGCGCTGCTATGCCGTCTGACGGGAGCAATTCAGGCCAACAAAAAACCCGCTCGGCTTTCACGGAGCGGGTTTTTTTTGGGGAGTGTGCCGAATTACTTCAGCTTCACTTCCTTGTAGGCGACATGCTTTCTCGCCTTGGGGTCATATTTCAGGAATTCCAGCTTTCCCGGGGTGGTCTTCTTGTTCTTCGTAGTCGTGTAGAAGTGTCCCGTACCGGCTGTGGATTCCAGCTTGATCTTTTCGCGTCCGCCCTTGGCCATGATGCTTTCTCCTTATTAGACGCGCTCGCCGCGCTCACGCAGTTCGGCGAGGACAACGTCGATGCCCTTCTTGTCGATGGTACGCAGGCCGGCGTTTGACACGCGCAGACTGACCCAGCGGTTTTCGGTTTCGATCCAGAAGCGGCGGCTGTGCAGGTTAGGCAGAAAGCGACGCTTGGTCTTGTTGTTGGCGTGGGACACGTTGTTCCCTACCATCGGGGCCTTGCCCGTCACTTGACATACGCGAGACATGTAGTGC
>JAPLQY010000076.1 GCA_026399475.1 Rhodocyclales bacterium
CCAGTTGGTGCACGCCGCCGACCATGCTCATCTTGAAGCCGTAGTAGGGCAGCACCTTGGTGAATTGGGCCTTGCAGATGGCGCAGATGGTGGCCATGAAATTGACGCCGTCGTGCTGGGCGATCCGGTTAAGGGCTTCCATGCGCGGCAGGGCGCCCTTGACCCGGAGGTCGAGCAGTTCGTCGGTCAGCAGGCCGCCGCCGCCGCCGCAGCAGAAGGTTCTTTCGTGCGTGGTGTCGGGCGACATTTCGACGTAATGGTTGGCGACGGCCTTGATGATGTTGCGCGGAATATCGAACTGGCCGCCGGCGTAATCGCCCATGCGCGAGCCGCGGGCGACGTTGCAGGAATCGTGGAAGGTGACGATGCGGTGATCGTTGGCTTCCTTGTTGAACTTGAGGCGGCCGGCCTGGATCAGGTCCCAGGTCACTTCGCAGATGTGCGAGGGCTGCTTGTAGTTGGGGTCGAGCTGCTTCTGCAACTGGATCGCGAAGGGATCGCTGGCGCCGGCACCGATGCCGGTCAGGGTGTTCCAGAAGGCATAGGCGACGCGCCAGGCATGGCCGCATTCGCCGACCACGATGCGCTTGACGCCGAGTTCGAGCGCCGCTTCGCGCACACGCATGGCGATCTTCTTCATCTGGTCGTAGTTGCCGATGAACATGCCGAAGTTGCCGGCTTCCGAGGCCTTGCTGGACAGCGTCCAGGAAATGCCGGCGGCGTGGAAGACCTTGCCATAGCCGATCAGGCTATCTACGTGCGGTTCGGCGAAGAAGTCGGCGGACGGCGTGACCAGCAGTACTTCGGCACCCTTGACATCGAGCGGGTACTTGACCGCAGCGCCGGTGTCTTCCAGCACATCCTCTTCGAGCCCTTCCAGCGTGTTTTCCAGCGCCGGGCCGGGCAGGCCGAGGTTGTTGCCGATCTTGTGCACCTTGCCGATGATCTCGTTCACGTACTTGTGACCGACACCGATGCTGTGCATGATTTCCTTGGCCGCCATGGTGACTTCGGCGGTGTCGATGCCGTAGGGGCAGAACACGGAACAGCGGCGGCATTCGGAACACTGGTTGTAGTAGCGGAACCAGTCGTCGAGCACGTCCCTGGTCATGTCGCGGGCGCCGACCAGTTTGGGGAACAACTTGCCGGGCAGGGTGTAATAGCGGCGATACACCGAGCGCATCAGATCCTGGCGTGCTACCGGCATGTTCTTCGGATTGCCGGTACCGATGAAATAGTGGCACTTGTCGGTGCAGGCGCCGCAATGCACGCAGGCATCCATGTACACCTTGAGCGAGCGGTACTTGCCGAGCAACTCGCCCATCTTGGCCACGGCCTTCTGCTCCCAGCCATCGACCAGCGTGCCGGGGAAGCCCATGGCCTCGTTGTGCGCGGCGGTGGCGGCATAGGGGTCGGGATCGATCATCGCGTCCGCGCGCAAGGCGGGGATGGTCGGATACTCGCGGAAGGCAGGGGCTTCGATCTTGACCTTGACGGTCGGCTTGGCCGCAGCGGCGGCAACGGGTGTGGTTGCGTCAGCCATGTCAGTTCTTCGCGTCCAGTGGTGCCGCCCAGGGCGCCAGATGGCGCGTCTCACGCGGGTTGTCGACCTGGTTGCGGGTCGGCGAGAAGAATACGCCGGGGGCATGCAGCAGCTTGCTGACGGGGAAGATGATCATCAGCAACGCCACCATCAGCAGGTGCAGGTAAAGGCCAGGGTGTGCCGGCAGCGGATTGATCTCGAATGCCATCAGGCCGAGGAAGAAGGTCTTCACGGCAACAATGTCGGTATGCATGACGAACTTCATCAGCAGGCCGGTGACGGCGATGCCGAGCAACAGGGCCAGCATCAGGTGATCGGAGGGGGTCGAGATGTAGCGAATGCGTTCGACCAGGAAGCGTCGCGCCCAGAGTCCGGCCAGGCCGGCGGCCATGGCGAAGCCGGCATACATGCCGAAGGGCTGGATGAAGGCAATGATGAAATTGACCGGCTCGGTGAAGTAGCGCAGATGGCGCAGCAGCACCAGCGCGAGTCCGACATGGAACAGCCAGCCCAGCGCCCAGATCCACAGGTTGGACTTGAACAGGCTTTCAAAGAACACCACCTCGCGGAACATGCGAAACGCCACCCCGCCGGCCGTGGTCGGTGCCGGCGTGGTGGGAATGCTGAGCGGCGCCGGGGTGCGCGTGTAGTCGTAGATCTTGTATGCCACGCCGCCCACCAGAATCAGTGTGGCGGCGTAAAACAGGATGGCAAAGAAGAGACTCATGGTCGCTCGCTATTGCGGCTTAGGAACAGGTATTCCGGACCGGAATCAGACGCAGCCGGTGGGCTTGGGCAGTCCGGCGATTTTGCACGCCTGCTTGGCGGGACCGTAGGGGAACAGCTCATAGAGATACTGGCTGGTGCCCTTTTCCGCACCAAGCTTCTTGCCGATGGCCTTGGTCAGGACGCGCACGGCCGGGGCGATCTGGAATTCGTTGTAGTAGTCGCGCAGGAAATTGATCACTTCCCAGTGCTGATCGGACATCTCGACGCTTTCCGTTTGCGCCAGATAGGTGCCGACGTCCTCGTTCCATTCGGCGAGGTTGATCAGATAGCCTTCTTCGTCTGTTTCGTAGGATTTGCCGCTTACTTCGATGGTAGCCATGATTGTCTCCTGGGTGATATACGGGGTATGAGTGCTTCGGTTACAGCGAATGCATTACAGCCACGATTGGCAGTTCTTGTGTTCTGCGACGAGGTCGACAAAGCCGCCGTAATCCACGGTGGTGACGCCTTCCATGACGCGCTCGTGCATGCCGCGCGCTTCGAGGTCCGGCGCGAGTGCATAGACTTTGAAGCGCGAAAGGGCCTCGCGCAATTTGCTTTCCGCCTCATTGCCGCGGGTGGCGGCATAGACCGCATCCTCGATCAGCAGGATGGCGCCGCCTTCTTGCGCGACGCGCAGGCAGGACTCGAGCGTGGTGCGTTGCAGCGACGATTTATTGACGATGTGCAGCATGTTCTATTTCTCCCTTTAGAAGGTCAGGACCACGTCCTGCTCTTCCATGAGCTTGCCCAGTTCGGTGCGCGACATCACTGTGACATCGACCAGCAGGTCTTCTTCCGTCAGTCCGCGGGCGGCCAGTGCTTCCTCTTCGACGTAGAGCTTCTCGACATCGTAGCCATCGAGGGCGCGGTAAGTGGGCGAGAAATTCTTGTTCTCGATGCCCTTGGTCTGCTGTCCCTTCTTCAACTGGAACACGCCGTCGTCCATGAAGACCAGGCTGACGTCCTGGTCGAAGGCAGCCGTGATCAGCACCACTTCCAGGGACTCGAGCGCATAGATGGTGCCGTAGGGAGCCGTGCGATTGACGAACATGAATTTCTTGATGGTGCCTTCGCTCATGTCAGTCTCCAAACGTTACGAGGCGGTCGGCCTCGATACCGGCTTCGACCAGCTGGCCGAGTCCCGAGATGCGGAACCCCGGGGCCAGATTCTCGTCGCGGATGCCGCGCCGCAGGGCGGCGGCAACACAGACCACGAGGTCGAGCTTGTGCTCTGCGGCAAGCTTGGACCAGCGGGTGACTATGTTGCGGTCATCCAGCGGCGGCTCGGTCAGGGACGAAGCGTTGTTCACGCCATCGTTATAGAAGAACACGCGACGAATCTCGTGGCCCTTCTCCAGCGCTGCCCGGCAGAACAGGTAAGCCGAGTCGCTCGCCTGATGCTGGTAGGGGCCTTCGTTGATGGTAACTGCAATTAGCATGAGCTGATTTTCCTGGAATGCGCTCAGAAGCGGATGTGGGTCGAGGCGTTGAGATTGGCACGCGAACCACGCCAGTCGTCGATCAGGTACTTGGTGAAGGGCAAGCCGGTCTTTTCGAAGAAACGCGGCCAGCCGATGCGGTCGATCCAGTCGGCGAGGCGTTCCCAGGGACGGGCATCGGCCTTGTAAGTGCGCAGGATGTTGCCGACTACGGCATTGACTTCGGGCCAGCGCGGGGCATTGTTGGGCAGGCCGGAGGCAACCATCTTCATGAAGGTGGGCTTGCCGCGCGCGTTGGAGTTCTTGCCGCCGACCCAGATCGCCAGCTTGGAATATTCCGGATCGTTGATCTGCATCGGCGGGCACGGGGGGTAGCAGGCGCCGCAGCAGATGCACTTCTTTTCGTCGACTTCGAGCGAGGGCTTGCCGTTGACAAGTGCAGGGCGAATCGCGGCTACCGGGCAGCGGGCGACCACGGTGGGGCGCTCGCAAACGTTGGCAACCATGTCGTGATTGATCTTGGGCGGCTTGGTGTGCTGGATGATGACCGCAATGTCGGCCTGGCCGCCGCAATTGATTTCGCAGCAGGAGGTGGACAGATGCACGCGGTTGGGCATCTCCTCGGTCCTGAACTCGTTGTAGAGCTCGTCCATCATCGACTTGACCACGCCCGAGGCGTCGGTGCCGGGGATGTCGCAGTGCAGCCAGCCCTGGGTGTGGGACACCATCGATACCGAATTGCCGGTGCCGCCGACGGGGAAGCCGGATTTCTCAAGTTCCGCGATCATCGGATCGACCTTGGACTGGTCGGCAACCATGAATTCGATGTTGGAGCGAATCGTGAAACGAACAAAGCCTTCGGCAAACTTGTCGGCGATGTCGCACAGCTTGCGGATGGTCCACACGTCCATCTGGCGCTGGGTGCCGGCGCGTACCGTCCAGATTTGATCGCCGGTGTGGGACACGTGGTGCAGTACGCCGGGACGGGGCCGGTCATGATATTTCCAGTTGCCGTAGTTCTTCAGCATGGTCGGATGCAGGTGCGGCTTGTTGTCCGGCACGCCGCATTCGTTGGCTTTGCGCAGCGGGGCGGCGGGGGTAGGTGCGTTCATGCTCAATCTCCTCAGGCAGCGGCTTTTTTGGCGTTGATGCGGGCGACTTCGTCGTCCCAGCCAATGGTATTGACATAGGGATTCATGCGCGGCGTTGAAACCATGTTGGCGTCGATTTCAACCTCGATGCCTTCCAGGAAATTGACCAGGCCGATGCGCTCGATCATTTCGCCGGTGCGCTCGTGTTCCAGCGCGTTTTCAGCGAAGAAGTCGATGATCTTCTGGCCCAGTTCGACCAGCTTCTCGTAGTCCTCGTCCGTCTTTAGCGACATGAAGGGGATCACCACGGTACCCATCAGGTCACCGATCTTCAGTGTGCGCTTGCCGCCGACCAGGATCGTCGCGCCCTTGTCCGCGCCGGTCGCCAGCGCGCCGGTCATGACGTTGATGCAGTGCATGCAGCGCACGCAATCCTTGTTGTCGATTTCCAGGGCCTGGCTGTCGTTCAGGGCGACGCTGCTGATGTTGTCGGTCTTCCTGACGTCCTTGATTTCCTTGATCTGGATCGCCTTGGTCGGGCAGCGGGCGACGACGTCGTTGACCAGCTCGTTCATGCCGTGCTTGGCGAACCATTTCTTGGCCAGGGCCTCGTCGGTGCGGATGTTGTCACGCCAGGTGCCAATCACGGCCAGGTCCGAACGCTGGATCGAGTTCATGCAGTCGTTGGGGCAGCCGGAAAACTTGAACTTGAACTTGTAGGGCAGGGCCGGGCGGTGGATATCGTCGAGGAAGGTATTGAGCACTTCGCGGTGCGCCTTGGCCTCGTCGTAGCAGGACTGCTCGCAGCGCGATGCGCCGACGCAGGACATCGAGGTGCGCACCGACGGACCGGCGCCACCCATGTCGAAGCCCATGTCGTTGAGCGCGTCAAAGGCGGGTTGCACGTTTTCCGTGGTAGCGCCCTGGAACATGATGTCGCCCGACTGGCCGTGGAAGGCAATCAGGCCGGAGCCGTGCTTTTCCCAGATGTCGCAGAACTGGCGCAGTGTCGATGTGTTGTAATGCATTCCTGGCGGCGGCATGATGCGCAAGGTATGGAATTCGGCTGCATCCTTGAACACCGGTTGGCCGGTATCGTCCTTGATTTCGCTGAAGCGCGGAATAACCCCGCCGCCGTAGCCGCGGACGCCGACCGTACCACCCTTCCAGTAACCCTTGCGGGTCTGGTAGGAGTGCTCGAGGTGGCCGAGAATGTCGACCATGTAATCCTTGTCCTTGGCCAGTCGCTTGAGGCCGGTGACAAAACTGGGCCAGGGGCCGCTTTCCAGTTGATCCAGATTCGGTGTTGGGTGCATGGGCTTGGCCATGGTCTGTCTCCTCGTTGTCGGGGGGGTAACTCGATAATGGAATCATAGGGTTGTGTGCGGTGCACAAACCATACTCCCGGAAGGTAATTGGACCTACCCGAAAGGGTTATATGCTTGCACTCCCATCCGGTGATGGTCCTATGGCAGTCGCTGGTGCCATAGTTCGCCCCCATAGAGATTGGATACCCATTGGACTCCGTTACCTCGCTCGACAAATTTCGCGTACCGATCGGCAATCAGGAGATCGAACTGCAGCAGTTCGTCTTCGAGGCCGGCGGCATGCCCTTGCTGCGCACGCGCATCCGCGAGGCCAGCCGCTTTACCATTTTTGACGTCGATCCTGTCACCGCGGCGCGTTGGGGCAAGGTGCTGTGCGCCTGGGCTGCGGCGCAGCCGGGCATGAATGACACGGAAGGAGATGCGGCTTGAGCTACTCGCCGGATGAGGCTTCAAGGGTAATGGTCGACGTGGTATTTTCGCTCGAAGAGGCGACCCTCAACGACGACCATGCCTGCGCCCTGTCTCGGGCGGTGCGGCGTGCCTTGCCCTGGTTCGATGAAGAGCCCGAAGCCGGCATCCTGCCGCTGTCGGGGTTGGCGCGCGGCAATGGCGTGCGTTTTGTCGGGCGCCGCAGCCGTCTTGCCTTGCGCCTGCCGATCCACCGCAGCCCCAGCGCCGACTCCCTGGTTGGTGTCCAGCTCGATCTGGATGGCGTGGTCCTGAAGGTGGGCGCGAGCAGTGTGCGCCCGCTGTATCCGGCGCGTGGTGTCGTCTATTCCCATTTGGTCAACGTCGGCGCCGAAGACGAAATCGAGTTTCTCGAGCGTTGCGCTTCCCTGCTGGCAGGGCGCGGCCTGAAGCCGCAGTTGATTACCGGCAAGGCGCATGAGTTGCGCACCGCCGACGGTCTGGTGCGCGGCTTCAGCCTGATGTTGCATGGTCTGGGTGCCGCCGATTCCCTGGCTGCGCAAGAAGCCGGTCTGGGCGAGCATCGCGCGCTCGGATGCGGCATTTTCATTCCCCATAAATCGGTCGTCGCTGTCGGCGCCTGACCAACACAACTGAACGAGGAGATGCCTCATGTCTGAAGTCGCCACCGTAACGCTCGATGTAAGCGGCCTGCCCTGCCCGGCGCCGCTACTGGGAGCCAAGAAGCTTATCGACGACCTGCAACCGGGTCAGACCCTGCGCCTGATTTCGGATTGTCCGGGTACCGCGGACGATCTGTTCTCCTGGGCCAAAGTCACCGGAAATGTCGTGCTCGGCAGCCAGAAACAGCCCGATGGCAAGACTGCTTACCTGATCCAGCGAGCGGGCGGCGCGAACGCCACGCCGATCGCCCACGTGACGCTGGACATGCGCGGCGTGTCCTGCCCCGGCCCCATCGTGCAAGCCAAGAAGCTGCTGGATGGCATGAAGGCGGGTGAGGTGCTGCAACTGGTAAGCGACTGCCCCGGATCGGCCGACGACATTACCTCCTGGGCCAAGGCGGGCGCGGCCGAGCTGGTGTTTTCACATGAGTCCGGACGCGGCGTACACGAGTTCTATTTGAAGAAGGCCTGACGGCCTGCTTCAAATCGATTTTTGATTGACCCATCCCCCAGCCCCGTTCCACAGCCGGCACTGCATTGCCGGCTGGCTACGGTGGCGCAACGCAGTGCGTCGAGAAACCCCACCTTCGCCCCCTTGGGAAGGGGTGACTAATCAGAGAGGAGAATCCCATGAGCTACACCATCAACGGAGTTGAAAAGGAATTCGATGACTACGGCTACCTGCTGGAGCCGGATTTTAGCGAGGAAGCGGTGCACGTCATCGCCGCTGCCTGCGGCATCACCCTGACCGATCAGCACTGGAAGGTGGTCAACTTCCTGCGCAACAAGTTCAAGGAAGACGGCCACACGCCGAACATGCGCAACCTGATCAAAGGCCTGCAGGAAGAAGGCGACATGCCCGAGGCCGACAGCGCGTTGCTGTTCGAATTGTTCCCTGACGGCGGTGCCGCCAAGGAAGGCTGCAAAGTCGGAGGCCTGCCGCAGCCGAAAGGCAAAGGCGGCTATTAGCCACCTTTGCCTTTCGGCGTTGCCCTTCGGGCAAAGCCAATTAATCGCCCCTACCCCCCGGCCCCCGCCCGGGCGGGGGGTGACCAGTCAGCTCGCTGCGCTCGAATAAGGTGAACGATGGCCATTAGAATCCGCTCCAGTTTCCACGCCGGCGGCAAGCCGCGCTCGATGGCGGAACTCGCCAGCGTCATTGCAATCCTGGGCTGGAAGCTGGCGATCGACTCGATCAAGCGCATGCGCGAGGCCGAGTACGATATCGATCTGGGCAGTGCCTATTTCGACTTCGTCTGCGAATTCATGGTGTTTCTAGCCCAGGCGGCTGATCGCGTTGCCTACCGGGAACTGGCGCCGGAGCAGCGCAGCGAGTTCACTACTGCACTGGCACAGCGCATGGCTGCCGCGATCGAGGACAATCGCGACATGCTGCTGTTCGACGTTGCGCCGGGCAAGTGCCAGCGGCACTTCCTCGATCTGTTCAACCGGCGTGGTGCGGAATATGCGGATCACGGCTATACCGAGGATGGTCCCGACTTCGGTTTTCGCCGCTGCTTTGCCGCTTGCATGAAAGAAGTCCTGCCGGAGAAGGATCGCCTGTGGGCCGTCGACCAGGTGATGGAAATCGAATCTCCCGAGGCCATCAAGGCCCTGGAGAAAACGCTGGCGGGGCTGTTTCATCCGGAGGCAAAAAGCCGGCGTTCGCAGCACGGTGTAGTGGAGCACTAGAGTCATGCGCGGCCCCTTCGATCTCAATGACCTTGCCAGCTATCGCCAATGGCGCGAGCACAAGCTCGACAGCGCACCACGCCGCATCGAGGACATTCTGGTGCCTCTCGACGACCCGCGCGCGCTGACGGCAAGGGAGCTCGCCGCCCTGCTGGAACGCTGCGCCACTGCCAACATGGCCATCTACACCAGCAACACGGTTGGCGCCGAGGACAAGGAAATTCCGCGTCGGCTGGGCGCCCAGCTTGGCCTGCAGCACCTCGACAGCCACTGGCTGACCGACGACGACGCAATTTCGCCGATCTCGGTGCGTGGCGCGGAAGAACGCGGCGAGCGCAAGGAATTCATTCCCTACACAGACAAGCCGATCAGATGGCACACCGACGGCTACTACAACGTGCCGCAGCGAACGGTGCGCGGCCTTATCCTGCATTGCGTGCAAAGTGCGGCCGCCGGCGGTGACAACCAGCTGCTCGACCACGAGATCGCCTACATCCTGCTGCGCGACGAGAATCCCGACCACATCCGCGCCTTGTCACAGGCCGATGCCATGACCATCCCGCCGCGCAGCGACGAGAATGGCGTCGCCCGCGCCGCCCAGCCGGGGCCGGTGTTCTCGATCGATGGCGAGGGCTTCCTGCACATGCGTTACACCGCGCGCACCATCAGCATCGAATGGCGCAGCGATGCCGCCACGCAGGCGGCGGTCGCGGCATTGACCCGGATTCTCGCCGCACCTGTGCCCTGGACCTTGCACGGACGCCTGGAGCCGGGCATGGGGCTGGTGTGCAACAACGTGCTGCACGATCGCTCCGGCTTCACCGAGACGCCGCAACGGCGTCGCCTTCTCTACCGGGCGCGCTATCACGAGAGGGTTGCCGCCTTGCCGGCGACAGTTTCAGGCTGAATCGGTCAGTATAATCGGCGGCTCTGATGAGGTCGTCGAATTGAGCGCACTGACTCCTGAACTTGAACGCAAACTGGGCACGGCAGTCGAGCGCATGCCGGCGTTTCCGCGCAGCGTGCAAAAGATTCTCGAACTCACGCGCAACATCAATTGCCTGCCCAAGGACGTGGTCGCCGTGATCGAAAAGGATCCGGTGATGACCATGAAGATTCTGAAGGTCATTAATTCGGCATACTACAGCCTGCCTTCCAGGATCACCTCGGTCAGCCAGTCGGTGGTCTATCTCGGCATCAATACCATCAAGAACCTGTCGATAGGTTTCGCCGCCGTGGGCATGCTGCCGCGCATGAACGCCGCGGGTTTCGATGTTCAGCGCTATCTGCTGCATTCCCTGGTGGTAGCCGGCGCCGCCCGCCAGTTGGCGACCCAGTTTGCCAAGGGCGAAGTCGATCCCGGTGACTGCTACATCGCGGGTCTGCTGCACGATTTCGGCAAGGTGGTGTTCGCCCAGTTTCTGGCGGCGGAGTTTCGCGATGCGCTGATCCATTCAGTCGAGCATTCGGTGCCCCTGCACGAGGCCGAAAAAGCCGAGATCGGTGTCGATCACGGACTGGTAGGCGCCCTTCTGGCCAAGCGCTGGGCGTTTTCCGAGCATTTGATCGACTGCATCCGCGATCATCACAATCCCCTGGCCGAACCGTCGGCCATGATGGATTGCCTGCGCGCGGCGGATCAGCTGGTACGCTTCCGTGAAATCGGCGACAGCGGCAATCCCTGGCGCGCAACGGAGGCGCCGGCGGCTCCGCAGCGCTTCGGCGACGACCTTGAGGAGATAGCGGCGAAACTGGGTTCGCTGAACAGAATTGTCGAAGATGCCATGATGTTTGCCCAGTTTGCCAAAGATAGATGAGCGAGAATTCATGAAAGTGCGTTTCTGGGGCGTGCGTGGTTCGATTCCTTCGCCGGGCCCCAACACCTTCCGCTATGGCGGCAACACGACCTGCATCGAAGTGCGCAGCGACGACAACTCACTCATCATTCTCGATGCCGGTACCGGAATATTTCCGCTGGCGCAGGAGCTGCTGAAGCAACTGCCGGTGCAGGCCAATGTTTTCATGACCCACACGCATTGGGATCACATCCAGGGCTTGCCGTTCTTTACCCCGCTTTATATTCCAGGCAATTCGGTGCGCATTCACGGCGGCTATGACGTAATTGCCGGACGCGGCATCGACCACATCATGGACGTGCAATTGCAGTACAGCTATTTTCCTGTGCGTGAAGCGGAGATGCGGGCGAACATCGACTACGCGACACTGACCATCGGCGAGCCGGTACGCGTGGGTGATGCGACGGTCACGCCCCACTTGCTCAATCACCCGGTGGTCAATTTCGGTTACCGCATTGATTGCAACGGCAAGTCGGTATTTTTTACCGGCGACCACGAGCCCTGGTCCAATATGTACTCCCCGGAGGATGAGGGCTACGAAGAGTTTCAGCAGATGGTCGAGGTGCAGCAAGGGCAACTCGACAAGGCCCTGACCGGGCTGGATGTGCTGATCGCCGACAGTTCCTACACGGCCGCCGAATACTCGACCAAGATTGGCTGGGGGCATGGAACGCTGGAGGGCAACATCGCCTGGGCGCGCAGGCTCGGGGTGAAGAAACTGGTTTGTACTCACCACGAACCGACGCGCTCGGATGATGATCTGGAGCGCGCCTTTGCAAGCGCGCTTGCGGCGGCGGGTAATGCGCCGGGAGGCTCGGGCACGCCCGAGATTCTTCTCTCCCGCGAGGGGCTGGAACTGGTGCTGTAGCTTGTCAGTGGTGACGCGGCCGGCGCGGTCAGCCTCGCGCGGCAGCCAACAGGTCTTCAATGCGAGCCAGCTTCTCGCGCGGGCGTCCCTGCCCCGCGGCCACCTCCGCTGCATTGATTTTCTGCCAGCCGGCGAAGTCGACCGGCCGCACGCCGTGTTCGGCGAACAAGGAGTCGATCAGCGCGCCTCCTGGCTTGCCGCCTGTTTGATGAATGGCAAGATCGGCCAGGATCAGATCGGCGACCGCCAGGGAGTCGGCCCGGTTGGCTGGCACCACGCCCTGCGGACCGCGCTTGCACCAGCCCACTGTATAGACGCCGGCTTCGACGCGACCCTGGTCATTGGCAACAATGCCGCGCACCTCGTCGAAGGGCAGGCCGGAGAAGGGCGTGCTGCGATAGCCGATGGCTGAAATGATGGTGTCGGCCGGGATGGTGAAGGTTTCGCCGCCGGGGATCGCCCGGCCGTGTTCGATGCGGGTCTTTTCGAGTACGAGTTCGCGCGCGCGGCCTTCGCCCAGAATGGCCACCGGCGCCGCATGGAACATGAAGTGGATACGCACGGGGCGGTTGTGCTGCTCTTCGTGCGCGGCGTAGGTCCGCAGCACCTCGAGATTCTTCTCTGCCAGTTTTCTCTGTTCTTCCGGCAGACCCTCGGGCAGGATTTGCGGCAATTGGGCCGGGTCTACCTGGATTGCCACGCGCGAGAGCTCGCCAAATTCGGCGAGTTCGGCGGTGGTGAAGCTCGCCTCCGCCGGACCGCGGCGACCGATCAGCCAGATGTCTTCGATGCGGGCGGCTTCGAACGCGGTGCGGGCGTGCGCGCACAAATCCGAACTCGCCAGTTCGTCGGGTGTCTTGCCCAGCAGTCGGGCAATGTCGAGTGCCACATTGCCGTTGCCGATGATGGCGAGCGACTTTCCGTCGAGCTTCGGCTCAAGTTCGCGACCATCGGGAATGCCGTTGTACCAGCCGACGAATTGCCCCGAGCCATACACGCCGTCCAGCGTCTCGCCGGGAATGCCGAGGCGGCGATCTTCGAGCGCCCCGATAGTGATGATCAGCACGTCGTAGGCGGCCTTGAGCTCCTCATAGGAGAGGTCGCGACCGATGGCGATGTTGCCAAGAAAGCGCACGCCGTCCTTGCCCAGCGTGCGTTCGAATTGCCGCGCAATGTTCTTGGTGCCCTGATGGTCGGGCGCGACGCCGCCGCGCACCAGGCCGAAAGGGGTTGGCAGGCGGTCGAAAATGTCGATGCGGGCGCCGGGCAGCTTGCGCCCCAGGGCATCGGCCACATAGCAACCCGAGGGACCGGCACCGACAATTCCGATGTGGAGCTCGGCCGGGTTCATGTCGCGTCCTTGGTGGCGTCGACCATCGAGTCGCGGAAGCGCAGCTGAAAATAGGGCTCAGCCTCGGGGAGCCGCCCATCGGCGGTTTCCAGGACGTTGGTCAGGTGGTGCTCGGCCTGCTGGCGGGTCAGCATGTACAACTCGCTGCAGATCTGGCGGGCGATATCGCCCGGCCAGTCGTTGGGCAGCAACTGTTTGGGCAACTGCGGATCGCGCAACTGAACGCGACGGAATTCGTGGATCAGCAGGGTGCGCACGCAGAAGGCCTGCTCCGGGTCGAGTTCGCGGGCGGCCTTGATTGCGCGCGCCACGGGGCGGAAGCAGTCGCTGAACCGTTTGTAGTCCTCGGCGATGGCATCGAGATTCCAGCATTCCCGCACCAGTTCCTGCAGGGGACGGCTGGAGAGGGCGCCCAGCGTGCGGCCCTGTATCACTACTACTTTGTCGTGAGTGCCGGTGCCCTGCAGGATGTCGAGCACTGACTCGTGGTTGGCGTAGGGGTGTGCCAACACGCCCGGCGCGATGACGCCAAAGCCCTCCCACATCAGTTCCCGGCGCAGGGCATCGCGCTGCGCCGGAGACAGTATGCTGCCGCCGGTGATTACTACTTGCCAGTCGCCGTCCCATTGCTGGCGCGGATCATCGTAGATGCGCCGGTAGGCGTGTTCGAATCGTCGGCGGCCGGTGGCGGTAAGGCTGTAGTAGCTCTTGCGCCCGATCTGTTCCGAGACCAGCCATTTTTCCCTGGAGAGACGGAACACGCTGGTTCGCACCATGCGCGGGTTCAGCCCCAGCGCCTCGACCAGCTTGATGAAGCTGCCAAGCCATACGGTGCCGCCGTGCGGAGCAATGGCATCGCCATAAATGGTGATGATCAGCGAGTTGGCACGCAAGGTGTGCGCGGCGAGAAACGCGTCCAGCCACTGCTGGATGAAACGGCTTTTCATGCTCGGAACGCGCTCCCTCGATAGAGGCTTCAAATGATACCACTGCCACCGTGGATATGTAACACGTTTTCCAAATGCGTGGCTGGTCCGCTATACCAGCGAAGCGAGCATGCGTTGCAATGGATAATAAAATCAATATAAAACAATGTCTAGCAACTTATTTGTTTAGATATGAAAAATAATTTGACAGTCATTAAATGATACACTATTATACGAAATAAACAATATTATTGTATCGCGATTACTCATAATATGACCCGATCGGGTCTTGCAATCATTTTGAGCGAATCTGCGGGATCATCCGTCATTTGTTTGCGCTGGCGCCATCTGGAGATCTGAAATGAGGACGTTCAAGACTTACGACAAGGGCGATGTTCTGCCCGACGACTACAAGAAGGCTCTGATCAACCTGATGTGCTTCCAGGCTGATTCGGAATATGCCGGTGGCCAGCGCGTGGCCGAGAATCATCGCTACGCCACGCGTCCGGAAGAAGCCTATCGCCTGTCCAAGAAAGTGTTCGAGGAGATGGGCCATGCTTTTTATGTGTGGAACCTGCTTCAGGAACTGGGCGTGGACGTCGATGCTCGCCTCTATGAGCTTTCCCACAATCCGGACAATCCCGATCCGAAGAGGGTGAACGTGATAAACGGCTTCCGCAAGGAGAACTGGTCCAAGTTCTTCGAGTGTTGGGAGGATGTCGCGCTGTTCTCGACCGTGGTCACGCCGGCCGCCGTGGCTTTCCTCGGGCAGTATCGCGAGTGCTCCTACCTGCCCTGGGCGCGCGTCAATGTGCGCATCCACAAGGAGGAATACGGCCACCTTGCCTTTGGCGTCTGGGCGTCGAAGCGCTGCATCGAGTTCGGCGGCGAGAAAACGCGCGAATTCATGCAACAGCGCATTCCCAAGTTCATGCAGATGGGCCTGGGCTTTTACGGTCGCCCGTCAGCCGGCGACAAGAAGTCGGAGATGTTCGACATCTATTACGAGTATGGCATCAAGGTGAAAAAGCCGGAGGAGCTGCAGACCGAATATCTGGAACTGCTTGATTCGCGGCTCAAGGAAGTCGGCCTGATCATGCCCTCGGGCGTCGAAGCCGACTACGACATGCGCATGGGTTACGAAGCCGAAGATCCGGTTGCTGTCTGATTCCATGTTTGCTTCTCCCCAGCACCTGATCGACGGCGAGATTGCCGAGCTGAAGCGCTTCGGCTACACGCCGCTCGGCGATGCGACGCCTGACTGGCCGGGCATGTGGCAACTCCTCCAGGGCGATTTCGCCACGCTGCAGCGCGTGCATGTGCCGGCCTATGCCGAGATGAGCCCGTGGCCGCAGGAGGGCGCGCGCATCTACATGCGCCGCCGCCTGCTGGCGGATCGCCTGTTCGAGGAATGCCAGGCGCTTTACCATCGACTCCATGCCGAGGGCATCAATACCGAGCTGGTGGAAGCCTACACGCTGGCGCGGGATGCCTACGAGGAAGCCGTCCTCGACTTCGGCAAGGCCCGCGAAATGCTGGAAGACGTGTTCACCAGGACGGTCGACCTTGCTGCCGTGAGCTAGCGGCGCATCCTCTATCCGGGTGGATACCGTCCCCGGCGCAGGCGCCAAGGGACATATAATTGCGCATGAATACTGCCCTGCCTGCCACTGCCAAAGACGCGCCTGCCACCGAGCGCGCAGACGCCGACCCCGCTTCCAGCCTTTCCTTCGACCAGTTGCCGCTGGCCCCCGCCACGCTGGCGAACCTGCAGCAATTGGGTTACCGGCAGATGACGCCGATCCAGGCCGCCAGCCTGCCGCCGGCACTGGCTGGCCATGACCTGATCGCGCAGGCCAAGACCGGCAGCGGCAAGACCGCAGCCTTTGCGCTGTGCCTGCTGGCCAAGCTGAACCCGCGCCGTTTCGCGGTTCAGGCGCTGGTGCTGTGTCCGACGCGGGAACTGGCCGACCAGGTGGCCCAGGAAATTCGCCGCCTGGCCCGCGGTGCAGACAACATCAAAGTGCTGACCCTGTGTGGCGGCAGCACCATGCGGCCGCAGATGTCCAGCCTGGAACACGGCGCCCACGTCGTGGTCGGCACACCGGGTCGCATCATGGATCACCTGCAGCGCGGCAGCCTCGATCTGGCAGCGCTCGATACGCTGGTTCTGGACGAAGCCGACCGCATGCTCGACATGGGCTTCTTCGACGATATCGTTACGGTGGCGAAGGCTTGTCCCAGGGAGCGGCAGACGCTGCTGTTCTCGGCCACCTATCCCGAAGGCATTGCCAGCCTGAGCCGGGCTTTCCTGCGCCAGCCGCAGCAGATCACGCTGCTCGAACAGCACGAGCCGGCCAAGATACGCCAGCGCTTCTACGAGGTCACATCCGACCAGCGTCTGGCAGCCGTCGCGCTGCTGCTGAAGCACTATCGACCGGTCAGCACCCTGGCATTTTGCAATACGCGGCAGCAATGCCGCGACCTGCTGGAAGTATTGCGTGCCGAAGGTTTCGTCGCCCTGGCCCTCCATGGCGAACTGGAGCAGCGCGAGCGCGACCAGGTGCTGGTGCAATTTGCCAACCGCAGCTGTTCGGTGCTGGTGGCCACCGATGTTGCCGCACGCGGCCTGGACATCGACCAGCTGGAAGCGGTGATCAACGTCGATGTCACGCCGGACACCGAAGTCCATGTCCATCGCATCGGCCGCACCGGACGCGTCGATCAGGCCGGATGGGCTTTCAGCCTGGTCAGCGGCAACCAGATGGCGCGCGTCGACAACATCGAGAAGGCCCTGGGCCATGAGATCGAGTGGCATTGCCTGAGCGAACTGCAGACAGCCCCCGGCAAACCGCTGGCGCCGCCGATGGTCACGCTGCTGATTCTCGGCGGCCGCAAGGAAAAAATTCGTCCCGGCGACGTGCTCGGCGCGCTGACCGGGGAGGCCGGCTTCAGCAAGGAGCAGGTCGGCAAGATCAACGTCACGGACTCCACCACCTATGTCGCCGTCGCGCGCGGCATTGCGCGCGAGGCGCTGCGCAAGCTGTCGGCCGGCACGCTCAAGGGCAAGAAGGTGAAAGTGCATTTGCTGCAGGACAAGGCAGGCTGAGGCTGTACCCATGAAAACTCCCAAAAGACTCCAGCCGCTGGTTGCCGAGGGCCTGGTCGACGAGGTCATCCGCCAGTTGATGAGCGGCAAGGAGGCCACCGTGTATATGGTCCGCTGCGGCGAAGAGATTCGCTGCGCGAAGGTCTACAAGGACGCCAAACAGCGCAGTTTTCGCAAGAGCGCGTCCTACCAGGAAGGCCGCAAGACCAAGAACAGCCGGCAGGCGCGGGCCATGGCGAAGGGCTCGCGCTACGGTCGGGAAATGCAGGAAGAGGCCTGGCAAAGCGCCGAGGTCGATGCCCTGTATCGCCTTGCCGCGGCCGGGGTGCGCGTACCGCAACCCTACATCTGCCACGAGGGCGTGCTGCTGATGGACCTGGTGACCGATGCCGACGGCCATCCGGCGCCGCGCCTCAACGATATCGATCTGTCGGCCGAGCAGGCGCTGGAGTTCCATGCCGGTTTGCTCAACCAGGTGGTCCGCATGTTGTGCGTGGGGATCATTCACGGCGATCTTTCCGAATACAACATTCTGGTCGGCAGTGACGGGCCGGTCATCATCGACTTGCCGCAAGCGGTCGATGCCGCCGGCAACAGCAACGCCGGGCCGATGCTGGAGCGAGACGTGGCCAATCTGGCGAGCTACTTTGGCCGTTTTGCTCCCGAGTTGGGCACCAGCGAATACGGCAAGGAAATCTGGCGCCTCTACCAGGCCGGCCGCCTGGGTCCTGACACGGAACTCACGGGTCGCATCGAAATTGACCATCGCATCGCCGATGTCGGGGCGGTGCTGGAAGAGGTCAAGCTGGCGCTGCAGGCTGAAGAGCGCCGGCGCCTGTATCAGGCTGGCTGACGTGTCCCGCTGGATATTGCCGCGCATGGTTTCCCATGCCTGACGCACGCCACGCAGAAATCATTGCCGCCACCCGCAAGTGGCTGGAGCGCGCGGTGATCGGCTTGAATCTCTGCCCCTTCGCCAAGGGTGTGCACGTCAAGGGCCAGATTCGTTACATCGTCAGCGCGGCGCAGAATGACAATGCCCTGCTCGACGATCTCGAACGCGAACTGAAGGTCCTTGCCGAAGTTGCAGCCGAGGAAGTCGACACCACGCTGCTCATCACGCCCGATGTCCTGACCGATTTTGCCGATTTCACGGATTTCCTCGATCTGGCTGAAGTCGTCCTGCGCACCCACGGTCTCGTCGGTGTCCTCCAGGTGGCGAGCTTTCATCCGGATTACGTGTTTGCCGACGCGGATGCCGACGACATCGCCAACTACACCAACCGTGCGCCCTATCCGACACTGCACCTGATTCGCGAAGCAAGCCTCGCCAGGGCCACAGCGGCCTTCCCCGATGCTGCTGACATTTACGAGCGCAACATTGAAACCCTCCACGCGCTGGGGCTCGAGGGGTGGCGGGCACTCGAGGTGGATGCGCCGGCGAAGCCGAAGCCATAGGCCGGGCCATGGATGCCGCCGAAGCCGGATTCCTGCTGCGCGAAGACGAGGTCGAACTCACGGCCATTCGCGCTCAGGGCGCGGGAGGCCAGAACGTCAACAAGGTTTCCAACGCCGTTCATCTGCGTTTCGACATCCGGGCATCTTCCCTGCCCGACGAGATCAAGGCGCGTCTGCTGCAAGTCAAGGACCAGCGCATCAGCGCCGAGGGCGTCGTGGTGATCAAGGCGCAGCAATACCGCAGCCTTGAGCGCAACAGCTTCGCCGCTCTGGAGCGACTGCGCGACCTGATCGCCGGGGCGGCCTTCATTCCCCGCCCGCGTCGTGCCACCAAGCCCACGCGCAATTCGCAGAAGCGCCGGGTCGATAGCAAAATCCTGCGCGGAAAAGTGAAATCCCTGCGTGGCCGCGTCAGCGATTCCTGATTGTTCGACCCGGATCCGTTAGCGGCTATCGCAGGAGAGTGTCATCAGGGAACACTCTGCACTTGTAATGCAGATGTATTTCGCACCACCACCTTGCTGCCAAACGTAAGCAAAAACTTCTCGGAAATGTTGTTGGGATTGGAGGCCTTGACCGGGCGGGTCGGCACAAAGCCCATACCGCGCAGCAATCGTTTCATTTGAACGGCCCTGGGCAAACACTCGGCTTCGACGGTGCTTTCGTCTTCCATTTTTGCCAGCACCGTTTGCAGCAAGTGCCTCCCGAATCCTTGTCCGCGATATTGGGGGTCGACGGCGCACATGAAAATTTCCTGGTCTTTTCCCCCGGCTGACAGATGACGTAGCAGTGCGAACCCCACAAACCGGCCATCATGGTGAATCACATGCAGATCCGCCCGGCGCCAGGACCCGGAGGGCAGGCGAAGTTTTCCAAGCAGCAATACGCAGAACAGCTGTATCCCCAAGCCCGCTTGATAGCGTGGCAGCAAGTAGAGGTTGTTGAAACTGCCATGCGCACTACCTTCCTGTATCAGGTTGAACACAGGAGCAATATCCAGAAGCCTGGCGTTGCCAACCGTTACCTGCTGTTGGCTGGTGGTACTTTCAGGTGGACATGAAGATGTCGTCATTTGACACGGACCGTCTTGAAATCTGGCACAATACGAAGGATATTGCAATGGCATGGCTGTGCTGCGCCTGACCATGCACAGACTAACATTATCTCTTTGTGGACGCTCTTTCAACCATCCTGCGGCAAGGGCGAATTGCCCAGAATTATTCCGGTCTGCAGGAGTGCCTGTTGACTCAGATCTCCGGGTGCCGCAGCTTGGAGTAGGCCGCCAGCAGTCGCTGGTGCAGGTCGCAGCCCTTGAGACTCATGCCCGGCGTCTCGATGCCGAAGAAGCGTTGCTTCTGCTGCAGCATGGCCTCGGCGCTGGCCACGGTGGCGCTGCCGTAGAGATGCTCCAGCGCGCTGCGGTGTCCCTCGGCGCTGCCCAGGTCGAGCAGGGTCTCGATGCAGCGATAAACGCGGCGTCGGTCGGGGTCTATCTGTTCGAAGTGGCGCACCCATTCGCAAGCTTCGCGAATCGCCTCCTCATCGCCGATGGCCAGGGCCAGCAGGGCTTTCAACTCGCCCACGCGCAGGTCGCTCCACAAGGAACTTTCATCGGCGGCCAGTCCGATCAGTGCGGCAACCGGGCGCTGGTCCTGCAAGTCGAGTTCGTTCAGCGTATCCAGCAGGTCGGCGCATTCCTCGTCGTCGAGTTCCGGCAGGTGCAGGATGGCCTCGCGGATCGCGTTGCCGACGCTGTTGTTCTCCCATTCCAGATCGTCCAGCGGGTAGATTTCCGACATGCCCGGCACCAGAATGCGACAGGCATAGACGCCGAGGTGGGTGAAATCTGCGACGTAGATGTCATGGCCGCAGCGATGAATCCGATCCACCAGCCACTGATAGTCCT
This sequence comes from Rhodocyclales bacterium, assembly GCA_026399475.1. Lineage (GTDB taxonomy): Bacteria > Pseudomonadota > Gammaproteobacteria > Burkholderiales > Rhodocyclaceae > Sulfuritalea. The sequence goes on from JAPLQY010000076.1 coordinate 20,430, forward strand.
CGGCGGTCGAGTTTGCGTCCGGGTTGCTGAAGTTCCAGTCGCAGAATTCGAAATCCGGCGTATCGCCGAGGAAGTTCCAGCTGATGATGCCGCTGGAATCGACGAAGTGGATCTCGATATTGGGCGAGGCGGCGATTTCGTCAAGATCGAAGCCGGGCGCGGGAAAGCCGGCCAGCGCATCGAGGCCGCGGCCCTGCAGCAGTTCGGTGAGGGCGCGCTCGAGTGCGATCTCGAAGCGCGGATGGGCGCCGAAGCTGGAGAAGCAGCCCTGGTCCTCGGGGTGCAGCAGGGTGACGTTCATCACCGGGTACTCGCCACCGAGCGAAGCATCCTTGACCAGGATGCCGAAGCCGGCTTCGCGCAGGCCGCGGATGCCGGCCGCGATGCGCGGATAGCGGGCAATGACCTGCTCCGGCACATCCGGCAGGCAGAGGCCTTCGCTGATGATGCGGAACTTGATATGGCGCTCGAAAATTTCCGACAGGGCCTGGGTGCGCGCCTCCATTTCCGTATTGCCGGCCGACATGCCGTTGCTGACATACAGGTTGCCGATGATATTGACCGGGAACCACACAGTGGCGCCGTCGCGCTGGCGGACATAAGGCAGGGCGCAGATGCCGCGCCCGGCGTCGCCGGAATTGAGGTCGATCAGGGCACTGGCGTCGATCGAGCCGTCCGGGTTGTAGAGCTGCCTCAATTCGGGGGTCAGCAGTTGCTCCGGCCATTCGCCGTTTTCGCCGGGCTGAAACCATTTCTCGCGCGGGTAATGGGCAAAACTGCGATTGGCAAACTGATCCCCGAGGTAGTAATGCGTCCAGAAGTAGTTGCAGGAAAGACGCTCGAAGAACTCGCCCAGCGCACTCGCCAGGGCGGCCAGCCGGGAGCCTCCCTTGCCGTTGGTGAAAAGCAGCGCACAGTCCCGGTCGCGCACATGCACCGACCAGACCCCATCCACTGGATTCAGCCAGGAGCGCTCCTCGACGTGGAAGCCGAGATTCTCCAGCTTGCCCTGCATGGTGGCGATGGATGACTCGAGGGAGGCATCCTTGCCTGGAATGAAGCTTTCTGTTTGCATGGGAATGTCCTTTCAGCGGTCCTGCGACATTTCTGTGAAATCGCGCATCAGTTCACCCAGCTTGTGCTCGGCATGGGCCCGCTGCGCCGGCGAAGCCATGGCGTGGATGGCTACGGCGAGTTCGGCCGAAGCACGACGCAGAGCGCGCGCCTGGACCAGTCGCGCGGGATCGCCGGGCAGATCGAAACGTGCTGCGTAGTCGCGCAGCAACCGGATCACCTGTTCACGCGGCGGTTGCTCGCGCTGCACCAGGCGCACCAGGATCAGCCAGTCGCGCTGGCGTCGCAGTCGTTCCTCATACCAGAACTGGCTGCCGGCGCTCTGCGCATCGATCATTTGTCGCAGGGCCGCCTTCTGCGCGTCGCTGAAGTCGTCGAACCAGTATTCGGCGCGCTCCAAGAGGCGCTTGTAGCGCGCCTGGCGCTGCCCGTTTTCGCCATCGGCGAGTTGCGCCTCCCTGGCGTACTCGGCATTTTTCTCCGCCAGGCGTCCGGCCATGCGCTCTATCTGAGCGGGGCCTAAGGTCGACAGGAGCTCGGCGATATCCGGAGTCGCCTGCTCGGCCAGCGTGCGGCCGCGACGGATCATGCCGTCGCCCAGCGTCAGGGCATCGGCGACCGTGGGCTGGCCGGTGACAAAACTCTGGCCCTGGCGCAGCAATGCAAGGTAGTCCGGCAGTTGGGTCCTGCGGTGCCAGGCGTGAAAGCGGGCGAGGCGCTCGCGAGTCAGCGCATCCTGCTCCGGCGACAGGTCGAGGTACTGGTCGACCCACCAGCGGGTAAGGCTGTCCGCATTGGCATAGCCGAGGCGCACGCCGCTGCAACCCTGAACGAGCGGGCCGGCGACGAGGAGGAGAATCAGGTGACGGAGGAGGCGGCGCATGAAGGGCGGGAAACTAAGGGGCACCGCCAAGAGTATCACCGACTCCGGCCAGCCGCAGTCAATAACCGACCGGCCGCCAGTCGGCCTGCAATGGCAGGCAGTCACATGGCATCGAGCATTTCAGTGAAGCAAGGTCCCCGGAAAATGCTACAGTTGTTCCAGTGCCGCTTGCAGGCACCTGCAGCCCGGTTGCCCGCCAAGCTTTCAGCAATTCGACTCCTCAACTGAACGGATGCTACTGATGTCGATACGCAAACTCGTCGTCGCCAACGGAATTTTCTTTGTCGAGATTCCGGCGGCCGGGCTGTATCTGCTTTGCGGCGCACCGGCCGACAGCGTCAAGCATCTGTTCCGGCGGGGAATAATCCAGACTACCGAACGCAACGGGGTGACCTTCGAGAACGGTCCCAATGCCATTCTGCTATCGGATTCGATGATCCAGAACGGACACCTGTGCAATCTGGCCGAGTTTCCCATCCTGCAGATGCTCTATCGGCAGGGCATGCTGCTGCCGAACCATCCCAGCAATACCGGCAGGAAGCCAAAGCTGATCGGCACTCCCGAACAACTTGCGGCGCAACTTCGCTACATCCATCGCGGCAACTACGGCTTGATCTCGGCCGAAGAAATGATGAAGGCAGGGATCGATGCGGCAGAGGCCGACGAACTCATGCGCATCAAGCTCAAGTTTGCCTTCGGCCGGATTACCGGGCCCGATGCGTTTGTCGAGTGCCTGCCTCTGACCACTGATGCCATCGACATCGGGGATGGCGTCAGTATCGGGCGTCTCGCGCACAACGTGTTTGAAATTCGCCACGGTGACGACGCGGTCGAGGTAGACCTCAACCTCGGCGGGCGCGAAACCTACCCCTGCCCGTATCCTCTGAGCCATGTCGCCATCGACCGCCATTATTTTGCCGTGGTTCATACGGGCGACGGGGATGGCTGGGACTATAACCGCCCGGCGATGGGCAGCGTCGTCATCCACCAGGGCAGGGTGTTCCTGATCGATGCCGGGCCGAACATCCACTACAGTCTCGACGCTCTGGGAATCGGCAAGAAAGAGGTGGCGGGGATCTTTCATACGCATTGTCATGACGATCATTTCGCCGGGCTCACCACGCTGCTCCAGTGCGATCAGCCGCTGCAGTATTTCGCCACCCCGCTGGTGCGTGCGTCGGTGACCCGGAAATTCTGTGCGCTCCTGTCGATACCCGAAAGCGAGTTCGCCAGGTACTTCGATATCCGCGATCTGGAAGTCGGGAAGTGGAACGACATCATGGGGCTGGAAGTCCGGCCGACCGTTTCGCCGCATCCGGTGGAGACCACTATTTTCAATTTCCGCGTGCTGTGGGAAGGCGGCTATCGAACCTACACCCACCTCGCCGATATCTGTTCGTTCGGCGTGCTCGACGCCATGACCAACTCCGACACGGCGTCGCCCGGACTGAGTCCTGAGGGCGCAAAGGCCATCAAGGCGGTCTATCTGGAACCCGCAGACCTCAAGAAAATCGATATTGGCGGCGGCATGATCCACGGCTGTGCCGCTGACTTCGCGACCGATGGCTCCACCAGGTTGCTGCTTGCGCATACGGCGAGGGATCTGACCGACGCCGAGCGGCGAATTGGCTCGGGGGCGCCCTTCGGCACGCTGGACGTGATGATTCCGGGAGAGCAGAACTTCCTGCTGCGTGACGCCAGCGAGTTCCTCAAGAGCTACTTTCCCACCGTGCCGGTGGAGCGACTGCACATGCTCCTGAACAACCGCATTGTCACGTTCAATCCGGAAACCATCATTGCACCCGCAGGGAAAATCCCTCTCGAGATTTACCTCCTGCTTGCCGGCAAGGTCGAGATGCTGACGCAGGATCCGGACAATTCGCATTTTCTTTTCAGCGGATCGCTGCTGGCCGAGTCCGCAGCCCTCTATAACCGCCCCAGCGAGGAGACTTACCGTTCCGTAGGCTTCGTCCAGGCCTTGCGCCTCCCTTCCGACCTCTACCGAAACTTTATCGAGCGCTTCTTCTCGAGTATCGAACTGATCGAGGTACGCAAAGTCGAGGAACGGCTGCGGCGCACCCATCTCTTCAGCGATGCCGTTACGAGCACGATCCTGTTTTCGCTGGCCAAGAACTGCAGGATTACCCGGGTGCAAGCCGGGGAGGACTTTGTCGGCGCCCCGGAGCAACTGCATTTGATCGGCAAGGGACGGCTTTCCGCGGGCGAGGGCGAAGACCGGCAGGTGCTCGGCAAGGGTGAATTCTGGGGTGCGGACAGCCTGTTTGCCGATATGTCGGATAAATCAGCGGATCGGCAAACCAGTGCAGAGCCCCCGCACGCGCTGATCGCCCTGGATAGCTGCGAAATCTACTCTGTGCCCCTGAGCCTTGTTTCGAGGATTCCGGTTGTGCGCTGGAAGCTCTTCGAAGCGTTCCGCAACACTCACCCTTACGCAGCCCCCCGCTATCGAGGAACAGCCAGGTAGGGGTAGGTGGCCGCCCCCGCCGTCGTGGTGCTCACCCGGAGCGGGGCCGTAGAGCTCGCCACACAAGGAGATGAAAAATGATTGGCTTCGATTTCAACTGGATGGGCGGCGGATTTGTTCTGGTGGTTCTGGCGGTGGTATTCCTCGCCAATGCCATCCGCATCTTCCGCGAGTACGAGCGCGGCGTGGTGTTCACCCTCGGGCGCTTCTGGCAGGTCAAGGGTCCGGGGCTGGTGATCATCATCCCGATTATTCAGCAGGCGGTACGGGTGGACCTGCGCACCGTGGTGCTCGAGGTGCCGACCCAGGACGTGATCTCGCGCGACAACGTATCGGTGAAAGTCAGCGCCGTCGTCTACTTGCGCGTCATCGATCCGCAAAAGGCCATCATCCAGGTCGTCGATTACCTCAACGCTACCAGCCAGCTGGCGCAGACCATGCTGCGTTCCGTGCTGGGCAAGCACCAGCTCGACGACATGCTCGCCGAGCGCGAGAAGCTGAACACCGACATCCAGCAGGCGCTCGATGCGCAGACCGACTCGTGGGGGATCAAGGTCGCCAACGTCGAGATCAAGCAGGTCGACCTGACCGAATCCATGATCCGCGCGATCGCCCGCCAGGCCGAAGCGGAACGCGAGCGGCGTGCCAAGGTGATCCATGCCGAGGGCGAACTGCAGGCCGCCGAAAAACTGTTCCAGGCGGCGAAGATACTCGCGCAGGAGCCGCAGGCGATCCAGTTGCGTTATCTGGAAACCCTGACCGTGATCGGCGCCGACAAGAATACGACCATCATCTTCCCGCTGCCGATGGATATGCTGACGCCTTTCCTGGAAAGACAGAAATAGGATTCGCATAGTCGGTCTCCTGATTTCACCTGGCTCAGCCCAGGCTCCTGAATCCTGGCGTAGCAATCGCCGAGTCCGCCTGATGGCGACGAGCGGTGAACGTGGATTGGCCCGACCCATCTTCAAAAATCGCCATGCCCGCATACGCAGTGGTACATAGGTGATGGCACAGGAGTATATTAGCGCATTCTTATTAGCCAGGACGTTTCGATATGTGCGACCTAAAGAAATCGACACCGCTGCAATTATTGAAAACGTTTTTTTGAAAGGACGCAACAATGAAACATAGGCTATTTGCTGCCACCGCAGCGGTTCTACTCGTCAGTTCCGCACAGGTCCTGGCGCAGGATCAAGGTGCGATGAGGATGATGTCGACTGGCATGATGAAGATGGGGGCGCCGGCCATTGACGTCCCGGTGGAGCTAAAGAAAGCTAACGTCGTGTTCCGCATTGACCGCGTCGCCGCAAATGGTGACAACAGCTTTGCCCTGCAGCAGATCGGCGTCCTTTCAGACAAGTTCAAGCAGGTAGGAACCGAAGCCAATCTTGTTGCGGTCTTCAACGGCGATGGCGGGTTCATGCTGCTCAACGACATGGCGTATAACCAGGCTCGCAAAACAGAGGGGGGGAATCCCTACAAACCAATGATCGCTAACTTGATTAACAAAGGTGTCGAGGTTGAGGAATGCGGCATGACCATGATGCGGGAGGGATGGGTCAATAAGCAATTGCTGCCGGGGGTCAAGGTGAACACCGGTGCGAATCTGCGCATTATCGATCTCGCACAAAAGGGTTATGTAGTGCTGAACCCTTAACAAATGCGCTAGCTCGTAATCCCCGAAAGCCGCAGTTCCCAAGTGCCGAAACGCCGTCGGCATCAACGGCCGCATTGGATCATTGCCGGTGCCGGGTTCGATCTTTATGCATGGGTCGTTTGAGCCGGCACGCATTTCCGCATCGCGTTCATTTGCCGTCGCGCGCCGCAGGGCCGCGCCAGCCCAACTGGCGCGAGATGGTCTGTGCTGCGGCGCGAATCGCTTTCGCCGCCGGGCCATTCCAGTTGGGCGGGAGGAGGCCGGCGGGGCCGAGGCCGGTGATGGCCAGGGCCATCTGGCCGTCGTGATTGAACACCGGGGCGCAGAAGGCGTTGATGCCTGGAATCAGCGCTCCAACTACGCGTGACATGCCGTGTTCTCGGGCTTCCGCCGTCAGCGCGTCGAGCTGGTCGCGCGTCATCGGCGCCCGTGGGTCCTCGCCGCGCGCGTTGATCTCCAGGTCTTCCTCGATTCGGCGCTGCAGCAGTGGCGAGTCGAAAAAAGCGACGAAGCACAGGCCGATTGCGGAATGCAGCAGCGGCATCACCGCGCCGGTGCGCAGATTGACGGTGATCGGCCGCTTCGAGTCGACCCAGCGCACGATGGTCGGGCCCATGTTGCCCCACACGGCCAAGGCCACGGTTTCCCCGATTTCGTCGCCGAGGGCGTCGAGCACCGGGGTCGCCACACGCACTGCGTCGAGCCGGGCGAGGCTGGCCAGGCCCAGGTCCAGCGCAAAATGGCCGAGGTCGTAGCGGCCCGAGTTCGGGTCCTGCGTGACCAGTCCGGTACGCACGAAGCTGACCAGGTAGCGGTGCGCCTTGGCGGCGGGCATGCCGGCCTCCCGGGCGAGGTCGCGCAGCATCATCGGCGCGCCGTGATCGGCCAGCACCCGCAAGAGCGGCACCCCGACCTCGATCGACTGAATGCCCTGGCGGCTGTCTTCGTCTTTTTCTTCACCTGACATGAGCGTGATTATAGAATCGCCGCATTGCCCGCGCCGACTTATCACGTTTCTCCAACGGAACCCAAGCCATGACTCCCGTTCTCGTCTTCGACATCGAGACCATCCCGGACATCGCCGGCCTGCGTACGCTGCACGAGCTGCCGGCGACACTGTCGGATGCAGAGGTGGCAGAGTTTGCCTTCCAGCGCCAGCGGGCGAAGAACGGCAGCGATTTCCTGCCGCTGCATTTGCAGCGCGTGGTGGTGATTTCCTGTGCCTTGCGCGGCGACGATGGCTTTCGCGTCTGGTCGCTGGCCGAGCCGAAGTCGGGCGAGGGCGAAATCATCCAGCGCTTTTTCGATGGCGTCGAAAAGTTCACGCCGCAAATCGTGTCCTGGAATGGCGGCGGCTTCGACCTGCCGGTGCTGCACTATCGCGGCCTGATCCATCGCGTTACCGCACCGCGCTACTGGGACATGGGCGAGGGCGACTATCGAGACTCGCGCGACTTCAAGTGGAACAACTACATCAGCCGCTACCACATGCGGCATACGGACCTGATGGACCTGCTGGCGATGTACCAGCCGCGCGGCAGTGCGCCGCTCGATCAACTGGCACGCCTGATGGGCCTGCCGGGCAAGCTCGGCATGGATGGCTCTGCGGTCTGGGGCGCCTGGCTGGAAGGGCGCATCGACGAGATTCGCGACTACTGCGAAACCGACGTGGTCAATACCTGGCTGGTCTTCCTGCGCTTCCAGTTGATGCGCGGCCTGCTGACGCCCAGCGAACACGACGGTGAACTGGAACTGGTCAAGACCACGCTGGCGGCCACCGGTCTGCCGCACTGGAAGGAATTTATCGCTGCATGGGAGGCATCATCATGCTGATCGACGCACGTAACTCCACCCTGCTGGTGGTGGATGTACAGGGCAAACTGGTGCCGGCCGTCGCCGGTTGGCAGAGCCTGCTGGATCACGTCATCTGGTTGATACGCGTCGCACGCCGGCTGGAGGTTCCCGTACTGGCCTGCGAGCAGTATCCGCAAGGGCTGGGCCCGACCCATCCCGCGGTGGCGGTTGAACTGCCACCCGGTTGCATTGCGAGCAAGCTGCACTTCTCGGCCGTGGCGGGCGCCTGCCATGGCTTCGAGCGGGCTGCAGGCAAGGCGCAAATCGTCGTTTGCGGGATGGAGACGCATGTTTGCGTGCTGCAGACGGTGATGGAGTTGCTCGAAAGCGGCAAGCGGGTCTTCGTCGTTGAGGAAGCCGTCGGGTCCAGGCGGGATTCCGACAAGGCCCTGGCTTTGGCCCGCATGCGTGAAGCCGGCGCCAGCATCGTCAGCCGTGAAATGGTGGCCTTCGAATGGCTGCGGCGCGCAGACTCGGACGTGTTCCGCGACGTGAGCAAGACTTTTCTGCGCTGAAGGCCGCGCCAATCCGTGACGTTCCCGAATTAGAGCCGCCCGACTACACGCGGCAAACAAACTACGCTATTATTAAAACGTTTGTTTGAAACGGTCGTTCGCTTCGGTGCGGCCGACGCCAGCCAATACGACACAGGAGGACTCCATGGGCCAATACAACGCCCCGCTGCGTGACATGCAATTCGTGCTGCACGAATTGCTCGACGTGACCACCGAACTCAAGGCCTTGCCGGCACATGCCGACATCGACGCCGACACCGTCAATCACATACTGGAAGAGGGCGCCAAGTTCACCTCCAAGGTGCTGTTTCCGCTCAATCAGGTCGGCGACGTCGAGGGCTGCACGCTCGACCCCGCCACGCATGAGGTGAAGACGCCAACCGGCTTCAAGGAGGCCTACCGCCAGTTCGTCGAGGCCGGCTGGCCGGCGCTGACCTGCGACCCCGAGTACGGCGGCCAGGGCTTGCCCATCGTCGTGTACAACCCTTTGTCGGAGATGCTCAACTCGTCCAACCAGGCCTGGTACATGTATCCCGGCCTCTCGCATGGCGCCTACGAATGCGTGCACGAGCATGGCACACCGGAACAGAAGGCGCTCTACCTGCCCAGGCTGGTTTCGGGGCAATGGACCGGCACCATGTGCCTGACCGAGCCGCATTGCGGCACCGACCTCGGCTTGTTGCGCTCCAAGGCACAGCCACAGGCGGATGGTTCCTGCAAGATTACCGGCAGCAAGATTTTCATTTCTGCCGGCGAGCACGACATGGCGGAGAACATCGTGCATCTCGTGCTGGCCCGCCTGCCAGATGCGCCTGCCGGCACCAAGGGCATTTCGCTGTTCATCGTGCCGAAGTTCATCCCCAATGCCGATGGCACGCTGGGCGCGCGCAACGGCATCACCTGCGGCGCGCTTGAGGAAAAGATGGGCATTCACGGCAATGCAACATGCCAGATGGATCTTGACGACGCCAGCGGCTGGCTGATTGGTCAGCCGCACAAGGGGTTGAACGCCATGTTCGTCATGATGAATGCGGCGCGCCTTGGCGTCGGCATGCAAGGCCTCGGCTTGACTGAAGTGGCATTCCAGAACGCGCTGGCCTACGCCAAAGAGCGCCTGCAGATGCGCAGTCTGTCGGGCATCAAGGCGCCGGATCAGCCGGCCGATCCGATCATCGTGCATCCCGATGTGCGGCGCATGTTGCTTACGGCCAAGGCCTACGCGGAAGGAGGTCGTGCCTTTTCGTCCTTCGTCGCGTTGCAGATCGATCGCGAACTGAACCATCCGGACGAAGCCGTGCGCAAGGACGCTGCCGATCTGGTGACCTTGCTGACACCGATCATCAAGGCCTTCATGACCGACAACGGCTGGATCGCCGCTTCCGAAGCGATGCAGGTTCATGGCGGGTCCGGCTTCATCACCGGAACAGGCGTCGAGCAGTATGTGCGTGACGCGCGCATCAACATGATCTACGAGGGCACCAACACCATTCAGTCGCTCGACCTGCTGGGGCGCAAGATCCTGATGGACAACGGCGCCAAGCTGAAGAAGTTCGGCGCGCTGGTGCAGGCCTTCGTCGAAGAAAACGGCACCGACGAAGCCATGAGCGAGTTCGTCACGCCACTGGCTGATCTCGGCGACAAGGTCACCAAGCTGACCATGGAAATCGGCATGAAGGCCTTCCAGAACCAGGACGAAGTCGGCGCCGCCGCGGTCCCCTACCTGCGGGTAGTCGGCCATCTGGTGTACAGTTACTTCTTCGCCCGCATGGCGAAGATCGCGCTGGCCAGGCTCGATTCTGGTGACAATTTCTACAAGGCCAAGCTTGCCACCGCACGTTTCTACTTTGCCCGCCTGCTGCCGGAGACGGCCATGCTGATACGCCAGGCGCGTTCCGGTGCAAAGCCGCTGCTCGATCTCGAAGCCGAGTTGTTTTAATCGTGAAACGTGAAATGTGAAAGGTGAAATGTAAACGCACTACGACGCCCGTCACGTTTCACTTTTCACGTTTCACATCTTTAGGGGAATCAGTCAATGAGCAATTTCATCGTCAGGAAAGTCGCCGTGCTCGGCGCCGGCGTCATGGGCGCACAGATCGCTGCCCATTGTGTCAATGCGAAGGTTCCGGTGGTGCTGTTCGATCTGCCGGCCAAGGAGGGCCCGAAGAACGGCATCGTGCTGCGCGCCATCGAAGGGCTCAAGAAACTCAGCCCGGCGCCGCTGGGCAACAAGGACGACGCGTCCTGCATCGAGGTCGCCAACTACGACGACAACCTCGAACTGCTCAAGGGCTGCGACCTGATCATCGAGGCCATCGCCGAGCGCATGGACTGGAAGCATGACCTGTACAAGAAGGTCGCCCCCTTCATCGCGCCGAACGCGATTTTCGCCTCGAACACCTCGGGCCTGTCGATCACGGCCCTGTCCGATGGTTTCGATGCTGCCCTGAAAGCCCGCTTCTGCGGCGTGCATTTCTTCAATCCGCCGCGCTACATGCATCTGGTCGAGCTGATCCCGACCGCGACGACCAAACCCGAAATCCTCGACCAGCTCGAAGGCTTCCTCGTCACTACGCTGGGCAAGGGCGTGGTGAGGGCCAAGGACACGCCCAATTTCATCGCCAACCGCGTCGGCGTCTTCAGCATGATGGCGACCATCCACGAGGCCGGGAAGTTCGGCCTGAGTTGCGACGTGGTCGATGACCTGACCGGCGCCAAGCTCGGTCGCGCCAAGTCCGGCACCTTCCGTACCGCCGACGTGGTGGGCCTGGACACCATGGGCCACGTGATCAAGACCATGCAGGACACGCTGCCCGACGATCCCTTTGCCGCCATCTATAAGACGCCGGAAGTCCTGACCAAGCTCGTTGCGGCCGGTGCCCTGGGCCAGAAGACCGGCGCCGGCTTCTACAAGAAGGTCGGCCGCGAAGTGCAGCGCCTCGATTTCGCCACGGGCCAGTACGTCACCGGCGGCGGCAAGGCCGACGACCTCGTGGTGCGCATCCTCAAGGAAAAGGATCCGGCCAAGCGCATGAAGGCGCTGCGCGAGTCGACCAACCCGCAGGCGCAATTCCTCTGGGCGATTTTCCGCGACGCCTTCCACTACATTGCCGTGCATCTGGAAGCCGTTGCCGACAATGCGCGCGACGTCGATTTCGCCATGCGCTGGGGCTTCGGCCAGAAGCTCGGTCCCTTCGAGACCTGGCAGGCTGCCGGCTGGCAGCAGATCGCAACTTGGGTCAAGGAAGACATCGAGGCCGGCAAGGCGCTGTGCGCCGCACCGCTGCCGGCCTGGGTGTTCGACGGGCGCACGGGAGTTCATGCCGCCGACGGATCCTGGTCGCCGGCACGCAAGGCCAATGTGCCGCGTTCCACGCTTGCGGTCTATGCCCGCCAGCCCTTCCGTGCGCCCGTGCTGGGCGAAGGCACGGCCGCCGGAAATACCGCGGGGACCACGGTATTCGAGGACGACTCGGTGCGCATCTGGCACCAGGGTGACGAGGTGCTGATCTTCTCGATCAAGACCAAGATGCATGCCATCGGTGCCGGCGTCATAGCCGGCCTGTCGAAGGCCATCGCCGAGGCCGAAGCGAACTACAAGGGTCTGGTGATCTGGGCTGCCGACGCGGCCGAAGGCGGTGCCTTCTCCGCCGGTGCCGACCTGCAGGCCATGCTGCCGCTATTCATGTCGGGCGGTGTCAAGGCCATCGAACCGGAAGTGGCGAGGCTGCAGGCCTGCTTCCAGGCCATGAAGTACGCCAATGTGCCGGTGGTCGCGGCAGTGGCCGGGCTGGCACTCGGTGGCGGCTGCGAACTGGCGCTGCACACCGCCAAACGCGTCGCCTCGATCGAGTCCTACATTGGCCTGGTCGAAGTCGGCGTCGGCCTGATCCCGGCCGGCGGCGGCCTCAAGGAAGCCGCGCTGCGCGCAGCGGCCGATGCCAAGGGCAACGACCTGTTGCAGTTCCTCAAGGTCTACTTCACCAATGCGGCCATGGCCGCGGTATCGAAGTCGGCGCTGGAAGCACGGCAGATGGGCTATCTCAAACCCGACGACATCATCGTCTTCAACCCCTACGAACTGCTGCACGTGGCCAAGGTGGAAGCGCGGGCGATGTTCGATGCCGGCTACCGTCCGCCGCTGCAGAAGCTGGTTCCTGTGGCCGGTCGCTATGCCATCGGCACCATCATGATGCAACTGGTCAACATGCGCGATGGCGGCTTCATCTCTGCCCACGACTTCAAGCTGGGCCAGATGATCGCCAGCATCGTGTCCGGCGGCGACGTCGACCAGGGCAGCCTGGTCAGCGAGCAATGGCTGCTCGACCTCGAGCGCAAGGCCTTCATGGAACTGCTGAACCATCCCAAGACCCAGGAGCGAATCATGGGCATGATGCAGACCGGCAAGCCGGTTCGTAATTGAGGAGAATCGAAATGAGCAAACAACTTCAAGACGCCTACATCGTTGCCGCCACCCGCACTCCGATCGGCAAGGCGCCGCGCGGCATGTTCCGCAACGTCCGTCCCGACGACCTGCTGGTCGCCGCGATCCGCTCGGCCATGACCCAGGTGCCGGGCCTCGATCCGAAACTGATCGAGGACGCCATCATCGGCTGCTCCTTCCCCGAGGGCGAATCCGGCCTCAACATGGCGCGCAACGCCGTGCTGCTGGCGGGTCTGCCCAATACCGTGGGCGGCGTCACCGTCAATCGCTTCTGCGCATCGGGGATAACCGCCGTGGCGATGGCCGCCGACCGCATCCGCGTCGGCCAGGCCGATGTGATGATCGCGGGCGGCGCCGAATCGATGTCCATGGTGCCGATGGGCGGCTTCCATCCCTCGATCAACATGAACGTGTTTGCCGACGAAAACGTCGGCATGGCCTACGGCATGGGCCTCACCGCCGAGAAGGTGGCCAACCAGTGGAAGGTGACGCGCGAAGCGCAGGACCAGTTCGCGCTGGAGTCGCACCAGCGGGCCATCGCCGGCCAGCAGGCGGGCGAGTTCAATGACGAGACGACCGCAGTCGAGATCGTCGAGCGCGTGCCGAACCTGTCCACGGGCGAAATCGAGCTGAAGAAGCGCAGCGTCAATCGCGACGAAGGCGCCCGCGCCGAATCGACGCTGGCCGCGCTGGCCAAGCTCAAGCCCGTGTTCGCTGCCAAGGGGTCAGTGACCGCGGGCAACAGTTCGCAGACTTCCGACGGCGCCGGCGCGCTGATCCTGGTCAGCGAGAAGATCCTCAAACAGTTCAACCTGACGCCGCTGGCGCGCTTCATGTCTTTCGCGGTGCGCGGCGTGCCGCCCGAGATCATGGGCATCGGCCCCAAGGAAGCGATCCCGGTGGCCTGCAAGGCGGCCGGCATCACCCAGGACCAGCTCGACTGGATCGAACTCAACGAAGCCTTTGCGGCACAGTCGCTGGCGGTGATACAGGACCTCGGCCTCGATCCGGCCAAGGTCAATCCGCTAGGCGGCGCCATCGCGCTCGGCCACCCGCTCGGTGCCACCGGCGCGATCCGCTCGGCGACGGTGATCCACGCCCTGCGCCGGCGCAACCTGAAGTACGGCATGGTCACCATGTGCGTCGGCACCGGCATGGGCGCGGCGGGGATTTTCGAGCGGATGTAGTCGCCTGAAATGCGGGCTGTTGCAAACCCGGCCAGTCGGTCGCATTTACCTCGCAATGCGATCGGCGATCCAGGCTTTCAGCGATGTCATGTCGACGGCGAAGCTGCCGCAGCGCATCAGGGCGGCACCGAAGACGTAGGCGTAGAGCATGACGCTGCGTGCCTGGGCCTCTTCGGGATCCAGCCCGCGAGCCAGAAACAACCGGCAGGCGCAGGCCAGGCGTTCGGTGTCGACCTCTTCCACGACGGCTGCGGCTTGCGCATCGCGTCGCGCCCAGTCGCGTACCGCCGCCTCGATGGAAATGCCCTTGCGGTTGCGTGCCGAGGAATAGACCTCGATGGTGTGGAGCAGGGCGGCGACTTCACCGCCGGGCTCGGCCTGCGTCTGCTTGCGGATATCGCGGATGCGGCCTTCCTTCCAGAATTCCAGCACCGCATCCAGCAGATCACGGCGATCCTTGAAGTGCCAGTAGAAGCTGCCTTTTGTCACGCCCAGCCGCTTGGCCAGGACCTCGACGCGCAGGCGCTCGGCGCCATGCTCGGCAAGAATGGCAATTGCTCCCTTGATCCATGCGTCACGATCCAGGGCTGTACGAACTGGTTTGGCGGCTTTGGCTTCCATACGGTAGGGTATTGAAATTTGATTCGGTCTGCGGTAGTATCTCACAAACCATACGTAACCGTATGGGCGCGTTGTTCTGATTAGTCGCTAGAATGTTTCCGTTGAATCCGCCACACTTAAGGAGAGCCGCTTGAAAATCCTCGTTCCGGTCAAACGCGTGATTGACTACAACGTCAAGGTTCGCGTCAAGGCAGACGGCACTGGTGTCGATCTGGCGAATGTGAAGATGTCGATGAACCCCTTCGATGAAATTGCGGTGGAAGAAGCCATCCGCCTGAGGGAGGCCGGGGTCGCCACGGAAGTCATCGCCGTATCCTGCGGCGTCACGGCCTGCCAGGAAACCCTGCGCACCGCCATGGCCATCGGGGCCGATCGTTCCATCCTGCTCGAAACCGATGTCGAACTGCAGCCGTTGGCTGTAGCAAAATTGCTCGCTGCGGTGGCGAAGAAGGAAACGCCGCAGATCATCATCCTTGGCAAGCAGGCGATCGACGACGACGCTAACCAGACCGGACAGATGCTCGCGGCCCTGCTGGGCTGGTCGCAAGCCACCTTCGCTTCCAAGGTTGTCGTTGCCGACGGCAAGGCGACCGTGACCCGCGAAGTCGATGGCGGCCTCGAAACCATCGAAGTCAGCCTGCCCGCGATCATCACCACCGACCTGCGCCTGAACGAGCCTCGCTACGCGACGCTGCCCAACATCATGAAGGCGAAGAAGAAGCCGATGGAAGTCGTCAAGCCGGCCGACCTCGGCGTCGATGTGGCGCCGCGCCTGGCCACCGTCACGGTCACCGAGCCGCCCAAGCGCAGCGCCGGCATCAAGGTTGCGGATGTCGCGCAACTGATCGACAAACTCAAGAACGAAGCCAAGGTGATCTGATCATGAGTATTCTCGTCATCGCAGAACACGACAACGCCAGCCTCAAGGCCGCGACCCTCAATGCCGTCACCGCCGCCGTGAAGATCGGTGGCGAGGTTCACCTACTGGTTGCCGGTGCCGGCTGCGGCGCAGTCGCCGAGCAGGCGTCCAAGGTTGTCGGCGTGGCCAAGGTCAAGCTTGCCGACGCCGCCCATTACGGTGACCAGACCGGCGAGAACCTCGCCGCGCTGATCGTCGCCAATGCCGGGGGCTACAGCCACATCCTCGCGGCGGCCACCAGCATCGGCAAGAACACCTTGCCGCGCGTGGCGGCGCTGCTTGACGTGGCGCAGATCTCGGAAATCATCGCCGTCGTCGATGCCGACACCTTCGTCCGCCCGATCTACGCCGGCAATGCGCTGGCCACGGTGAAGTCGGCCGATGCGACCAAGGTCATCACGGTGCGCACCACGGGCTTCGATGCTGCCGCCGCGACTGGCGGCAGCGCTGTGGTCGAGAGCATCGCGGCGGGCGCCGACCTGGGCCAGTCGAAGCTGATCAGCCGCGAGCTGACCAAGTCGGCGCGACCGGAACTCGCGGCGGCCAAGATCATCGTCTCGGGCGGTCGCGGCATGGGCAGCGGCGAGAACTACCACAAGGTGCTGGAACCGCTGGCCGACAAGCTCGGTGCCGCCATGGGCGCGTCGCGTGCCGCGGTCGATGCCGGCTTCGTGCCCAACGACTACCAGGTTGGGCAGACCGGCAAGATCGTCGCCCCGCAACTCTACATTGCGATCGGCATTTCCGGTGCGATCCAGCATCTGGCGGGCATGAAGGATTCGAAGGTGATCGTGGCGATCAACAAGGATCCGGATGCACCGATATTCCAGGTCGCCGACTACGGCCTCGTCGCCGATCTGTTCACGGCCGTACCGGAACTGACCGCGGCACTGTAAGACGCAAGGCGCATGAATTTCCCCGACGCCCTGTTTCCGCAAGCCTGGGCGCTCGGGGCCTTCGTGCCCTTGCTGGGAATATGGGCGTGGTGCTTCAGGACCGCGCCGTGGAAGCGCCTGACGGATTCCGCGCAGCTGAACGTATGGCTCGGAACCGTGGTGTTGCTGGTGCTGGTGTGGAGCATGAAGGCAGGCGTCAAGCCGGGACTCAACCTGCACCTGCTCGGCGCGACGATGGTCGCGTTGATGTTCGGCCGCCAACTGGCAATTATCGGCCTGTCGCTGGTGCTGGCCGGGGTGACGCTCAACGGAGCATTGCAGGGACACGAAGCCTGGCTCGCCTTTGGCCTCAATGCGCTGGTGCTGGCAGTATTCCCGGTGCTGCTGGCCGATGCCATCCGCCGCGCGGTGGAGCGACTGCTGCCGCAAAACTTTTTCATTTATGTTTTTGTCACCGGCTTTTTCGGCGCTGCGGTGACGGTCATGGCAACCGGGCTTCTGGCCAGCCTGCTGCTTGGGGTGGCGGCGGTCTACCCGGCAGCAGCGCTGCTCGACGATTACCTGCCGTATTATTTTCTGCTTGGATTTGCCGAAGCCTGGCTCAATGGCGCCATGTTGACCCTGATGGTGGTCTATGTGCCGCACTGGGTCGGCAGCTTCGACGACCGGCGCTACCTTCTGAACAAATGATAATGGAGTAACGAGATGAGCACCTATGCCGCCCCGCTGAAGGATATGCAATTCGTTCTGACCGAACTGGCAGGCCTCGACAAGGTCGCCGCCCTGCCCGGTTGCGAGGAAGCCACCGCTGACGTGGTCGAGGCGATCCTCGGCGAGTCGGCCAAGTTCACCGAGGGCATTCTGGCGCCGCTCAACTGGAGCGGTGACCGCGAAGGCGTGCGCTGGGCCGACAAGGCAGTGACCATGCCCAAGGGCTTCAAGGAGGCTTACGCTCAGTTCGTCGACAACGGCTGGAATGCGCTTTCGGGCAATCCGGACCACGGCGGGCAGGGCCTGCCCAAGGTCGTCTCGGCGGCCGTGCAGGAAATGTGGAAGTCGTCCAACATGGCCTTCTCGCTGTGTCCGCTACTCACCCTGGGCGCCATCGAAGCACTGGAACTGGCCGGCACCGACGAGCAAAAGGCGATGTACCTGCCCAACATGATTTCGGGCAAATGGACCGGCACCATGAACATCACCGAGCCGCAGGCCGGTTCGGATCTCGCGGCCATCCGCTCGCGCGCCGTGCCCCACGGTGACGGCACCTACCGTATTTTCGGCAACAAGATTTTCATTACCTACGGCGATCACGACATGGCGGAGAACACCATCCATCTCGTGCTCGCCCGCACGCCGGATGCACCCGAGGGCGTCAAGGGCATTTCGCTGTTCGTCGTGCCCAAGTTCATGGTCAATGCTGATGGTTCGCTGGGCGCGCGCAATGATGCGTATTGCGTTTCTGTCGAGCACAAACTCGGCATCCACGCCAGCCCGACCTGCGTCATGGCGCTGGGCGACAGCGGCGGCGCCATCGGCACCATGGTGGGCAAGGAGAACCAGGGCCTCAAGTACATGTTCGTCATGATGAACGCGGCGCGCTTCGCAGTCGGACTCGAAGGCCTGGCGATCGGCGAACGCGCCTATCAGCACGCCGTGGCCTACGCCCGCGACCGGGTGCAGGGCCGCGCCATCGAGGGCTCGGCGGCCGGCGTGGCCATCATCCGCCATCCGGACATCCGCCGCATGCTGATGCTGATGCGCTCGCAGGTGGAAGCCATGCGCGCACTGGCCTATTCCGTGGCCGCCGCCCACGATGCCGCCGCTCGCCATCCCGATGCCGCCGAGCGTGCGCAGAACCAGGCTTATGTCGATCTGATGATTCCGGTGGTCAAGGGCTGGAGCACGGAGACCGGCAACGAGCTGGCTTATCTTGGCGTCCAGGTCCATGGCGGCATGGGATTCATCGAGGAAACCGGCGCGGCTCAGTTCATGCGCGATGCCCGCATCACGACGATCTACGAAGGCACTACCGGGATTCAGGCCAATGACCTGATGGGCCGCAAGATTGCCCGCGAAGGTGGCGCCACGATCAAGGTCGTGATCGGCGCCATGCAGCAGACACGGACCGAGTTGGCGCCGCTGGCGGGGCCGGAATTTGCTGCCATCGCCGCAGCGCTGGGCCGCGGCATCGAGGCGCTGCAGCAGGCGACCGACTATATCGTTGCCAATTACGGCAGCGATGTGCGCGCGGTAGCGGCCGGTGCCGTGCCTTTCCTGCGGCTGATGGGCATCGTTTCCGGCGGTTGGATGATGGCGCGTGCCGCAGTTGTGGCGCAGGGCAAGATCACTGCTGGTGACGCCGATCCTTTCTTCCCGGCGAAAATCGCCACCGCGTGCTTCTATGCCGATCACGTCATGGCGGCTGCGGGCGGTTTGGCGCAGGAAGTGGTTCAGGGTGGGGCAAGTGCCTTGTCGCTTGATGAATCGATGTTCTGATTCGGGGCCGTGCAGGGCATTGCGCCGCTCAAAGAGCGCAACAAGGTCTTGAATAGCAGTTCTGGATCAAAGGGCTTGGCCAGGAAGTCGTTCATTCCTGCCGCGTAGCAGCGAGCCCTGTCCTCGGCGAAGGCGTTCGCCGTCATGGCAATGATCGGGGCGTCCATGTAGCCCGGCATGC
Source organism: Rhodocyclales bacterium (assembly GCA_026399475.1). GTDB lineage: Bacteria > Pseudomonadota > Gammaproteobacteria > Burkholderiales > Rhodocyclaceae > Sulfuritalea. The sequence goes on from JAPLQY010000076.1 coordinate 39,642, forward strand.
ATCGAATCTGCTGCGTCGCCTCCAGCCCGTTGAGCCTGGGCATCTGCATGTCCATGAAAATGACTGCGTAACTTGCCTTGCCGGCCATGGCGACGGCCTCTTCGCCATCATCGGCCGTGTCGATCAGCAGGCCGCTGTCTTCCAGCAGCATACTGGCGACTTCCCGGTTGACCGGATCGTCGTCGACGATCAGGATGCGCCTGCCCAGATAACGCTGCTGAATCAGTTTCTCTGCATCGCTGCTTGTCACCGGTTGCGTGATGGCTTGCTGTTCTTTCTGCTTCTTGAGGCGCACCGTGAACCAGAAGATGCTGCCCACGCCAGGCGTGCTCTCGACACCGGCCTCGCCGCCCATCAGTTCGGCGAGGCGGCGGGTAATGGCGAGGCCGAGGCCGGTGCCGCCATATTTTCGTGTCATTGAATTGTCGGCCTGCTCGAAGGCGCTGAAGAGCCGGGGCAGGGCGTCGGGCGAAATGCCGATGCCGGTATCCTGCACCTCGAAGCGCACCCGCAGCGATTCCGCCGTTTCCTCACGTTTCAGGGTGCGCAGGGTCACCGTGCCGTGTTCGGCAAACTTGACGGCATTGGTGGCGTAGTTGAGCAGGGCCTGCTGCAGCCGCGTCGGATCGCCCAGCAGATGGTCGGGTAAAGGATCGCCTTCGATCACCAGGCGGATGCCCTTGGTCCTGGCGCGCTCGGTGAGGATCGCGCTGACATTGCCCAGCAGGCTGTCGATGAATACGGGCGCTTCCTCCAGGACGAATTTGCCGGCCTCGATCTTGGAGATGTCGAGGACGTTGTTGATGACGCCCAGCAGATGCTCGGCCGAGGTGTCGATGGTGTCCAGGCGCGCCGCCTGCTGCTGCGTCACGCCTTCACGGCGCAGGATGCTCGCCATGCCGAGGATGCCGTTCATCGGGGTGCGGATCTCGTGGCTCATGTTGGCCAGGAAGGCGCTCTTGGCGACGTTTGCCGTCTCGGCGGCTTCCTTGGCCTGCGCCAGTTCGGTGGTGCGCGAGGCCACGAGTTCTTCGAGGTGATCTCGATGACTCACGAGTTCCTCTTCGGTCTGTTTGAGTTCCGTCACGTCCTGCGTGATGCCTATGGCTCTTTGTGGCGTGCCGTCCGCGGACCTTTGAAATTCGGCCTTCTGCCGCACCCAGCGAATCGACCTGGCCACAAAAATGCGATGCACGAAATCAAACGGTGCGCCCCGCAATGCGTTCTGCCACGCACTATCCAGCGCCTGGCGGTCGTCGTGATGAACGAGTGCCAGGTAGGTATCGTATTTTCCGGTGCTGCCTTCGGGCAGGCCGAAGATGCGACAGGCTTCGGCGGACATCCGCACCTCGTCAGCGGCAACGTCATAGACCCAACTGCCGACCTTGCCGACGGACTGCGCCTGGTCCAGTTCCGCCTTGCTCGCTTCCAGTGCGATTGAATGCCGGCCAAGTTCCCCGGCCAGGCTCTCGTTGCGTACCGCATGCTCGATGCCGTCAATCAACTGCCGCTCTGCCACCCGCCCGTACTGCAGGAACAGCAGGAAAAGGATCGCCAGTCCGGCGATGATTTCGCTGCTCAACTGGTTCGGTACCCAGACCGAATGCAGCATCGGCAATAGCAGGGTGCCCGAGTAAAACAGAATCATCGACAGGCGAAACGGCGACATCAAGACGATGCAGAGTCCGGAGACGGCAACCAGGATCGCCATGTTGAACAGGTAGTTGACGAACTGCCCTTCCGTGGGGAAGCACCATACCGAGGAACCCCATGCCAGGCCGATGACGAGAGAGCTGAATACCATCCGCTTGTTCCAGGGCAGCGGGTCGTCGCCACGAGCGAGTGCCGAGCGGAAGCGGAAGCCAATCCAGATGATCAGCAGTTCGGCCAGATTGATCACGCATAGCCAAACCAGCGCAAGCTTCCAGCCCGTCACGGATCCCAGGATCCATGCCACAAGGACCGTGCCAACGGGCGACGTCAGGACCGCCTCCACCTGGCGTTCGTTGAAAACCCGCGCGCGCTCGATCAGCGCCTTTCGCGCGATTAGCGTTTCGTCGAGCGGGGGTTCAGGAGGAGAGTGCACTGGCGGTCAATGGGGCAGCGGGAAAGGGCCTCGAAACGTGGCTGGAAAGCGACGGGCAAGGGCAGCTCGAAGATGGGTTTCGCCAAGTGACGCAACGGGATTCTAGCCCACTGCCGCTTGCATCGATCGATGCCGGTCAAGGATACCGTAATGAGGGCGCGGCGCGAGCGGCGGCCGCCGGTTTTTGCTTTGCATTCGTCCCTTCGGGCCCGGGACAATCCCCGCAAGAGGGAAAGCGCTACATCTGCGTGTAAATCGGGCCCTCGCCGCCCTGTGGCACCACCCAGTTGATGTTCTGCGTCGGATCCTTGATGTCGCAGGTCTTGCAGTGCACGCAGTTCTGGGCATTGATCTGCAGGCGCGGATTGCTGCCATCATCATCACGCAGGATCTCGTACACGCCGGCCGGGCAGTAGCGCTGCTCGGGGGCATCGTAAATTGCGAGATTGGTGCTGATCGGCACATCCGCATTTTTCAGCTGCAGGTGGCAGGGCTGATCTTCTTCGTGGTTGGTATTCGAAAGGAAGACGGAGGAAAGCCGGTCGAAGGTCAACACGCCATCGGGTTTGTCGTAATTGATCGGCTTGCATTCGGCGGCGGGCTTGAGCTTCAGGTGATCCGCCGAGTTGTGCAGGGTCCACGGCGCCTTGCCGCGTAACAGCACCTGGTCGATGCCGAACATCACGGAACCGGTCCACAGCCCTTTGGCCATCCACGGCTTGAAGTTGCGCGCGGTGTGGAGTTCTTCGTAAAGCCATGAATCGCGGAAGGCTTCGGGGTATTCCGTCAACGCGTCGTTGGCGCGCCCGGTGGCGAGCGCTCCGGCGGCGGCTTCGGCGGCCAGCATGCCGCTCTTGATCGCGGCGTGGCTACCCTTGATGCGCGACGCGACCAGCATGCCGGCGTCATCACCGATCAGCGCGCCGCCCGGGAAGTCGAGCTTGGGCATGGACTGCAGGCCTCCGGCGGCCAGGGCGCGTGCGCCGTAGGCCAGGCGCTTGGCGCCCTTGAACAGGGGCGCAATCTGCGGATGGGTCTTCATGCGCTGCATTTCCTCGAAGGGCGAGAGGAAGGGATTCTTGTAACCGAGGCCGACCACCAGACCTGCCGAGACGAGGTTCTCGCCGAAGTGGTAGAGGAAACCGCCGCCGTAGGTGTCGGATTTCATCGGCCAGCCGAAGGTGTGCACCACCAGACCCTTCTCGAATTGTTCGGGGTCGATCTCCCACAGTTCCTTGATGCCAAGGGCGTAGGTTTGCGGATCGGATGCGGCGCGCAGATCGAACTTCTGTTCGACCTGCTTGCCCAGGTGGCCGCGGCAGCCTTCGGCAAACAGGGTGTATTTGGCCAGCAGTTCCATGCCCGGCTGATGGTTGGCCGTGGGCTGGCCATCATGGCCCACGCCCATGTCGCCGGTGGCGACTCCGCGCACGGCGCCCTTGTCGTCATAAAGCACTTCTGCACCGGCGAAGCCGGGGTAGATCTCGACGCCCAGCGCCTCGGCCTGCGCGCCCAGCCAGCGGCACAACTGGCCCAGGCTGATGACATAGTTGCCGTGGTTCTGGAAGCAGCCCGGCAGGAGCAGGGTGGGCAGATCGACGAAGCCGTGCTGCGTCAGGAAGGCGAAACGGTCGCGGGTGACGGCGGTATCCATCGGGGCGCCCTGCGTCTGCCAGTCCGGGATCAGCTCGCTCAGCGCGCGCGGGTCCATGACTGCGCCGGAGAGAATGTGGGCGCCGATTTCGGAACCCTTTTCGATCAGGCAGACGTTGATTTCCGCATTGATCTGCTTGAGGCGGATCGCAGCGGAAAGCCCGGCCGGGCCGCCGCCCACGATCACGACGTCGAATTCCATGGCTTCGCGTTGCATGCTGACCTCAATGAATTGGTTTGATCGCACGATTATAATCTTGATTCACCTTTGACCCTTCTCGCATGTTGCCCATGGAACATCACCGCAAGCTCGTCTACAGCAATCAGATGCCCATCCGCTGGGGCGATCAGGACGCCATGGGCCACGTCAATAACACAGTCTACTTTCGCTACATGGAACAGACCCGCATCGAATGGCTGGAGAGCTTCGGTTTCGGTACATCGTGGGCGCAGACCGAAGGTCCGGTGATCGTCAACGCCAGTTGTACTTTCCTGATTCCCTTTACCTATCCCGGCGTCATCGACTGCCGCATGTTTTGCGGGATGCCTGGGCGCAGCAGCGTGCCGACCTTTTACGAAATGCGTCTGGTAGGCGAAGATCGCATCTACTCGGAGGGCGCGGCCAAGCTGGTGTGGATCAATCCATCGACCGGTAAATCCATTCCGCTGCCCGAGGCCATGCGCGCAAGCTGTCTGTAGATCTTCCGAGAACAGGAAACCCATCATGAGCAACAGCACCGCACCGATCTGGCAACCCTCGGCACAGCGCATCGCCGGTACGCGCCTCACCACCTTCATGGCGGCGGCCGGGAGGCATTGGCATCGCCGTCTTGCCGGCGTCGACTATGCGACTTTGCATGCGTGGTCGATAGACCATCCTGAAGAGTTCTGGGCTTCAGTCTGGGAGTTCGGTGCAGTGCGCGGCGAAATGGGGACCACCGTTGTCACCGGTCGTGAAAGAATGCTCGGCGCCAAATGGTTTCCCGAAGCGCGGCTGAATTTCGCCGAGAACCTGTTGCGCCGTCGCGATGGCGCGGATGCGCTGGTGTTCTGGGGCGAGGACAAGGTCAAAGGCCGTGCCAGCCATGCCGAACTCCACCGCGCCGTGGCACAGACCGCCGCGGCGCTGCGCGCGATGGGCGTGGCCAGGGGCGACCGCGTCGCTGCATACATGCCCAATGTGCCGGCTGCCGTGGTGGCGATGCTGGCGACGGCCGCCATCGGCGCCATCTTCTCTTCCGCCTCGCCGGACTTCGGGGTGCAGGGCGTGCTCGACCGCTTCGGCCAGATCGAGCCCAAGGTCTTGTTCGCCTGCGACGCTTACTGGTACAACGGAAAGGCCATCGACTGCCTGGGCAAGGTGGCCGAGATTGCCGCACTCATGCCCACGCTCGAACGCGTTGTGCTGGTGCCCTATGCGGGAAATGCTGCCGGTGCAGGCAATGGCATCGCCGCCGTAAAACACGGCGTGTCGCTGGCGGATTTCCTTGCGCCCTTTGCCGGCGAGCAGGACATCTGCTTCGAGATGCTGCCCTTCGACCATCCGCTCTACATCATGTATTCATCGGGCACCACGGGCGTGCCCAAGTGCATCGTGCATTGCGCCGGTGGCGCGCTGCTGCAGCACCTCAAGGAGCATCAGTTGCAGGGCGACGTCCGGGTCGATGACCGCCTGTTCTACTTCACCACTTGCGGCTGGATGATGTGGAACTGGCTGGTGACCGGGCTTGCCTCGGGTGCGACGCTGCTGCTCTATGACGGTTCGCCCTTCGTCGGCCGCGGCAACATCCTGTTCGACTATGCCGATGCCGAAGGCATGACGCATTTCGGCACCTCGGCCAAGTTCATCGACGCCATCGCCAAGATCGAACTCAAGCCGCGCCAGACGCACCGGCTGGAAAATCTGCGTGCGATGTTCTCGACCGGCAGCCCGCTGGTCGCCGAAGCCTTCGATTACGTCTACGCCAACATCAAGCAGGACATCCAGCTCGCCTCGGTGTCCGGCGGTACCGACATCATTTCCTGCTTTGTCCTCGGCAATCCGAATGGGCCCGTGTATCGCGGCGAGATCCAGTGCGCGGGACTGGGCATGGCGGTCGACGTATTCGACGACGAGGGTCGCCCGGTGCGCGGCGAAAAGGGTGAGCTGGTGTGCGCACGGTCGTTTCCGGTGATGCCGATCGGTTTCTGGAACGACCCCGAGGGCGCGAGGTACCGCGCCGCCTACTTCGAGCGTTTCCCGAATTTGCCAATGCCTGTCTGGTGCCACGGCGACTTCGCCGAGATCACGGCCCACGGCGGCTTCGTCATCTACGGGCGATCCGACGCCACGCTGAATCCGGGCGGGGTGCGCATCGGTACTGCCGAAATCTATCGGCAGGTGGAGAAGCTCACCGAGGTCGTCGAGTCGCTGGTCATAGGTCAGGACTGGCCGCCGGGCAACGGCGGGGACGTGCGCGTGGTGCTCTTCGTCAAGCTGCGCGAGGGCCTGGTGCACGACGATGCCTTGAGCACTCGCATCAAGCAGGTGATCAAGGACAACACGACGCCGCGCCATGTGCCCTCGAAAATCCTGCAGGTCGCCGACATCCCGCGCACCAAGAGCGGCAAGATCGTCGAACTGGCCGTGCGCAACGTCGTGCACGGCCACCCGGTGAAGAACGTCGAGGCGCTGGCCAACCCGGAAGCGCTCGACCACTTTCGCGATCGGACCGAGCTGAAAAGCTGAGGGGCCGGGGGCTCAGTCCTTTTTCGCGCCCTGCTCGAACTGGTCGATGGTCCAGTTCGCGCCTTCGTCCAGGGCCAGCGCGGTGGCGAGGAAGGGCAGGCATTCTTCCAGCGTTGCCGCCAGCTTCCATGGCGGGTTGATGACGAACATGCCGCTGCCATGCATGCCGCGGCCCCTGGTGGCCGGTGCGCGCACGCTGAGCGTGGCGTGCAGCCAGTGGCTGGCGCCGGCCTTCTTCAGCTTGTCCGGCAACTGGTTGGCCTCGATGGTCGGCAGCATCGGATGCCAGACCAGGTAGGTACCGGTGGCGAAGCGTTTCAGCGCATCCTTGACGGCGGCAGCGACCTTCATGTAGTCGCTCTTGATTTCGTAGGACGGATCGATCAGCACCATCCCGCGGCGTGACGGCGGGGGCAGTGCCGCCTTGAGCACTTCGAAGCCGTCAGCCTGTTCCACGCTGACGCGACGGCCCGCATCCTTGAACTGGCGACGCAGCAGCGCAAAGTCCGTCGAGTGCAGTTCGCACAGTCGCAGCGTGTCGCGTACCTGGGCGGTGTCCCGCATCAGGTTTGCGGCAATGCGGGGCGAGCCCGGATAGCGGCGCAGCGTGGCGCTGCCGTTCAGCGCGCGCACCACGGCCACATACTCGGCCAGCGGCGCGGGCAGGTCCTTGCGCTCCCACAGGCGTCCGATGCCGCCGATATACTCGCCCGTGCGTTTTGCGTGTTCCGCATCGAGCGCGTAGAAACCCGCGCCGGCGTGGGTATCGACCAGCAGATAGGGCTTGTCCTTGCTGTTCATGTGCTCGATGCAGAGCATGAGGACGAGGTGCTTGAGGACATCGGCGTGGTTGCCGGCGTGATAGGCGTGGCGATAGCTGAGCATGGGGGCGGGATAGAATGCGCAACCATGAATGATACGCAGGGTATCCGGGTTTCCAAACTTCTCGCCGAGCGCGGCCTGTGCTCGCGGCGCGAGGCCGACGCCTACATCGAGCGCGGGTTGGTGTTTGTCGACGGCCAGCGCGTGACGCAACTGGGTACGCGGGCGGCGGCCGACGCGGTGATTACCCTGGCGCCCGAAGCGCGCGCTACCCAGGCGCGGCAGGCGACGATCCTGCTGCACAAGCCGATGGGCTATGTGTCCGCCCAGGCCGAGGACGGCCACCAGCCGGCGGTGAGCCTGATCTCGCCGAAAACCCAGATGGCCGGCGATCATCAGCGCTTTCAGCTCTCGCATTTGAAAGGCCTGGCGCCGGCAGGGCGGCTCGACATCGATTCCACCGGACTGCTGGTGCTGACCCAGGACGGTCGCGTCGCGCGCCAGTTGATTGGCGATGACTCGAAAGTGGAGAAGGAATACCTGGTGCGGGTCGAAGGGGTGCTGGACCCGCGCAGTCTGGCGCTGCTCAATCACGGTCTGGAACTGGATGGCAGGCAGCTGCGCCCGGCCCGGGTGGCCTGGGCGAATGCCGAACAACTCAGCTTTGTCCTGACCGAGGGCCGCAAGCGGCAGATTCGGCGCATGTGCGAACTGGTCGGGCTGCGGGTTACCGGCCTGAAACGGGTGCGCATCGGTCGCGTGCGCCTGGGCGATTTGCCGCTGGGTCAGTGGCGCTTCCTGCGCGACGGCGAGGTATTTTGAGCGTACTTGACTCGGGAGGCCAGCTTGCGCAGGATGTTGCCATGGATGCCGCCAATCAGTTGCCGCAGACTCCCGAGCCGTCGGCCGCGGCCTCGCGGGCGTGGCGCTGGCTGCAGGTTTTCGGCCTGCTGGCGGCCGGCGCCGTCCTTGGTCTGGCCTTCGCCGCCTACGGCGGAGCGAACCTGCTGCTCGAATTCACGAACCTGCGCTACTGCGGCTAGGCGCGCCAAGCCCCGGATTTAGCTTGCTTCCGGCCGCCTGGCTTCGTATAATTGCCGGCTTCCCTTGCTCCACCCGTTACGCATGCGGGGGGGCTGAACATCCAACCACAAGGAGATTGCATGCGCCATTATGAAGTTGTATTTATCGTCCACCCGGACCAGTCGGAGCAGGTTCCGGCGATGATCGAGCGTTACAAGACGCTGGTCACCGCCCGCAACGGCGCCATCCATCGCCTCGAAGACTGGGGCCGCCGCCAGATGGCCTATCCGATCCAGAAGGTGCACAAGGCCCACTACGTGCTCATGAATATCGAGTGCGACGGCGAAACGCTGGCCGAGCTCGAGCACGCGTTCAAGTTCAACGATGCCGTGTTGCGCCACCTGACGATGAAAACCCGCAAGGCGGTGGTGACCCCTTCCCCGATGATGAAGGAAGAGAAGTCGCGGTCGCTGACGCAGGGCGATGCCAAGGTGGAGGCTCCCGCTGCTGCCCCCGCTGCCGCTGCCGCCTGAGGATAAGCCGAGTAACCTGACGCAGTTGTCGGGTCGCTTGCTTGAGCGCGGCGCATTGCGCCGCACCCCCGCCGGGATACCGGTTCTCGAGTTTCTCCTCGCGCATGTCTCGACCCAGGTCGAAGCCGACGTTGAGCGCAAAGTGGAATGCGAGATGGCCTGTGTAGCAATGGGCCGGCCGGCACAAGTGCTGCTGGCAGCCAAGCCGGGAGACGGGATCAGGGTGGCAGGCTTTTTAGCCGCCCGCAGCCTCAAGCGACGCAGCCCGATACTGCATGTGAATACAGTCGAATTCGTGGAAGGAACACAAAATGGCATTCAAGCCTAAGAGCAAGACCGGTGTAAAGCGCAAGGACGACAAGGGCCGCAGCCTGTTCAAGCGTCGCAAGTTCTGCCGCTTTACGGCCGAGAAGATCGAAGAGATCGATTACAAGGACGTCGAAATCCTCAAGGATTTCATTGCCGAAAACGCCAAGATCATGCCGGCGCGCATCACCGGCACCAAGACCGGCTATCAGCGGCAACTGTCGGCTGCCATCAAGCGCGCGCGTTTCCTGGCGCTGCTGCCCTACACCGATCTGCACCAGTAAGCGAGGACGAGACCATGCAAATTATTCTGATGGAAAAGGTGGTCAACCTGGGTGGCCTTGGTGATGTGGTCAAGGTCAAGGATGGCTATGCCCGCAATTTCCTGATTCCGCAAGGCAAGGCCAAGCGTGCGACCGAAGCCAACCGCAAGATATTCGAGGAAAAGCGCGTCGAACTGGAACGCGCACAGGCCGAAGCGGTTGCCACTGCCCAGGCCCAGGTCGAGAAGCTGGAAGGCCTGATGCTGCAAATCACGCGCAAGACCGGCGTCGACGGCCGTCTGTTCGGTTCCGTGTCGGCGCACGACATCGCCGAGGCGCTGGCTGCCCAGGGCTTCCAGGTCGAGAAGTCGGCGATCCGACTGCCGGAAGGTCCGCTTAAGGCCGTTGGCGACACGCCGGTCCAGATCGCGCTGCACACCGATGTGGTGGCCACGGTTACCGTGTCCGTGCTCGGCGAACACTAAGCCGCGCCGTACGTCAAAAAAGACGGGCCGCTGATGAATTTCGGCGGCCCGTTCTGCATTGTGGTGCATGAATTTTCTCCACTGCATTTACACAGTTTCTCCACAGCATTTCCACAGCTTGTTCACTTACCATTCGCTGTCGTGCGGGGTAGACTCTGCGCTTAATTTCGGAGACAGCGATGGCCCAGGTCCGTGCCTTTAATCCCCCGCAGCCCGTCGATTCACAGGTCGCCGCGCTCAAGCTTCCCCCGCATGCCATCGAGGCCGAGCAATCGCTGATTGGTGGCTTGTTGATCGACAACGCAGCGTGGGACCGCATTGGCGATGTGGTGCGCGAAACGGACTTCTATCGTGATGACCACCGCCGGATTTTCCGCCACATCGGCAAGCTGATCCAGCTGGGTCGGCCGGCCGACGTGGTGACCGTGTATGAATCCATAGAGCAGTCGAACGAAGTCGATCAGACCGGCGGCCTCGGCTATCTCGGTGAAATCGCCAATGCCACGCCCTCGGCGGCGAACATTCGCCGCTATGCCGAAATCGTGCGCGAACGTGCGATCCTGCGCCAGCTGGTTACGGTTGGTGACGAAATCGCCGGCAATGCGCTGAATCCAGCGGGGCGCGATGTCAAACAGCTGCTCGACGATGCCGAGCAGCGAATTTTCCAGATCGCCGAAGCCGGCAATCGCAGCAACAACGGTTTCGTTGCGATCCAGCCCCTGCTGGGTGAAGTCGTCGAGCGCATGGAAACCCTGCTGGCCAGGGATAGCCAGTCCGACATTACCGGCGTGGCCACGGGGTTTGCCGATCTCGACCGCATGACGTCGGGCCTGCAGCCGGGCGACATGGTGGTCGTCGCCGGCCGCCCCTCGATGGGCAAGACCGCGTTTGCGCTCAACATCGCCGAGCATGTCGGCGTTGAACTGAGGCTGCCGGTGGCGATCTTCAGTCTGGAAATGTCCGGTCCGCAACTCGCCACGCGCTTCCTTTCATCGGTCGGCCGCATCGAATCGAGCAAACTGCGCACCGGTCGCCTGACCGATGACGAATGGGATCGCATGACAGTGGCGCTCGGAAAGCTGCACGAGGCGCCGATCCACATCGACGAGACCGGCGCCATCAACTCGACCGACCTGCGCGCCCGCGCCCGGCGGCTGCACCGGCAGTTCGGCAAGCTCGGCCTGATCATCATCGACTACCTGCAACTGATGAGTTCCAACCGCGACGGTGAAAACCGCGCCACCGAAATTTCAGAGATATCGCGCTCGATCAAGGCCCTGGCCAAGGAATTGCAGGTGCCGATCATTGCGCTATCGCAGCTCTCGCGCAAGGTAGAGGAACGCAACGACAAGCGCCCGTTGATGAGCGACTTGCGCGAGTCCGGCGCCATCGAGCAGGATGCCGACATCATCATGATGATGTATCGCGAGGAATACTACAAGCCCGACACGCAGGACAAAGGCATGGCAGAGGTTATCATCACCAAGCATCGCAACGGTCCCACCGACACGGTGCGGCTGACCTTCCTTGGCGAATACACCAAGTTTGAGAACTTCGCTTCAGGCTCGTCGTACAGAGGCTGAAGCGTAATTTCAGTGCCCGGCCGCATCGCGAGCAAGCTCGCTCCTGCGGTAGGGCGGTTTAGTTGGCAGTTGTAGGAGCGAGCTTGCTGGCGATATTCGTTACAGAACTTCCGCCGCGTGATCGGCGAGCCGCGAGCGTTCGCCGCGTTGCAATGTAACGTGGCCCGAATGGGCCCAGCCCTTGAATCGATCCACCACGTAGGTCAGGCCTGAACTGCCTTCCGTGAGGTAGGGCGTGTCGATCTGCGCGATGTTGCCCAGGCAGACGACCTTGGTGCCCGGGCCGGCGCGGGTGATCAGGGTTTTCATCTGCTTCGGCGTCAGGTTCTGCGCCTCGTCGATGATCAGGAACTTGTTCATGAAGGTGCGGCCGCGCATGAAGTTGAGCGACTTGATCTTGATCCGGCTGCGGATCAGGTCCATGGTGGCGGCGCGTCCCCAATCACCGCCATAGTTTCCGCCACTTGCGCCGGGCGCGCCGGCGGGCGTTTCGGCCGGCTTGTTGAGCACGTCCAGGTTGTCTTCCAGCGCGCCCATCCAGGGCGTCATTTTTTCCTCTTCGGTGCCGGGCAGGAAGCCGATGTCCTCGCCGACGGGGACCGTGACGCGGGTAATGATGATTTCGGCGAAGAGCTTGGTCTCCAGCGTCTGCGTCAGGGCCGCAGCCAGCGTCAGCAGCGTTTTGCCGGTGCCGGCCTGGCCGAGCAGGGTGACGAAGTCGATGTCGGGGTTCATCAGCAGGTTGAGCGCGAAGTTCTGTTCGCGGTTTCTTGCGGTAATGCCCCAGACAGCGTTCTTGGTGTGGCTGAAGTCGACCAGGGTCTCGAGTTCCGCGATCTTGCCGCTGCCAACTCTTACCCATGCCTGCAGGGGTTGCGGACCTTCCTGCCAGACGAATTCATTCACCAGCAGTTCGGGGCAGAGCGGGCCTTTGATGCGGTAATAGGTGCGGCTGTCCTTTTTCCAGGATTCCAGGCCCTTGCCGTGGCTGTCCCAGAAATCCGGCGGCAGTTCGCGGGTGCCGGTGTAGAGGAGATCGGTATCCTCCAGCACCTTGTCGTTGAAATAGTCCTGTGCTTCGAGGCCCAGCGCGCGGGCCTTGATGCGCATGTTGATGTCTTTGGTGACCAGGATCACCGGCCGCTTGGGGAACTTCTGGCCGAGATACATGACCACGCCGATGATCTGGTTGTCGGCCTTGGCGGTCGGCAGCGAACTCGGCAGGATGCCGTTGATGGCTTCGGTCTGCAGGAACAGGTGGCCGGTGGCCAGTTCACGCGAGGGACCGGTGAGGTCGATGCCGTGCGCCATGTTGTGCTCGGCGCCGGTGACGATTTCGTCGAGCAGACGGCTGGTCTGGCGTGCATTGCGGGCGACTTCCGACATGCCCTTCTTGTTGGCGTCGAGTTCCTCCAGCGTCATCATCGGCACGTAAATGTCGTGCTCTTCGAAACGAAAGAGGCTCAAGGGATCGTGCATCAGCACATTGGTGTCGAGCACGAACAGTTTGGTGGCGGAACTCTTCGCAGTCTTGGCGCGCTTGGCGTTCATGAAAGCCTCAAGGCAGGGGTGGGCGAGATTGGATTGTGCTCACGATAGCCAGCCGACCCATTGGGGAAGACCGAAGGAAAGGCCCGAATCCGGGCCCTGTTCCGGATTACAGCTCGCGCACGGCTTCGAGGACTGCGGCGGCGTTGCCGTCGGCCTTGGTCGAGCGCCATTCCCGACGCAGCATGCCGTTGGCGTCGATCAGGAAGGTGCTGCGCTCGATGCCGAGTACTTTCTTGCCGTACAGCATCTTGTTCTTCACCACGTCGAACATGCGGCAGAGCACGCCTTCGATGTCGGAAATCAGTTCGAAGGGCAGCCCGAGCTTGGCCTTGAAGCTTTCGTGCGACTTCAGTGCGTCGCGCGAGATGCCGACCACCACGCAGCCGGCCTTGACGAATTCGGCATGCAGGTCACGGAATTGCTGTGCCTGCGTGGTGCAACCGGGCGTGTTGTCCTTCGGGTAAAAATACAGCACCAAAGGCTTGCCGCGATGTGCGGCAAGCGTGAACTCGCCGCCCGTGGCGGGTACGATGAAATCGGGAACACGCAGTCCGATCGCAGAGGGGGCGGCGGGGTTGGATTTGAAAGTTTCGGTCATGCAGCTTCCTTCCAGGTTGACAGAAATTCCTCGCCCTGCAGCATCAGGCGGCCTGCACGGCCGGGGATTTCGCCCCGGACCATTTCGTGGCGAGGCAGCAGCGCCGGGTCGAGCGCGTCGCGCATCCTGCCCAGCGATACCATTTCGTAGCCCTGTTCGCGCCAGCCTGTCAGCAGGCGCTCGAGGGTATCGCCGAACTTGAGACCTTCAAGTTCGGCATGCAGGGTAAATACGTGGTCGCAATTATGCGATCCAGTCGCAGTCTGCGCCGTGAGGCGCAGCAAGTGCAGGTGTACGTTGTCCGCCGTCAGGTCTCCCGTGCCGATCAGTTCGTCCAGTGTCGGCAGGGTCGTCGGCAGTTGCGGGCAGGAAACTATTTCCCCGTTCCAGACCGGAACGAAGGGATGTGTGCCGCGGCAGTCGGAACCCCAGCGGTAGCCCAGTCGCTGCGTCAGGCGCAGCGCATGCGCGTTCATCTGCCAGCCGGCAGCGCCGTGGCCGGGTGACTCGCTGCCGAAGATTTCGACATAGCGCTCGTGAGCCCGCCGCATTTCGATTTCGGTCCAGGTGGCACCGGCTTTTTCGACGCCGTCCTGCCACTTGACGTGATCCCAGCAGTGGATCGCCGTTTCGAAGCCGGCCTCGCGCGTGGCGCGCATGATGCCGGCGCCGCGGCGACCGATGTCCGGGCCGGGCAGCAGGGTGCCATACATAAGGGTCTTGATGCCGTAGTGGGAAACCACCGAGGTGCGCTGCACCTTTTTCATGAATCCGGGGCGAAAGGCACGCTTGATGGCGCGGCCCGTGTGATCGGGGCCGAGCGAGAAGAGAAAACTCGCATCGGCGCGCTGGCGACGCAGAATCTCCACCAGCCGTGGCACGCCTTGCAGCGTGCCGCGCCAGGTATCGACATCGATTTTCAGGGCGAGCTTCACGGGAAGCTCAGTCCATCAGCTTGCGAGCTTCAGCCACGTCATTGCGATAGGCCTCGAAAATGCCGCGCAGCGCGTCTTCAAAAACAACCTGCGGAGCCCAGTCGAGCTCACTCATGGTGTTGGTGATCTTGGGTACCCGGTGCTGCGTGTCCTGGTAGCCTTTGCCGTAATACTCGCCGGAGGTGGTTTCGAGAACCTTCACCTTGGCCACGCTCTCGGCGTACTCGGGGTACTGTTTGGCCAGGTCCAGCATCAGCGTGGCGAGTTCGCGGATCGAGTAGTTGTTCTTCGGGTTGCCGATGTTGTAGATCTTGCCGTCGGCGATGCCGTCCTTGTTCTCGATGATTTTCATCAGTGCATCGATGCCGTCGGAGACATAGGTGAAGGACCGTTTCTGGGCGCCGCCGTCGACCAGCTTGATCGGTTCGCCGCGCACGATGTGGCCGAGGAACTGGGTGATTACGCGGGAACTGCCTTCCTTCGGGGTATGGATCGAATCGAGGCCCGGGCCGATCCAGTTGAAGGGGCGGAACAGCGTGTATTGCAGGCCTTCCTGCTGGCCATAGGCGTGGATCACGCGATCCATCATCTGCTTGGCGCAGGAATAGATCCAGCGCGGCTTGTTGATCGGACCCAGCACCAGATTCGAATTTTCCGGATCGAACTCCGGGTCCTGGCTCATGCCATAGACCTCGGAGGTCGATGGGAAGATCACGCGCTTCTTGTACTTGACCGCCTGGCGGATGATCGGCAGGTTGGCTTCGAAGTCGAGTTCGAAGACGCGCAGCGGCTCCTTGACATAGGTGGCCGGCGTGGCGATGGCGACCAATGGCAGGATCACGTCGCACTTCTTGACGTGGTACTCGATCCACTCCTTGTTGATCATGATGTCGCCTTCGAAGAAGTGAAAGCGCGGGTTCTGCATCAACTCGGTGACACGCTCGGAGTTCATGTCCATGCCATAAACCTCCCAGTCGGTAGTGTTCATGATGCGCTGGGAGAGGTGGTGGCCGATGAAGCCATTGACGCCGAGGATGAGTATCTTTTTCATGACAGGGAGAGTGCCGAGGTTCCAAAAATTGCGTTGATCTGATCGCTTGCTGATGTTGCAGGCAGCGGTAAACCCTCCAATTCTACCGCGAGCAGGCGCAAAAGCCTGCCGTCGCCGCATTCGGCATGGAGATGCCCGTTGCGTACGAACAGGGTGGGGTGACCGCCGTAGGGGCCGGTTTCATTCGTCGGATGCAGCGAGCGCAGCACTTTGAGGCGGCCTTTGGCTGTATCGGAAAAGGCCCCGGGGTAGGGGGGAGCCACGGCGCGAATCAGGTTATGCACGACCGCGGCGGGCCGAGTCCAGTCGATGCGACCGTCTTCGGCTTTGCGTCCGCCAAAGTAGCTGCCGGCGGCGAGGTCCTGCTGTCTTTCCAGCGCGCGGCCGGCCATCAAATCCGGGAGCACGTGGTCGAGCGCCATTTCGGCTGCCAGGGTGACCTTGCCGAACACCTCGAAGGCAGTGTCGTCCGGCAGGATCGGCACCGCCTGCTGCGCAACGATGCCCCCGGCGTCGGGCTTTTCCAGCATCCGGTGCAGGCTGGCCCCGGTTTCCCGCTCGCCGTTGATGACCGCCCAATTCACCGGCACGCGGCCGCGATACCGGGGCAGCAGCGAGCCGTGCATGTTCCAGGCGCCCTGTTTCGGCAGGGCCAGCAGCGGCGCTTTGAGCATCAGCCGGTAGTAGAAGGAGAACAGGAAGTCCGGTACCAGCGCGGCCAGTTCGGCGACCAGCGCAGGGTCGTTGGGGTCCTCCGGGGTGATGACAGATATATCGTGGCGCGCCGCAAGTTCGGCGACGCTGTCGAACCAGATGGTTTCCGTTGGACTATCCTTGTGCGTCACCACTCGCACCACATCCACCCCATGCGCCAGCAGTACGGACAGGCAGCGCACGCCTACGTTGTGGTAGGCAAAAACGATGGCCTTGCTCACTGCGTTTTTTCCAGAATCGCTTCGATCAGATAGCGCGGCCGGTGACGCACCTGGAGATAGATGCGGCCGATGTATTCGCCCAGCAGGCCAATGCCGAACAGTGCCAGGCCGATCAGGAAGAACATCAGTGCGAACAGGGTGAACAGGCCTTCGGCTTCCGGTCCGAGAATCAGGCGGCGCGCGATCAGCAGCACGAACAGCGCGGCCGAGCCGAGCGAAACGAGAATGCCGAGCATCGAGAACCACTGCAGCGGCACCAGCGAAAATCCGGTCATCAGGTCGAAGTTGAGGCGTATCAGGCTGTAGAGCGAGTACTTCGATTCTCCGGCAGCGCGTTCTTCATGTTCAACGACCACTTCGGCCGGGCTGCGGGCGAAGGTATAGGCCAGCGCCGGAATGAAGGTGGCGACTTCCTTGCAACTGTTGATGGCACTCACCACGCCGCGCGAATAGGCGCGCAGCATGTTGCCCTGGTCGGTGATCTTGATGCGGGTGATCTTCTCGCGCAGCCGGTTCATCGCCTTCGAGGCCCAGGTTCGGAACAGGCTGTCCTGCCGTTTGCGGCGGATGCTGCCGACATAGTCGTGGCCTTCGTGCATCTTGGCGACCAGCTTGCCGATTTCCTCGGGCGGGTTCTGCAGGTCGGCATCCAGCGTGATGACGATCTCGCCGCGGCAGTGCTCGAAGCCGGCCATGATCGCCATGTGCTGGCCTGCGTTGGCAGAAAACAGGATGACGCGGGTGACGTCGGGCCTCGCCTCGAACTGCTGGCGCAGGATCGCCGCCGAGCGGTCTCGGCTGCCGTCGTTGACAAAGACGACTTCGTAAGTCTCGCCCAGCGCGTCGAGCGCCGGATAGAGGCGGGCGAAAAGCGCGGCGAGAGTGGCTTCCTCGTTATAGACAGGAATGACAATGGACAGGTTCGGTGTACTCATGCGATCTCCGACAGGCTTGCTTTCAGCGCTGTGCATACGCGGTCAGTGTCGCCATCCAGCATGGCGGGAAACAGCGGCAGTGTCACGGTCGCCGCGCCGATGCGCTCGGCATGGGGGAAGTCGCCTTCCCTGAAACCCAGCGCGCGATAGAGTGAGAACAGGTGCAGCGCCGGGTAATGCACGCCGACGCCGATGCCTTTTTCCTTCATCGCTGCGATGAATCGGCCGCGATCTGTGCCGGCCGGCAGCAGGACCTGGAACATGTGCCAGTTGCTGTTGGCAAAATCCGCGACCGGCAATTCAAGTCCGAGCGCCGGATCGATGCGTGCGAAATAACCCCGCGCGAGTTCGCGACGGCGGGCGGTGAAGGTTTCGATGTGCTTCATCTGGCCGAGGCCGATGGTGGCCGCGATGTCGGTCAGGTTGAATTTGCCGCCCAGTACATCGACATCCATGCCGCCGTCGGGAAAGCGCCGCACTCCCTGCAGGCGCAGGCGTTCGCATAAACCGGGATCGATGTCGGCCGGCAGCACCAGGGCGCCGCCTTCGGAAGTAGTCAGGTTCTTGTTGGCGTGGAAGCTGAAGGAGACGAAATCCCCTGTGCTGCCGATGCGGTTGCCCTGCCACGAGGCACCGAACGCCTGCGCGGCATCTTCGATCACGCGCAGACCGTGCTTGTGGGCGATGGCATAAAGCCGGTCGCGATCCACTGGGAGGCCCGCGAGGTCAACCGGGATGACGGCTTTGGTCTGCGGCGTGATGGCGGCTTCCATCTGGTCAAGATCGAAATTGCGCGTGACGGGATCGACGTCGACCAGAACCGGCCTTGCACCGACCTCCAGAATCACATTGGCAGTAGCGACCCAGGTCAGCGGCGTTGTAATCACCGTATCGCCGGCGCTGACTCCTGCCAGGCGCAGCGCGACTTCCAGAGTCGCGGTACCTGAATTGAAGGCGCGCACCGTGCGCCCGCCGCAATACTCGGACAGGGCCGCCTCGAAGGCCAGCACCTTGGGACCGCTGGTAATCCAGCCGGAACGCAGCACGTTGGCTACCTCGGCGATGGTCTCCTCGTCGATCGACGGACGGGTGAAGGGGAGGAACGGGGCAGTCATGACCTGGCGACGAGAAACACACCGACCACAATGAAGCCGATGCCCAGCAGCTTCTGTGCCGCCAGTGCTTCGCCGAACCATTGCCAGGCGACGAAGGCATTGATCACGTAGCCGATCGACAGCATCGGGTAGGCGATGGACACGGGAACGCGGGACAGCGCCATGATCCAGACCACCAGGCTCACTGCATAGCAGGCCATGCCGCCCATGATGAAAGGCTGGAAGGCCAGTTTGAGACCAATGGGCAGAATATTGTCGGCATGAAATTCGAAATGCCCGACCGCGTTGGTACCGGCTTTCAGGAACAGTTGCGCAGCGGCGTTCAGCAGCACACCGGTGAGGATCAGGGAAAAGCTGATGGCGTTCATGGCTTGGCTCTGGCGCAGGGCCGTCCCAAGCCGGGGCCGTTCTTCAACGCGGACGCCGCGCCAGGCGCGGTGGAACAATCGTCACCCCCGCCCTCGGGGCGGGGGCTGGGGGGTGGGCTTTTGCGGACAATGACGCGGCGTGTGTCGCGGACGACTTCGGTCATGGGCAATCCTTTCTTGTTCAGTTCCTGCCAGGTGGTCGGTGACATCAGCGCCCAGGCGACGGGTACCGCGTTCCAGGTCTGCTCGAAGCCGGCGAGGTCCGGGATGAACTTCTGCGGCTCCTGATCGATGCCGAAGCCCAGTTCGTCACGATAGGCAACCATGGTGGTGGTGCGCTTCAAGTAGAACTGCAGGCTCTGATCGTAGGTATCCACGCTGAAAAATGGCGCGTCTTGCGGCACTTGCGAGCGAATTGCCGCGGCCACGTCGTGTGCCGAATTGACCGAGCCCAGACTGTCGTGACCCAGCAGGAAGCCCTGACCGAAGGCGAAGCCGCCGAAGGCAAGCGCGAAAATGGCCGCCACGCTGCGCCCCTGTCGTCCCAGCCAGAAGGCCGCAAGGCCGCCGAGCAGCAAGGCAGCGGATCCTGCATACAGCCAGGGTTGATACGCCTCATAGAGCGCGGCCGGAACCTTTTCGCTGGCAAGGCCGGTGACATAAGGCACGAGGATCAGGCCGGCGCCGCCGATGACGACGGCAGGCAGGGCATGCCATTCGATGCGGCGGGAAGTGGCATAGCCTGCCAGATGCAGGCCGGTCAGCGCGGCGAGCGCCGGAAAAATCGGCAGGATGTAAGAGGCCAGCTTGGAACCGGAGGCAGAAAAGAAGATGAAGACCAGCACAGCCCAGATCAGCAGGAAGCGCTGCGGCTGGAAACGGCGGCCCGCTTCGCGCCGGAAGCCGGCCGCAAGGCCTGGCAGCAGGCTGCTGAGCCACGGCAGCATGCCGAGCAGCAGAATGGGTATGAAATACCACATCGGCTGGTAGCGGCCGTGGGCCTTGGTCAGGAATCGCTGGAAATGCTCGTGGATGAAAAAGAAATGGGCGAACTCCGGATTCGCCAGCGATACCGCAATGAACCAGGGTGCGGTGATGGCCAGCAGGATCAGCAGGCCGCGCAGCGGGCGGATGCGCAGAATGAAGGTCCAGTCTCGCTGCCACAGGGCGTACACGACGACAGTGGCCGCCGGCAGCACCAGCCCGATCAGGCCCTTGGAGAGTATCGCAAACGCCAGCAGCACCCAGGCGGCGTCCGTCCAGCGCCGGCTTTCATGCGAATCGTCACGCAAGCTCGCGCCGTCGCGTTGTCCCAGGCAAATGGCGAACACGGCGCTGGCCAGAAAGAAGCTGACGCCCATGTCCAGCGTATTGACGTGGCCGATCACGTTCCACAGCACGCTGCCGGCCAGTACTGCGCCGGCGATCAATCCGGCCTGCAATCCAAACAGCCTTGCCGTGGCGAATGCCGTGGCGAGCACGCCGACAAATCCGGTCAGCGCCGGCCAGAGTCGCGCGGTCCAGTGATGCTCGCCAAACACTGTGAAAGCGGTGGCCGTGGCCCAGTATTGCAGCGCCGGTTTTTCGAAATACTTGATGCCGTTCAGGCGCGGTGTCAGCCAATCGCCCGTGACCACCATCTCGCGCGGGATTTCTGCATAGCGGCCTTCGTCGGGGTTGATCAGGCGCCGCTGCTCCAGCGTGCCGAACCAGGCCAGGGCGAAGATCAGCAGCAGCGCGAGCAATGGTCCGCGACGCAGTTCGCGCAGTTCTCTCACATCGCGCATTCGATGATCAGTGCGGCCGCCACATCACGTCCTTCGGCCATGAGGACGTTGTAGGTGCGGCAGGCGGCATGGCTGTCCATTACTTCGACGCCGATGCGTCGTTCGATCAGTGGCCGTAACAGGGCAGGGGCCGGGAAACGCTGGCGCGGCCCGGTGCCGAGCAGGACAATGGGGCAGTTGAGGGCGGCAATCGCCTGCAGGTCGGATTCAGTCAGATCACCGACCGAAGCCGGGGGCCAGTCTTCGATCAGGCGCTGCGGAGTCAGGAGGAAGCTTTTCGTCAGGCGGCGACCATTCACGGCGATGTGCTCGGCATCGTAGGCGGTGATCGCAAGCAAACCGGCGGTGACAGGGGAATGCAGCTTCATTCGAGGTGGTCAGGGAGGGGCTGGGTTGGCGGCTGGGTTGGTATCGAGCTTGGCAAAGGGCGAGCGGGGGCAGGAGTGGCTGAAAGCCGCATCAAATCTGGATTTGCGGTGCAGCATGGGCTTGAGTAACATTATACCTTTTAGTTCCGGCGTAACTTCCGCTGACGCGGATGTTAGCCTTCTCTGAAACCAGCGGTTTTAGTTCCGGCATAAGGTCCGCTTGGGCGAACGTTAGCCTTCTCTGAAACTTCGTTTTACCGACGCTGCCCGACCCGGTCGGCATCATGCAGAAAGGACGGTTGCTTATGCAGCCCGTAACCAAATCCGCCAAGCTCAACAACGTCTGCTATGACATTCGCGGGCCCGTGCTCGCCCGTGCCCGGCAGATGGAAGAAGAAGGCCACAAGATCATCAAGCTGAACATCGGCAATCTCGCCGCCTTCGGCTTCGATTCCCCCGAAGAGATCCAGCAGGACATGATCCGCAACCTGCCGGGGGCTGCCGGCTACGTCGATTCGAAGGGCATTTTCTCCGCGCGCAAGGCAGTCATGCATTACACGCAGCAGAAGCACATCAAGGGCGTGACGATCGAGGATATCTACATCGGTAACGGCGTGTCGGAACTGATCGTGATGGCGATGAATGCCCTGCTCGATACCGGTGACGAAGTCCTCGTGCCGGCACCCGACTATCCGCTATGGACGGCCGCAGTGAGCCTTTCCGGCGGCACGCCGCGCCATTACCTGTGCGATGAAGGCGCCGGCTGGCTGCCGGATCTGGCCGACATCCGGGCCAAGATCACGCCCCAGACCCGTGCCATCGTCATCATCAATCCCAACAATCCAACAGGCGCCGTGTACCCCGACGAGATGCTGAAGGAAATCATCGAAATTGCCCGGCAGAACGATTTGATCATCTATGCCGACGAGGTCTATGACAAGGTGCTCTACGACGGAGTGAGTCACACCTCGATCGCGGCCCTGTCGGAGGACGTGCTGACCATTACCTTCAACGGACTATCAAAAAATTATCGTTCCTGTGGCTATCGAGCGGGCTGGATGATAGTTTCCGGCGAAAAGAAACATGCGCGCGATTACATTGACGGCCTCGACATGCTGGCTTCGATGCGTCTGTGCGCCAATGTGCCGGGCCAGTGGGGCATCCAGACTGCGCTGGGCGGTTATCAGAGCATTGATGATCTGGTAGCGCCGGGCGGGCGCATGTGCCGCCAGCGCGACGTCGCCCACGAACTGATCAATGCCATTCCCGGCGTCAGCTGCGTCAAGCCCAAGGCGACTCTTTACATGTTTCCCCGCCTCGATCCGAAGATGTACCCGATCACCGATGACCAGGACTTCATCGCCGAACTGCTGGTAGCGGAAAAGGTGCTTCTGGTACAGGGCACGGGATTCAACTGGCCGCGTCCCGATCACTTCCGTCTGGTCTTCCTGCCGCATGAGGACGACCTGCGTGAGGCCATCGGTCGCATCGCACGTTTTCTTGACGGCTATCGCAAGCGCTATGGCACCTGAGTTTCTGGTTGTTGATGTGACGGGCAGCGATGGCAGCGTGGTCGAGTCGAAATGGCTCGCCCGGGCAGAGCCGGTTCACCGCCAGTTGCGCACCGGCTTGCCGGCCGACTATGCCGGACGCCTGCGCGCCGTGTTCGGCAACGGCGCCCGCATGAGCGTGGCGACCGAAGAGTCGGCCGTGCGTGGCGTGGCGCTGTGGCGCGTGATCGAGAATACCTACGAGGGACGTCGGCTTTACGTGGATGATCTGGTGACCGATGAGGCACATCGCTCGCGGGGCATCGGCCGGACCTTGCTGCAGCATCTGGAACGACATGCGCGGGAATTGCAATGCGATGTGCTGGCGCTCGACTCGGGAACCCAGCGTACCGACGCGCATCGTTTCTACTTTCGGGAAGGCCTGGTGATTCCCGCTTTCAGCTTTAGGAAAATCTTGAAATGAAACCCATCAACGTAGGACTGCTAGGCATTGGCACCGTCGGCGGCGGCACCTTTAACGTTCTTTCGCGCAACGAAGCCGAGATAACCCGGCGTGCGGGGCGTCCGATACGCATTACCAAGGTCGCAGACAAGAATCTCGAACTGGCGCGACAGGTCACTGCCGGTCGGGCGCAGGTGACCGACGATGCTTTCGAGGTGGTTACCGATCCCGACATCGACATCGTCGTTGAACTGATCGGCGGCTGCGGTATCGCGAAAGAACTGGTGCTGAAGGCCATCGCCAACGGCAAGCATGTGGTGACGGCGAACAAGGCATTGCTCGCTGTGCATGGCAACGAGATATTCGCCGCCGCGCACGAGAAGGGCGTGATGGTCGCCTTCGAGGCGGCGGTGGCGGGCGGCATTCCGATTATCAAGGCGCTGCGCGAGGGCCTCACCGCCAACCGCATCCAGTGGATCGCCGGCATCATCAATGGCACCACCAACTTCATTTTGTCCGAGATGCGCGACAAGGGCCTACCCTTCGATGTCGTGCTGAAGGAGGCGCAGCGCCTGGGCTACGCCGAGGCCGATCCGACCTTCGACATCGAAGGTGTGGACGCCGCGCACAAGATCACCATTCTTTCCGCGCTGGCCTTCGGCATTCCGATGCAGTTCGACAAGGCGCACATCGAGGGCATCAGCCAGCTCGATGCCGACGACATCAAGTACGCCGAGCAGCTGGGTTACCGCATCAAGCTGCTGGGCATTACCCGCCGCCGCGAATTGGACGGAAAAGCGGGCGTGGAACTGCGCGTGCATCCGACACTGATTCCGACCAGGCGCCTGATCGCCAATGTCGAAGGCGCGATGAATGCCGTGCTGGTGCAGGGCGATGCCGTCGGTGCCACGCTCTACTATGGCAAGGGCGCCGGCGCCGAACCGACCGCATCGGCGGTGATCGCCGACCTGGTCGATGTCACCCGCATGCATACGGCCGACCCGGAACATCGCGTGCCGCACCTGGCTTTCCAGCCCGGCGCGGTCGAGGACACGCCGATCCTGCCCCTTTCCGAAGTGGAAACCAGCTATTACCTGCGACTGCGGGTGGAGGACAAGCCGGGCGTGCTGGCCGACATCACGCGCATCCTCGCCGACCAGCAGATTTCCATCGACGCCATGATCCAGCGCGAGCCGGGCGAGGGCGAAGACCAGACCGACATCATCATGCTGACCCACATCACGCGCGAGAAGAATGTCGATGCGGCAATCGCTAAAATCGAGGCGCTGCCGGTGGTGAAGAAGAAGGTGATCCGGCTGCGCATGGAAGAACTGGGCTGACATGAAGTACGTCTCGACACGCGGCGGCGCGCAGCCGCAGGAGTTCTGCGACATCCTGCTCGGAGGCCTGGCGCCCGACGGCGGGCTTTACCTGCCCGAGTCCTATCCTCCGGTGGGCGAACGCCTTGCGGCTTGGCGCCAGCTCTCCTATGCCGAACTGGCTTTCGAGATTCTTTCCCTCTACGTTACGGACATCCCGGCGGCGGACCTGAAGGCCATCTGCGACAAGACCTATACGGCGCAGACCTATCGCTGGAGCCGCGACCCGGCCAAGGCGAGGGACATCGTACCGCTGACAACACTGGAAACTGATTTTCACCTGCTGGAACTCTCCAACGGGCCGACACTGGCTTTCAAGGACATGGCCATGCAGTTGCTGGGCAACCTGTTCGAATATGTGCTGGACCAGCGCGGCGAGGCCATCAATATTCTCGGTGCGACATCGGGCGACACCGGGTCGGCGGCGGAATACGCTATGCGCGGCAAACACGGCGTGCGTGTTTTCATGCTCTCGCCGGATGGCCGGATGAGCGCCTTCCAGCGCGCGCAGATGTATTCCCTGAAGGATGCAAACATTTTCAACATCGCCGTGCGCGGCATGTTCGACGATGCCCAGGACATCGTCAAGGCCGTGTCCAACGACGCCGAATTCAAGGCGAAGTACAAGATCGGCGCGGTGAACTCGATCAACTGGGCGCGCGTCGCGGCGCAGATCGTGTACTACTTCAAGGGCTATTTCGAGGCCACCCGCTCCAATGACGAGGAAGTGGCCTTCTGCGTGCCCTCGGGAAACTTCGGCAACATTTGTGCCGGCCATATTGCGCGCATGATGGGCTTGCCCATCGCCCGCCTTGTGCTGGCAACGAATGAGAACGATGTGCTCGACGAGTTCTTCCGCACCGGGGTTTATCGGCCCAGGGCAACAGCGGAAACGCACGTCACCTCGAGCCCGTCGATGGACATTTCCAAGGCGTCGAATTTCGAGCGCTTCATGTTCGACCTGGTCGGTCGCGACGCCGCCATCGTGCGCCAGTTGTGGCGCGAGGTCGATGCCGGTGGCAGCTTCGGCCTTGCCGACGGCCCGTTTGCCGCGCGCCTGCCGGCTTACGGCTTCGTTTCCGGCAGCAGTTCACACGCTGATCGGCTGGCGACGATACGCGATGTCTGGCAGCGTTACGGGCTGATGATCGACACGCATACGGCCGATGGTGTCAAGGTGGCGCGGGAGCACTGCGTTGCCGGCGTGCCGATGATTGTGCTGGAAACGGCACAAGCGCTTAAATTCGCCGAGACGATACGCGAAGCCCTGGGTCGTGATCCGGTGCGGCCTGCAGAGCTCGATGGGCTTGAAAACCTGCCGCAGCGCGTCGAGTTGGTCGACGCCAGCGCGGACCAGATCAAGCGGATTGTCGTTCGCGAGTGCTGAGGCGATCCGGTGGCACAGATTTGGCACCCCTGAAGCGGCGCCAAATCGATGGCCGCGAACTATAGATAGATAACCGCCGGAAATACCGTTACGGCGAGGACGAGTATCAGCCAATCCAGGTTGTGGCGGGCCAGGTACCCGGTGAAATGCATGACCAGCACAACGATGGCGAGGATGTAGTAGAGGATGAAAAGCATTTTATTCTCCGTGGGCGGCAGCCATCGCAAAAAACCACAAGCGGATACCGGTAAGCCAGTCTGGCGAAGATTCTAGCATCAATGACTACTTGTCAAGGCCCAGGCTCACGGGTCTTGGTTTGAACGGAATTTCCTGTCCACGCCTTGCGCGAGCGCCGCGGAAGGCGACCTGCGCGCGAGCGTCGAGCCGCTGCTGAACCAGCTTGCCGCCTCGCCCACTGCCGCCGATCAGCAAGGCCTGGCCGCCCGTGACGGCAACCCCGATGACCTCGTCGTTCCTGGTCAGGTCGATCAGCATCAGACCTTTGCCCTTGGCCATTTCCTTGAGTTCAGCGAGCGGGAAGAGCAGCAGGCGTCCGCCTTGCGTCAGCACCGCTGCCGTATCTCCCTCGAGCGACGCCGGGGGCAGCGGCTTCTCGCCCTTGTCCAGCGCCAGAAAGGCCTTGCCGGCCTTGTTGCGCGCCATCATGTCGGTCACGCTGGCGACAAAACCATAGCCGTTTGACCCGGCGACAAGATACTTGCTCTCCGGCGCAGCGGTAAGGGCCAGCGCCAGTTTGCCGCCTTCCTGGAAGTCGATCATGGTATTCAGCGGCGCGCCGTCGCCGCGACCGCCGGGCAGGTCGGAGACCCTCACGCTGTAGCTGCGACCATTGCTGTCGATCGCGATCAGCGGCCAGACGGTGCGCGTTTCCGCCACCAGCCAGGGGAAGTCACCGGTCTTGTAGGTGATACCTGCCGGGTCGAGGCCGTGGCCCTGGCGCGAACGCACCCAGCCGTTCTTCGAGATGATGACCGTCACCGGTTCGTCGGGCGCGGCGATTTCTCCTTGCGATATCGGCGTCACGGCCTCCATCAGGGTACGCCGCGGATCGCCGAAACGCTTGCTGTCCTCGTTGATCTCTTTCAGGATCAGCTTGGTCATTTCGTGGCGCGAATCGAGCAGGGTGCTGAGCTGTCCGTGTTCGGTGCGCAGTTCGCCGAGTTCCTTTTCGATGCGGATGCCTTCGAGGCGCGCCAACTGGCGCAGGCGGATTTCGAGTATGTCTTCGGCCTGGATATCGGTCAGGCCGAAGCGTGCGATCAAGTCCGGCTTGGGTTCGTCGGATTCGCGGATGCAGTGAATCACTTCGTCGATGCGCAGGAACACCGTCATGCGCCCTTCGAGGATATGCACGCGGCGCAGCACCTCCGCCAGCCGATGTCGCGTGCGGCGTTCCACGGTGGCGAAGCGGAAGGCGATCCATTCATGCAGGATGTTCAGCAGGTTCTTCTGCTGCGGCCGTCCATCACGGCCGACCATGGTCAGATTCACCGAAACGCTGGACTCGAGGCTGGTGTGCGCGAGCAGCACGGCCATGAATTCGTCCTGCGGAATGCGCGAACTCTTGGGTTCCAGCATGATGCGCACCGCCTGCTGGTCGCTCGATTCATCGCGCACGCTGTCGAGCACGCCGAGCACCAGCGCCTTCAGGTTCTTCTGTTCCTGGCTGACGTCCTTCTTGCCGGCGCGCGGCTGCGGGTTGGTCAGGCCTTCGATTTCCGACAGTACCTGGGCCACCGAAACGCCATGCGGAAGTTCGTACACGATGACGCGCCACTGGCCGCGCGCCAGCTCCTCGATGCGCCAGCGCGCACGCATGCGCAGGCTGCCGCGGCCGTTGGCATAGGCGTCGCGGATGTCGGCCGGGGTCGAGATGAGTTGTCCGCCGCCGGGGAAATCCGGTCCCGGCAAGACCGCGAGAACTTCTTCGAGCACCGCTTCCGGTTTCTTGATCAGCAGGCGTGCGGCGTCGGCCACTTCGCGCAGATTGTGCGGCGGAATCTCGGTCGCCATGCCGACCGCGATGCCCGAGGCACCGTTCAGCAATACGACCGGCAGGCGCGCCGGCATGAGCTGCGGCTCGGTCATCGAGCCGTCGTAGTTGGCTGTGAAGTCGACCGTGCCACGATCGATTTCCGCCAACAGCAATTCGGCGAACGGCGTCAGGCGGCATTCCGTGTAGCGCATTGCCGCGGCACCGTCGCCGTCGCGCGAGCCGAAGTTGCCCTGGCCGTCGACCAATGGGTAGCGCAGCGTGAAATCCTGCGCCACGCGCACCATGGCGTCATAGACGCTGGTGTCGCCGTGCGGGTGGTACTTGCCGATCACGTCTCCCACCACGCGTGCGCTCTTGACGTGCTTGGCGCTGGCGGCCAGGCGCATCTCGTTCATTGCATGCAGGATGCGCCGCTGTACCGGCTTGAGGCCGTCTTCCACCTGCGGCAGCGCTCGTGCGCGCACGACGCTCATGGCATAGGAGAGATAGGCGCGTTCGGCATAGCCAGCCAGCGGCAGGGCACCGCCGTCGCCGCTTTCGGCGAAGAGGGTCGGCGGTGGCGGTACGGTGGGTGGCGGCGGGTTGGCCGCAGCGACGGCCGCGACGGGCTCGTCAAACATGTCGGGGGTGTCGTTATTCATTTGAATTCCGTGAAACGTGAAACGTGAAACGTGAAATGTGAAACGTGGAAAGTCAAAGGCGAGGCGCGTGCTTTGTGGATATCACGTTTCACTTTTCACGACCTCTCAAATATCGGCTTCAATCAGGTGGCCCTTTTCTTCCATCCAGGCCCGGCGCGAGGAGGCTTCGCCCTTGCCCATCAGCAGGTTGAAAAGCTTCAGGGTGTACTCTCTGGTGTCGGGCAGATCGCTGATGGGTACAACGCGGCGGGTGGCCGGCGCCATCGCGGTCTCGCGCAACTGGTCGGGATTCATCTCGCCCAGGCCCTTGAAGCGGCCCACCTCGACGGCCTCCTGGCGAATGCCTTCCTTGATCAGGCGGTCCTTGATGGCGACCAGTTCGCCGTCATCCAGCGCATACAGCCTGCGTGCCGGACGCTTCTTGCCTGAGGCCGGAACGTCGATGCGGTACAGCGGCGGCTGGGCAATGTAGATATGGCCATGACTGATCAGGGCCGGAAAGTGGCGGTAGAACAGGGTCAGCAGCAGGGTCTGGATGTGTGCGCCGTCGACGTCGGCATCCGACATGATGATCAGCTTGCCGTAGCGCAGACCCGAGAGATCCGGGCTGTCCTCCGGGCGGTGCGGATCGACGCCGAGTGCGACCGCAATGTCGTGAATCTCGGCATTGGCGAACAGCCGCCCGGCTTCCACTTCCCAGGAGTTGAGCACCTTGCCGCGCAGCGGCAGGATGGCCTGGGTTTCCTTGTTGCGCGCCATCTTGGCCGAGCCGCCTGCCGAGTCGCCCTCGACCAGGAATAGCTCGTTTTCGGCAATGTCGGTCGATTCGCAATCGGAGAGCTTGCCCGGCAGCACGGCAACGCCGGACTGCTTGCGCTTCTCGACCTTCTGCGAATTCTTCTGCCGCGCCAGCGCCTGCCTGATCGAGAGTTCGGCAATGGCCTTGCCGGCCTCGACATGCTGGTTCAGCCAGATCTCGAAGGGGTCGCGGACCATGCTGGAGACCAGCTTCACGGCTTCGCGCGAGTTGAGCTTTTCCTTGACCTGGCCCTGGAACTGCGGATCGAGAATGCGCGCCGAAAGCACATAGGCCATGCGGCTACAGACGTCATCCTGCTGCAGCTTGACGCCGCGCGGCAAGAGCGCGCGGTGCTCGATGAAGGACTTGACGGCATCGAAGACGCCGGCGCGCAGGCCGGCTTCGTGGGTGCCGCCGGCCACGGTGGGAATCAGATTGACGTAGGACTCCGAGGCTACCATATCGATATGCCAGCCCAGGGCCCAGGCAGCGCCTTCGCCCGGGGCGAAATCCGCATGATCGGCGTCGGCGTATTTTTCGGCGGCATAGAGCGGGGCGACCGCTTCGGCGTTGCCTGCCAACTCACTCAGATAGCCGGCAAGGCCGGTCGGATAGCTCCAGGTCTTGCTGCTCACGGTGACATTGGTGCCGTCGGCTTGCTCGATGTCGAGCCGGACCTTGACGCCGGGCAGCAGCACGGCCTTGGAACGCAACAGGCGCTCGAGTTCGGCCGGCGGCACCTTGGGTGCGTCGAAGTATTTTGGATCGGGCCAAACCCGCACCCGAGTGCCGCTTTGGCGGCCGCAGCTACCGTTTTCCGTCAGGGGTCCCACCTTTTCTCCGCCACCGGAGAACTCGATGGCCCAGATCTTTCCTTCGCGCCGTACTTCGACCGAAACGCGGGTGGAGAGCGCATTGGTGACCGCCACGCCGACGCCGTGCAGCCCACCGGAAAAGGCGTAGGCCGAATTGCCCGTGCTCTTGTCGAACTTGCCGCCGGCATGCAGCCGGGTGAAGGCCAGCACCACGACCGGAATTTTCTCGTCGGGATGGAGGCCGACGGGAATGCCGCGGCCGTCGTCGGTGACGGTGATCGAGCCATCGAGGTGGAGCAGGACGTGCAGGTTTTTCGCATGTCCGCCAAGCGCTTCGTCGGCCGAGTTGTCGATGACTTCCTGGATGATGTGCGCCGGCGAGTCGGTGCGGGTGTACATGCCGGGGCGCTCGCGCACCGGCTCCAGTCCCTTGAGGACACGGAAGGATGATTCGTCGTAGATGGGGGATGCAGCCATGTTTGGTGTGAATTGGAAGATCAGAAACGGGCGTCGGCGAGGCAGTCGATCAGCCCCGTGCGCCAGTCGGGAAGGGCCAGACCGAAGTCACTTTGGCAGCGCGTGCTATCGAGCCGCGAGTTGGCTGGACGCGCTGCCGGCAGCGGATAGTCGGCGCTGGTGATGCGGTGAACCACGGGTATTTTGTCCAGCAAGCCGATCCGCTGCGCCTCGGAAAAAATGGCTTCGGCATAGCCGTGCCAACTGGTTTCGCCGGCGGCGGCTAGGTGATACAGCCCGTCGGGCGTATCGCGGCGGCCGAGGATCAGCGCGGTGGCATCGGCCAGATGGCGGGTCCAGGTCGGCGCTCCGATCTGGTCGCCGACGACACGCAAAGGCGTACGCAATTCGTTCCATTCGCGGCCCAGTCGCAGCATGGTCTTCATGAAATTTGCACCGTGCAGGCCATAGACCCAGCTGGTGCGGAAAATCAGGTGGCGGGCGCCGGATGCGGCGATCGCGAGTTCGCCGGCGCGCTTGCTGTGCCCATAGGCGGCAAGCGGAGCAGGGGTGTCGTCTTCGGTATAGGGCGTGGGCTTGGCACCGTCGAAAACGTAGTCTGTCGAATAATGGATCAGCAGCGCGCCGAGACGCCGGGCTTCGTCGGCGAGGATGCCGGGCGCGACGCCGTTGATCGCCTCGGCGACGGCGGGCTCGTCTTCGGCTTTATCCACTGCGGTATAGGCCGCGGCATTGACGATCACCGCCGGCGCGATGGAGCGCACGGCATCGCGCAGGGCCTCCGGGTCGGTCAGGTCGAGTTGACGGCGATCACAGGCGACCAGTTCGCCCAGAGAAGCCAGGGAGCGCTTCAACTCGCGGCCAAGCTGCCCGCCGCATCCGGTAAGCAGGATTTTCATGCGAAGGTTTCAGCCTGGCCAAAGCTCAGGCCGGCCATGTCCTTGGCCGCCAGCAGCGGCTCGCCGGTCAGCGGCCAGGGGATGGCGAGTTGCGGATCGTTCCACAACAGCGTGCGCTCATGGACCGGGCTCCAGTAGTCGGTCGTCTTGTAGAGGAACTCGGCGGAATCTGAAGTGACGCAGAAGCCGTGGGCAAAGCCGGGCGGAATCCATGCCATGCGGTGGTCGGAGGCCGACAGCGTGAAGCCTGCCCACTGCCCGAAGGTGGGCGAAGAGCGCCGCAGATCGACCGCTACGTCATAAACTGACCCGGCCGTCACCCGTATCAGCTTGCCCTGGGCGTGTTCTATCTGGTAGTGCAGGCCGCGCAGTACGTTTCGCTGCGACTTCGAGTGATTGTCCTGCACGAAGTCGGCGTCTATGCCGAGTTCGGCAAAGGCACGCCGGTTCCAGCTTTCGTAGAAATAGCCGCGCGCGTCACCGAACACCCTGGGTTCCAGCAACAACACATCCGGGATCGCGGTTGGAATGACCCTCATCCCATCACCTCGTGCTTGAGCAAACCGAGCAGATACTGGCCGTACCGGCTCTTGGCCAGCGGTTCGGCCAGGCTTGCCAGTTGCGCGTCGTCGATCCATTTCTGCCGCCACGCCACTTCCTCGGGGCAGGCCACCTTGAGGCCCTGGCGCTTTTCGATGACTTCGATGAACTGGCCGGCTTCGAGCAGCGACTCATGGGTTCCCGTGTCGAGCCAGGCCATGCCGCGACCCATGATTTCCACCTTGAGCTGGCCTTTTTCGAGATAGATCCGGTTGAGGTCGGTAATCTCCAGTTCGCCACGTGCCGAGGGCTTGAGCCTGGCTGCGATGTCGCAGACCTGGTTGTCATAGAAATACAGCCCGGTGACGGCATAGCGCGACTTCGGCGTTTTGGGCTTTTCTTCGATGCTGATGGCGCGACCCGTCGCATCGAACTCGACCACGCCGTAGCGCTCCGGGTCGCTGACCGCATAGGCAAATACCGTGGCGCCGGCACCGACTCTCGAAGCGTGCTGCAACTGGGTGGCGAAGTCGTGGCCGTAGAACAGGTTATCGCCGAGCACCAGGGCGGAAGGGTGGTTGCCAACGAAGTCGCGGCCGATGATGAAGGCCTGCGCCAGGCCGTCGGGGCTGGGTTGCACCGCGTACTTGATCTCGATGCCCCATTGCGAGCCATCGCCCAGCAGTTGCTCGAAACGCGGTGTATCCAGCGGTGTCGAGATCAGCAGGATTTCACGGATGCCCGCCAGCATCAGGGTGGTGAGCGGGTAGTAGATCATCGGCTTGTCGTAGATCGGCAGCAACTGCTTGGAGACCGCCAGCGTCACCGGATGCAGCCGGGTGCCGGAACCGCCGGCGAGGATGATGCCGCGGGTAGTCATGGTGCTCATGTGCGATCTCCGTAGTTGCGATCCATCCACTGCCGGTATTCGCCGGAGACGACATGGGCGATCCAGACCGGGTTATCCAGGTACCACTGCACCGTCTTCCTGAGTCCGGACTCGAAGCTTTCCTGCGGCGTCCAGCCCAGCTCGCGCTCGATCTTCGCCGCATCGATGGCGTAGCGCTTGTCATGGCCTGGGCGATCGGCGACCGTGATCTTTTGTTCGCGGTAGCTGCGGCCGTCGCGCCGCGGCTTCACTTCGTCGAGCAGGGCGCACAGCGTATCGACGACGTCGAGATTGGTTTTCTCATTGTGGCCGCCGATGTTGTAGGTCTCGCCGGAAACGCCCTGTTCGAAAACCAGGCGCAGCGCACGGGCGTGGTCATCGACGTAAAGCCAGTCGCGCACATTGTCGCCCTTGCCGTAGATGGGCAGGGGCTTGTCCGAGACGGCATTGTGGATCATCAGCGGGATCAGCTTTTCGGGGAACTGGCAGGGGCCGTAGTTGTTCGAGCAGTTGGTGATCACCGTCGGCAGGCCGTAGGTGTGATGCCAGGCCCGCACCAGGTGGTCCGAGGCGGCCTTGGATGCGGAGTAGGGCGAATTCGGCTGGTAGGGGCTGGTTTCGACAAACAGGCCGCTGTCGCCCAGCGAGCCGAAGACTTCGTCGGTCGAGACATGATGGAAGCGGAAGGCAGCTTTGGCAGCGACATCGAGCGTTGCCCAATGGGCGCGGGCCGCTTCGAGCAGCGTGTAGGTGCCGCTGATGTTGGTTTCGATGAAGTCGCCGGGGCCGTGGATCGAGCGGTCCACATGCGACTCGGCGGCCAGGTGGATCACGCCGGCGGGTTGATGCTCGAGGAACAGGGCGTCCAGCGCCGCACGGTCGCAAATGTCGTTGCGGCTGAATACATGGCACGGATTGTCTGCCACCTCGGCCAGGGATTCGAGGTTTCCGGCGTAGGTCAGTTTGTCGATATTGACGATGCGCCAATCGCTCTCGGCAACGAGTTGGCGAATCAATGCCGAACCGATGAAGCCGGCGCCGCCGGTGACAAAGATCGTTTTCATGTCAGATCAGGGATAGTACGGAGATGTGCAGGGATGGGGGCGAACGACGAAGCCGCATTCTATTCGATCAGGCTGGGGACCCGCCCTCCGGAGATGGCAGTGAGGCTGCCGGGCTCCGTTTGACGTTAGGATTCGCGCCATGGTTGACAGAAAAAATAGTTGAGACCTAAAATATACAAACTAAGTGTAATGTTGCGATCCAAGGAGATTTCAATGCGCATCGTTTGTCTGGGTGGCGGTCCCGCCGGCCTTTACTTTTCGATCCTGATGAAGAAGGCCAATCCGGCCTGCGACATTACCGTCATCGAACGCAACCAGCCCGACAGCACCTTTGGCTGGGGCATCGTGTTTTCAGACAAGACCATGGATGGCTTCCGTCAGGACGACCCCAAGGTGGTCGCGGAAATCGAGCGCAACTTCCATCACTGGGACGATGTCGACGTTTTCTTCAAGGACCGGCGGATTGTGTCCGGCGGCCATGGATTCTGCGGCATCGGACGTTTGAAACTGCTGCAGATTTTCCAGGCCCGCGCCAGGGAACTCGGTGTGAACCTGAAGTTCGCCACCGAGTTCAAGGATCCCGACGACTATTCGAAGGAATACGACCTCGTGATCGGCTCCGACGGCGTCAACTCGACGACGCGCAGGAAGCACGAGAGCCACTTCAATCCGCGCATCGACGTGCGCAAGTGCCGCTTCATCTGGCTCGGGACCAAGAAGAAGCTCGACGCCTTCACCTTCGCCTTCAAGGAAACGCCCTGGGGCTGGTTCAACCTTCACGCCTACCAGTTCAACGAGGAATGGGCGACCTTTATCATCGAAACCCCGGAGGAGACCTGGCTCAAGGCCGGCATCGACAAGATGGAGCCAGAGGAGTCGATCGCCTTCTGCGAGAAGCTGTTCGCCGACATGCTGGACGGCAATCGCCTGATTTCCAACGCCACCCACCTGCGCGGGTCGGCGGTGTGGCTGAAGTTCAATCGGGTAATGTGCGAGCGCTGGTTCAAGGACAACATCGTGTTGCTGGGCGACGCGGCGCATACCGCACATTTCACCATCGGCTCCGGGACCAAACTGGCCATGGAAGATGCGGCGGCGCTGGTCAAGGTAATGAACAGCACGGAGGGCGATGTGCCGACGCGTCTGGCCCGCTACCAGTCGGAGCGCGAGATCGAAGCCCTCAAGCTGCAGAGCGCTGCGCGCAATCGCATGACCTGGTTCGAGGATGTCGAGCGCTATGTCGGCATGGAACCGGAGCAGTTCGCATTTGCCGTACTGACCGGCAGCCAGCGCGTCGGTCACGCCAACCAGAAGCTGCGCGACCAGGCCTACACCGACGACTTCGATCGCTGGTTCGCCGGAAAATGCAATGTGCCGACGCTTGCCGCGGCGACCCCGGTACCGCCGATGTTCACCCCTTTCAGGCTGCGCGGGCTGACACTGGCCAACCGCGTGGTGGTCTCTCCCATGTGCATGTACTCGGCAGCGGATGGCATGCCCGGCGATTTTCACCTGGTCCACTACGGCAGTCGAGGCATGGGCGGAGCGGCACTGATCGTGACCGAGATGACCTGCGTTTCTTCCGATGCGCGCATTACGCCGGGCTGCACCGGCATCTGGAACGACGCGCAGCAAGGCGCCTGGAAGCGCATTGTTGACTACATCCACGCCAACGGCATTGCCAGGGTTTCGCTGCAGATCGGCCATGCCGGGCGCAAGGGCTCCACCCGCCTGGCCTGGGATGCGATCGACATGCCCCTGCAAGGCGGGGGCTGGTCCTTGCTGGCGCCGTCGCCACTGCCCTACATCCCCGGCACCTCGCAGACGCCGAAGCAGATGGATCGCACCGACATGGATCGTATAAGGGCCGACTTTGTCGCCGCCACGCGCCGTGCCGCCAGCGCCGACTTCGACATGATCGAATTCCATGCTGCCCACGGCTACCTGATGTCGTCCTTCATTTCACCGCTGACCAACCAGCGCAACGACGAGTACGGCGGCAGCCTGGAGAACCGCTGTCGCTACCCGCTGGAAGTGTTTCGCGCCATGCGCGAGGCCTGGCCGCCGGAGAAGCCCACGTCGGTGCGCATCTCGGCCCACGACTGGGTACCCGGCGGCATCACTCCGGACGACTCGGTGGCCGTCGCCAGGCTGTTCAAGGAAGCGGGCGCCGACATCATCCACGTCTCGTCGGGTCAGGTCAGCAAGGAAGAAGCGCCGGTGTATGGCCGCATGTTCCAGGTGCCATTCTCCGACCAGATACGCAACGAACTGGATGTGCCGACCATTGCCGTCGGCAATATATTCGAGGCCGACCACGTTAACACCATCATTGCCTCCGGTCGTGCCGACCTGTGCGCACTGGCTCGCCCGCATCTGGCCGATCCGGCGTGGACGCTGCATGCAGCGGCCGAGCAGGGTTACAAGGAAATGCCGTGGCCGCAGCAGTATCAGGGCGGAAAAGTGCAGCTTGAACGCAATCTCGAACGCGCGGCCCAACTGGCACTGAACGCGTGAGATCGCGGCGAAATAAGGCAAGGAGAAGCAGATGAAACATCTTGCGGGCAAACCCCACGAACTCCCGGGCAACCGGCAGAGCTTTCAGGCTTACCAGGCGCGCCACTTCAGCTATCGCATGGAGGGCGCCGTGGCGGTGATCAGCCTCAATCGCCCGGAGCGCAAGAACCCGCTCACCTTTGATTCCTACGCCGAACTACGCGACCTGTTCCGCAATTTCGCCTATGCCACGGATGTGAAGGCCGTGGTGCTGACCGGTGAAGGCGGCAACTTTTGCTCCGGTGGCGATGTGCACGACATCATCGGCCCGCTGACGGAGCTCGACATGCCCGGCCTGCTCGCTTTCACGCGCATGACCGGCGACGTGATCAAGGCCATGCGCGCCTGTCCGCAACCGGTGATAGCAGCGATCGATGGCATCTGTGCCGGTGCCGGGGCTTTGCTGGCACTCGGCTCGGACATGCGCCTGGGCACTGCACGCTGCAAGACCGCATTCCTGTTTTCCCGAGTGGGGCTGGCCGGTTGCGACATGGGCGCCTGCGCCATGCTGCCGCGCATGATCGGCCAGGGTCGTGCCACCGAGTTGCTGATGACCGGTCGCGCCATGGGTGGCGAGGAAGGCGAGCGCTGGGGCTTCTTCAATCGTCTGTGCGATCCGGACCAGCTATCCGGCGAGGCGCTGAAACTGGCTCTGGACTTGGCCAGTGGTCCGACGTTCGCCCACGGCATGACCAAGAAAATGCTGCAGCAGGAATGGAACATGGGTGTCGACGAGGCCATCGAGGCCGAAGCGCAAGCCCAGGCGATCTGCATGGCAACCAACGACTTTCATCGTGCCTATCATGCCTTCGTCGCCAAGCAGAAGCCCGTCTTCGAAGGGGATTAAATGTGAGGACCTATCCCCCAGCCCCTTTCCCGAGGAAAGGGGTGACGATGGTTCAGCCACTGCGTGGCTTCCGTATTGTTGACTGCACGCCGCCTTGGGGCGGCCCGACGGAGGCGTGACATGGCCGACACGAAGTACCTCGACTGGCCGTTTCTGGAGCCGCGCCACAAGCAACTGGCGCTTTCCCTCGACCGCTGGGCCCATGAAAACATCGACGACGTGCCCCATGCGCGCGGACAGGAGACCGACGCTGCCTGTGTCGGCCTGGTGAGCAAACTCGGTGCCGCCGACTGGATACGCTATGCCGTGGGCGGCAAGGCTTACGGCGGCAGTGCAGAGGCCATCGATACGCGTGGCATCTGCCTGATCCGCGAAACGCTGGCGCGGCATTCCGGCCTGGCGGACTTCGCCTTTGCCATGCAGGGCCTGGGTAGCGGGGCCATCACGCTGCACGGCAGCGAAGAGCAGAAGCGCAACTACCTGATGCGCGTCGCCGAGGGTTCTGCCATTGCCGCGTTTGCGCTGTCCGAACCCGAGGCCGGTTCCGATGTCGGCGCCATGCAGTGCGAGGCGCGGCAAGAGGGCGACAGCTATGTGCTGAACGGCGAGAAGACCTGGATTTCCAACGGCGGCATTGCCGATTTCTACGTGGTGTTTGCCCGCAGCGGCGAAGCGCCTGGGGCCAGAGGCATCACGGCCTTTGTCGTCGATGCCGGTACGCCCGGCCTGGAGATTGCCGAGCGCATCGAAGTCATTGCGCCGCATCCCCTGGCGCGCCTGCGCTTCAGCAACTGTCGCATTGCAGCCAGCCAGCGCGTGGGGGAGGCTGGCCAGGGCTTCAAGGTGGCGATGCGGACGCTCGATATCTTCCGCACCTCGGTGGCCGCGGCGGCGCTGGGTTTTGCCCGCCGCGCACTGGACGAGGCCTTGCAGCGAGCCACAACACGCAAGATGTTCAATCACACGCTGGCCGATTTTCAACTGACGCAGGCCAGGCTGGCCGACATGGCGGCCGCCATCGATTCGGCGGCCTTGCTGGTTTATCGCGCCGCCTGGCTGCGCGACCAGGGTGCCAGCATCACCCGGGAGGCCGCGATGGCGAAAATGGTCGCTACCGAATCGGCGCAGCAGGTGATTGATTCTGCCGTGCAGATTTTCGGTGGCTTGGGTGTTGTCAGCGACGCGCCTGTGGAGCGCCTTTACCGGGACATCCGCGCCCTGCGTATTTACGAAGGAGCGACCGAAGTGCAGAAACTGATCATCGCCCGCGAGCTGCTGAAAGATGTCGCCGCGAAAGCCAAAGCATGAGCAATCTCAAGGAGATCCAATTGATGACTAGCCAGCAGGAAGCCCCACCCCGGTCGGACATCCAGATCCTGCAACCCGCCGGATG
Source organism: Rhodocyclales bacterium (assembly GCA_026399475.1). Taxonomy (GTDB): domain Bacteria; phylum Pseudomonadota; class Gammaproteobacteria; order Burkholderiales; family Rhodocyclaceae; genus Sulfuritalea. The sequence continues at coordinate 78,423 of JAPLQY010000076.1, forward strand.
GGCGGCTCCCAAGGGCTATTCAAACGGAATTGCGGCCCGCGGCCGCACCGTGGTCGTTGGCGGACAGATCGGCTGGGACAGCCAGTGCCGTTTTCATACCAGCGACTTTGCCGGGCAGGCCAAACAGGCTTTGCAGAACATCGTTGCCGTGCTTGCCGAAGCCGGTGGCCGACCGGAACACATCATTCGCATGACCTGGTACGTCGTCGACAAGCGCGAGTATCTGGCGGCCTATCCACAACTTGGCCGTGCCTATCGCGAAGTCATCGGCCGCACATTCCCGGCGATGACGGCCGTGCAGGTCGCGGGATTGATGGAAGACGCCGCCCGGGTCGAGATCGAGGCGACAGCGGTCATTCCTGACTGAGATTCCGTTTCTGTCGTCCAGATTGAACCGATACACCCTGAGCTGGATTTTGAGGTCACGCGTGTCAAATCCAAATTTGGCACTTTGCGTTTCTACCTCAACTACCGTGATGCCGAGACAGAAAAAATAATTGAACGCGCTCAGCAACGAGCCGATATCACCTGCGAACTTTGCCGTCCACCAGAACCTCCTGTGTGAGGAGGCTTTCGGAGTGATCGACTATGCTCATTGGCGACTGTTGGTTATGCTGCTTGATCTAAGTTCATTGAAGCCGGCTCAATGGAATAAATCGATTCACGCCGCCAGTTTTGCGCTCGCCAGCCGATTCAGGCTGACCCCCTGCTCGGCGGCCTGGGTCGCTAGAGCGCGATGCACCTGCGGCGGAATGCGCACGCGGAACTCGCCGCTGTAATGTTTTTCCGCGAGCGGCACCGGAATCTCCTCTCCCGTCGCTTGCATGTCGGCCACCACCTCGGACACGATCCGTCGAATACCTTTCAGGGCCGCTTCCGGGGTCTTGGCCAGCCAGGACAGCGACGGAAATTCGGCGCACAGTCCGACGTGTTCGCCGTCCTCGGCCGACCAGGTGACGCGGTAGGTGTAGTGATCAACGCTCATTGCGCAGTCCCTCCAGTTTGTCTATTGCAAGCAGTACCTGCCTCACCTGATACGCCTTGGCCTTGCCTTTGTCGTCCTGGATGTTGATCCGGGGATCACCCACCCAAGGTGTCTTGAAAATGGCGTGGCTGGTGCCTGTCTGGCGTGGCTTCCCGAAATACGCCTCGCACACCTTCTTGAGATCGGCAAACCTGACATTGCCGGGTTCGCGCCGCATCTGGTCGAGGACTTTAGTGGAA
>JAPLQY010000079.1 GCA_026399475.1 Rhodocyclales bacterium
CCTTCATAGGTTTCTTCGAATCTCATGTTTCGGATCTCCTGTAACAGTTCCGTCCGTTTCATCTCGTACCCCCTTCGGGGCACTATGACGACCGGACAGATGTCGTGCTACAAAACCGGACAGATCACGAACTCGCAACAGGCCGCCGTCAAGACTTGTCATCGGCGGCGCATAACGGTATGGTGCGCGCCCCCGCCTCTTTCGCCGTCCATTACCCCTCATGCTGCCGTCTACCCAGCCGCGTATCGCCCAACGCATTGCCGAAGAACTTGGCGTCCGCCCGCAACAGGTAATCGCCGCCGTGCAACTGCTGGACGAAGGCGCCACCGTGCCCTTCATCGCGCGCTACCGCAAGGAGGTGACCGACAACCTCGATGACACGCAGTTGCGCAACCTGGAAGAGCGGCTGAACTACCTGCGCGAACTGGAGGATCGCCGTGCCGCGATTCTTTCTTCGATCGGGGAACAGGGCAAGCTGACCCCCGAACTGCAGGCCGCGATCGCTGGCGCAGAGACCAAGCAGAGCCTTGAAGACCTCTATCTGCCCTACAAACAAAAGCGCCGCACCAAGGCGCAGATCGCCCGCGAGGCGGGGCTTGAGCCGCTGGCTGACGCGCTGTTTGATGACCCGACGCTGTCGCCCGAAGCCGAAGCGCTGAAGTACCTCAATCCGGAGCAGGAACCCGCCGAGAAACATGTCCCCGACGCAGGTGTACCGGACATTCGGGCCGCGCTCGATGGCGCGCGCCAGATTCTGATGGAGCGCTTCAGCGAGGATGCCGCGCTGCTGGCGAAATTGCGGGCCTATCTCAATGACTACGCGCTGCTGGTCTCGACGGTCGTCGCCGGCAAGGAAGCCGAAGGCGCGAAGTTCCGCGATTGGTTCGACTTTCGCGAGAGCATCAAGACGGTGCCCTCGCACCGCGCCCTGGCGCTGCTGCGCGGGCGCAACGAGGACATTTTGCGCCTGAGCCTGAAAACCGAACAGGAACTGCGTGATCCGCCGGAGTCCTCGCCCTGCGTCGCCATGGTCGCCAGCCACTTCGCGATTTGCGATCGGGGTCGCGAGGCCGATAAGTGGCTACTGGAAACGGCGCGCTGGGCCTGGCTGGTAAAACTCTCGCTGCACCTCGAATCTGAGCTGATGAACCAGTTGCGCGAGCGTGCCGAGGAGGAAGCCATCCGCGTTTTCGCCCGCAACCTGCACGACCTGCTGCTCGCGGCACCGGCCGGACAGCACACCGTGATCGGGCTCGACCCCGGCATCCGCACCGGCGTCAAGGCCGCAGTGGTGGATGTCACCGGCAAGCTGGTCGATACCGTTACCATTTACCCGCACGAACCGCGTCGCGACTGGGAAGGCTCGCTCGCCGCCTTGCGCCAGTTGGCGCAGAAGCATGGTGCCGGGCTGATCAGCATCGGCAACGGCACGGCCAGCCGAGAAACCGACAAGCTGGCTGCCGAACTGATGCAGCGCCACCCGGAACTCAAGCTGACGCGCATCGTCGTCTCGGAGGCCGGAGCCTCCGTGTATTCCGCGTCGGAACTGGCGGCAAAAGAGTTCCCCGATCTGGATGTCAGCCTGCGCGGTGCGGTATCCATCGCCCGTCGGCTGCAGGACCCGCTGGCGGAACTGGTGAAGATCGATCCCAAGGCCATCGGCGTCGGGCAGTACCAGCACGACGTCAATCAGGCGCGGCTGGCCCGTTCGCTCGATGCCGTGGTGGAAGACTGCGTGAACTCGGTCGGCGTCGATGTGAATACGGCCAGCGCCGCCCTGCTGAAGCGCATCTCGGGCTTGAACGGCACGCTGGCCGGCAACATCGTGACCTGGCGCGACAGCCATGGCGCCTTCAAGTCACGCGCCGAACTGAAGGAAGTACCGCGCCTGGGTGACAAGGCCTTCGAACAGGCCGCCGGTTTCCTGCGCGTCAGCGGCAGCGAGAATCCGCTGGATGCCTCCGCCGTGCACCCGGAGGCCTATCCGGTGGTCGAGCGCATCCTCAGGGACATCAAGCGCAATGTGAAGGATCTGGTCGGCGATGCCCGCACCCTGCGCACACTCGATGCCCGCAAGTACACCGACGAGCGCTTCGGCCTGCCCACCGTGCAGGACATCCTGAAGGAACTCGAAAAGCCCGGCCGCGACCCGCGTCCCGAGTTCAAGACCGCCACCTTCCGCGAAGGCATCGAAGAACTCAGGGATCTCGAGCCCGGCATGCTGCTCGAAGGCGTGGTGACCAACGTCACCAATTTCGGCGCCTTCGTCGACATCGGCGTGCATCAGGACGGCCTGGTGCATGTCTCGGCGCTGGCCAACCGCTTCGTCAAGGACCCGCACGAGGTAGTCAAGGCCGGCAACGTGGTGAAAGTCAGGGTGATTGAAGTCGATACGGCGCGCAAGCGCGTAGCGCTGACCATGCGGCTGGCTGATGAGCCGCCGGCTGCCGGCGCCATACGCAACGGTATCCGCCCGGACAGCCGTGGCAGCATGACGAATGGCGGTGGCAAGGGTGCCGCCGGAAAACCGGCCCCCGGAAAACGCGAAACGGAAGCATCGGGGGCAATGGCAGCAGCGTTTGCCAAACTCGGGCGCTAGCCGCCTGCCTTGGCATTCATGCAAATGCGATAGGCATTGCGACTCGATTCCTTGACCTCGTAGAGCGCGGTATCGGCGTTACGCTGCAGCACTTCGACATCCATGCCATGCTCGGGAAAGAGGGCGATGCCCATGCTGCACGAGATGTGGGCGCTGCCGGCCTTCAGTTCGAAGGGGCGCGCCAGATCGGCGACGATGCGGGCGGCGACCTCTTCGACTTCCGCACGCGAACCGACGTCCGTAAGGATCGCGGCAAATTCGTCACCGCCCAGTCGCGCCACCGTATCGGCGGCGCGTACGCTGAAACGCAATCGCCTGCCAGTCTCGACCAGCAGATCATCGCCGGCGGCATGGCCGAACTTGTCGTTGACCGGCTTGAAGTAGTCGAGATCGATAAAGCACAGGGCGAACGTGCGGCCATGGCGCTGTGCCTGTGAAATGGCAACCCGAAGGCGGTCGGCGAACAGCGCACGGTTGGGCAGGTCGGTGAGTGGATCGTGGTAGGCCTGATGACGCAGTTCCTCTTCCAGTTCCTTGCTCCGCGTGATGTCCGTCAGGGTTGCCACGAAGCGTACCGACTGGCCGCCGCGCGCAACCCGCCTGATCGCCAGCCAGACGGCAAACACCTCGCCATTCTTGCGACAGTTCCAGACTTCTCCCTGCCAACGATCTTCCTGCCGCAGGCTTTGCCACATCTCGGCGTAGAACTCCGGCGAATGCCTGCTCGACCTGAGGATCGAAACGCCCTTGCCCGCCACTTCGCTCGCGGAGTAGCCGGTCATCAGCGAAAAAGCCGGGTTGACCTGAACGAAGTTGCCGCGCTCGTCCGTAATAATGATCGCCTCGGCTGCGCTATCGAATACGGCCGCAGCCAGCTCGCGGTCCGCCAGCTGGCGTTCCAGTTGTTCATTTGCATCCGACAAGGCGTGCGTCCGCTCGACGATCACCTGCTCTTGCTCCCGGGCGAGGTTTTCCAGAGTCAGCACGTGGCCCCTGGAACGGCGCACCAGCAACTGCAGCAGGGCAGACACCACGGCAAACATCAGGATGTGAATGGCACCGGACCGAATACGTTCACGGTCACGAAGCTCCAGCAAGTGCGAGGCCGGCATGGTGACTGAAATCCCGCCGCGAACCTGCCCCAGCTGGTAGTCCTGCTTCATGTGGCAGGCAAGACAAGGCTCCGTAACCTTGAGCGGTGCCATGTAGCGATGCGCAGGCACGGAACCTGGGATCAGTTCGATGACCTCGGCCAGCCCCCCCTCGAAGCGATGCAGGGCCTCGACTTCCCAGGCGTCCGCCATGTTGGCCGGCCGGATAGGCTTGAGACTGGTAATGTGCAGCTGGATGCCCTCGGCCTGCTGTGCGATCTCGGCGATCTGCCGGGTCATGAAGGCTGGATTGATCATCGTCAGCGCCAGCCCGTCCTGCGTTACCACGTCGCGCCGCGGGTGCTCAAGATAAGGGTTGGGTTGCGTGGCTTCGGTGACCGGCACGTAGACGCCGCCATGCCGGGCATTCCAGTCACGCGTCAACTGGACCAGCCGGAACAGTGCCGCACCGCGTTCGCGCGCCACTGATTGCATGTTGGCGTCGGCTTGCCTCCATTCGAAGACGAGCGAAGCAATCACGCCAAGCGCGACAACACCAAATACGATCGACGGCTGGAGCCAAAGCCGTGACAGACTGCCGCGAATGGATGAGCGATTCGATGGCGCACGCATGTCCCATTATGCATCAGACCACCACCCGTCAGTGCATGCCAGGCGACCGCCGACGATCGCCGTCTTGCAACAATCAGCCCTTGATTCGCGCTACCAGAGCTTTTGCATATTGGTCGGTCGTGGCGCTGCCGCCAAGATCCCCGGTACGCAGCTTGTCCTTGTTCAGCACGTCATCGATGGCCTGGCGCAGGCGATCGCCGAGATCCTTGCGCTCCACATGGTCCAGCATCATGCCGGCTGCCATCAGCAGCGCGGTGGGATTGGCGATGCCGCGTCCGGCGATGTCGGGTGCCGAGCCATGCACTGCCTCGAATATCGCCGCGTGCTCGCCGATGTTGGCCCCCGGCGCCATGCCCAGCCCGCCGACCAGACCGGCGATCTCGTCGGAGAGAATGTCACCGAACAGGTTGGTCGTCACCAGCACGTCGAACTGCCACGGGTTCATTACCAGCTTCATGGCACAGGCGTCGATGATGACCTCCTCGAACTCGATCCGGCCCTGATACTGTTCCTTGTACATATGCTGCGCGGTTTCAAGAAAGATGCCGGTCAGCGCCTTCATGATATTGGCCTTGTGCACCACGGTCACCTTCTTGCGACCATTGTTGATCGCGTACTCGAAGGCGAACTTGAGGATGTTGCGGCAGCCCTGACGCGTATTGATGCCGGTGGCCATGCCCACCGCGTGGGGGTCGCCATCGATGGGAACGTAATGCTCGTAACCCATGTAAAGGCCTTCGATGTTCTCGCGACACAACACCAGATCGATGTTCTCGAAGCGCCCGCCCGGCACCAGCGACTTTGCCGGCCGCAGGTTGGCGTAGAGCTGGAACTTCTCGCGCAAACGCACGTTGGACGAGCGATAGCCGCCACCCGACGGAGTTTCCAGGGGTCCCTTGAGGGCCAACCGGGTACGCTCGATGGAGTCCAGCGTGGCCTGCGGCAGCGGGTCGCCAAAGGCCGTGACACCCGCGAGCCCTGCAACATGGGTTTCCCATTGAAAGGGAGCGCCGAGAGCGTCGAGAACCTCGAGTGTCGCGGCGGTTATTTCGGGACCAATGCCGTCCCCCGGGATCAGGGTGGCAGGAATCAGGGTGGCACTCATAGGGATCTCCGCTGTGTCGGCAAGGAACATGAATAGTCATGCGCGCCGCTTGATCACAGTCATCGGCACTGAATCACTGAAATCCGGGCGCAGGCTCGACGAGCATGACACAGGCGGCTGAATGGCCGCTTACAGCCGACCGTGGCAATGGCTGAATTCCACGTAGGCCGCCCCCAACTCCTGGCTAAACCGGGGACGCAAGCCGGACTCGCGGCGTCCGGCCCGGTGCCGCCGGAATCCGCAGGCCGGGTGCCTGTTCATCGATATCAGGATTGATGGCTGCAAGCCAGCCCATGCCAGACAATGGCACTCCGGGCCTTGCTATCGAATCCGCGGTCCTCAAGCGACCGCTACTCGGACAAGAGGGTCATCATCCTCGTCCAACGTCGGATCACTGAAGCACATGGCGATTTTCTGAAACTCGTCCGTCCGTGCCAGAAAAGCATCCAGAACTTCCGGGTCGAAGTGGCTGCCGCGTCCCTCGCGGATGATCTCGACGGCCTTGGCGTGAGGCATTGCCGGTTTGTAGACCCGCTTGCTGATCAGGGCATCGTACACGTCGGCCAGAGCCATCAGCCGCGCCGACAGCGGAATCTCCTCGCCGCCAACGCCTTGCGGATAGCCCTTGCCATCCCAGCGTTCGTGGTGGCCGTAGGCTATTTCCGCGGCGACACGCAGGAACGAGCCCTCCGACTTGACGCGGATTTCGGCCGAGCGGATCGCATCGCGGCCAAGTGTGGGATGGCGCTTCATCACCTCGAATTCTTCGTTTGTCAACTTGCCTGGTTTCATCAATATGTGATCGGGAATGCCGACCTTGCCGATATCGTGCAGCGGAGCAGATTTCCAGATCATTTCCCACTCATGCGCGGCCATGGCGTCATGCCTGGAAGATTGCGCCGCGAGTCGTCGCGCCATCACCTCGACATAGGCGCTGGTGCGAAAAATGTGATTGCCGGTTTCGTTGTCGCGCGTCTCGGCAATGGAGCCCAGCGCAAAGATGGTGAGATCCTGACTGCGCTGCAGTTCCAAGGTTCTCGCTTCGAGATCGTGAGTGCGCTTGCTGACCAGGCTTTCCAGGTGGATATTCTGGTCCTGCAAGCATTCGTGCGCCTCCCGAAGGCGCAGATGTGTCTGCACACGTGCCAGCAGGATGGGCGGCGCCACGGGTTTGCTCACGTAGTCAACAGCGCCGAGTTCCAGACCATGGGTGATATCGCCCACATCGGTGTGACTTGACAGAAACATCACCGGAATCGATGCAGTGAGCAAATCCTGCTTGAGCGCGGCACAGACCGCATAGCCCCTGACGTCCGGGAGCTCGACATCGAGCAGGATAAGGTCGGGCGGGGGTTGCATGCGTGCGAGTTCCAGCCCCTTCTTTCCACGAGTGGCGATACGGGTCTGGTAATTCGGGCGCAGGCACTCATTGAGGGCCTCAAGAACAACCGGATCGTCGTCGATCAGCAGGATGATCTTCGCCATGTCTCAGCTTTCCCTGACCGGATTCCGATCGTCCGCCGCCAGCAGTTTGCAGGCGGTGTCGAAGTCGAAGTTGCGCACATACGCCAGTGCCTGCTGCAGGCCCGGTACCCATCCCGTGTCCTTCAGCTCGGCCAGGCAGCGTTCGATGGCCGCCGCGCTCTCGCCGTCAGAGCGCTCCAACATGACAAGCACTGCGGCCACCGATTCCGGCACCGGCCCTGCCGGACGTCGTGCTGGCGCGGGCGACGAAACCTCGTCCGGATCGGCCACGCCGAACGCCGCACGGATCTCGGTACAGAGTAGTTCGGCCGTGGTTTCAAGCGTGTCGAGCAGGTCATCGGTCGGCGTCTCATGCATCAGGGCCGCCTCAAGTGCCGCCGCAACCGAGTGCAGCCCGACCATGCCCAGCATGCCGACGCGGCCCTTGATGGCGTGCGCCGACTGGCGCGCCGCTTCCGGATTGCCGGCGGCGAGCGTCGAGCGAATTTTCGTCGCATAACCGGGCGCATCGGCGAGGAACTCCGTCAGCCAGTGCCGGTAACGGGTCTCGTTGCCAACGAAGCGAGCCAGACCGGCCTGCGTGTCGATACTGCGGAGCGCCGCCAGACCGACAGTGGCGGGCGGAGGCGGCACGACCGCGGAACCGGCAGGCATCTGGTGTTTTGCGACCGATATCCAGCGCGCCAGCATGCGGAAGAAGTTGGCGGTCTCGAAGGGCTTGCCGATATGGTCGTTCATTCCGGCGGCAGTGCTGACCTCTTTCTCGTGTTCCATGGTGTGCGCGGTCATGGCGATGATCGGCATCCGGGCAAACTCGGCCCAGGTGCGAATTTCGCGGGTGGCGCTGAGTCCATCCATGATCGGCATCTGGATGTCCATCAGCACCAGGTCGAAAACTTGCGGGCCGGCTGTCCTGAGGATGTCGAGCGCCTCCTTGCCGTTGCCGGCGACGCGCGGGGCGATGCCGACCGTGGCAAGCAGGGCCTCCACGATTTCGCAGTTCAGAGTCTGATCATCGACTACCAGTATCCTGGCGTCCTGGTAGCGGACCGGCAGCGACTCCCCGCGGGCCGCTTGTGCGACTTCCGGCAGATCGGCGGCGTCGCCCAGACCAAGCCAGATTCTGACGCGGAATGTGGTGCCGACGCCCTCTCGGCTGGTGACGCTGATATCGCCTTCCATCATCTCTGCCAGGCGCCTGCTCAGCGCCAGCCCGAGGCCGGTACCGCCGAATTTGCGGTTCATTGAGGCATCAGCCTGGGCGAAGGGCTGGAACAGGCGGGCAAGGCTTTCTTCGGCCAGGCCGATTCCGGTATCTTCAACGTCGATCCTCAGGCAGACCCGACTCTCTGCGCGCGCATCGACGCCGATGCGAAGTTCGACGCGGCCGGCAGGTGTGAACTTGATGGCGTTGGAGAGCAGATTCAACAAAATCTGTTCGATCCGCAAGGGATCGCCCAACAGGACATCGGGCACCTCGGCGTCGATCCGCTCGATCAGACTCAAGCCCCGTTCATCAGCGCGATGCGCCATCACTGAGCGGCTGCGCTGTATCAGCCCGCGCAGGCTGAAACTTGTGGACTCGAACTCCATGCGGCCCGCGGATATTTTCGACAGATCGAGCAGATCGTTGATGATGGCAGCAAGGGTCCTGCCGGCGCCGGTGACCTTATCGAGGTAGTCCTGCTGCTTCGGGTCGGTACTGATGCGCCGCGCCAGCTCCGAGAGGCCGATCACGGCATTGAGCGGGGTCCGCAACTCGTGGCTGACGTTGGCGAGGAAGGCATCCTTGGCCTGATCGGCGACCTTCGCCGCGTCGAGCGCTGCCATCAGGTCGAAAGTACGGGTTTCGACCAGATCCTCCAAATGTCCCCTGTGCTGCTCCAGTTCATCTTCAATGCGCTTGCGCTCGGTGATGTCTTCCTTGACCGCGATGTAGTGCGTGGTCGCGCCCTTTTCATCGAGAATCGGCGAGATCGAGGCCTCCTCCCAGAAGAGCTCTCCATTCTTGCGCCGGTTACGTACAACACCGTGCCACTCCCTGCCGGCGAGAAGCGTTTGCCAGAGTTCCTGATAGGTTCCGGGAGGTGTTTCGCCGGACTGGAGAAAGCGCGGATTCTGGCCCAGCGCTTCCCGCGAACTGTAGCCGGTAACCTTGGTAAACCGCGGGTTGACATACTCGATCAGCCCTTCGCGATCGGTGATGACAATGGAGACCGGACTTTGCTCGACGGCCTGCAGCAGCTTGTGCGCTTCCTGCTCGGCGCGGTAGCGTTCCGAAATGTCGGCATAAACCCAGATGCTGCCTTCCTGCGGCTGCAAGGGATCGATGGCGCAACCCGTCAGGGCACCCCGAAACAGGCTGCCGTCCTTGTGTTTCAGCATCAACTCGGTGCTGAAACTCCTGCTCTCGGCCACCACCCGGTAGGCATTCTCGCCAACGGCCTCGAAGATGCGATGCGAAGCATAAAATCGCTCGGATGATTCGCCGATCAGTTCTCCCGGGCCGTAGCCGAAGATCTCCTCGAGGCGGCGGTTGCAGGAAACGACATGCCGGTGCTTGAGGTAGACAATGCCGACCAGGGCATTGTTGAGGATTGTTTCGTGTTCGGCCAGCAGCTTGCGGGCCTGTTTTTCCTGCTGCCGCAGCGTCTGCTCCGTTTCGTCTCTCTCCAGGCAGATGGCGGCCAGACTCGACACCAGCTCGATGACCTGAATTTCATCCGCGCCGGGGGCCCGCGGACTGCGATAGTAGATGGCCAGCGTGCCCAGCACCTTTCCGCCGGACGACATGACCGGTTGCGACCAGCAAGCCTGCAAACCTTCTGCGGCGGCCAGTTCGCGCCATCCCTGCCAATACGGGTGGCTCGCGATATCGTCCACCACGACCCGGGTAGCCGTGAACGCCGCCGTGCCGCAGGAGCCCACTCCTTCACCGATCTGCAAACCCTCGATCGCGTCCGTATAGGCGACCGGCAGCGCTGATCTGCAGGCGCTGAAAAGCTTGCCCTGCACCCGATCCAGTCTCTGGATGGTGCATACGCCTCCGGGCAACTCCGCCTCGGCCATGGCGATCATCAGCTTCAGCGGTGCCGGAAGTGGGGCGCCATTGGCGATGAGTTCCAGAATCCGGTTGCGGCTTTGGTCGCGATCGCGGCTCTTCTTGCGTGCCGTGACGTCTTCACTCACGGCGATGTAGTGGGTGACTATCCCTTGATGATCCTGAACCGGCGATACGGACAGGTTCTCCCAGTACAACTCGCCGCTCTTCTTGCGAAAGCACAGTTCTCCGTGCCAGTTATCCCCTGCTGCCAGCGCCTTGACCATATCTGCAAAAACCGACTCCGGTGTTTCGCCTGACGCGAGCAGGGCTTTCGGCCTGCAGCCTATTGCCTGTTCGGCGCTGTAGCCACTGGCAGCGCAGAAATGCGCATTGACGTAAATGATTCTGGAGTTGGCGTCGATGATCATGATCGACACCGGACTTTGCTCTATGGCGAGTTGCAGCCTCAGGTGCGAGGCTTCAATATCCTTGCGGGCCTGAATGTATTTTGCCGTACCGCGGTAGCCGAGGAAGTTTCCGCTGCTGTCGAAAAACGGCTGTCCGCTGACCGATATCCAGCGCAGAGCCTGATCATCAATGCCAATCTGATACTCGAAGTCACGGAAGGGAAGATGCGCGGCCTGGCCCTCCTCATAGGCGCGCCACTTTTCGACGGCGGCCATTTCAATCTTCGGACGCAGTTCCTGGCGCGTCCTGCCCATCAATCGAGCAAGGGGCAATGGCGCCTGCACGTTCGTGCCATCCTGAATCCAGCTGAAGCGATGCTGCGCGTCGGTCTGCCAGAACCAGTCCGAGGAGGATTCCGAAAATGCCTTGAAGCGCTCCTCGCTGGCTTTCAGTTCGCGTTCGGCCTGATCGCGGGCCGCAACGTCCGTCGCCAGACGCTGGATCATGGGACGAAAAATCCGGAACATGCCATCAGCCAGCAGAGCCACGATGAGAAGCGTCGAGAACAACAGCAGGCGAAGCATAAGCCTGACCTTCTGCTCGGTATCCTGCTGATAAAGCGCGGTTACATCGTGGAGGCCTTTGATCAGCCCGCTGCCTGCCGCGACAAAACTCGTTGCGCTGCTTCCTGCATCAACGGCCTTGGCCTGGACGGAAGCCTCGATGGAGGCGCGTAACAGCGAGACGTAACGACGGGACTCGGCATCGACACTTCCGACCGGCCCAAAATACGCGGAATGGATCGAGGAGTCCTGACCGAGCCTTCTTGCTGCAGCGGTCAACCTCGCGTGAGCCTGCTCGAATTCCGTTGCCGCGGCACTCGCCACAGCGCGATATTGGCGCCGCTTGTCCTGATCGGGTTCGATCTGCTGGAGCACGAGGTACATCGCCATGCGCTGCGACAGCATGCGCTGGCGCCCCGCCAGATTGATGATCTCGGCGGCTTCCTCATTGTTCGCGATAAGCCGCCAGCCGACCAACAGCGAACCCAGAGCCAGGGCAGCGACGGCGAGCGAAAGCGCCCACTGGCGGCGGGAAAGCGTGCGAATCAGATAGCTGGCGTCGGAAATCACGTTGTCTTTGAGACGTCTCCGCAATCGTCAGCGGGATATTCGCGTCCCGCACCGAGGCATATTCTCAAACGGACACGGTTTTGTTTATCCGTGAATTACGCGACAAACTGCGGTATCTACGTAGCTCGATGCCATTGATGGAGAGTGCCCGGAAAGCTTCCTGCTCCAATCTTTCATCCGCAGGCTGCAGTTTTTGCCGGCCGTGCCGTTACTGCAGGCAACGCCGGCCACGATGCATCTCCGTCTTGCCGGTCGCAACAGTCATCGAGCTTCCATCCATCCCTCACTCCGGCTATTTGACCCTGGCACAGCCTATGCGTGCATTGAGGCCACGATGACGAGGTCCGGTCAGGCTGACCATCCCAAATACAGGAGGCGATCATGTTCCATGTTCTCGACCATGCCGGCGTTGTGTATACCGGCGAGCTTTCGCAGGCGACGCAGTACATCATCGAACACTATGGCAATAAGCTCGACGAGGCCATCCGCTCCGGTATCAAGATTACCTGGACTGACCCGCTACACCGCTTCAATGAAGAAACGCAAACCATGGCCGGCAACTGGATTCCGGATTTGCGTAGCCAGGGTGAAGCCTGGAAGACTGGCTGAGTTGTCTTCCGCAATGGAAACGGCATCCCCCTCAACTTCCTGCCGAAGGTGCCGATAATGAAATCAACAGAACGTGACGAATCAAGCCGGGACAGCAAACTGTCGCGTCGAGGAAATACCTGCGGTGCCTGCCTCATTGGAGCAATTGTCGAAACACCGGTTCGCGACCTTAATGCCGCCGTTGTGATCGTTCCTTGCGAACGAACCTGAAGCGACTGGAAGCGGGCCACATTGAAACCCGGTTCAATCGGGCGACACCGCAGGGCCCCCATTCATGGCTGTCGCACTCCCGGAAACCTTCACGCAAGGTTTCCGGGAAATCTGTTGGCACCCTTGCCGATATCTCCGGGCTGCGGCCTGACAGAGGAGCAGCAATAAGCGCTGCCGCAGGATTCGAAGATGAAAAGTGCATTGACTGGGGTGCGGGGGTCAAGGATACTTGAACTACTGCGTTTGAATTTCCCATCTTTGACCAAACCAGGGGAGCGGAGGTACACCGTGTTCGATTCGCCGATGGAACATTGCCCGGTCTGCGGGCAGATGGTAGCGCTGGACCAGGCCCAGGCCGAGTGCGCACGCAAGCACGGTTGCAGCCCGGACACGGCATGTCCTCTGCAGAAGTACTTTACGGGTGTCGATTTCAGCCCTGATCAGCTGAAGGAGAAGCGACCCGGCTCCTGACTCCCGATGAACTCGACAATGACAGCCTTTCGGTCATCAGTCGACCGCTGTCGGCCGAGACCTAGGGCCGCGTGATCGTTGGCAGCGTTGGCGGTGTCGGCGGTGTTGGCGAGATTGGCAAGCCTGGCACGGTTTGCGACGCCGGTCTTGGAATGGAGCCAAAGACCGCAGTCCACAATTCATTCACGCGTGCTTGGGAAACACTGGACGGCTCAGGCGGAAGCCTTGCCTCGTACTGATTTGCCCATGCCGCCGCGTTTCCATATGCAGTTCTCCAGTTGATGATGACCTGACCGATGACTTCGTCCTGCGTCGGCACCTGCATCGCGCATACATGGGACTCGTCCTCCCGTTCGAGCTTCATCATGTGGTTCATTTCATTGAGGTCTCTCAAGCTCTCACATCCGTCCTTGACATCCATCGCGGTCATCGCGACCAGGACACCGGCTCCCACATAAGGGATGGAAGTACCGGCCATGCTTGAAACGTGTCGCGAAGCATTCCTGAAAACCCTGCGCGCCAAATTGAACGAGAGTTTTCTCGCGGCCGTGTTCGCGACCCGAACCGTCTGCTTCAACTGGCCGACACTCAATTCGAGATCCCTGTTGGATTTCTCCAGTGCAAGGATTCTTTCCTCGAGCTCTGCATTGGCCTTTTCCAATATGGCGAATTGATCCTCGGGACTCACCGCGCCTGGACCAGTATCCTCCATGCTCGCCGCCGGCGCGGACTGCTGTGCATGCGTGAAACTGCTGATCAAAAGAAAGACAATTGCCGATACCGGGATACGCGACATCATCGAACCGCGCGAGAACCTGCGGCCCTTCGCTGACGACAAAAAAGACCTGCTCTCTGCATTCGCGAGTAGCTCCGGTTTCGTCCTGGTCAACATTCCCCGCGGATGTCCTGAATTTTGCGCATAACCGCAGTCGCCCCGACTTTATTTGCCCTGTGCCTTGTACCGGGCGATTGCCTTTGCCAGGTCGGCGTATTCCTCGCAGCTCCGGTTGCCGCAAAGCGCTTCGAGTCGTACGAGATGCTTCTCTGCCTCGAGGGGCTTTTTGTCCATCAGGTAGGCCTCGCCGATATATTCATGAGCCCCCTTGTGTTTCGGGTCAAGCTTGATCGCAATGTTGTAGTGCTCAAACGCCTTGGGCAGATCGGGCGATGCCTGCTTGCGGTAGGTGTAACCGAGCAGGTTGTGCACATCGGCGTTGCGCGGCTCCTCCTTTACCGCCAGGCTCAGACTGGCCAAGGCCTTTTTCCAGTCTTTGTCCTTGATGGCCAGCCGCGCCTCATCGAGCGATGAATTTCCCGAAGGCTGACTCGGGCTGAGCACACTGTCATCGGCTCTCACGGTCGCGACACCGGACACGATCACAAAAAGAACTGCAAGCAATTTTAGAAATGAGCTCATTGAAGGCTGCCTCCGTTCATTGCATCGGTTGACACTTCGAGATGCTGATACAACACCGTCGACAGCCGGACTACGGATACAGCCCGCGCTGTTCGCGGGCGGCAAGTACGCGCTGACAGGCAATGATAAACGCCGCCGTCCGAATCGACAATTTGCGTTCCTGTGCCGTCTGCCAGATGGCGTCGAAGGCCTTCACCATGATGCTTTCCAGGCGCGCGTTGATTTCTTCTTCACTCCAGAAAAAGCTGGAAAAATCCTGCACCCATTCGAAATAAGACACCGTCACGCCGCCGGCATTGGCCAGCACATCCGGAATGACCAGAATATTGCGTTCGTGCAGGATGTCGTCGGCGGCCGGTGTGGTCGGCCCGTTGGCGCCCTCGACAATGATCCGGGTCCGCAGGCTGCGCGCCCGTTCAGGGGTCACCTGCCCCTCCAGGGCCGCGGGAACGAAATACTCGCACTCGAGCTGCCAGAAGTCGTCTTCGCTGACCGGCTCGGCGCCGGGAAAGCCGGACAGGCGGCCGTGCAAAGCCGCATGGGCGAGTGCGGCAGGGATGTCTATTCCTGCCGGATTGGCGAGCGTGCTCTCCGCATCCTGCAGGGCAATGATCTTTGCGCCGTTCTCGCGGAAAATGCGCGCAGCGACGCCGCCGACATTGCCAAAGCCCTGCACCACGACCCGCGCGCCGGAGATCGGGACACCAACGCGCAGGCCGGCTTCGCGAGCGGCGATGTATACGCCACGCCCCGTCGCTTCCTGACGACCCAGCGAGCCACCCAGCGCAATCGGCTTGCCGGTAACGACACCGCTGGCGGTATGTCCGACGTTCACCGAGTACGTGTCCATCATCCAGGCCATGGTCTGCTCGTTGGTTCCGACATCGGGCGCCGGAATATCCCTGTCCGGTCCGATGACGATGCCGATCTCCGATGTATAGCGCCGGGTAATGCGCTCCAGTTCGGCGAGGGAAAATACCCGCGGATCGATGCGGACACCTCCTTTGGCGCCGCCGAAGGGCAGATTCAGCGCAGCGTTCTTGATGGTCATCCAGCCGGCCAGTGCCATCACTTCATTCAGCGTCACCGCCGGATGGAAGCGCACACCGCCCTTGCCCGGGCCGCGCGACAGGCTGTGCTGCACGCGATAGCCTTCGTAATGCGCTATCGTCCCGTCATCGCGGACGATCGGCACATCGACAATTACGATACGTTTTGGACGCTTGAGCGTTTCCAGCCAGTGCGCCAGGGACCCCAGATGGGGTGCCGCACGGTCGATCTGCTCGATGAAACTGGCCCAGGGTTCGGGTCGCAACGGATCGAGATAGGAAAGGCTGCCGTAAGTGCTTGTCATGGCGGTCGGGTTCCCCGTGGCCTTGTATCAGATGGAAGATGCCGCCCGCGCGCCCTGATCGTAGCGGCCGGACAGGGTGCGCAACAGGCGTGCGAGTTCGCCCAGGCGCAGGTTCTCTTCTTCGGCGCCGGAAAATCCCGGCATCAGACAGGCCTCGCGCACTTCGCGATACCTCTCGCAGAGCGCCTGTCCCGTTTCGGTGGTCGACCAGAACACTTCCTTGCCGCGCCGGTTTCCTGACACCAGACCCAGATTGGCGAGTTTCTTGAGGGCATAGGACACCACATGGCTGTCTTCTATGTTGAGCACGAAGCAGATGTCGGCCAGCTTCTTTTCCCGGCCACGATGATTGACGTGATGTACGACGAGGATTTCCGTCTCGGTCATGTCCTTGACCCCCGCGCCGGCCATGCAGCGCGTCATCCAGCGACCGAAGGCGTGGCTCGCTATGATCAGCCCGAATTCGAGCTCCGACAGCTCCGGGCACTTGTCGGATACCAGGTGTTCGGATGAGACGATGCGGCGCACTTCGGACCCGGCGCGGGCGCCCGATGCCAAAGAAGTCTTGCTCGTCGTCTTTTTTGCCATGATCATGAGTTCCGGTGTTTGTTCACCAGAATTATTGGAACATTTTATTGACGTTTTGTAAATGTAATGTTAACGTGTTATCCGTTCTCTCCCTTTTTGCCTGCATTTATTCGTGAGGAATCCGCCGATGAATACCCGCCTTCGCACCCTGTTCGCTGCACTCGGTTTCGGCTTCACCGCACTCTCCGTTTCCGCCCAAACCAAGTGGGACATGCCTACCGGCTATCCCGCCGCCAACTTCCACACTGAAAACATCACCCAGTTCGCCGCCGACGTCGACAAGGCCACCGCCGGCAAGCTCAAAATCACCGTGCATGCCGGCGGTTCGCTGTACAAGGCCAACGAGATCAAGCGCGCGGTGCAGGGCGGCCAGGCGCAGATCGGCGAAATCATCTTCGGCGGTTACGCTAACGAGAATCCGCTGTTTGGCACCGACAACGTACCCTTCCTGGCATCCTCCTACGCCGAGGCCAAAAAGCTCGCGGCAGCCCAGAAGCCGGCGATGGATGCCCTGCTGGCCAAGCAGGGTCTCAAGATTCTGTTCTCCGTGCCCTGGCCGCCACAAGGAATTTTTTCGGCCAAGCCGATCAACTCCGCAGCCGATCTGAAGGGCGTCAAGTGGCGCGCCTATAGCCCGCAGACCTCACGCATTGCCGAACTGGTGGGCGCCCAACCGGTCACCATCCAGGCCGCCGAACTCTCGCAGGCACTGGCCACCGGCGCCGTTGCCGCCTTCATCACATCCAGTGCGACCGGCTACGACGCCAAGGTATGGGAACAGGTCAAGTATTTCTACGATACGCACGCCTGGCTGCCGAAAAACGCGGTGCTGGTCTCGCAGAAAGCCTTCGATACGCTCGACAAATCCACTCAGGATGCCTTGCTGAAAGCCGCTGGCGAGGCCGAAACACGCGGCTGGAAGAGCAGCGAGGAGAAGACGAAATTCTATGTCGAGCAGCTGACCAAAAACGGCATGGCCGTCGCCGCACCATCGGCGGCACTGAAGGCTGACCTGAAGAAAGTCGGTGACGCCATGATCGGCGAATGGCAGAAGACCGCCGGCGCTGAAGGCCAGGCCATCCTCGACGCCTACAGGAAGTAGCCCCGGCCATGCGGCACGTCCTTGACCGGATCTACGGTTCCGCCGCCTGGGCGGCGGCACTGTTCATGATCGGCACGCTGGCGATGATCCTGCTTTCGGTCACGGGGCGCCTGCTGGATTTCCATGTGCGCGGCACCGATGCCTACGCCGGCTATTGCATGGCGGCAGCGGCCTTCCTGGCGCTGGCACACACGCTCAAACGCGGCGAACACATCCGGGTGACACTGATCCTCGATCACGCCGGTCCGCGCAGCCGGCATGCGCTGGAGCTTTGGAGCCACGCCGCCGGCCTGCTCTGCGCGGCCTTGCTGGCCTGGTTCGCGACTCGCCTGGCATGGCAGTCCTTCCAGTTCAACGATATCTCGCAAGGTACCGATGCGACCCCGCTCTGGATTCCGCAAACGGGCATGGCACTGGGCAGCATGATTTTTGCCGTCGCCATTGCCGACGAACTGGTCGCCGTACTGCGCGGCGACAAACTGCGCCATCGTGCCGCCGATAGCGAACCGGCAAGGAGCGAATGAGCACCCCGCGCCGGGCCGCCCCTAGGAGGGCGCCTTCAAATCATGGAGCCGCGCAGCGGCGAACCCCAGTCACCCCCTCGCTTGGCGACGGGGCCGGGAGGAGAGCAGTCCAATGGACCTGATGATTACTTTGGGCCTGATCCTGGCCCTGTTCGCCCTGCTCGGCAGCGGTATCTGGATCGGTCTTGCCCTGCTCGGCGTCGGCTGGCTGGGCATGGAGTTGTTTACGGCCCGAGCCGCCGGCGATGCGATGGCCGTCACGATCTGGGGCGCATCGTCGTCGTGGACCCTGACCGCCCTGCCGATGTTCCTCTGGATGGGCGAAATCCTGTTTCGTACCCGATTGTCATCCGACATGTTCAAGGGCCTGGCGCCCTGGCTGGAAAAGCTGCCGGGGCGCCTGCTCCATGTCAATGTAATCGGCTGCAGCATTTTCGCGGCGGTATCGGGATCGTCGGCCGCCACCTGCGCCACCATCGGCAAGATCACCCTGCCCGAGCTGAAGAAGCGCGGCTATCCGGAGGACATCACCATCGGTACCCTCGCCGGAGCCGGCACGCTGGGCCTGCTGATTCCGCCGTCGATCATCATGATCGTGTATGGCGTCGCGGCCGAGGTGTCGATCGCCAAGTTGTTCATCGCCGGCGTGCTGCCGGGCATCATGCTGGCCATCCTGTTCATGGGCTGGATCGTGGTCTGGGCCCTGCTCAACCCAGATGCCGTGCCGCCCGCAACAGAACAAACCACCTTCGGCCAGAAGATCTATGCATCGCGCCACCTGATCCCTGTCGTGCTGCTGATCGCGCTGGTGCTCGGTTCGATCTATGCCGGCGTCGCCACGGCGACCGAGGCGGCGGCGCTGGGCGTAGTCGGCAGCCTGCTGCTGGCAGCCGCCCAGGGCTCGATGAGCTGGGACACGTTCCGTGACAGCCTGATGGGCGCCACCCGCCTGTATTGCATGATCGCCCTGATCCTCGCCGGCAGTGCCTTCCTGACACTGTCGATGGGCTACATGGGTCTGCCGCGCCATCTCGCGGAATGGATCGCCAGCCTCGCCCTCGGCCAGTTCGGCCTGCTTTTCGGCCTGATGATTTTCTTCATCATCCTCGGCTGTTTTCTCGACGGCATTTCGATGGTGGTGCTGACCATCGCCGTGATCCAGCCGACGATCGTCGCCGCCGGCATCGACCTGATCTGGTTCGGCGTCTTCCTCGTCGTCGTCGTAGAAATGGCGCAGATCACGCCGCCGGTAGGCTTCAACCTGTTCGTCATCCAGGGCATGACGGGCAAGCAACTGCCGTGGATCGCGCGCACTGCCATGCCCGCATTTTTCCTCATGGTGGCCGCCGTCGGCCTGCTCTACGCCTTTCCGGCGATCATCACCTGGCTGCCGCAGCGCATGGTGGGATGAAACCGCGCATTCTGGCTCTCGGCGACGGCGCGCTGACGCTCGAATTCGGTGACCGGATCGATCCTGCGCTCAATGCCCGAGTCATGGCGACGCGCGATGCCCTGGCCGCCCTGAAGATTGACGGCATCAGCGACGTGGTGCCCACCTACCGTTCGCTGACCGTGCATTTCGATCCCTTGCGACTGGATCGGAAGGCATTGATCCAACGTCTGCTGGAGACCGCGCAGGCGCCAAAGCAAGTGTCGGTGATGACAACACGGTGGTTGATCCCCGTGGTCTTCGGCGCGGATTTCGGGCCCGATCTGGCGGAAGTCGCACACGCCACCGGGCGTAGCGAAACGTCCGTGATCGACGCGCTGTGCGCGACCGAACTGCGCGTCTTCCTGATCGGCTTCCTGCCGGGTTTTCCCTATCTCGGCGAGTTGCCGGAATGGCTGCGGCTGCCGCGACGCGCCACGCCGCGCGCCGCCGTTCCGGCCAACAGCCTCGCCATCGCCGGCGCCCAGGCTGCCGTCTACCCGTGGCAGAGTCCGGGCGGCTGGCAACTGCTGGGGCGCACGCCGGTGCGCCTGTTCGACCTTGCCGATGCGGCCCGTCCCGCGCTGCTGGCCCCCGGCGACACCGTGCGCTTCACCCCTGTCAGCCGCGACGAGTTCCAGCGCCTCGCCAGGGCCGTCGCCGCTCGCGAAATCGATTCCGCCAAATGGCGAGCCACGTGATCGAAATTCTTGACTGTCCGTTGCCGGTGACAATTCAGGATCTCGGTCGCCCCGGCTACCGCCACCTGGGCGTGCCGCTTTCGGGCGCCCTTGATCCGGAATTTCTGGCCATTGCCAATGCCCTGGCGGGAAATTCGCCGAACACGGCCGCTCTCGAAATTAGCTTGCTCGGCCCCAGGCTGCGGGCCAAAGCGCCGCTAACCATCGCCTTGGCCGGCGAGTTTTCTGCCCGGATCGAAGCGTGCGACGGGCAATCGCATAGCGTCGGCAACTGGTGCACTCACGCACTCGCCGCGGACGAAGTTCTTGTCACCGGCAGTGTGCGCGGCGGCGTCGGCTACCTTGCCGTACGAGGCGGATTTGACCTGCCTCTGGTGCTGGGAAGTCGCTCTACCTATGCTCGCGCCGGACTCGGCGGCATCGACGGTCGTGCGCCGGGAAAAGGAGATTGCCTGGGCATCGTGCGCAATGGGAGCCCCTCAGGCCCCACCCCGGCGCCAGCTTCGCTGCGCTTGCCGCAAGTTCCGGTGCGATCCGGTGGCCCGTTCCGCATCATCCCCGGCCCGCAGCGAGAATACTTTACCGATACCGCATGGGCGTGCTTGCTCGGCGAAGGATTCACCGTCAGTCGCGAGGCGGACCGCATGGGCCTGCGCCTCGACGGGCCGCGCCTTGAGCATGACCCGGCGCACGGTGCCGACATCGTCTCGGATGCCGTCACGCCAGGCGTTATCCAGGTGCCCGGCGACGGCCGCCCGATCATCCTGCTGGCCGATTGCCAGACGGTCGGCGGCTATCCGAAGATTGCCACGGTAATCAGCGCCGACCTGCCACGCCTGGGCCACGCCCTGCCCGGCGAGACGCTGCACTTTGTCGAAGTGAGCATGGCGCAGGCGCTCGCGGCGCGGCGCCTTGCGGCGAGCGAACTGGCAGAATGCATCGCCAGCATTGTCCAAAACAGCACAGGAGTCGATCTTGACGCCCTGTATGGCGCCAACCTGATCGACGGAGTCATCGATGCCCGACAAGCCAATTAACCTCAACGCCGACCTCGGCGAAGGCTTCGGTCCCTGGCGCATGGGCGATGACGCCGCCATGCTGGAAATCGTCACCTCGGCCAACATCGCCTGCGGCGGACACGCCGGCGATCCGGACACCATGCGCCATACCGTGCGCCTGGCACAACAGCGCGGCGTCTCGATCGGCGCCCACCCCAGCTACCCGGACCTGCAGGGCTTCGGCCGCCGTGCCATGGCGCTGTCGCCGGCCGAACTCGAAAGCCAGATTGCGTTCCAGATCGGAGCGCTGGCCGGCATCGCGGCGCTTGAAGCGGCGCGCGTGACCCACGTCAAGCCGCACGGCGCACTGAACAACCTCGCCTGCGTCGACCGCAGCGTGGCCGACACGATATGCCGGGCGATGCGCGCCATTGATCCCGCGCTGATCCTGCTGGCCCCGGCGGCATCGCAACTGCTTGTGGCAGGCCACGCCGCCGGCCTTGAGGTCGTGGAGGAAATCTTCGCCGACCGCGCCTATCTGCCCGACGGGCAGCTGGTACCGCGCTCGCGGCCGGACGCCATGATCCACGGCCCCGCCGCCTGCCTCGCCCATGTGCTGGCCATGCTCGAGGCCGGTGCGCTGATAGCGGTGGACGGCACGCGCATCGCCACGCCCATCGGCAGCATCTGCGTGCATGGCGACAACCCCGATGCGGTTGGCGTTGCCCGCCACCTGCGCCAGGAACTGGCAGCCGGCGGCTACGAGTTGGTGCCCCTGCCGCAAATGATTGGCGGCCCGGCAGGATCGAGCTTGCTCGCGATGCAAAGGCCGATCGCCAGCAAGCTGGCTCCTGCATAGACAAGTTACAATCCTTCGATGAATTCGCCACTGCTGCGCTGCTCCGAATTGCGCGCCATCGAAACACGCCATGCGGATGTCGTGCCACCGCTGATGGAACGCGCCGGCCATGCCGCGGCCGAGCACGTGCAACAACTGCTGCGGGGAAACCTTGCGCCCGTGCTGGTGTTCGCCGGCCCCGGCAACAATGGCGGCGATGCGCTGGTCATGGCTCGCGTACTGGAACAGCAGGGTTTCGCGGTGGTCGTTGTTGGCCCCGGCGGCGCCGTTCCCAGGGGCGACTATGGGCTGGTGGTGGACGGCCTCTTCGGCATTGGCCTGACACGGCCGATCGACGGTCCCTATGCCGATCTGATTGGCCGCATCAACGCCTTTTGCGGTCCGGTACTGGCCCTTGACGTTCCAAGCGGCCTCGATGGCGACACCGGACGCGTGCTGGGCCTCGCGGTGCGCGCCACCCATACGCTGAGTTTCATCGGCGGCAAGCCGGGGCTATACACGCTTGATGGCCCCGACCATTGCGGCGCGGTGAGCGTGGTCGATCTGGGGCTGCCGCTCAATGATTTCCCCGGCGCCCTGCTCACCGTTGAGGATTTCCGCGACTGCCTGCTGCCGCGCCCGCGCAACAGCCACAAGGGCAGCTATGGTTCGCTGGCCGTGATCGGCGGTGCGCACGGGATGACAGGCGCGGCGCTGCTGGCGGCCCGGGCCGGACTCAAACTCGGCGCCGGGCGCGTTTTTGTCGGTTTGCTGCAGGCGCTGGCCGTCGATCCGCTGCAGCCCGAATTGATGCTGCGCTCGCCCGACGATGCGCTGGCGCAGGCGACGGTCGCGGTCGTCGGCCCCGGGCTCGGCGCATCCGATGCCGCCATGGAAATTCTTCGCCGTGCCCTGTCACCCAAACCCGGCGCCGACCTCCCGCTTCTCCTCGATGCCGATGCGCTGAACCTGCTCGCTGCCCATCCAGTACTGGCCGCAGGCATCGCCCGGCGCAGCGCGGCCACGGTAATCACGCCCCATCCGGCCGAAGCCGCGCGGCTGCTGGCGACTACCACGGAGGCAGTGCAGGCCGACCGCGTCGGCGCCGCGCTGCAACTCGCGCAGCGCTTCAAGGCCCACATCGCGCTCAAGGGCTGCGGCACGGTGATCGCCCATCCGGACGGCCGCTGGCGCATCAATGCCAACGGCAATCCGGGGCTGGCCTCGGGCGGCACCGGCGACGTTCTTTCCGGCTTCATCGGCGCGCTGCTGGCGCAAGGCTGGCCGGCCGATGCCGCCTTGGGTGGTGCCGTGTATCTGCATGGCGCGGCGGCCGACGCGCTCGTCGCAAGCGGCGCCGGACCTGTCGGCATTGCCGCCGGCGAACTGATCCCCGTCGCACGCACGCTGCTGAATCGCCTCATCGCAACGAATGCCTGAAGCCCGCCGCAAGGTCGGCTTTGCCGTGCTGCTGATGCTCGGCGCGACGCTGTGCTTTGCTGCGCTCGATGCCACCTCCAAGCATCTCTCGAAGACCTATCCGATCCCCATGATGGTCTGGGGCCGCTACACCTTCCACTGCCTGATGATGGTGATCTTCCTGGCGCCCTCGATGCGCCTGCAACTGATTGCCACCTCGCGCCCCGTGGCCCAGATCATGCGGGCGCTGATGCTGACGGGAACCACGGGCTTTTCGATGGCCGGCTTTTCCATGATGCCGCTGGCCGAAAGCACCGCCTTCCTGTTCGTCACACCCCTCGTGGTGGTAATCCTGTCGCACTGGCTGCTCAAGGAATCGATCACCGGCAGCCACTGGGTGGCGGTCTTCGCCGGGTTTTGTGGCGCCTTGCTGATCGCCCGTCCCGGCGGCGCGTTGAATCTGCATGGCATCGTCTGGATGTCGCTGGCCGCCGCCTGCTATGCGGTCTACCAGATCCAGACGCGGCAATTGTCGCCGACCGAGAACACGATCACCATGCTCTTCTACACGGCGCTGGTGGGCACGGTGTCGATGACGCTGGCAGCGCCGCTGTATTGGGGCGGTCCGATGCCGGACTGGATCGATGCGGCGCTGATTGCCTCGCTCGGCATCTACGGCGGCACCGGCCACCTGATGCTGACACGCGCCTTCCGCTACGCGGCTGCGTCCTTCCTCTCGCCCTTCCTTTATGCCCAACTGATCTGGGCCATGGTGCTCGGCTGGCTGTTCTACGACCACCTGCCCGATCTGATCTCGGTCGCGGGCATTGCGGTGATCGCCGCCAGCAGCCTGTCGATCGCGCTCTCCGAGCGCTTCAAGCCGGCAGCCGTTGCAAAGGATAGGGATACAACATGTTGAGCGCCGTGCTGCGGCCATCGGCCTGGACGATGCGTACATGCTCGCGGCGGAACTCGCGGGCGTGGCGCAGGCCGCAACTGTGCGCGATCATGTCGATTTCCTTGTTCATGTTCAGGCAGTAGCTCGCCACCCGCTCGAATTTTTCTTCCACGACCAGGCCGCGCTGCAAACGCGGATTGTGTGTCGTGATGCCGGTCGGGCAGGTATTGGTGTGACAACGCAGGGCCTGGATGCAACCCAGCGCGAACATGAAGCCGCGTGCGCTATTCACGAAGTCGGCACCGCAAGCCAGGGCCCAGGCAGCGCGGGCGGAGGTCACCAGTTGTCCCGCCGCCATGACCTTCACCCGCTCCTTGATGCCTGCTTCGATCAAGGCATCCACCACGCGCGGCAGGGCCTCTTCAATCGACAGCGACATGTGATCCGCGAGGGCCTGCGGTGCCGCCCCGGACCCACCCTCGCCGCCATCGACGGCGATGAAGTCCGGTGCATCGCCGATGCCGCGCCGGGCCACCGCCTCGGTCAGCAGATTCATGAACTGCCAGCCGCCGATGGCCGTCTTGAGGCCGACCGGCTTGCCCGTCACATCGCGCACGCGCAGCACCATGTCGAGCAACTGGTCGATGTTGGTGATTTCCGGATGGCGATTGGGCGACAGCGAATCCATGCCTTCGGGAATGCCGCGAATGCGGGCGATCTCGGCCGTCACCTTGCCGCCCGGCAACACGCCGCCCTTGCCCGGCTTGGCTCCCTGTGACAGCTTGATCTCGAAGGCGCGCACCGACTCATGCGCCGCAATCTCGCGCAGTTTCTGGTCCGACAGGTGCCCGTTTTCATCGCGCACACCGTACTTCGCGGTCCCGATCTGCATGATGACGTCACAGCCGCCCTCGAGATGGTAGGGCGACAGACCGCCTTCACCGGTATCCATGTAGCAACCGGCCTTGGCCGCCCCGCGCGAAAGCGATTGCACCGCCGGCTTCGAAATCGCGCCGAAGCTCATGCCGCTGATGTTGACAATGGATCGGGCGATGAAGGGCCTGGCGCAATAGCCTTCGCCGATCGGCAACGGCGGCGTCGGCAATCGGTCATCCTCCAGCACGGCAAACGGCGCGTTGACGAAAATCAGCGCACCGGCCTCATGCAGGTTGTAGGTCGAGCCGAAACCGAGCACGCCCCCCTCGTTCTTGGCCATGCGGTAGACCCAGGAGCGCGTCGATCGATTGAAGGGGCGCTCGTCGCGATCGCCGAGGAAAAAGTACTGGCGGAAGTATTCGCCGAGCTGCTCGAAAAAGTAGCGCAACCGACCTATCAGCGGGTAGTTGCGCAGGATGGCGTGCTTCTTCTGCGTGATGTCCTTGAGGTAGAAATAAACGATCAGGACAGCGAAGGAAAGGGCAAGCAGGACACCGAGACTGACGGAGAACACGCCGAGCATGAGGTGACACCTCCAGTGCTAGAATCAATCGAACCAACACTTCAGACATCAACATATCATGGAACTCCCTCTGCAGCTTGCCGCCGAGGTACAGCGCAACGTACTTGCCGCACTGGTCGAGGACATCGGTGGCGGCGACCTGACAGCACTGCTCACCTCCGCCACACGACGTTCGCAGGGCACCGTGATCAGCCGCGAAGATGCCATACTCGCCGGCATCGCCTGGTTCGACTCCTGCTTCCGGCGCCTCGACCCGCTGACGGTCATCCGCTGGCATGCGCGCGACGGCGAGCTGATTGCCGCCGGCCAGACCCTGTGCGAAATCGAAGCCAGCACGCGCGCGCTGCTGACGGCCGAGCGCGCCGCGCTCAACTTCCTGCAACTGCTGTCCGCCACCGCGACGGCCACGCGCCTTTACGTCGATGCAGTGGCCGATACCGGCGCCCGTATTGTCGACACGCGCAAGACACTGCCCGGCCTGCGCCTGGCGCAAAAATATGCCGTCACCTGCGGCGGTGGCAACAACCACCGCCTCGGCCTCTATGACGGCATCCTGATCAAGGAAAACCACATCATGGCTGCCGGCAGTGTCAGCGCGGCGCTGGAACAGGCACGAGCGATCGGCCGCGACGATGTCTTCATCCAGATAGAAGTCGAGACCATGGAGCAACTCGCCGAAGCGCTCGACGCCAATGCCACCATGATCCTGCTCGACAACATGGACCTCGCGCAGATGCGCCAGGCCGTCGGCCTCACGGCAGGGCGCGCCGAACTCGAAGCCTCGGGCGGCGTCAGCCTGGAAACCGTGCGCGCCATCGCCGAAACCGGCGTCGATCGCATTTCCGTCGGCAGCCTGACCAAGAACGTGCGCGCCATCGATCTCTCTCTACGGCACAGCGAAGGCTGATTCTGCTAGAATTCGCGCCCTGCTGAAGCACCCGTGATCAGCATGAATCTGCGGAGAGGTGGATGAGCGGTTTAAGTCGCACGCCTGGAAAGCGTGTTTAGGATAATATCCTAACGAGGGTTCGAATCCCTCCCTCTCCGCCAATTGCGAAAAGCCGCCGCTTCCAGGCGGCTTTGATTTTTTCGGGACGCACACCGGCAAACCAGGCTCGACTGCCGATCCGGTCGGGAAAGCATGGTTCGAAGCGTCAGTTGAATATTCCCCGCACAATCCAGCGACGGGCATCACCCTTCATGTTCAAGGCTTCGCGCCAGATTATCCTGGTAGCGACACAGTAGTCGTTGTCGGTCAACGACCTGTCGCCATCCACAGCTTGCGTGACCAGCTTGACCTTGTCGTTACTGTAGGTCCTGGCAACTTTTCGTCCCAGCAGGGCGGCGCTTGCATACCCTTGTTCCTCGGTCATGATTTCTCGCGGAGCGGCTCCAGTAACTTCGCGTTTGACCGCATCCGCCGAGATGCGCAGGAAGTCGTCGATGACCTTGTCCGGTCGAGCCGCAAGCCAGGCGTAGAACTGTACGCCGTCAGCCGGTTCGCCTTTGAGTATCCGCCCGCATTGACCAGTTGAAATGGAGCGGAAGAAGGCCAGCCGCATTCCGAGCAGGAGCATCTGGTCTTCGGTCTCGAGGCGAGAAATACCCTGCTTGAGCATGACCGACCAAATACCGACCAGGGCAGCCGTCGAATTGGCCGCGGACGACGGGTCCAGCAGATTATTTTCCTTCAATGCATCGTACAGACCGCCAAGAATGTCGGGATCGGCGAACATGGCATGGAATCCCCGACGAAAAACCGGATAGCGGGGATGCGCCGAGGTAATGCCAACATACTTCGGGATCATGCTATCGACATCGATGTAAGACGCGGCAGTTTCGACAAACTCCTTGCGGCCAGGCTCAGCGGCATGGCAATTGGGGATTGCGACACACAGGGCCGCGAACATCAGGGCTGCGCGGACGCCGCTCAGGATTGAAGTCAAAATTTTCCTTCCAAAAAAACACTCTTGACGACCGGCCGAGAGGCCGTCAGCCGCCTATTCGCAGGTGCCGCTGTAAATCAGGTTCCCGATATCGGTCGCCCAGAAAGGCTTCTTGTCGGCCTTGATCTGCTCTCTTACGTAAATGTATTTCACCCACACATTCGGTGGCGGCAAAACAATCATTTGCTTGTACGAGTCGACATCGCTGCCATGGTCCAGGATTCTGATTTCCATATTCGGTCCTGTGGCAAAGGGTTGACCGCTCACCTGTCCCGTCCTTCTGTCGATGGAAAAGCTCTTGCCGACCAGCATTGCGTAGGCTCCGCCGTGTGCCGAGAACGCTCCAGTCATTCCCAGCTCCTGAATCGCAGCAATCGTGCATACATATCCGGCAGGGCCGGCGTAGGCCCGGGGCCCGCTGAAGGCCGCGATGACAAACGCAGCAAGAATTTTCTTCTTCATCGGCCCGGCTCCTTGTCAGCCCCGCTTGATTCCCCCGGTAGCGCGAATGCATTGCAGCGACGTGCTACCTGCCTTCGGCCAATTCTATTGCAGAAGAAAAAGAATCGGACTTGTCCATTGACCAGCAAGCGGCGGCCGAGTTTTCTCGGCGTCACAATGGGCGTATGGACTGCCCGGCAACTTCAAGCCAAAGGCATTCGCCGTTCTTGCGTTTCACGTTGAGAATGGCGTTGCGCGGCAGGTTCGCCACATGCCGGGTAATCACGTCCATGACCCAGCCATGCGCAATCACCAGAACACGCTCGCCGGAATGCGGCCTGGCAATGCTGATGATCGCATCCAGTACCCGGCTCGCAAAGTCATCCATCGACTCGCCCTGCTCGAATGAAGTCGCCGGGTTTCTTTTCAGGATTTGCTGGAGCAGCACCGGGTTCAAATCCGCCAGTTCCGCCTTTGGAATCCCCTGAATCGCCCCGAAATTCCTTTCCTTCAGGCCTTCATGGCATGCCGGGGGCGCCAGCCTCAATGCCCTGGCGATAATCTCCGCGGTCTCCAGGGCACGGCTCAAGGGGCTCGAATAGACGCGCGAGAAGCCTGACCCGGCGAATGTGGCGACAAGTTCATAGGCCTGCCGACGGCCCTTGTCGTTGATTTCAACGTCAATCCAGCCCTGCAGAATCCCCGCGATATTCCAGTCGGTTTCACCGTGCCGCGCGACGCAGACATACGCCGGAGCAGAATTTACCCTGTGCTTCATTTCCAAGTCTTCAATTTGATCGCCCTTGCCGCACCAGCCCCGGATTATCCGACGCTTCGGCAATGACAAATGTGTTGCGCAACTTCTGTACATTGCGCGGTCGAGGCAATGTTATGCTTTTCGGTCGCTTACCGGAAAAATCCTTCGATGCCCCTGAAAATTGACCTGAAAAGTGCCGTACTCGCCCTGTCGGACGCCCTCGACCTGGTCGGGGTCAATGATTTTCAGCACGGCAAGCGGGTCGCAATGATCGCCCGGGAAAGTGCGCTGCTCCTGGGTTTGCCGGAAGCGCGACTGGACAATCTGGTGTGCGCCTGCCTGCTCCACGACCTGGGGGTGTCATCCACCGCCGCGCACCGGCGGCTGATACACCAGACGGAATGGGACGACAGGGACGCCCATTGCCAAAGGGGGCATGAGTTGCTGCAGCCATTCGCCCACCTGTCGCAACTGGCCAACGCCATCCGCTACCACCACACCCCCTGGCCGGAACTGCCGTCCGACCTGAGCGAGGCCGACGCGGTCGATGGCAACCTGATATTCATGGCCGACCGCGTGGACGCCCTGCTGCTCCGGCGGGGGCTCGAAAATCCCCTCGCTCACCGGGAAAGCATCTGCGCCGAAATCGAAGCGCTCGCCGGCCGCGCGCTGGCAACTGAGGTGGTCCACGCCTTCCTCGGAGCCGCCGCCAACGAGGCTTTCTGGATCGGGCTGGTGCCGCGCCATGTGCAGCCGTATCTGGCTGAGCTGCCCCTGGCAAACTGGCGGATCACCATCGACTTTCCCCAGTTCCGCCACGTGGCCCGCCTGGTATCGAGCATCGTGGATGCCAAGAGCCACTTCACCGCGGCGCACTCCCTGGGTGTGGCACAACTTTCCCGGCATCTGGGAGAGCGCATGGGATTTCGCGCCGACGCCCTGGCCCAGGTGGAAATCGCCGGCCTGATGCACGACGTGGGCAAGTTGTGCGTACCGGACGAAATTGTCGAAAAAGCTACCTCCCTCACGCCGCTGGAATTCTCGGTAATGGAACGGCACAGTTTCGAGACCTACCAGATCCTGCGTCATATCCCGGGACTGGAAACGATTGCCGAGTGGGCGGCCTTCCACCACGAAGCGCTGAACGGCCATGGCTACCCTTTCCGCCACAAGGCCGAACGGCTTAGCCTCGAAGCCCGCATCGTCGCGGTGGCGGATGTATTTCAGGCGCTGGCGCAGGCGCGCCCTTACCGGGGCCCCCAGCCGACGGAGGAAATCCCCCGCATCCTGCGAGATTTTGTCGCCAGTGGCGCACTCGATCCGGATGTGGTGGCGGTAGCCAGCGAAGATCTGCAGGCGAGCTGGCTCGCCGCCACGCAGGCGCTCTAGAAATACCAGCGGGTGAGCATCTCCGCCACGCACGCGGGTTTGTCGCTGCCTTCGATCTCGATCGTCGCCTGCCACAGCATTTGTGCGCCGCCGGCGATGTCTTCCACCCCGCCGAGTACGAACCTCGCGCGTACCCGGCTGCCGACTTTCACCGGCGAAGTAAAACGCACGCGGTTGAGGCCATAATTCACGGCCAGCTTGATGCCGTCGACTGCAATGCATTCCTGGGCGAACTTGGCCAGCAGCGACACGCTAAGGTAACCATGTGCAATCGGCCCGCCAAAAGGCGATTCGCGCTTTGCTCGCTCGACATCGACATGAATCCATTGCTGGTCGCCCGTAACCTGCGCAAAGGCATTCACGCGCTCCTGGTCGATGAGCATCCAGTCGCTGACACCGATCTCCTGTCCCAGCCTGGCCTTGGCATCTTCAATGCCCGCGAACCGCGTTGATTTCATGGTTGCCCCCTGAAGCGCCCTATCGTCACTTTTGCAACACTGTCAAAGACCGGATGCATATGGCGACATGGAGCCTCACTCTTCAGGCCGCTTTTCAAAGAAAAAGCAGTCGGGCAGTAGTGCGGGCGCAATGACATCGACATCCTTGGCCGATACGCCACAGGTGAAAAATATCTCGCGCCAGATCCGCAGTACCTCGATCATCCGGTTAACTTCAGCGCGGGCATCTTCTTCCGATAATCCAAAGCGCCCCACCTGCGACAGCAGGTTGTAGATACTGGCCGTGCGACCATATTGGCCGACAGTCAGTGCCAGATCGCGTCGCTCCTGGCTGATGACGGGGCTTGGCACCAAGTCATAGGCTGGCGACAACCGCCATCCTTTCTGCCGCCACAGCAAGGCGTGGTTGCGCGGGTGATCGTCGTTGTTGGTCACAGCGGCATTGAAAACCATCCGTCTGAACAGTTCCGCACAATCGGATTCCGGTTTGTCGGACCATCGGCGCAGATTGTCGGCCAATAGAGGGTAAGACCAGCGTTCCCGTTCAAGATGACTGTCGCCGCAGTCAAGCACCGTCAGCCCGCTGACCAGGCCAAAGCGCAGATAGCCTTTGTCAGTCCCTGTTTCGCAATACTGGCGATCGAAGCGCTGCAGCATGAGCACGTCGCTCTCGCCGACTGACTGCAGCCGCGCCTGCGTGACGTTCAAGCCGCAACGGCGCGCAAGATCGAGCGTCGCGAATTCGACCCGCTGCAGATTGAATCGGTCATCTTTTGCAGGAAATTTTCCGAGCCAAAGATTTTGCTCGTCCTCGATCGTGGCCTTGGGGCGAGCCCCGCCCATGCTGGTACCGGGATCGAGTTGTTCGAGCAAATGCACGTCTACCGGCTGCCCCTCCTCGATTGCCTGGGTCGCGGCGATCAGATCGGGTAACTGAACCGTTCGGTTGTAATGCCGTTTTGGTGCGGGTGGCTCAACCTTCAGGCCAAAGCTCAGGTAGCCGGCCCCGTCCTGTGGGCCATGCAGCAGATAGTCGATCTCATGAAGATCAGCAGGACTCCGCTCCAGCTTGTGTTCGATCACACGCCGGCCCCAGGCATCGGGGCCGGCATCGCGCACGGCACCGGGAATGCCTTTGAGTTGGGTGAACTCGAATACCCGATTGGCAAGCGGCAAGCGAAATGGATCGAGGGCTACTGCCTCAGGCCGCTGCAGGTAGCGATCACCATAACGAAACCGCCCCACCTGAGTACCGTCGGACAGTGTTTGCACTCTGAGGAGTGCCGCCGGCACCGCCTCCAAGGATCCGGGCAGCTGGATATAGATGTAGGCCTCGCGCTCAGAAATCATAATCGTCGCGAGCCTTGCTGGGCTTGCCTGCCCGCTTTGGACGCCGAGACGCTTCGAGCGCCTTGCCGTGAAGATCAGTATCCGGATCGGCAACAGGCTCCAGTGACTTGTCTAGGCCCAATGCCCACAGGACGGTAAAGCAAACGCCAACGGCCGTGCCGGGTTTCCCCATCTCAAGTGCCGTCAGGGTATTGCGATTGATCCCCGCCTTGCTGGCTAGGTCAACGACCGACCAGCCGCGCCGAAGCCGTGCAATACGGATGCGCCGCCCAAGTTGGGCGACCCATTCTGATGCTTCTATCGGCAAGATAAATTTGCTCATTTTACTAGGCGCCATATCGGCTAACGCTGATCATATTAGGCAATTACGTTTTGACATGCAAGATATATTAGGCGAAATGCTGATTGATTCCCATTAAAACAGACATGGATCAATCATGCGGAATGCCGCCCATTATTTCAACCCCGCCACCGCCACGGCAATCGCCGCCGCCCGACTGATCCCCCTGCCTCGCGCCCAGTCATCCAACCGCTCCAGGACGGCTGGATCAATTGAAACGGCGATTGCGCATTTTCTCCCCGCCCGCTTGATCGACTTCCTGCCGTCCGGCACCTGATCGATGAAATCACCGATGTCACCCTGTAGGAGCGCTACATCAGGTTTCCGTAGTTTCACCATCGGTTCACCGTCGCAGTAACGACAGGGGACGCTATTCGGGCTGATTTAATTTTTCGCGCGTTATGCGTTCAATCAGCGTAAATGTAGCCTCAGGAACGCGCACGCCGTACTGCTTGCGGCGATTCTTCGAGATTGTCCCGTTTTGCTGCAAGCATGAAACCACCAAGGCGGCGAGATCGCTATTGCGAATATCCACCGCATCATTGACGACCCGAACAATCTGATCGTAGTGCGACAAGAAGTCGGTCTCCTTGCGCAGATCAACCTCCAGTGCCTGCTGCGCCATTCTGAAACCGAACTCGACGCACTGAGTGGCGTTCCAGAACTGATAGATCGAAGGGTGCCCCATAAACTTGAAGTCGTATTCATCTCCGTCGAGCCACGTCACGTCCCAGTAACGCCGGGCCTTCTTGGAAAAGCCGTTCAGGGCAGCCAGATAATCGGCCTCGTTGCGCTTCATCGCAATCGACACCGGTAGCATGAAACCTTTTTCCAGCTTGCCAGACTGGCATAGGGCGTGATGAAACAGGAAGCGTGAAAGCCTGCCGTTACCGTCCATGAACGGATGGACGAAGACAAAACCAAACGAGATGACCGATGCAGCAACAATCGGATCGATGTCTCGAGCAAACCCATTGGCGAATGAAATCAGGCCATCCATCAATTCGCCCACCTGCCCAGGCGCGGGCGGTACGTAGGTCACACCGGCAGATCCGCGCAGGGGGCCGCGCAGCCAGTTCTGCTCACCCCGGAACGATGATGCCTGGTCGATGGCGGAACTGACCACTGAGGATTGCAGCGCTGACAGATAGGACTCGCTCAACGGCTGTGGATCGTGCGCCTGGCGCAACAGGTTGGCAAATGATTCTGCTTTGCTCTCGCTCGGGGTTTCCCGTTCGATTGCAAACGAACTCTCTGTCTCGCTCAAATAGGCCCACGCCAAGGCCCGGTCCATCATCTCGTGACTCAATGAACCGATGAACGCGTTGGCTTGCGCAAGGATTCCTGCATCAATCAAGGCATTGATGGTCGGCGTACGTTCGACCGTCGGGCAATACGCCGGAGAGCCCAAGCCATTGAACCTGACACGCCACTTGGCATTCCGCACACCGGCTGTGGTCACATATTTTGCCGTGTCGAACAGATCTGCTACCTGACCGCCGATCGAGGGGATGTCATCGAGACTATTGCCCGTATAGGTTTCCCACAGGTAACAAGCTTTGCGAATGTTTGAACCGTTGGGTGTTGCCCGAATTTCCCCTAAAAGACGTTCAGGCGGTATCCTTGATGCCGCCTGAACAATGATCGGCATGTTGATGCCCTCATGCTTCAAGGCGAATAAAAGATGATCGAGAGGATCATCGGTTGCCGGGGCTGTCGATTTGGGAACCCATATCCCTTGTGGCGTTTGCTCAATGCGGGTGACTGGCATGACCTTCGCCGGCCGCTCGATATCGAAAGCGGCAAGCCCAAATTGCTGACGAAGCTTTTCGTAGCCGACAAAGGCCATGATTTCCTTACCCGGTCAAGGATATTTTTACGAATCGTCAATATAACCCAGATATTCTTACGGCAAGCAATGAAATCGGGGGAGATAGCGGTTCATCCCTTCAACTTCGCCACTGCCACAGCTATTGCTGCCGCCCGGCTGATCCCCCTGCCTCGCGCCCAGTCATCCAACCGCTCCAGGACGGCTGGATCAATTGAAACGGGGATTGCGCATTTCCCCCCCCCCCCCCCCCCCGCTTGATCGACTTCCTGCCGTCCGGCGCCTGATC
The DNA here is from genome assembly GCA_026399475.1 of Rhodocyclales bacterium. Taxonomy (GTDB): domain Bacteria; phylum Pseudomonadota; class Gammaproteobacteria; order Burkholderiales; family Rhodocyclaceae; genus Sulfuritalea. Next base: position 34,313 of record JAPLQY010000079.1, read on the forward strand.
GATGAAATCATCGATGTCGGCCTGAAGTGGCGCTGCATCAGGCTCAAGCCCGTCAGCCTGGACGGTCAGCGGGTAGCTCCCGCGCATGGACTACGCTTTGCGCCCAGGCTTATTGCCGGGCCAAAGTGACGGGGCTCGGGAGCAACCGAGAAGATAGACAGATGTGCGGCAGACCGAGATACGCATACAAGTCCTGCAAGACCGACAGAACATAGCGTCGGGCAGTTACCGCAATGGTCATATTGACAACAGCATGAATCCGCTGCTGGGCGGACCAGGTTTCGCCAGGCGCGTTTACGGGGAAACAACAGCTCTCGTTGAAAGCCTTTCGGATTCGACGTGCGGCCTCTGCGGCACGCTCGCGCAAGCTGATGCCAACTGCGAAGCCAAGCCACAAGACAACAAGCTCCGCACCTGCGTTGGCAAGAACAAAAGCCATAGCAGCCAACGTAATCCAGAACCAGACCACCGTTTCGGAATGTTGATCGCTCGTCGATTTGCAGAACAAAAGGGAAAGTACGTCCATGAACCACATGGTACGACCCCGACCCTCGAAAACAGGGGCGAAAAGCGCACACGGACGTCGCATTTCAGCCCCCTGAAACCCTGATCTGGTGATAAGGAGAGTTCAACGTCCCTATCCCGGCCACTGAGCCTCAGCAGACCGGCCTACCGGTCACACTTCGGGCACAGACATCCAGTGATATTGAGGGATGGTCGGGCACAATTTGGTCACACTCGGGCACACAATTTGTGCCAGAATTAGCCTGGCCAAGCAAGATAAAAAAACAGAAATAATCTGTTACTATCTGTTTTTTATAATGTTTTATGGTCCGCCCGGCGGGATTCGAACCCACTACCCCCGGCTTAGAAGGCCGGTGCTCTATCCAGATGAGCTACGGGCGGATGCACTGCACAACACGGTCGCTTGCGGCGGGTGACTGAATCCCGGACTATCAAAGCCGCCACCAAAGCGCGCGCATGACCGCGTGTGGCGAGTTTACAGGGAAACGGGGCCAGGGATGGCGATTCAAGACAAGGCCGCGAATATCGGCGACACATTGGCGAAGGACGGAAAAATTCGCCTTCGGCGTAGCATAATTACGGATGTCGAAGCCCGTTACCCCTCCCGTTCGTCCTATGGCAATAGAACCCACTTACTGCTACCACTGTCGCACGCATCACCCACGCAACGAAATGCGTCTGATCGTCACCAAGACCGGCAAGCGCTGGCGTTGCATCCGCAGCATCGAGGCCACCCAGCAGGGCCCTGAAGCGCGCGAAGCCTACGGCCGCCAGGTGTCCGAGATCAACAAGGCGGAATCGAAGAGCCGGGCGCAGCGGATGAACAATCTCCTTCAGGAAAAGTAGTCCGGATGGCAAGCCCCACCTCAGGCAAGCTCGACCGCATCGTCGCCGATGCGCGCCGCGCGGCCGACAGTCGCGACCAGGGCTATCGCGAACTGGCGCTGAAGATCTACCCGTGGATATGCGGCCGCTGCGCCCGCGAATTTACCCGCACCAACCTGCGCGAGCTCACCGTGCATCACCGCGATCACAACCACAACAACAACCCGTCCAATGGCAGCAACTGGGAGTTGCTGTGCCTGTACTGCCACGACAACGAGCATCAGCGACAACTCGAAGCGGCGGGCAGTGACGCAGGCGCCGCCGGTGACGGCCCGGCGGCGACCCACTCTCCGTTTGCCAATCTCAAGGCGATGCTGGGCAACAGAGACTAATCGGTCCCTGAAGACAACTGCAGTTGTTCGCACTGCTGTTGCCAGCGCCACGCATCGGCGCACATCTGTTGCAAGCCGCGTTTTGCCATCCAGCCGAGCAGTTCCCGCGCCAGGGCAGGATCGGCCCAGCACTGGGCAATATCGCCGGCGCGGCGCGGGCCGATCTTGCAGGGAATGGCGCGGCCACTGGCCTGCCCGAAAGCCTTGACCATATCCAGGACGGAATAGCCCTGCCCGGTCCCCAGATTCACCGTCAGCAGGCCACCCTGTCGATCGAGGTAGTCGAGCGCCGCAGCGTGGCCTGCCGCCAGATCGACCACGTGAATGTAGTCGCGCACGCCGGTGCCATCCGGCGTCGGGTAATCGTCGCCCCAGACATTGAGGAATTCGCGGCGACCGGCAGCCACCTGCGCAATGAAAGGCATCAGGTTGTTGGGTATGCCGCGCGGGTCCTCGCCGATCAGGCCCGACTCATGGGCGCCGACCGGGTTGAAGTAACGCAGCCGGGCGATGCGCCAGTCGGGTTCCGCAAGGTGCAGGTCGGCCAGAACGTCCTCGATGAACAGCTTGCTGCGGCCGTAGGGGTTGGTGGCCGAGCGCGGAAAGTCTTCGCCGATGGGCACACTGGCCGGATCGCCATACACGGTGGCCGACGAAGAAAAAACGAAGGTCTTCACCTTCGCCCGGCGCATGGCAGCCAGCAGCTGCAGCGTGCCATTGACATTGTTGTCGTAATACTCGAGCGGCTTGGCCACCGATTCACCCACCGCCTTGAGGCCGGCGAAATGCATCACGGCGGTGACCGGATGGCTGACAAAAATGCCATCGAGCAGCGCCGCATCCCGGCAGTCGCCTTCGATGAAAACCGGACGCCTGCCGCAGATACCGGCCAACCGGTCGACCACTTCGACACGACTGTTGCAGAGGTTATCGACAATCAACAACTCATGCCCGGCCTGCGCCAGGGTCACGCAGGTGTGAGAGCCGATGTAGCCGGTGCCGCCGGTGATCAGGATCATGATGCAGGGTTCCAGGGAATGGGTGTCGGCATCTTACAGTCCGGGAGGCGCCGAGTCTCATCGCGCCGATCACCAACGCGGTGGATTCAAAAAATTGCGCGTTGCAATTTTCACCCCATCCGCAACATGCCCCCGCAGGAGCGGCAACTCAGGCAGCGCAAAGCGGAGCGGTGTTGATGAAAATCAATACCTGTGACATGGTTCGGGGCCATGCTGTAAAGATAAGTACGCCATGCACAATGGACCGACATGACAACACCGGCTGACAATCTCGTTCCCATCACCGGCAACGCACTGATCGACGGCCTGATCTGGGGCGCCGCCTGGCAGTTCGGCGGCGGTGCCCACATGCTGACTTATTCGCTGAGCCTCAACGACTCCCCGAATAATCCTGCCTGGACCACAGCGCTCTCCAACGCCGCACGGCTGGCGCTCGCGGACTGGTCAAACGTCGCCAACCTCACCTTCGTCGAGAGCGGCAGCGGGAGCGTTTACCGCCAGAGTTCCGCCGATCTCGCGTTGATCCTGACCGGAAACGAACTCCAGACCAACATGGCTGGTTTGGTCGGACTGGGATTGCCACCGAGCCCATCGTTCGCCGATTCCTTCCTCGCCGGAATTTACGAATCCAGAGCGACTTATCCCCATCCGGAAGGCGATGTCGCGCTGGACAACTATTACACCGGGTTCAACTACCTCAATCCGGGTGGGATCGGCCTCACGATCATGCTGCACGAGATCGGGCACGCGCTGGGGCTCAAGCATACGAACGACGCCAGTAGCGGCAGGCCCACCTTCGCCGGACTGGGCATATCGAATCTCGATTCGAACCTCTACACGGTCATGAGCTACACGGATGCCGCCGGGCATCCGTTGGGCACTGACGTGCTGGGCAATGCAGCGACCCCCATGCCGCTCGACATCCTGGCAATGCAGCAGATTTACGGCGCGAATACCTCGTATCACACGGGCGACGATACCTATACGTTCTATGGGCCATCGGCCGCAATGGCATGGACCATCTGGGATGCGGGCGGCAACGACACGCTCGCCGCGGGCGCCATAAACCAGTACAACAACGTCACGCTCGACCTTCGCGAGGGACACTATTCTCAATCGCCCACAATAAGCGGGCTGTCGCTGGCGATTGCCTATGGCGCCGTCATCGAAAACGCGATCGGCGGTGACGGCAACGACACGCTGATCGGCAACGCGGCCGACAACCACCTGAATGGAGGCACCGGATTCGATACGGCGCAGTATTCCGGCAACCAGGCCGACTACACCATTGCCAAGAGCGTCGGCTATGGCTACACCGTCACCGACACAAACCTTTGGGACGGCAATGACGGAACGGACACCCTGTTCGCCATCGAGCACCTGCAGTTTGCCGTTGGCGCGGTCGATCTGCCGAGCAGAATCCTCGAGCACGTTGCCTCCCCGGCCGTCTGGATGGTGATCGACAACCAGCACGACTACAACAGCGACGGCACCAACGACCTGTGGTGGAAGCAAGCCAACGGCAGTACCGCGATCTGGGTGATGGATGGCACCAACACCCAGGCACCGCACATCATCGGCCCCAATACCGGCTGGACTGTGGTCGATGCCACGACCGACTACAACAGGGACGGCAAGGCAGACCTGGCGTGGCACCACACGGACGGCAGCAGCATGCTGTGGATCAACGCGGTCGACTTGGCCACGGCGCAGGGCGCCGCCCTTCCTCTGCCTCCCCCGGTTGCTTCCCCGCCGCCGCCAAATGTTCCACCGCTTCCGCCAGATGTTCCACCGGCTGCGCCAGTTGTTCCACCGCCTCCTCCCCCCGATCCAGGGTGGCCGCTGAGTTGAGTTTGCCGGCAAGAGTCGTCGCGGGCAGCACACCGGCTTCGACAACCGGCCGCGGCCGAACCAAGTAGCTCGACCCGCCAAATACCCCCCAGTAGGAGCGAGCTTGCTCGCGATAATTTCTCGCGATAGCCGCTGAAATCGCGAGCAAGCTCGCTCCTACAGCGACAACGGAGAATCCGCCGGTTATCGCGAGTACTAACTTCAGTAGCGGCTGCTCTTGATGCCGATTTGTGTCCATGCGTCCACCTGAAAATTGGTGGACATGGTCTTTATGGTCCTTGCGACGGCTGCCATTGAGGGGACGTTTCGTAAAAGCGCGACGCCTCGCCAATGGCTTCGAGCATCCGGGTGCGCCCCGGCTGGTTTTTTGCAATAAAGTCTGCCTCGCGGGACCGCAGCAGTTCCTCCGGCGCATCGGGATACTTGCCGAGGATCGATTGCGAACCGATCACGATGAATTGCCGTTCGTCGATAATCTCGCCGGCCGCGCGAAGCAGATGTTCGAGTTCTCTACGTTGCATTCAGATGCTCCGCGCTCTTCCGAGGCAGCAATCCCACATAGAGCGCTGACTGCCGCAGCCGGTTCGCAGTCTCATCAGAGCCGGTCATGGCCGCGACCACTTCCTCGTCGCTGCCACTCCTCATCAGATGTTGCCATTCGGCGAAGGCACTGCACCACGATCCGTTCTCGCGCCAGCGTTCAAGGTTCGCCAGACTGCGACGGCGCAGGGTAGCCATATCCACCGCCCTCAGTACGGCTTGGGCGAACTCCAACTTGAACGAATCGAGCTGCGATTGCGCATTCTGGCGCCCCTTTGACGTGACACCCAACTGGACGGTCGTATCGTCGAATGTGACCAAACGATTGACGCACCTGCCGAGTCGCGCCTTCACGGCCGACACCAGTTAATCAACCACAAACTCGCCCACGGGCCTCGTGTAGACACCGTACCCCGCCCGCACCAGAACCCGTTCGCGCTCCAGTTCGGTCAAAGCCCGCGATACCTGCCGACCGTGGCCGAGGTGCGCGAAATCTGCGCGCAAAAACACGGGAGCCTTCGAGGCCCGGACCTTGGCTTTAAGTTTGTCTTTGACGGTATAGCGCATGGCGAAACGCGCAATCAATGGACATTGACGTCCAATGTTTGCACTATGGGCGGGCCAAGTCAGGCTTACACCTTTGCAGATCCACTTTGCTGGGAACGTCCGCAAACTCAGTAGCGCCTGACCGTCTTGCATACCATCAGTGGTTGCCTGGACTCGATCAGGCGCCGCGCCGCCATACGCTGGCGGTCTGCTTCGGCATCCTTCCTGTCCTCGACGTAGTAGCGGGCGAGGACATTTGTGTCGAGACCAATCATCGCTTGAGCAGCGTCGCTGGATCGAAGTGCGCCGGCTCGCACTTGTTCTGGCGGTACGGCGCTGCAGGGCGCGCTTCATAGTCCGCCGCCTTCGGCCGGCTGAAGTCGGCCCAACAGGGGGTGCAGCAGATTTCTAACGATAAACCTCGCGCCGATTGCCGATGCGCAGGACGCGAACGACGATACGCCGATCGTGAATATCACAAATGATCCGCCAATCGCCTACGCGGTATTTCCAGTAGCCACCCAGCTTCGCGCCAGCCAGCGCCTCGCCGATGGCGCGGGGATCATCCAGTGTGGCCACACGCAGTTTCAGGAATCCGATCAGGCGCTGCTGAACGGGACGATCGAGCTTTCTCAGGTCCTTTACCGCCTCCGGATCGAATTCGATCTCAAAGGCCAAGCTTGCGCTCCACCTCGGCCAGGGGAATGGTCTTTCGATTCAGTCGGGCTCGCGCCTCAGCGAGATAGTAGTCTTCAAGATCGTCAATGAATTCGACGATAGCTTCCCGCGCCAAAGCCGTTTTGGTTCGCCCTGTTTCGGCGGCAAGGGTATTGAGGCGTTCTTCAATCGTATCGGGCAGACGGATGGCAAGCATGCAGGTCTCCTTCCGGGATAACGCTATACATGTATAGCAAGCAGGCAAATCTTACCATCCGGCTGACTCGGTTGCAGCCGATTCATTCACCCCACGCCGAAATGGTCCGCGAAGACCTCAAGTCCAGTTTTCCACTTTAAGTCCCTTGACGCGCCCAAAGCCCTTCACGTTGTTGGTCACTACAATGGCCCCCTCACTACGTGCATGAGCGGCGATCATTAGGTCATTGGCTCCAATGGATTGCCCTTTGCGTTTCAGGTCTGCACGGATTTCCGCATAGTGCGCTGCGGCCCTGGCAGGCCACTCCATAACAGCGACATGCCGAACCAGCGCATCAACACCTGCCTGATTTGTTTTCTTCTTTGACGATTCTTGTACGCCGTACAGAAGCTCCGCCAAGGTCACCACTGAAATCGCCTGTTCCTGTAGCGGTACCGATTGGATGCGCGACAACAACGCGGGTACTGAACGCCGAAGTATGAAAATGCAGGTGTCCGTATCCAGCATGTAAATTCGACTCATGCGAACTGACGCTCCTGTACTGGAAGGTCTTCAATGCCGACCATGAAGTCATCGCTTACCCGCACATCCGACGCCAAGAAATCCTCCCATGACTGAGGGCGTGGCGACAACACAATATCCTCACCCACTTTCCGGATGAATACCTCCTTCATGTCTTCCGGAAACCTGAATTCAAGTGGAAGCGTCACCACCTGAGTTCGATTGTTCTTCCCAACTCGTGCTGTTCGCTGTTCCATGTTTTTCCTCCAGACCGCCATGTATCAAAGTATATGGCGCCACTTAACCGCTGTCAAACTGCTGACAAAATCGAGCAGCTAAAATGTCATCAGTAGTGGTAGCGCCCCTGTAGAAATTCGACCCGATCGACCTTTACCAAATAGACGCAGCGGTGTTCCTGGGTGATGCGCCGTGACCAAACATCGGCGCCAAGGTATTTCAGCGGTTCAGGTTTGCCGATACCGTCGAAGGGGTTTCGCAATGTCGCCTCCACAAGATCGAGTAGCCGTTTCGCGGTGCGGCGATCGGTCTCGACCCAGTAGCGCAGATCTTCGAGAAACTCCGGATGACAGACCGCCAGCCGCGACGTATCACGGCTCAAAACCAGCATCCTTCTTCAACCGGGCGAGAGGGATCGGCTTCAGATCGCCAGCACGCGCCCGCGCCAGAGCGGCCAACAGACGCTCGGCATTCTTGGAAGAGCGCAGCAAGTGAGCGGTTTCCATCAGCCCTTCCAGTTCGTCCGCGGCAATCATCGCCACGGCACCGCCCGAGCGACGGCGCACCACAATCACCTCGCGGTCATCGACAGCACGATCCATCAGGGTTTTCATCTGTTCGCGAGCCTGGCTGTAGGTGGTTTCAATGGTCATGACGCAACTCCTTTGTTGGACAGACTCATTGTACAATATATTCAAGCCCGTTAGCTATTGGCCAGACTTAGACGTTGATTTATCCGTTGAGTCCGCGCCGCCGCGTCGTCAGCACCGACTTTCGACCCGCCCCACTACTTGCTCACGTAATACGCCATCTTGATCAACTCCGCGATAACGAACTGCGCCGACTTCTCGCTCGCCTTAGGGCAATGCCGGCAGGTTGAGTTGCCGTAATTGTGACGCGTAGGAGGCAAAGGTCTCATCTTCCCTGTGGTTCTCGACGCCGAACTCCTCAGCGGTGCGCACAAACTCCCAAACCGCGGCTACCGCGTCAAGAGGACCCTCGAAAGGGACGCCAGCAGCCTGTGCCGCTCGCAAGGACGTCTCGTAGCGAACGAGCCAAACGTGATCAAGGGGCAGTCGCTCGCGCCGCACGCGCCGGGCCAGCACTGGATCTCCGGCCACGGCCTGCTCTGCGTCGCGGAAGTGCCGGGTAGCCTGGTTCATCACCTCGGGCGTGAGATACGAGTGATCAGCCTGGAAGGTGCTGAGTCTAAGGCCCGAACGCAGAAAGGCGTCATTGATCAAATCAAGATACGCCTGCAGGTGGGGAGCCGCAGCGCCGTAGTAACCGCGCAGAAACTCGCCTATTAACTGCTTTTCATCCTGCTGCGGATTCCACATCAGGTGCGACACCAGCCAGGCCCGCAATTGCACAAAATCACCAACACCGTTGGAGGAAGCATCGCCCTGCTCCAAGACGCCGGTCACATTGTTAGCGGCGAAGTAACGCAGGTTCGGGCTCAGCACACGCAGGTTGGGGTGAGGCCAAATTTCGTTCCTGAAGTTGGTCATGTAGTCCCACACGAACAGGCGCGGGGATATGGCCTTCCAGCCATTCAAGTCAGCGGCAAAGTCGCGGTTTGTCTCATTGTCGAGCGGTCTGGAAAAATCAGCTTCGATCGAGCACACGCGCACCAACACGTTGCGGCGCGGCCGCTCTAAGCGGGGAGGCTTTCGCGTGTGCCTATAGGCCAGCGTTTCCACCAGGAAATTCGGGAACTCCTTCTCGATATCTTCGGCCACGGCATTGACGAAGTGCAGCAGCGGACCGGAGGGTGAACCTTCCCGGGCTTCCAGCGCAAGGTCGGCGTCGGCCGTGCAGCGGTTCGTGTTATCGTTTTGCGAGATCGAGATCATGCCGGCGTCCGGATTCTTGCGAATCCATTCCAATGCAACTCTGGTCAGTTCGCGGCGCGCCGCCTCGTTGGTCAGGCAAAGCTGCGATGTCTGGGGTGGCGGCTGGTTCGATTGAGCGGTGGAAGGCTTGCCTCCATTATTGATATCGCTGTACCACTCGGGGTGGTCCTTGAAGTATTTGGCCGGTGGCAGAAGTTGGTCGAATGTGTGTACGAAGCCGAGGATCGAATAATGGCCTCCGAGCTCCTCGACTTGCACTTGACTATGACCGTTCTCGCGCCGTCGGGTCGCGAATACCGGGTCGCGTTGCACTGAGGTCGTGTAATGTTCGCGATACTTGAAAAATGGGACGTAGGTCACGTCCAAGGCCGGCATCAGCAGCGTCGGCGTATGCGGGACGCTAGACTCGGCGGGTGTCCACCAGCGCACTCCAGCGTGTTCCTCCAGAAACTGATATACGGCATAGAGCGTTCCACGCGGCCTGCCGCCGGCCAGAATCAGCTTACTCCCGACGGTTTTTAGAACGATGCCGTCCATGCCCAGGCCCGCCCAGTCTCGTCCTGGCAGAAGCGTCCTGACGCGAGCACCTGCGCCCACCAGAATTTGCGGTGTCGTCGCCGGCACATCCGCTTCGGGGAGTATCGCAAACTTCGCGCCGGTAATTTGGCTCAGGTACTCCGCCAACTCGTGCGCCGCTTTAGTTTCGGCAGGAATTGCATCACTGGCGACCGCAATCACGTAGGACGTGTGCCCGTCCAGGGCAAGTGCCGGCGCCGCATGCGCAAAGTGCATAGTGGCCAGAGCCGGAACCAGCGCCAAAAATAATCGGATATGCATTTGTTCTGCAAAGAGTCCGTAGGCCATCATCATTATCGCCCGTCTGGCGTTATTTTGCCAACAACCTTGCTTTGTCCTCAACACATTGCAAGTCGTCAGTTACAACACTTCCCGATCTCGCCCAGCATGCGTAGCGCCAACTCCTTCCGGTCATAACGACCGGCTGCCGCCAGGCCTTTCTGGCGAAAGTTCTGCCGTAGATTCTCTTGCGACTTCAGCGCTAGCAGCCCGGCACAAAGGGCGTCCACATTCTCCGGCTCGAACACCTGGCCGCAGCCCTCGCGTTCGACGATCTCCGCCGACTCGCCGGCCACCCCGTGCAGGACCGGGATGCCCATGCCCATGCACTCGAAGAGTTTCGACGGGATCACCGTGGTGAACAATTCGGTCTTCTTCAGATGGATGATCGACACATCCAGCAGCGACCAGTAGCGCACCACCTGGTCCTTCGGTACGGAATCGACGAACACCACATTGCGCAGTCCCATGGTCTTCGCCTGCGCTACCAACTTCTGCTTGTTGGCGCCGTCACCCAGAAACAGCAGGCGGATATCACGCCCGACAGGATCGTCCTGCAAGCGTCGCGCAGCTTCCAGCAGGGTCTCCAGCGCGTGGGCCATGCCGTGGGTGCCGATGTAGCCGGCAATGAACTTGTCCTTCAATCCAAGCTCATTCTCCAGTTCTGCATCGCGCGCCTGCGGCTTGAAACGACTGACGTCTACGCCATTCGTCACTACCGCAATCTTGTCCGCAACGATGCCGCGCCGGACCAGATTGCGCTTGAAGGACTGCGTCACCGAAACAATACGCGCGGCCTTGCGATACAGAAATAGTTCCAGAGACTCCAGCATATCCAGCACGCGCGAATTGCCTATCGCCCCGACCGCCCGGATCGATTCCGGCCACAGGTCGCGAAGTTCAAAAACGTACGGAATGCCCTTGAGCTGGCTCACGGCATACGCCGCGCAGGTCGTGAAAAGCTGCGGGGAAGTTCCCAGCACCACATCCACTCGACGAACGAACAGGGCCGCCAGCGTCGCCGCCACCATGAAACTCTGGTAATCCAGGATGCGCTTCACAAAACCATCATTGGCCGTGATGTAGGTCCACACCCGGATCACGCGGATACCGGCCATCTCCTCTGTCTGCCACAGAGCGTTGCGATAGCCGTCGAACACCTTGCCCTTGGGAAAGTTCGGCGCACAGGTGATCACCGTCACGCGCTGTCCGGCCTGAACCCATTCGCGGCAATGCTCAAAGGTACGCGACGCCGGCGCATTGACCTCGGGCGGGAAGTTGTCGGTCAAAAACAGAATGTGCATCTCAATCCCAGAAAAATTCCATCGTCGCCTGCGGCCCTTCGAACACAAGTTCAATGCACGTACTGGCAATCGACCGGCCGAATTCCGGATGCCAGGTGGAGGCAACCAAACGGGCGGAGCCACCCGTTACGGCCCAGCGCATTGTATGCCCATCAGGTAGGCGCAGAACACCGTCGCCACCTTCGCCCGACACCGACACGGCCGGATGCAAGTGGTAACGCGCCACCGCCTCTTCAAAACCACCCTCGATCGCATCGCTCACTTGCAAGCCGTGCGCAGTCATCCGCCATGTACGCCGATGCAGCGGTCGCCCCGGCAAACGCCGATAGCCGTCATGCGCGCAGGCCACTTTCACCACATCCTCGTCTTCACTCACCGAAAGTCCGACGGGCCGCGCCCGGCGGGCGACGCGAAAGCCGCTCCAGACCTCGCTCGAATCCGCACCAGCGATCTGCACCGTGCTGTGTGCCGCGGTACCCCGCTGTCGCAGCCGTTCCGCGCCCAGACCGTATTCGGACGTCCCGGAATTCACCACCACCCTTTGCTCGAAAACCGAAAGTTCGAACGAAAGCGTATCTGCGTGCGCATGACCGGGCAGATAGTCCGGCCCGATCTCGCCGACGTCAGCGATCAGAACCGCCTCACCCTGCTGCATACGCGCATAGCCGCTCTCTGCCAACAGCGTCACGGACGACAAATCCTGCGGCTTCGGAATTTCCAGTGCTGCCGCATACACCGCAAGCGCCGCCGGATCGGGCGCAATACCAAAAGCAGCGTCATTGAACAAGGCAATCCCGCCATCCGGATGCGTCATCTCCGCCAGCCAGTGCAGCATTCGCGTCGCCTTTTGGCTCCACTCCGCAACCAGTGCCGCGTCAACAACTCCCGGCCAGAGGACCGCCAACTGAATCAAATCCAGCAGGTCTTCCAGAATGATCGCGTGGTACATCGGGCTGCGTTCGAAATGTCCGCCGTCGTCCAGTATCTGCTCGGCATGTTCGCGACGCAGAATCGCCAGACCCTTATCCCGCCATCCATCGGCCTCCGGCCCGGCAAAGAAAGTCCCAGCAAACACCAATGCCTTCGCATTGGCCAGCAAGTGGTTGCCCAGCAAATGCCATTCCAGCCGACCCATCAGCCAGCGCGCCTGCACGGCAATGCTTTGCACAACGTCGGATTCCAGTGCATTGCCGGCGGCGGCCCACTTTACCCAATTCACCAGACGCAGCGACAACGGATACGGCTCCCAGCCATTGCCGGCAGCGGACGGGTTTTCGGCAATCCAGCGCGCCATCAGGGCGCGGTGCCACGCCACCCGTAGCGCCGCATCGTCGGCGTTCAGATCATCGAAATAATGCAGGTTGTACAACCACAGCTTCGGCCAGTCCTGGCGGTTCCAGTCTGTCGCCGCGGACAGTTCCCGCGTCACCGACAGAAAACGAAAGACCGATGCCCCGAGCATCGAAGGTTTGCGCGCGCAGCGTTTCCAGATGCCCGATGCCTCACTCAGCGCCGGTGCCGGACGCAGATCGGGCTTCGGCCGTACCAAGCGGTACCACAACCGTCCGTAAATCTGGACCGGCTTCAGATAGCGGATCGTGTGCCAGTAGCGCAATAGAATTGCCCACCCGCCAGCGCCTGATTGTCGATCAATCATAGGCCGCAAGAAACCCGTTCGGATTCTGATTCTTGTAGGAGCCAGCTTGCTGGCGATGCAATCGCTAAATCGCCAGCAAGCTGGCTCCTACAATTTTCCATAGGCCCTTCACCAATCAAACAATTTTTGCCGTAGCGCGTACCTGTCCATGATCATCCTCAAAAGCGATTTTCAGGCGCTTGCCGATCGCAGCGGCGGCCTTGGTGAGCGTCACGAGCGTAACGGAAGCATTCTCCGGATCGAGCAGACGGTCCAGTTGGGAGCGGCTGGTACCAATGCGCTTCACCATCGCAACTTTCGAGATATTTTGCGCCTTCATCGCTTCGGCCAGCATCGTCGCAATCACCTTCTTGACGGCAGCGGCTTCGACATCCTCATAGATGCCTTCGTCCTTGAGGAAGTCATCGAAGCGCGACCCTTCATGCGTATTCCGCTTCACTTTGCATCCTTCCATTTCTTCCAGCGTCGCTGCTAACGTGGCCGCTCAGCCACCCGCCGCTTCGATCGTCACCCGCGCCACTTCCAGTAGTTCCTCCAGCGGAATCGGCGCTACGCCATCCGATTCGACCGACCGCACAAACGCGGCGGCGCACGCCTTTTGCCCCTTGTCCTGGCGCCACAGGTTCATCTTGCCAAAGCCCGGCCAACCGAAGCCGGTCAGCTTGCGGAAGTTGTCGAGCTGCAGCGCGCGGCCGCCGGCAAACACGTCCAGACGCTCTTTGGGAAAGCTCTTCGGCCCGTTGGCGAAGTAATGCACGGTGCCCATCGAGCCGTCCTCAAACGAAAGCTGCAGGCTTACCGTGTCCTGGGTTGCGCAGTCCATGTCCATCCGCCGCCATTCCACAATCGGCGCTCCAACCAGGAAGCGCAGCAGGTCGATGAAGTGGCAAGCCTCGCCGACGATGCGCCCGCCACCGACCTCATTATCTTGCGTCCAGTGCTCGGCGGGAATCGCCCCCGCATTCACCGTCATGACAAAGGCCTTGGGGCCGCCCACACCCGCGAGCAGTTGCTTGACCCGCTGCACCTGCGGCGCAAAGCGGCGGTTGAAGCCGACCATCACCCGCCCGGCTGATGATGCCGCCGCCGTTTCGATCGCGGCCAGTTCATCCAGTGTCAGGCACAACGGCTTTTCGACAAAGACATGCTTGTCCGCTTTCAGCGCCTCGATCACCAGCCCGGCATGGCTGTCGTGGCGTGTGGTGATCACCACGGCATTCACGGCGAAATCACTCAGCACGCTGGCTGTATCGGTGGTCGTCTGCTCAAAGCCGAACTTGCGCCCGGCGTGCAAGCCGCTGACCCCGGCACTCGATGCCACCACCTTTAGCCGTGCCCCGGCCTCTTTGAACGCCGGAATCAATACGCCCGTCGCGTAATTTCCCGATCCGATGACACCGATCGAACAGGTCGCAGCGGGTACCGTCGCCGCATGCAATTCCACAGTCTGCCGCCGTACCGCCAGCGCCGACTTTTCATCTTGCGGATATGCCAGCAGTATCCCCAGCGAAGGCCCTGCCCCGCCCACAAGAGCATAGGCCCCCGCCGCGTCATCAATCGGGAATCGATGCGAGATCAGCGGCTTCACGTCCAGCCGGCCGTCGGCCATCATGTCCAGCACGGCCTCGAAGTTGCGCTGCTCGGTCCAGCGCACAAAGCCCACCGGATAGTCGTTGCCCTTGTCTTCGTAGGCCGGGTCGTAGCGCCCCGGCCCGTAGGAGCACGACACCTGGAAACTCAGTTCCTTCTCGAAAAAATCAGCCCGCGATAACTCCAGCCCCGTCACGCCCACCAGCACGATGCGCCCGCGCTTGCGGCACATCTGCGCCGCCTGATGCACCGGCTCGTTGCTCTTGGTCGAGGCCGTAATCAACACCGCATCCACGCCGCGCCCGCGCGAGAAGCGCTGTGCGGCAGCTACCGGGTCTTCGCCAGCGGCCAGGTTCACCACCTCGGCGCCCACACCCTGCGCAAGCGCCAGTTTGTCTGCATCAAAATCCAGCCCGAGCACCCGGCAGCCCTGTGCGCGCAGCAATTGCACCGCCACCAGCCCGATCAGCCCGAGCCCGGTCACCACCACCGCCTCGCCCAGCGTCGGCTGCGCCAGGCGAATGCCTTGCAGGCCGATGGCACATACCACCGTAAAGGCCGCCTCGTCGTCCGACACCGAATCCGGCACCTTGGCACACAGATTCACCGGCACGCTCACCGCCTCGGCGTGCTTGCCGTTCGATATCACGCGATCACCCACCGCAAACGCCGTCACGCCGGCACCGACTTCCAGCACCCGGCCCGTGTTGCAGTAACCCAGCGGCAGTGGTTGGTCGAGCTTGTTGAACACCGCATCCACCGTCGGCATCAGGCCGTCAGTCCGGATCTTGTCCAGCACCATGCGCACCTTGTCCGGCTGCTGGCGCGCCTTGTCGATCCAGCCGGCCTTGCCGAACTCGATCATCATGCGCTCAGTGCCCGCCGACACCAGCGTGCGCGTAGTGCCGATCAGCAGTTTGCCGCGGCCGACTGCCGGGCAGGGAACGTCCGCGACTTCAGTGGCGCCTGTCTTGAGGCTTTGGAGTATTTGTTTCATGAACTTTCAACTTTCGCCGCGACCTCGACTCACCGGTCGCCAATGCGGCTCAAACTATCGCCGGTAGCAATCGCAGGTAGCGAAAAACCAGATATCTGTTCGCTAATCCAGCATGCCTTTTCGTTGGCAGGCCGCTAGGCGGCCATCGCCGGAGTATGGTGAAGCTCAATAAGCTGGCGAACGGGGATTGGTTCTATGGCATATGCGACACCACCAAGATCCGCGAATTCGACCAGTACAACGTCCTCGGTCAATTCATCGACGATAGTGCCAACCTGTCCTTTGGCGAGGTGTGCTGCCGGCAAATCTTCCAACGTCGCAACGACATCAAGCAATTTCATCGCATTCTCCAATCACGTAGCATGTAACAAGTCTAGCCGCTTCTGCTTGGCATAGCCAACTCGTTCGCACCTTCGCACACCTTTGCCCCCGAACAATATCCATGTCCACACGGTAGATTGGCCCCCAGTCTGTAGTGCTTTGCAGTTTTGCTTCCGACTGCCAAAGACTAGCCAGGATTCTATTGGACAACCACTCTGCGTCTGCCGCCGCAAGCCCAAGCGCTGAGAGAAACACGCGAGCCTTGTGCCTTCCCTCCGGGTGACTCGCATTAAGCACATAGTCAGCCAGATTCTTGAGATCGATACTGGCCTTTTCGATATTTGGCAGCAACATTGCGGTACGCCCCCCTCATCCCACCAAAAACTCCTCCCGCTTCCTGCCCTTGGCCAATTCATCCGCCAGCCAGTGCGGCGGACGGCCGCGGCCGGACCAGGATTCTCCAGTCGCGGCATTGCGATACTTCACCGCCACGGCCTTGCGAGTGCCAGGCTTCTTCACCGCACTACCCAGATCCGCCGCGGTAAGCCCGTAATCGGCCATCTTCTTCCTGATCTCCGCAATCACCGCAGCAGTTTGCTTCTGTCGCGCTACGCGCTCCTTCTGCATTCTGCCTCGCAACATCACCCCATTCGTCGAATGCTTCATGGCAAAAATAATACAAGGAGCGAGCTTGCTCGCGATAATTTCTCGCTGTAATCGCCGAAATCGCCAGCAAGCTGGCTCCTACAAAACCAGCAACCTCTCCAACTCCGCCACAATCCTCTCCGCCGCTTTGCCATCCCACTTATCCGGAATCCCGCCCTTCTTCCACTGCCCTGCCATCAGCCGCGCCAAGGCCGGCGCCAACTTCGCCGGGTCGGTGCCGATCAACTCATTGGTTCCCACAGAAACCGTTTCCGGCCGCTCGGTGCTGTCACGCAGCGTCAAGCACGGCACACCCATCACCGTGGTTTCCTCGGTAATCCCGCCCGAATCGGTAATCACTCCCTTCGCATGCTTCACCAGATAGTTGAATTCAAGATAAGGCTGCGGCTCGACAAAGTGAATCCGCCCCACCCCCTCCGTAGGAGCGAGCTTGCTCGCGATATCCTTGCTCGCGATACCCCCACCCGCAAGCTCCCGCAAATTCTTGGCAGTCCGCGGATGTACCGGGAACACCACCGGCAGCCCGCCGGTTCCCTCCGCAATCGCCCGCAACAGCCGCAACAACTGCTGCTCCCCATCCACATTCCCCGGTCGGTGCAGGGTCACCACGAAATACCGCCCCGGCTGCAAGCCCAGGTCACCCCAAAACTCCGGCGCACGCAAATGCGGCATCTGCTTCAGCAACGTATCGATCATCGTGTTGCCGACGAAAAAAATCCGCTCATCCGAAACACCAGCACGACGCAGGTTGGCGTTGGCCACTTCGCTGGTGGTGAAGAACCAGTTGGTGATCGAATCCGTCACCACGCGGTTGATCTCCTCCGGCATGGTCCAGTCGCCGGAACGAATGCCGCCCTCCACATGCGCCACCGGCACGCCACACTTTCGCGCCGCGATCGAGCAGGCCATGGTCGAAGTCACATCACCTACCACCAGGCACAGATCGCTAGGCTGTTCGATCAGCACCTTCTCGTAGCGCACCATGATGGCGGCCGTCTGTTCGGCCTGCGTGCCCGACCCGACCTCGAGGTTGATATCCGGCTCCGGTATGCCGAGTTGCTCGAAGAAGCTGCCGGACATGGCTTTGTCGTAGTGCTGGCCGGTGTGGATCAGGCGGTAGCGCAAGGCACCGCCACGCCCTTCGGCCGCCCTCAGCGCGTCAATGATCGGCGCGATCTTCATGAAGTTGGGGCGGGCACCGGCGATCAGATCAATCCGTTTCACAGTAACTCCTTGCTCGAAACATCCTCACCGATCTGATCTCAAAAAGTCCGTGCTGCCGACGCGGCGATCAAAATAACCCGATTCATTTCTTCGCCTCAATCAACATAAATAGCCCATGCCCCGGAAGTGCCCAGCGCAGAAACCTGCGCGGCCACAGCCGCTTCGCCAACGACAACAGCCAGCCCCTGTGACGTTGTCCGGCATCGGATTCCAGCAGATCGCCATGGGTCAGTACCGTCGTAATCCGCACCTCGCCAAACCGCCGAAAAAGCTCCCGCGCCTCGCCCACCGTGTAAGCCTTCGTGCCCGGGCTTTCCAAATGGTTCGCATAGATATCCGCAAGACTGCGCCACGGTTTTCCTGCTACCAGCGCATAACGCAACCAGAGCATGTATCCGACCAGAGCGTGCGTGTGGTAAATCATAATCCGCGCTACCCCGCCCGGCCGCAAGACGCGCCACACCTCGTTGATGGCGACCGGCGTATTTGGGCTGTGATGCAACACGCCCCACGAATAAACGCAGTCGAAAGAGGCCTCCGCAAAAGGCAGCACCTCGGCATCGCCGACGCGCAAATCGGACTGCAAACTGAGCCGCCCCCGATTTTTCTGGACACGAATTTGGGGTTAAATCGTGTCTGAAAAAGGAGTTGGGGAATGCTGAAGGAATCGAAAGTGGAAGGAGTTGCGCCGGGCTCGCCGGAGGGAGCTCGTAGGGCGACTGGAGGCGAGCCCGGCGCGGCCGCCGAAGTGAAGCGCTGGTCAGCTGGGCGGAAGAAGGAAGTCGTGTTGCGGCTGTTGCGCAACGAGCCGGTGGATGACCTATCCCGCGAGGTGTCGGTACCGATATACAAGCTCGAACAGTGGCGTGATCGGGCGCTGGCCGGGATTGATGCGGGCCTCAAGGAACGTGAGAACGATCCTGTCTCGGCCCAGTTGGACGACGCCAACAGACGCATCGGCGAGCTCGTCATGGAAATCGAGATTCTGCGCAAGGAAAGGCAGGCGAAACGCCCTTTGGTCGGCCGGAGGTCATCGCGATGAGCTGCGAGACCTCCGACGGAGCAGGCAAAGCCTACGGTCTGGAACGGGTTTGCCGGGTGCTTGAATTTCCTCGCTCGACGATCTATGCGCAGCAGGCACGGGAGACCGCCACGGTGGTGCCGCTGTTCCCGGTGCGGCGTGGGCCGAAGCCGAAGATGGCGGACGCCGACCTCCTGGCGGCCATTCGCACTGATCTGGCGACCTCGCCCTTTACCGGCGAGGGGCATCGCAAGGTGTGGGCGCGACTGCGCATCCTGCGTGGCATTCGCGTCTCCAAAACCCGCGTACTGCGTCTGATGGGCGAAAACCAGTTGCTCTCGCCTCATCGGCAGCCCAAGGGTGTCCCCAATCTGCACGACGGAACCATCATCACGGATCGGCCGAACGAAATGTGGGGTACCGACGGCATTCGGATCGAGACGGCGGACGATGGCTGGGTATGGGTCTTCTCGGCGGTGGATCATTTCGATGCCTGTTGCGTCGGTATCCATGCCGTGAAGACCGGCAATCGCTTTGCCGCCTTGCAGCCGATTGCGCAGGGACTCAAGACGATGTTTGGCGCTACCGGCGCCGACGCGGGACGCGGGCTGGCTTTGCGCATGGACCACGGCACGCAATACACCGCTGACGACTTCCTCAACCAGGTCAAGTTCTGGGGTATCGCGCCAAGCTTCGCCTTCGTCGCCGAACCGCAGACCAATGGTGTTGCCGAACGCTTCAATCGGACGCTGAAGGAACAGGTCTTTCACGGTCGTATCTTCAAAAATCTCGAAGAGGTTCGTGCCGCCGTCGCCGAATTCAAGGATCGCTACAATCGCCATTGGCGTCTCGAAAAAATGGGCTTCATGTCACCCCTTGAAGTCCGACAGGCTTCTGCCATGCGAAAGGCGGCCTGAGTTGCAAAAGCGTGTCCAGACAATCGGAGCCGGTACA
>JAPLQY010000067.1 GCA_026399475.1 Rhodocyclales bacterium
CGGAAGCCAGCCGCTGTTAAGCGGCTAGAGCGAAACGCTCGTCGTTGGCAGTTAGTGCGTTCCAGATGGATTTACGAGGTACCCGGATCCTCGGTATGCCCTGCATGCTTTGTCACCCATGTCGAAGCCATGTCGCCCCCAGGATGGTGCAAACCAGATGGCG
The DNA here is from genome assembly GCA_026399475.1 of Rhodocyclales bacterium. Lineage (GTDB taxonomy): Bacteria > Pseudomonadota > Gammaproteobacteria > Burkholderiales > Rhodocyclaceae > Sulfuritalea. Next base: position 164 of record JAPLQY010000067.1, read on the forward strand.
CCTGATCTGCGGATTGCAAGCGCGATTCTAATGCTTTGCCGCGGCAAAGCCGAGAATATCGTGCGGCGACGAGGCAATGGCGTCGGCCCCCCAGCGGGAGGGATGCCTGCCATCCCCCAGGTAGCCCCAGGCGGCAATGATGGTCCTCATGCCGACGGCTCGGCCGGAAATGACATCCCGCTCATCGTCGCCGACGTAGATGCAGTCTGTCGCTGCGATTCCGATCACGGCACTGGCGAGTTGCATGGGGTGGCCATGGGGTTTGGCACGTTGGGCGCTGTCACCACAAACGATGCAGGCAGCGCGCTGGCGCAAGCCCAGCCCTTCCATCAGGGGAATCGCAAAACGCTGCGACTTGTTGGTAACGATTCCCCAGGGAATTCCATTGGCTTCAAGTTCATCGAGGTGCTCGGCCATGCCCGCAAACAGCGTGGTGCCGATACAGAGCGCATCCTGATAGATGGCCAGAAATCGCTGCTGCAGGAGCACATATCCGGGGGCGTTCGGCGTGATGCCGAGCCCGGCGCCGATCATGCCGCGCGCGCCTGAAGACACATGCGGCCTGAGTTTTTCCATCGGCAGCGGGTCGTGTCCTTGTTCCAGCAGCAGCTGGTTGAGGGCGCCGCCCAGATCGGGCGCCGTGTCGGCCAGCGTGCCGTCGAGGTCGAAGAGGACCGCCTCAGGCATTGCGCCGGGCTCTGACAAGGTAATTCACGTCCGTATCGGCGCCAATCGATGCGTCGCGATTGAACGGGTTGTAGCGCATGCCTGATATTTCGAGCACTTCCAGTCCTGCATCGCGGCAAAGTCGCGAGAGTTCGGCCGGTTTGAGGAAGCGGGTGTAGTCGTGGGTGCCGCGCGGCAGCAGATTGAGCAGGTATTCCGCGCCGACCACCGCAAGCAGGTAGGCTTTGGGATTGCGGTTGATGGTGGACAGAAACACCTGCCCGCCGGGCTTTACCAGGCGGGCACAGGCCGCTACGGTGCTTGCCGGATCGGGCACGTGCTCGAGCATTTCAAGGCAGGTGACGAGGTCGAAACGCGCAGGGGCCTCAATTGCCATGGCTTCGGCCGAGCTCAGGCGATAGTCGACGACATGCCCGCTTTCGTAGAGGTGCAGGCGGGCGATGGCGAGTGCTTTTTCGGACAAGTCGATGCCGGTGACCTGCGCGCCCAGCGCGGCCATGCCCTCGCTGAGCAATCCGCCGCCGCAACCGACGTCGATCGCGTGCTTGCTCTTGAGTCCGGCATGGCGGTCGATCCATGCCAGGCGCGCCGGATTGATGTCGTGCAGGGGGCGAAATTCCGAGTTCGGGTCCCACCAGCGGTGGGCGAGTTCCCCGAATTTGTCCAGTTCGCGCGGATCAGCGTTGCTAGTTGCATTCATGTTGGAATCCCAGGTCAACAAAAAAAGCCCTGCAGGGCAGGGCTTTTTTCGGAGTCAGGCGGAATTACTGAGCCTTGGTACCGATGACTTCGATTTCGACGCGACGATCAGGCTGCAGGCAATCGACGACCTTCTTGCTCTTGGCGCCCTTGCACTGATCGGCCTTGGTGATCGGCTGCTTCTTGCCCTTGCCTTCGGTGTAGACGCGGTTCGGTTCAACGCCCTTGCTCACCAGATAGGCCTTGACGGCTTCAGCGCGCTTTTCGGAGAGCTTCTGGTTGTAGGCGTCGGTACCGAAGCGGTCGGCATGGCCGACGGCGATGATCACTTCGAGCTTGATGCCCTTGATGTCGCCAGCGAGCTTGTCAAGCTTGGCCTTGCCTTCGGCGCGCAGGTCGGCTTTGTTGAAGTCGAACAGGGCATCGGCGGCGAGCGTCACTTTCTGGGCAGCGGGCTTGGGAGCCGGAGCCGGAGCCGGGGCGGGAGCAGCAGGGGCCGGAGCGGCCGGAGCGGCCATCGGAGCCTTCTTCACCAGATCCGGATCGCACTCTTCAATGGCCATCGCCGGGGTCCAGTACCCGGTACGCCAGCACAGGCCGAAACCGCTCTTGACTACATTGTCCCGCTGGTCGATGGCATAGCCGATGACATCCTTACGGTCGATGCCCTTGGTTTGGGCTAGGGCGGACACAGAAAGTCCGAGCAGTGCGGCGAGCAGCAGAGAATGTTTGGCGCTTTTGATCATGTTCCCCCCTTGTTGGGCTTAAGTGTGACGGAATTCGGTGATTCAATTTTTCCCTGATCGCATCGGGGCGTCAGGACGTCAAGCGAGTATGCCACAAACCTGTGATGTCAAGCAATTCGGAAACGTCGATTTGAACCGGGACACCATTGCTCATTACCCGTTTCCCTTCAACCCATGTATGGCTTACCTGCTCGCGTCCGGCGACATAGACGAGGTGCGAGGCAGGATCAAAGCAGGGCTGGATCAGCCACTCATCGAGGCGCACGGCACAAAGATCGGCGGCCTTGCCGGGCAGCAGCGAGCCGATTCGTCCGTCGAGCCCCAGGGCGCGAGCCCCTCCCAGAGTGGCTGCATGGAGTATTGCATGTGCGTCAAGCACCTCGGCATCCTGGCTCGCCGCCTTGGCCAGCAGTGCGGCGTGGCGCATTTCCCAAAACAGGTCGAGGCGATTGTTCGATGCTGCTCCATCGGTACCCAGGCCGAAATTGAGTCCGCGCGCCCTGGCCGCCGACATCGGCGGGATGCCGCTGCCGAGTTTCATGTTGGATGTCGGGCAGTGGGCGAGATGACAGGCTTCATGAGCCAGCAGTTCGATTTCGCCCGCGTCGAGATGTACTCCATGCACCGCGATCAGTTGCGGCCCGAGCAGGCCGAGGCGGCGCAGCCGCTCAACGGGACGTACGCCATGCTGCCTGAGGCTCTCCTCGATCTCGTGGCGGGTTTCATGGAGATGCACATGAACAGGCAGTTCCAGTTGTGCCGCCAGGGTGGAAATTTTTTCGAAGCTTCTGTCCGACACGGTATAGGGCGCATGCGGAGCGAGGCAAAAGCTCAACAGCGGGTCGCCGTTCAAGGCGTCGCGAACGGCCAGTCCTTTTGCCAGGTAATCGTCGGCGTCCGCTGCGTAGCTGGAAGGAAACTCGACCACGACGATTCCCAGTACGGCGCGCATCCCGACCTTGCGGGCAGCTGCAGCCGCGGCGTCCGGGAAGAAATACATGTCGTTGAAGGTCGTGACGCCGCCGCGCAACATCTCGGCGCACGCCAGCAGGGTGCCAGCCCTGACGAAATCGGGTCCGGCGTGGCGCGCTTCAGCCGGCCAGATGCGCTCGGAAAGCCAGCGCATCAAGGGCAGATCGTCGGCATAACCGCGCAGCAGGCTCATTGCGGCGTGGGTGTGGAGGTTGATCAGGCCCGGCAGCAGCACCTGGCCGGGCAAATCGAGAACCTCCCGCGCCCGGAAGTGCCGCAAGGCTTCATCATCAGGCAGCAGGGCGAGGATGCGCCCGTCGTTCACCGCCAGCGCGTGCCCGGATAGCGTGATGCCGGCGGGTTCGACGGGGATGATCCACTCCGGGCGGATCAGGAGGTCAATCTCGGCGGGCAGGGTGCCCGGAGCAGCGGGTGTATGCATGTCCTGATTCAACCAGATTTGGTGGCTCGGGACAACCTGCCGGGGTATCTGCGCATGCTAAAATTGCTCTTTTTTACGCCATGATCCGCCGCAAGTCGGCTGAGGCAGCCTAAATGACATCGTTCGCCAAAGAAACCCTGCCAATCAGCCTCGAAGAGGAGATGCGTCACTCTTATCTCGATTACGCCATGAGCGTAATCGTCGGGCGGGCGCTCCCGGACGTGCGGGACGGCCTGAAACCCGTGCATCGCCGCGTACTTTTCGCGATGCATGAGCTTTCCAATGACTGGAACAAGGCCTACAAGAAGTCTGCACGCATCGTCGGCGACGTGATCGGCAAATATCACCCGCACGGCGACACCGCGGTATATGACACCATTGTGCGCATGGCGCAGAACTTTTCGCTGCGCTACATGCTGGTCGACGGCCAGGGCAACTTCGGTTCGGTTGACGGCGACAACGCGGCGGCCATGCGCTACACGGAAGTGCGCATGGCACGCATTGGCCATGAGCTGTTGATCGATATCGACAAGGAAACGGTCGATTTCGGGCCCAACTACGACGGTTCGGAGCAGGAACCGCTGATTCTCCCGGCGCGCATCCCGAACCTGCTGATCAACGGTTCTTCCGGCATTGCCGTCGGCATGGCGACCAACATTCCGCCGCACAACCTGAATGAAGTGGTGGATGGCTGTCTGGTCCTGCTGGGCAAGCCGGAAACCACCATCGACGAGTTAATGGCCATCATTCCGGCGCCGGACTTCCCTACTGCCGGACTGATCTACGGTGTTTCCGGCGTACGCGACGGCTACCTCACCGGTCGTGGTCGCGTGATCATGCGGGCGCGCACCCACATCGAGGATCTCGCGCGCAGTGGCCGGCAGGCCATCGTCGTCGACGAACTCCCCTACCAGGTCAACAAGAAGACCTTGCAGGAAAAGATTGCCGAACTGGTCAACGATAAAAAGATCGAGGGCATCGCCCACATCCAGGACGAATCCGACAAGTCGGGCATGCGTCTGGTGATCGAACTGAAGAAAGGTCAGGTACCGGAGGTGGTGCTGAACCATCTCTACAAGCAGACTCAGCTGCAGGATACCTTCGGCATGAACATGGTGGCGCTGGTCGATGGCCGCCCGAGGCTGCTGAACCTCAAGGACATGCTGCAGTGCTTCCTCGCCCATCGGCGCGAGGTCATCACGCGGCGCACGGTGTTCGAACTGCGCAAGGCACGCGAGCGTGGCCATATCCTCGAAGGTCTTGCGGTCGCCCTGTCCAACGTCGATGAAATCATCGCCCTGATCAAGGCCGCGCAGACGCCGGCGGAAGCCAAGCGCGGACTGATGGCACGTACCTGGCGGTCGGTCCTGGTGGAGGGCATGCTGGCCCGCGCTGCGGCCGAATCTTCGCGACCGGATGGCCTCGGCGCAGAGTTCGGTCTCTCGGCGCAAGGCTACCTGCTGTCCGACGCGCAGGCTCAGGCGATCCTCGAGCTTCGCCTGCAGCGCCTGACCGGACTGGAGCAGGACAAGATCGTCACCGAATACAAGGAGGTAATGGACCAGATCGCCGATCTGCTGGATATCCTGGCGCGCCCCGAGCGCATAACCACGATAATCGGCGAAGAACTGGCAGCCGTGAAGGCGCAGTTTGGTGACGCACGGCGTTCTGAAATCATTCTGAGCACTGCCGACATCAACCTGGAAGACCTGATTGTCCGTGAAGACATGGTGGTTACCCTGTCGCATACCGGCTACATCAAGCGCCAGCCCCTGGCCGACTACCGGTCCCAGCGTCGTGGCGGTCGCGGCAAGCAGGCGGCAGCGATCAAGGAAGACGACTTTGTCGATCGCCTGTTCATTGCCAATACCCACGACTACATCCTGTGTTTCTCCAGTCGCGGTCGCGTGTATTGGCTCAAGGTCTACGAAGCGCCCGAAGGCACACGCATTTCGCGCGGCAAGCCGATCGTCAATCTCTTCCCGCTGGAAGAGGGCGAGAAAATCACCGCCATCCTGCCGGTCAAGGAATTCGACGAAGAGCACTTCATCTTCATGGCCACTGGCATGGGCACGGTGAAAAAGACGCCGCTGACCAGCTTCGCCAATCCGCGCAAAGCGGGCATCATCGCCGTCGGGCTGGATGAAGGGGATCACCTGATCGGTGTGGCCATTACCAACGGCCAGTGCGACGTCATGCTGTTCTCGGATTCGGGCAAAGCCGTGCGTTTTGCCGAGGACGATGTACGCCCGATGGGCCGTGAAGCGCGCGGCGTGCGCGGCATGATGCTGGAAGACGGACAGAACGTGATCTCCATGCTGGTGGCGGACAGCGAAAACTATGCCGTGCTGACCGCAACCGAGAACGGCTTCGGCAAACGTACACCGATTGCCGAGTACACCCGCCATGGCCGCGGCACCAAGGGCATGATTGCCATTCAGACCTCGGAGCGCAACGGCAAGGTGGTTGCGGCCGTGCTCGCCAGCCCGGGCGAAACGCGCGAGGAGATCATGCTGATCTCGACCGGCGGCGTGCTGATTCGCACCCGGGTGACGGACATTCGTGTCATGAGCCGCTCGACCCAGGGCGTGACACTGATCAATCTCGATGACGGCACCCATCTCGCCGGCGTTGAAAAAGTGATTGAAACCGAAGAAGCTGAAGAATCCGAAGAACCATACTCAGAGGAGTAAGACAAGCCATGGCACGTATTTTCAATTTCAGCGCAGGACCCGCCGCTTTGCCCGAGGCCGTACTCAAACAGGCCGCCGACGAAATGCTCGATTGGCACGGCAGTGGTCAGTCGGTGATGGAGATGAGCCATCGCGGCAAGGAATACATGGGCATCCACGCCCAGGCAGAAGCCGACCTGCGCGAGCTGATGGGCATTCCCGCCAACTACAAGGTTTTGTTCCTGCAAGGCGGCGCGACGCTTCAGTTCGAGATGATTCCGATGAACCTGTTTGCCGGCAAGGCCAGCGCCGACTACGTGCACACCGGAGAATGGGCCAAGAAGGCCATCAAGGCAGCCAAGGCGTTTGGCAAGGTCAATATCGTTGCCAGCAGCGAAGACGGCAAGTTTGCCTACGCTCCGGCACAGAAAGACTGGAAACTCGACAAGGATGCGGCCTACGTGCACTACACGGGCAACGAGACCATCGGTGGTGTCGAGTTTCACTGGACACCTGCAACGGGTGACATTCCGCTGGTCTGCGACATGTCGTCGAACATTCTTTCAAAGCCGGTCGATGTCAGCAAGTACGGCCTGATCTACGCCGGTGCGCAGAAGAACATCGGTCCGGCCGGGCTGACCATCGTCATTATTCGCGACGACCTGATCGGCAAGGGCGTACCCGCACCGCAAACCATGCTCGATTACAAGACCCATTCGGAAAACGACTCGATGTACAACACGCCTCCCACCTACGGCATCTACATCGCTGGCCTGGTGTTCCAGTGGCTCAAGCAGCAAGGCGGACTGGCGGCCATCGAGAGGCAGAATCTGGTCAAGGCGAACATGCTATACGACTATCTTGATGCGTCCGGCTTCTACGCCAATCCGGTGCGCAAGGAAGACCGCTCGCGCATGAATGTGCCCTTTACGCTCAAGGATGCGGCGCTGGACGAAGAATTCCTCAAGGGTGCCAAGGCCAAAGGCATGGCACAACTCAAGGGGCACCGCTCTGTCGGCGGGATGCGCGCTTCGATCTACAACGCCATGCCTGTCGCCGGCGTCGCTGCACTGGTGGCATACATGAAGGAGTTCGAGGCAAAAAATGGTTGACCCATTCAATATCCTCGTTCTCAACCAGATTTCACAGAATGGCCTGAAACGCCTGCCGGCGGAGCGCTACAAGGTCGGCAAGGACATCGCGCAGCCGGACGCCATCATGGTGCGCTCGGCCGACATGCACGCACTGGACATTCCTCGATCGGTGCGGGCCATCGGTCGCGCCGGCGCCGGCACCAACAACATCCCGGTCAAGGCGATGTCGGCGCGCGGTGTGCCGGTCTTCAATGCACCGGGCGCCAACGCCAACGCGGTGAAGGAACTGGTGGTTGCCGGCATGCTGCTGTCGGCGCGGAACATTGGCGGTGCAATGAAGTTCGTTGCGGCACTGGACGCCAGGGATCCCGACATGGAGAAGAAGGTCGAAGACGGCAAGAAGAACTTCGCCGGCTTCGAACTGGCAGGGCATACGCTGGGTGTGATCGGGCTGGGCAAGATCGGTTGTCTGGTGGCGGACGTGGCGATCAAGCTGGGCATGAACGTGCTCGGCTACGATCCGGAGATCACGGTCGATGCCGCATGGAGCCTGCCGTCCCAGGTCAGGAAAGCCAACAGCGTCACTGAAGTGCTGAAGAACGCCAACTTCATCTCGATGCATGTGCCGCTGGTCGATGCCACGCGCAAGATGATCAATGCTGAAATGCTGGCGCATGCAAGGCATGGCGCAGTGCTGTTGAACTTTTCCCGCGAGGGTGTGGTGGATGAGGCAGCAGTGCTGGCGGCCCTCGATGCCGGGAAGCTCGGTGCCTATGTTTGCGACTTCCCCAGTCCCCATGTCAACAACCATCCCCATGTCATTGCCTTGCCCCACCTCGGGGCCTCTACCGGTGAGGCCGAAGAGAACTGTGCCATCATGGTCGCCGACCAGTTGCGCGACTATCTGGAACACGGCAACGTGCAGAACGCAGTGAACTTCCCGAATGTGGTGATGCCGCGTGAATCGAACTTTCGCATCGCGGTGGCCAATTCCAACGTACCCAACATGCTGGGGCAGATTTCAACGACCATGGCTAACGCAGGACTGAACATCCACACCATGGTCAACAAATCGCGCGGTGAAATGGCCTACACGCTGGTGGATGTCGATAGCAAGGTGAGCGAGGCGGTAATTGGCGCCATCGCGAGTATTGAAGGCGTGCTGGCTGTTCGGTATCTGCCGCTGGAGAGCTGAGGGTGGCCGACGATTCGCAAGAACTGGAACGCCTGCGTGACGGCATCGATGCGATCGACGGCGAACTGCTGCGCCTGATCAACGAGCGAGCCAAGCTGGCGCATCGCATCGGCGAGATCAAGCAGGGCAACATTTATCGTCCGGAACGCGAAGCACAGGTGCTGCGCCGCGTGGCAGAGCGCAATCCCGGCCCCTTGTCGGCGGAGGCTGCCCAGCGCATCGTGCGCGAAGTCATGTCGGCTTGCCTGGCCCTGGAACAGCCTTTGACCATTGCCTATCTGGGGCCGGCTGGCACCTATTCCGAATCAGCGGCACGCAAGCATTTCGGCGGTGCGCCGACGCTGCTGCCATGTCCGGCCATTGACGACGTGTTTCGCGTGATCGAAGCGGGCAACGCCCATTACGGCGTGGTGCCGATCGAGAACTCGACCGAAGGCGCGATAGGCCGTTCGCTCGATTTGCTGCTTTCCTCGCCGCTGCAGATTTGCGGCGAAATCAACCTGCCGATCCATCACAATCTGATGACCCGGTGCGCTGCGCTGACCGAGGTGACTCGAGTCTATTCCCACGCACAATCGCTGGCGCAATGCCACGAATGGCTCAACCGCAATCTGCCGCTGGTGCCGCGCGTACCGGTCGCGAGCAACGCCGAAGCGGCGCGCCTGGCGGCCGGTGAGGTCGGCGCCGCGGCAGTCGCAGGTGACGCGGCGGCGGAACTGTATGCCTTGCCCATCCTGGCGGCAAACATCGAGGACGATCCGAACAACACGACACGTTTCGTGATTGTCGCCGAGCATGATGCCGGGATTTCGGGCGCGGATCGCACCTCCCTGGTCTGCTCGGCGCAGAACCGGCCGGGTGCCGTTTATCAGCTGCTGGCGCCATTCGCCGACAATGGCGTATCGATGAGCCGGCTGGAATCGCGCCCGGCGCGCGGCTTCGGCGGCAGTCGCTGGGAATATGTGTTTTACATAGATATCGAGGGCCACCGCAGCGAGCCAGCCGTGGCCCGCGCACTGGAAGAGCTGCGTCATCGCGCCGGCTTTGTCAAAGAGCTGGGTTCGTATCCAAAAGCTGTTTACTGAGGTATCGACCATGAGCATTGTTCTCCAGGCGCCGCCCTACGTGCGGGCCATTTCGCCCTATATCCCGGGCAAGCCGATTACCGAACTGGCGCGCCAGATGGGCATTCCGGTGGAGAAAATCGTCAAGCTTGCCTCCAACGAAAACCCCTTGGGCATGAGCCCCAGGGCGCGCAAGGCGGTCGAAGCGGCGCTGACCGGAATCGAGCGCTATCCCGATCAGTTCGATCTGATCGCCGCGCTGGCCGAGCGCCACGGTGTCGCACAGGAGCAGATCGTGCTCGGCAATGGTTCGAACGACGTGCTTGACCTGGCGGCCCGGGTCTTTCTGGCGCCGGGCCGTTCCGCCGTGTTCTCCAAACATGCGTTTGCCGTGTATCCGCTGGCGACCATGTCCGCCGGGGCCGAGTGCATCGCTGCCGCGGCGAAGAACTACGGCCATGATCCGCTAGCGATGCTCGCGGCCATTCGCCCCGATACGCACCTGGTCTGGATCGCCAACCCCAACAACCCCACCGGCAACTTCCTGCCGCAGGCCGAAGTGCGCGCCTTCATCGAGAAGATTCCGGCGCATATTGCAGTCGTGCTCGATGAGGCCTACACGGAATATCTGGCACCGGCCGATCGCGCCGACACCGTGGCGTGGATCAGGGACATGCCGAATCTGATCGTCACCCGCACCTTCTCGAAAATCTACGGCCTCGCTGGCCTGCGCGTCGGCTATGGCGTGGCACGGGCGGAAGTGACAGACCTGCTGAACCGGGTACGCCAGCCGTTCAACGTGAACAACCTGGCGCTGGCCGGGGCGATCGCGGCACTCGATGACCATGTTTTCCTCGCGGAAAGCTACGAGTCAAACCGGCGCGGCATGGAGCAGATCATTGCCGGTCTCAAGCGGTTTGGCCTGGAACACATTCCCTCTCATGGCAACTTCGTTACCTTCGAGGTGGCCGATACGGCTGCGGTCAACGGCAAGCTGCTGAAGCAGGGCGTAATCGTGAGGCCCATTGGCGGTTATGGCCTGCCCAACCATCTGCGCGTGACCATCGGACTCGATACGGAGAACGCGCGTTTCCTCGAAGCGCTGGAAGCATCACTCTGATGGCGCAAAGCAGGATCGTCATCTGCGGTGTTGGGCTGATCGGCGGCTCGTTCGCGCTCGCCCTCAAGAAGTCGGCGCTGTCGCTACGGCGGGACTTGCAGGTCGTGGGCATGGGACGCACGCGCGCACCGCTGGAGCAGGCACTGCGCCTTGGCGTGATCGACGCGATTGCGACCGACTGGGCCTCCGCGCTCAAGGGCGCCGACCTGGTGCTGCTGGGCATGCCCGTGGGTCAGATGCCGGCGGTAATGCAGGCGCTGGGGCCGCATCTGCAACCGCAAACGATCGTCACCGACGGTGGCAGCACCAAGTCCGACGTGGTCGCCGCTGCGCGCGCGGCGCTGGGCGACAGAATCGGACAGTTCGTTCCCGGCCACCCGATTGCCGGCGCGGAAAAGAGTGGCGTGGCGGCGGCGCAGGCGGATCTCTATGTTGACAAGCGTGTGGTGCTGACACCGCTGCCCGAAAATTCGGCCGGCGACGTGCAGGCGGTGCGAGCGGTTTGGCAGCTTTGCGGGGCAAAAGTCTCGCAACTCGCCCCGGAGGAGCACGATCGCGTATTCGCCGCCGTCAGCCACCTGCCGCATCTGCTCGCCTTTGCCCTGGTGCACGACTTTGCCCAGCGCCCCAACTCGGATCAGCTGTTTGGTTTCGCTGCCGGCGGCTTTCGCGACTTTACGCGCATCGCCAGCAGCCATCCGGAAATGTGGCGCGACATCTGCGTCGCCAATCGTCATGCGCTGCTGCTGGAACTGGATGCCTACATGGTCGAGTTGATGCACACCCGGGTACTGCTCGCCGGAGCTGATGCGGATGGCCTGGAAGCTTTGTTTTCGACAGCCCGCGCGCGGCGCGATGCATGGCTGGACTCCCTGTTGCCGCCCGGCGAGTGATGGATAGCCTGAGCTTGCCACCCTTGCGTGTGGCATCTGGCAGGGTGCGCCTACCCGGTTCGAAAAGCATTTCGAACCGCATGCTGTTACTCGCGGCATTGGCGCAAGGAAGCACCGAAATTCATGATCTGCTGGATTCGGATGACACGCGCGTAATGCTGGCAGCGCTAAGAAAGGTCGGCGTTGGCGCGATGGCGTTGGGCGCCGGCGCCTGGCGCGTCGAAGGCTGTGGCGGCGTATTTCCGGTGAAAGATGCCGACCTCTTCATGGGCAATGCCGGTACGGCGATTCGTCCGCTGACGGCGGCGCTGGCCCTGTCGGGAGGGCATTATCGCCTCTCAGGCGTGGCGCGCATGCACGAGCGGCCCATCGGCGATCTGGTCGATGGCCTGTTGCAGATCGGTGCCGATGTGCGCTACACGGGCAATCCGGGGTTCCCGCCGCTGGCGATCCATCCCGCGAGCGTGAAACTCGCAGGCCCGATCCGTTTGCGCGGCGACGTATCTTCGCAGTTCCTTACTGCGCTGTTGATGGCCTTGCCTCTGACTGGTGCGGAGGCGGTGATCGAGATGACAACCGAACTCATCTCCCGGCCCTACATCGAAATCACGCTGAATCTGATGGCGCGCTTCGGCGTCACGGTCGAGCGCGAAGGCTGGCAGCGTTTCACGATTGCGGCGGGCCAGCGCTATCGCAGTCCCGGCGTGCTGCATGTCGAAGGTGATGCCTCGGCCGCTTCGTATTTCCTTGCTGCCGGTGCGATCGGTGATGGCCCGGTGCGGGTCGAAGGCGTCGGCAGCGGCAGCATCCAGGGTGATGTACGTTTCGCCGATGCGCTCCAGCGGATGGGCGCGCGCATCGAATGGGGCGAGCAGTTTATCGAGGCTCGCGGCCCGGTGTTGGGCAAGCTGAAAGCTTTCGATCTCGATCTCAATCACATTCCCGATGCGGCGATGACGCTGGCGGTGGCCGCCCTGTTCGCCGATGGCCGCTGCGTCCTGCGCAACATCGCCTCGTGGCGGGTCAAGGAAACCGATCGCATCGCTGCGATGGCGACCGAACTGAGGAAGCTCGGCGCGACGGTGGAAGAAGGCGCAGACTACCTCGCCATCTCGCCGGCATCGAATCTTGTACCGGGTGCGGCGATCGATACCTACGATGACCACCGCATGGCCATGTGCTTCTCGCTGGCGGCACTGGGTGGCGTACCGGTCACGATCAATGATCCGCAATGCGTCAGCAAGACCTTCCCCGACTATTTTGACGCCTTGGCCGAAATCACTGCACCGGTGATCGCCATCGACGGCCCCTCGGCGTCGGGTAAGGGCACCGTGGCCGAGCGCGTGGCGGCGGCGCTGGGTTATCACTATCTGGACAGCGGTTCGCTGTATCGTTTGACCGCACTGGCGGCGCTTCAAGCTGCCGTGGCGCTGGATGATGAATCCGGCGTGGCGGCGCTGGCGGGCAGTCTGCCGGCGAGTTTCGAAGGCGGCCGTGTCCTGCTCGCGGGCGACGATGTGACGGATGCCATCCGCAGCGAAAAAGTCTCGGCGGGGGCCTCGAAAGTGGCGGCGCTGCCGGCGGTGCGCGCCGCGCTGCTGGCCCGGCAGCGAGCCTATCGGCGTTTCCCGGGCCTGGTGGCCGACGGGCGCGACATGGGCTCGGTGGTCTTTCCGACGGCGGTGGCCAAGGTGTTTCTCACGGCCGCGGCCGAGGCGCGTGCAGAAAGACGCTATAAACAGTTGATCGCAAAGGGGATGCCTGCTAACATGCACGCCCTTTTGCAGGATTTGCAGGAACGGGATGCGCGCGACGCCCAGCGCAGCGCGGCTCCCCTTCGGCAGTGCGACGATGCTGATCTGGTGGATACCACCCGGCTCGACATAGACGCAGCGGTTGCCGCCGTAATGACCATAGTCAAGCGGCAGCAGCAGTGATTCAGCATAAGGAAAGTTTCAAAGAAGTGTCGCAGCAAAGTGTCATCAAAGGTGTCGTAGTGGCCGCCCGGCTTCTGCGACTGAATTCAACCAACCCGTCACCCCGGTGACAAACATCCGTAAGGTCCCCAACTCAATGTCTACTGCTGCTATTGCCGAAGCTTCACAAGCTTCACCCATGGAGAGCTTTGCCGCCCTGTTCGAGGAAAGCCTCCAGCGCCAGGAAATGCGTGCCGGTGAAGTCATCACGGCCGAAATTGTCCGCATCGACCAGAATTTCGTGGTCGTCAATGCCGGCCTCAAGTCAGAAAGCATGATCCCCGTCGAGGAATTCCACAACGAACGTGGTGAACTCGACGCCAAGCCGGGCGATTTCGTCTTGGTCGCGATTGAAATGCTCGAAGACGGCTACGGCGCCACGCGCCTGTCGCGTGAAAAGGCCAAGCGCATCGCCGCCTGGAACGATCTCGACAAGGCCATGGTCGACAGCGCCCTGGTCAAGGGTCTGATCACCGGCAAGGTCAAGGGTGGTCTGACTGTCATGGTCAATGGTATTCGCGCCTTCCTGCCCGGTTCGCTGGTCGATACCCGTCCGGTCAAGGACACCACGCCTTTCGAAGGCAAGGAATACGAATTCAAGGTCATCAAGCTCGACCGCAAGCGCAACAACGTGGTGGTTTCGCGCCGCGCCGTGCTCGAGGCCAGCATGGGTGAAGAGCGCCAGAA
>JAPLQY010000101.1 GCA_026399475.1 Rhodocyclales bacterium
CCTTGATCACCTGAAGCAATGCACGATTCTCATCGCTCAACACCTCGGCGAGATAGCGCATTGAGGTGAACCAGATTTTCGGCTCGCCTGACTTTGGCTTGTGCTCGCCGCGAGCAATCGACAAGACCCGCTCCCGAATCTTGTCCTGCGGCATGATACCGATCACGATGGCTTTCATTTCTGTTTTGCCTCCTTCAGAACCCGGTCGACTTCGTTGAAAAAGTCGATCAGGAGTTGCTGTGCATCCTGAAACTGGTAGGGCACGCCTTTGTCGCTCACATGCCTGTGCTTGTGATCGTAAGTCAGGCGCTGCCCGGCATACTTGAACTTCCTCGGCGGCTTTACCGCATGCGCATTGTCGTATCCCAGAATTCGCTTTCCGTAAGGCTCGTGGAGCGTCAGGGAATAGCGAATTCCGTGCGGGACGTCCGCTGTCACCTCGACACGCCAAGCCTCGATCTTCACCCAATAGCCACCATCCTGATCAATGATTTGATCGTGGAGGTCTAGCAGGTTGGCTATTCCGTGGTCTTCACGCATGGCGCATTGTATCAGCTGATGATAACTTTAAGTTGCAAATTCCACTACGCCAAAACAGGAATGACCCGAACGATCGCGGCAATAGGGTCGTAACCTTGACTTCCTCGTGCGGTTACGGGAGTTATGTGGATACCACGAAACCAAGAGGAATCCGACATGCCGACATCTGCCTACCCTGTAACTCCGCTGCGCCAAATCGCAATTATTCTGGCCCACTGTGTGTTGAGAATCCAGAACAAACGATTGACTGTCTTACCACCGCCTACCTGATCCGCACCGGTGCCCGATACAAACTTCACGCAGAGGGTGGCGACTATTGCGTTCAGGTCCACAGAGAATCGCGGATCTCGATCAACCGCTTCATCATGACAGTGTCTTCATCGTCATAGGCTTGCTCGATCGCGTGGGTCATGTCCAGGGCGTGCTTGCTCATGACGCGCTCCTCATCCGTGCGGTCTTCATGAAGGACCGCGTCGCCATACCTGACGCGCATGTAGTCACAGTAGGCCGACCAGCCGCCCTCATCCATCGGATCCAGGCGCTTCGGGCGAATATTGACCCACCAGTTGTAGAGTTCGCCAATTTCGATGGCATTCTTGGCTTGTGGCGTCATCTGCCCGTAGTCCGGGTAGTTGGCTTTTTCTGCGTCCGTGAACTCGCGATCTGGATAGCCATACCAGCTTTCGTTGTACGCCAGCCCCTTCTCCCACTCCAGATATGCCAGTCCCAAATCGGGATAGTTGAAGTTGGTGAAGTGGCGAAAGGGCCACGTTGTCTTCCAGAACGGAAGGTGGCGGTACTTGTCAGGATGGCTGATGTATTCCATCCAGGATTTCTGCTCTCTCACAAACCAGACCAGTTCGTTGAAGAGGCCGTGCAGCATGCGCTCGCCGGTCTCGCGCCACTCTCCCTTCTTCAGCCCGGTGCGGCACACGTGGGTCTGTTCAACAAACCGGTTGTTGATCCAGTACGTCAGATTGTGTAGTCGGTCCATGGGCCAGTTGACAAAGTCCTGGGCCTTATCGAGAAACTCCTCTGCAAGCCAGAAGCGCAGGGGGTTTCGGGCTTTCGCATCCTCCTTCCAATCACGCCAGCCCCCGGTGGTTTCGCTATGCGGCTTCGCAGTGCCACGAATCCAGTCCGCAAGCCACGTGCAGCTCCAGTAGCGAATTCGCTGATTCATGTGCCCTCCACCACGTTCAAGATCTCCAATCCAAGCGTCTCCGGCGCATGATCCAGCCAGAAGTCATCCCCTGCCCGATAGAAAAAAGCATCGTTATCGACGATGCGGATTTCCAAGTCAGAGTGGGCCAGTTGGTAGTCCCGAAACTCCGTCCCGTGACGCACGCGCAGGAAGTACCCGTCACCCGCTCCGGAAAGCAGCAGCATGCCGTGGATGCCCTTGGCCGGTTCCACTTCCGCTTCGCGGCCGGAACGCAGCTTCACTCGCGTCTTCACGGAGATGGTCTCCTTTCCGATCGGTGTCAGGAAGTTCAGCATGCCGTTTACGAAGTAACCCGAGAACTCGGTGCACTGGTTTTCGCCGACGTAACAGTAGAAGCGGATCTCACCAGTAAACGGCACGGGCTCCCAGCGCTCGTTGACGCGGCTTAACCTGCCGACCAGGCGAGCGAGTCCCTCGGCACTCGGGTCACTCCTGTCCTCGATATCGTAGTCCAGGTGCCACAAAGAGCCGTCCGCGCGGATTTCGTAGTTGTCCAGAAACTGTGCCGGCGTTTCCTTGGTCTGGTATTCCAGATCGTTGTCGCCGGCATCAGGCAATGGATATGTGCACTTCAGGTAATCGAACATTCCCATGATGTCATCCTTTTCTATAAACGGCCGGGCATTGAAAAGCACGAGGCCCGTAGTCCTTTCGGCGCATCCGGGCCTCGTGGCCTGAGACCTTGCGGTCTGTCGGGCTAGGCTATCCATTTCCCTCCCGGATGCTTCTTGTTGCGTATTCGTTCCAACCGTTGTGCTGCATGTGAGCGTGCTCGTATTCAAACTGGGCAGACGCACACATCGGGCGAACGGGTGACGTAGCAAGCGTGCTCGGCAACGCACGCAAGGACATCGCCGCTACGGGCTGTCGCTTGTGTGATCTGCCGGTGTGGACACGCGTGTGTTGCACGTCATACTCCTTCATGGTCTTCGGGAACTGTTGCCCGTGACATATTGGCGCGGATTGTGCCGGAAAGGATGACATGCCGCAAGTAACAGGCTGGTAGGCTTCCATATTTCGATCATGAAACCACCTGCCAGCAAGAACAAACGCAAACCAAATGACGGCTACGATCCTCTGACATTCAAACAGGAAGACGCCAGGAAGATGACTGCAAAAGAGCAAGGCGAGGATCTTCTGCGTATCTTGATCGCCGGCCTGCAACGAAAACTTAACCTTCCGCAGACGACGACACACCCGCAAACTGCCAGGCCAAGGAAGAAAGGGCCTGATCAGGTAGTCCAACCACCGCACCCTCTTTCACCCGATCGTCCGCAGGAGATTTGCAAGTTTCATTCGGTGATGGTGATCATCTCCGAAGAACTTCTGGCCGAGCGCTGGTTCTGTTCGGTTTCTCGCATTCAGCGCTGGCGCTCCCAGAAGATCGGGCCACCCTACATCAAGATGATGGGCCGCATCCTTTATCGGGTGAGCGACATCGAGGCCTACGAGCAGTCCTGCCTCGTCATCCCCGGGGCGGAGAAATAGATGCTTTCTTTAGCCTGGATGCAAGCCGTTACAAGCTCTTCCAACAAACCGCAGCCATTTCCAAATAATGGCCAAAAATCTGGACTAAAGACAGTTTGAAGTCCAGAATTTTGGGGACCAAAAGACGGAAAAAGCCCGTTCTGAACGGTACAGTTCAGTCGCGTCAAAAACTTGGTCAGTCAGGAGGTTTTGCCTGGAACCCCTTGTAGCAAGGGGTTCCGGCAAGTTGATACGCCAGTTTCAGAGAGTTCGCGTTGGCGTATCTCTTGGTAATTGGCGGAGACGCAGGGATTCGAACCCTGGATCCAGGTTTTGCCCAGATGCGCCCTTAGCAGGGGCGTGCCTTCGACCACTCGGCCACGTCTCCGTTACTACAAATCAATGAGTTGCAAACCTCACGCCTGATCCGGATCTTCTATTGGCCAACGGGTGGCCAACGGAGGAAACATGGCATCCTTTCGCTGTCGCAGCGGCAAATGGCAAGTCCGGATTCAGAGGGGAGCGATTCTAGCTCAAAAGACCTTCACCAACAAACGCGATGCGGCCCGATTGGCGGCGCCGATTGAATATTGACCCACCCTGCTGATTGAAATTTGACCCAGGGCTGGTCGCTGATTTTTGAGTCAGCGGTTGTGGATAAGTGTAGCAAATAGCTGGTTCTGACATTCTCC
>JAPLQY010000102.1 GCA_026399475.1 Rhodocyclales bacterium
AACTTCGGCCTGTTGGTTGATCGCAATTTCACGTGCCGCCCTTTCGGCTTCCGCCTGGGTGTTGTGATGCGAGGTGTCGCGCTCGTTGCCTTCGCCGCGCACGGCCCACCCGTTCGCACGGGGTACTACATGTTGGTTCTTGCCCATCTGTCTGCCTTTCAATAGTAATGATTGGAGAAGCCTGCTGTTAGAGATGCCGTCCCTGTTTTCCTCGGGCCGCCACCTCCGTTTCTGACACACAACATCAACACACGACTGTTCGTTATATCGGGCGTTTGCGAAACAATATAGAAAAGTCAAAGTAATGTCAATACGGCTGTTCTTCGTTCGGAATAATGGTATATTTTGCAGGCCGACAATGAATTTTAGGAGTGAGACGTGCCCACGCCACTAGGCGACAAGATACGCAAGCTGCGCAAGGGAAAGGGCTACAGTCTGGACAGGTTGGCCGAGCTGGCCGAAACCAGCAAGAGTTACCTCTGGGAATTGGAGAATCGGGATACGGCCAATCCCACCATGGAAAAAGTAGCCAAGATCGGGATGGTGCTGGGGGTAACCCCCGAGTTCCTGCTCGACAACCAGGAAACCGAACCGTCCGATGCGGTGGCTGACCGAGCCTTCTTCCGCAAGTATCAGACCTTGCCCCCCGAGACGAAACAGAAGCTGAAGGACATTCTCAAGGTCATCCATACCGCCGACAAGAAGGACGAATGACTCCAATCCCGCCCAAGGGGCCAATCGCCGAGGCGAATAGGCTGTCGATGCTGCTCAACCTCAGCCTTGGGAATGAGCGCTTTCCCGTCAAGGTGGAGCAGCTCGCCAGGGATTATGCGGGCCAGTTTGGTCATGACGATCCGATCACGCATGTCATCGGCGACGATCTGCCCGGCTTCGAAGGAGCGCTATACGGTACGGATAAAGAAGAGCGGCGCGAGTGGGTGCTTATCTACAACTCTGCTGTGCAAGTACCCGGGCGCATTCGTTTCACGATGGCCCACGAGCTCGGTCACTACATCCTGCATCGGCATGCCCGCAAGACCTTCGAGTGCAGCCAAGACGACATGCTGCGCTGGGAGTCCGCGGAGAAGAGGATCGAAGCGGAAGCGGATGTCTTCGCGTCCTACCTCCTGATGCCGATCGATGACTTTCGCGGACGAATCGGCGACGATCTTGTAAATCTCGACGTGTTGGACGATTGCGCCAGACGCTACGGCGTGTCGCTCACCGCCGCGGTTCTGAAGTGGCTGGAATTCACACTCCAGCGTGCCGTGTTGGTGGTCTCAACCGGAGGTCACATCCTCTGGGCGCGCTCCAGCCAATCGGCGCTCAAGTCGGGCGTCTTCTTTAGAACGCGTGGTCGCGTGGTGCCCCTTCCGGAGGGTTCGCTCGCGGCGTGCGACGACATCGTCGTACAGGAGCGCCAAGGCATCGAGCTGGCAGCCCAGACCTGGTTTCCTCGGGAGCCCAAGGAAATGGCTCTGCGGGAGATGAAGATCGTGTCTGATCGCTATGAGCAGACCATGTCGCTACTGATCCTGCCCAAGGCGGAACCGCGCTACTGGCAGCAAGAAGGCGATGATGACGGGGATGAGCGGGAGCTGCTGGACGATTACATTGGCTCGGGACATCTTCCCAAGCGCTGAAGGAGGGCTGTGGCGCCGGAACGCTACGGCGAGTTCAGGCTTGGATCGACCCTCTATGTTGAGCTTCGCCATCCAAATCACTCACTTCAACGCATTCGCCAGATCCTTGTCTGTCACCTTGCCGGCGCGATGCAGCCAGAGCAGGGTCGAGAGGGGTTTCGGAATGTTGCGGCCGGATTCATAGCGAGATCCACCCGATTGGGTAACGCCATAGCGGACCCATATCACTTACAAAGATACTGGCATCCTTCGTCTGACATATACGAAGAATCGGAGCATGAAATCGGGTTTCTGGCCGGCAGCGTGTTTATCGCCGGTGACCAAAGCTGCCTTGGAATATCAGCCACCATGCGCAAACGGAACCTACCAACATCAGCATGCCTCCAGCCAGGGTCGTGGCTTCGCCAATCAGCACGAGAGGCCGCTGAACAACCTGATCGATTTCACTGGCCACGCAGATGACGGCCACACCGAGCAACATCACCGTCAATGCGGTGGGCATCGTCTTGAAAAAGAGGCGGACGGCCGGCCCCAAAGGCGTCAAACCGACCATGAACTCTTTTCCGAGGACAGATAGCAGTTTCAATTCAAGCACTCACTTCCGGTGACGATGTCCTTCAAAATATACATCGAAAAGCCCGAGATGGCGTCGGAAATCGGAGGCAGCGCCGAGAGGACCGTCGACGCACGCGCCGAAACGGGTTGCTCAAGCAACTCACGAAGCTGCTGGTGGATAAGGCGCTGGAAGCCGAGATGGTCGATCATTTGGGCCACGACAAGAGCGAACCTGTCGAGAACGCCGCAGGCAACATCCGCAACGGCAAGAGCAAGAAGACCCTGAAGGGCGAGTTCGGCGAACTGCCAATTGAGATTCCCCACCACCACCACGGCACCTTCGAGCCGCAGTTGATCCCGAACACCAGACCCGCTGGTCAGGCTTTGACGACAAGATCCTGTCGCTCTACGCCCGCGGCATGACCGTTCGGGAATCCGCCTTTCTGAAACCAGGACCACCAGCATCCCGCTTACGGCTATTGCGCAACACAGCCTGCCGCACAAAATCATTCTACCGACTAGTTTTATTTATACCTATGCGCTAGACTAATTAAAACATCGATAAAGGAGAATGATCATGCCGCAGGCCATCGCTGCCAAAGTCGAAGATCGAGCGCGGATCCTTTCTGCCGCGGTTGCGGAAGTCGCACGGCGTCTGGATATCAGCTCCACCGATCTCGGGAACATCATCGGTATCAGTCAACCTTCCGCATCACGTTTGATGCGTGGCGAATTCACGGTTCGCGAACGCACCAAGGAATGGGAGTTGGCCGCCCTCCTCGTTCGTCTGTATCGTGGCGTGTATTCAATCGTCGGCAGCAACGATCAGCTGGCGAAGGCCTGGCTGAAGTCGCGAAACCTCGCATTCGGCAACGAGATCCCGTTTGCGGTAATCCAGCACGCGCGCGGCCTGGTTCACGCCTGCGATTACGTTGATGCCCATCGAGCTCCTGCCTGAGGCTCGCCCTTGGCAGGGCTCGGGCTGGCGTGCGGTCGAGGCGCAGCACAAGAACGCCACCATCGCCCTGACGATGGGCAACGTGACCGATCAGGGCATCCTCGAAGACATTATCGAAGGCATCAAGCCACCCTTGCCGAAAGAAGCGGTGGGCCTGCACTTTCTACTGAGCACGCCCTTTCGCTATCTGCCGCCTCCGCCTTCTGGATCCCGTTTTCGGGGTCGCTTCGATCCTGCGGTCTTTTACGGGGCCGAGGACATCAAGACCGCGTGCGCCGAAGCCGGTTACTGGCGCCTGCGGTTCTGGCTGGACAGCGAAGCGTTGGCCAGCCAGTCTGCCTCGATGCAGATGACCCTGTTCGAATTCCATGGCGCCACGCAGAGGCTCCTGGATCTCACGTTGCCACCCTTCAAGGCGCAGCGGAAAGCGTGGATTGATTCGTCCGATTACGCGAAAACCCAGGAGCTCGCTACCCGGGCCAGGCATGAAGGCATCGAAATGTTCCGCTCCGAATCGGCCCGTAACAGTCCTGATGGCCGGTGCCTGACCCTCCTCACGCCGACCGTATTCAGGGCTGTCGTGGAGCCCTTTCAGCATCAGATGCAAACGTGGGGCTTGTTCATCCAGCCGCCGAATCTGGTGGTCTGGCAGCGGGAATTGAACGGGAATGCGTTCCGGTTTGAGTATGCGTAACGTAGCCAGGAAACGAAGATAAAGCTGAAGCCGTGGATAACAGCTGGAGAAAATCGTAAGACTCTTCTTAGGTTGCCGCCGATATGAGCCCCTTGCGCCGCCGTGTGCCGCTGCGGCTTTGCGTTGTGGTGGGTACCAGTGCACAGCGGATGAGTGAGTATTGTTCCGCATCCGGACCCCGCGGGTCCGACTGATATCTGGCAGATTCACCCATGGCACACAACATAGTTGTCCCGAGTCGATTAACTCCCAGTGAACTCTTGCCGTTCTCAACATTGCTGAGTTCTGCACCTGTTGCCGGTAACTACCTTATAGATTTCCGAAACGTTGGGCACGTAGAGCCATTTGGAATGTTATTTCTTGCGGCACTAATACGCCAATTCGTGAGAGCACGTCGACAATTGCAGGGCAAGGAGTGCGAAATTAGGGTCGCAAACTATGCAAATAAGAATTACGCATCTTGGATGGGCTTGTTTAAGAGTTTCGGACTCAATCATGGAAACGAACCAGGAGCCGCTACCGGGAGTGGCACTTACATTCCGCTAACCCGCCTAACCGTAAGTCGAATTGTCGGTGAGGCGCGTAGTGAATATGTTCACCACGGTGAGGTCGTCGAGGGAGAGGCACGCCGTATTGCGAACATACTTACTCGTAGCGACGAAGGTGCGATCACTGAAACGCTGACATATGCAATTCGCGAAATTATGCGAAACGTGGTGGAGCACGGCCAAACAAGTCACATTTGGTATGCCGCTCAGTACTGGCCAACGAAGAGCAAAGTAGAAGTGTCAGTTCTCGATGAGGGCGTCGGCCTGTTGCCATCCCTGGCTCGCAATCCAAAGCTGCAAGTAGATTCAATCCAAAAGGCGATTTTTCTTGCTTTGCAGCCGGGTGTCTCCGGCGTTGCGAAAGAAAACCGGCGGCGTAGCGACGGAGATTGGGTAAATTCCGGGTACGGTCTCTTTATGACCAGTTCATTGTGTCAAGCGGGTGGGGATTTCTTACTCTGCAATGGAACCGACGCGATCAGCATGACCGCCGGTAGTTCAGAATTTCTAGCATGTTCGTACCAAGGGGTGGCCATCCGAATGGTGCTCGATACAAGCAGAATTAAAGACTTGGAGTTGTCTTTGTCTGAGCTTAGAGACCAAGGTGAAGCTATCGCTAAAGAGCTTGGCAACAGTGACACTGAACTCACAGCATCCAAGATGTCACGGATGCTGTCCAAGAACATTTAGCGCCCGGTGCTAGAGCCGACCCCCGAAAATCAGACAGTAGAACGGATGAGAGCCTTACCCACGCAACAACCGCGTGGTGGTCCTGAAATGGAGCAAGAGGATGGCAAGAGGGGAACGGTGGGACCACGCGTCGATGTTCGGGGCGCAAGTGGCGCTTGCCGCTATCAAGGGGGAAAACACTGGTGAAACTCGCGCAGCAAGCGGCGGCTCGGATGGGTTCGTGCGTGACATTTTTCTGAACAGCCTTCGCCTTATCCTGAGGCCAAGAGTTGCTGGCATCTGCAATAAGGTCAGAAAGAAGTCTCTACAACTCTGCGTGAATGCATTCGCGTTACGCAATGACAATCAGAATAATCTGGACAATCGCCACAGCGTCAAGGGCGTGCCGAGGATGCTCTATGTTCTACTGATTGCGGCATTGCTGAGTGGTGAGAGTGCATGGTCATATGATCCAATTCCAAGTGGCGCGGAAAAGATTGCTCCACCACAGAAGCAAGCCGGCCACGCAAAGAAGCCAACCACAAAAGATCATTGCGGGACGGAGAAGGCGCCTCTTTTCGTCAAGGTGGTCGATTGCCCACAGACTGAGGCCAACGCCACCGAGAACGAGAACCAGCATGGCGATAAGCCTGCGCGTATATGGAGGATGGCAGCGGAAGATGCGACGGCCATCTTTACCGGTTTCCTCGTAGGAATAGGCGCACTCGCCGCCGCTGTTTTGCTTTGGCAGGCCAATTTGTTGCGACGCAGCGTCGATCTCGCTAGAGACGAGTTTATTTCGACGCATCGCCCAAGGGTGGTCCTGCGAGATGTAAGAATCGTTCCGCCCGCTCATGAACGAGATGAGAACGCCTATATCAAATATACGCTGGCAAACATTGGTGATACTGCAGCTACGATTGTCGAATTGCACGTTCGTCCCCTGGAAAACGATATTACGGATCCACTGACTCCTCCGCCCCCACTGCCAGTGGAGGGAGCCATTAATGTTTCTGTCAGCCTTGAGACTTGTACAGAATTCACAGACTCGGTTGATAGTCTCTTTAGATACGTTGTTTTGACTGAATGTCCAGAACAAATGACTTCGCGCCTTTGGTTCATGGGAAAAGTCATTTATCGTGATCGGAAGGAAAGACGACGCGCAACCGCCTTTTGCTGTTACTTCGATCCGCGTATTCGTCGTTTTAGGACTCTTAGCGGCAAAGAGGCTACAGGTTATGAATATGAAAGCTAGCGCAAGCAGAGTCGAAAGCACTCCCGAACTTGATCGCCCGCACTGTCGTTTATGGGGCAAGCGTACTAGAATGGCATCCGCCGGCTTAACGCACGCCATGTTGACCACCGTCAGTTCGACAAACGGAACGGATATGGTCTGGTTTTCGACAAACGGCCCAGATATTCTTTTCCCAGCCCTTGTTACCTGGGGTGCGTAACGGCCAATCAGGGGGTGATTCGGAACAGAATTCCCTGGGGATGATGGAACGGATATGCTTCGAGGGACATGTCAGCGAAGAGCTGATCCCGAATCCAAAACTAACTTGGGATTGTCGGCCTCGAGAGAATCGAGGCGGGGCTCACGGCAGTTTCCTGGCGACGCGCTCAAGCCGGCAACCAGGAAACGCTGCGGGCGGTCAGCGATACTCGATAACCTTGTCCGGCGCCTTTGCGATTCCGGGCGGGCATTGGCGGTCGGAA
>JAPLQY010000019.1 GCA_026399475.1 Rhodocyclales bacterium
CCTTTGTCCGCTGTTTTGCATCCCTGCATTGCGGACCCATGGACCGTTACAGTGCGTTACATTGCCGACACCCAAGCTTGATCGGACGAGTTATAAGACCGCCATGGACAACAAGGACAGAATTCTCATCGTCGATGACGACCCGGAAATCCGCCGCCTGCTGGTGGATTACCTGGCGAAGAACGGCTTCGAGGCCTTCGCCGCCAAGGACGGGCGCGAGATGTGGCAAGGCCTGGAGCGGCACGCGATCGACCTGGTGGTGCTCGACCTGATGCTGCCCGACACGGATGGCCTGACGCTGTGCCGCGATCTGCGTGCGCGCTCCAGCATGCCGGTGCTGATGCTCACCGCCCGCGGTGAGGAAGCCGACCGCATCGTCGGCATCGAGATGGGCGCCGACGACTATCTGGTCAAGCCCTTCAGTCCGCGCGAACTGCTGGCGCGCATCAAGACCATCCTGCGCCGCACCCGCGCCCTGCCGCCCAACCTGCGCCCCGAATCGCACTGACGGCGCCAGATGGCGTCGTGGTGCCGCTGTCCGGCGGCGAATACCGGCTGCTGCGCATCCTGCTCGAACATCCCAACCGGGTACTCAATCGCGACCAATTGGTGGAACTGATCCACGGCCGCGAGGCGGGGCCGTATGACCGCGCCATCGACGTGCAGATGAGCCGCCTGCGCCAGCGCCTGCGCGACGAGAGTCGCGAGCCGCAGTTGATCCAGACGGTGCGCGGCGAAGGCTATGTGCTGGCGACCAGCGTCGAGGGTCGAGCCTCATGCGACTGATACCCGCTTCCCTTTTCGGTCGCCTGACGCTGATCCTCGTTATCGGCCTGCTGGCAGCCCAGTTCGCCAGCATGTGGCTGCACATGGGCGAGCGGGCGATGATGATGGCGCAAAACCAGGGACAGTTTCCCGCCATTCCGAGCCGCTTCGGCACGCACCTGCTGATCACGCTGGCGGCCGTGATCGCCCTCTCGCTGGTGGCCGTGCGCCTGGTGACGCGCCCCCTGCAGCATCTGGCCGAAGCGGCGGACGCCTTCGGCAGCGACCTGGAATCGCCGCCACTGCCAGAGACCGGGCCGACGGAAACCCGCCGCGCTGCCGAGGCCTTCAACCGCATGCAGGAACGGCTGCGGCGCCTGATCGCCGAGCGCGGCCGGGCGCTGGCCGCGGTATCCCACGACCTGCGCACCCCGCTGACCCGCATGCGGCTGCGCGCCGAACTGGTGGACGACGAAGCCCTGCGCGCGCAGATCAACGCCGACATCGACGACATGCAGGCCATGGTCGAATCGACACTCGACTATCTGCGCGGGCTGCGCGAGAACGAAGCGCTTCAGTCGATCGACATGGAAGCGCTGCTCGCCAGCCTGGTGGCTGACGAGCAGGCGCTGGGGCATCCGGTGACACTGACCGGCAGCGATGTCGCGCCCTACCTCGGCCGGCTGTCGACGCTCAAGCGCGCGCTGGGCAACCTGATCGACAACGCGGTGAAGTACGGCCAGTCTGCCCACATAATCATCGAGGATGGCGCCAAGGAATTGCGCCTCGTCGTCGAGGATCGTGGCCCCGGCATCCCGGAGGCCGATCTGCTGCGCGTGGTCGAACCCTATGTGCGGCTGGAAGCCTCGCGCAGCCGGGAGACCGGTGGCGTCGGCCTCGGACTGACCATCGCGCGCGATGCCGCTGTGCTGCATGGCGGCAAGCTGCGGCTGGAGAATCTTGCCGCGGGTGGCCTGCGGGCGACGCTGGTACTGGCCCGCCGGTGACCGCAGCGTAGCGCTGGCACCGACTTTTCCTGACGAACGTCCCGCCGATGCAGACCCTCCATTTCGCCGCATCCGGAGTCGATACGTTTTTCTGGCTACCGCCGCTGGCGGGTCTGGTGCTGGCGTTTTTCTGTTCCATGGTCGGCATCTCGGGCGCTTTCCTGCTGCTGCCTTTCCAGATGAGCGTGCTGGGCTTCGCCGGTCCGGCCGCCAGCGCCACCAACATGGTCTTCAATCTGTTCGCCACGCCCGGCGGCATCTGGCGCTACCAACGCGACGGCCGGCTGCTTGCGCCGCTGGCCTGGCTGATTTCCGTCGGGTCACTGCCGGGCATTGTGCTAGGCTTTTACATCCGCACCCGCTGGCTGGCAGATGCAGCCCATTTCCGCCTGTTCGTCAGCATCGTGCTGCTGTATGTCGCCTACCGGCTGCTGACCGACATCGTCCACCGCGGCGGCGCAACGCACGATGTTCCGCAGGGAGGTGTTGGCGCCTGTCGCCGCGAGGGCCGGCGCTACGTCTTCGCCTTCGATGGCGCCGAGCACGGGTTTTCCATAGCGGCCGTGCTGCTGCTCGCCTTCCTCGTCGGCATCATCGGCGGCACCTACGGAATCGGCGGCGGCGCGCTGATCTCACCCTTCCTCGTTGCTGCATTCGGCCTGCCGGTGCATGCGGTGGCCGGTGCCGCGCTGGCGGGAACCTTCGCCAGCTCACTGGTCGGCGTCGTCATCTACGCCCTGCTGCCCGTGCCGGGCGGTGGCAGCGTGGCGCCCGACTGGGCACTGGGCAGCCTCTTCGGCCTGGGTGGGCTTGCCGGCATGACCCTCGGTTCCGCCTTGCAGAAGCGCGTGCCGCCGAAGCTGCTACAGGGCGCGCTGGGCGTCCTGCTGTGCCTGCTCGGCGGCTACTACCTTCTGTGAGCGTCGCTCAGGGGAAGTGACGGAAGACGGGTGTCAGCAGCAGTGCCCTCTGCCATGTTCCTGTATCGGCGGGCAGGGCGCCGTGCCATAGGAACAGAACACGCAGCAGTCACCGGGCTTGGGCTTGAGCAAGGCGTGACAGCCGTCGCACTCGTAGAACCACTGGCAGGCGTTGGTGGGCATGGTTTCAGTTTTGACGTGCCCGCATTGCGGACAGGTCAGCGTGGATTCGAGAATGATTTCAGGCACGTTCGTACCAGCCCTTGCTTGCGTTGACCACCTTAACCACCAGCAACATCACCGGCACCTCGATCAGCACGCCGACCACGGTGGCCAGGGCAGCACCGGACTCGAAACCGAACAGGGAAATCGCAGCGGCGACGGCCAGCTCGAAGAAGTTGCTGGCGCCGATCAAGGCAGAGGGACAGGCGACGCTGTGCTTTTCGCCCACCGCACGATTCAGCCAGTAGGCCAGCGCGGAGTTGAAGAAGACCTGGATCAGGATCGGCACCGCCAGCAAGGCAATGATCAGCGGCTTGTCGATGATGGCCTTGCCCTGGAAGGCGAACAGCAGCACCAGCGTCGCCAGCAGCGCGGTGATCGACCAGGGGCCGATCTTCGCCATCATGGCGTCGAAGCGGTCCTGCCCCGCTTTCCCTCCATCTCCGAGCAGCGACTTGCGCCAGATCTGGGCGAGGATGACCGGGATCACGATGTAGAGCAGCACCGAGGTGAACAAGGTATCCCAGGGCACGGTGATGGCCGAGATGCCGAGCAGGAAGGCCACCAGCGGAGCGAAGGCAACGACCATGATGCTGTCGTTCAGCGCGACCTGCGACAGCGTAAACAGCGGATCGCCGTTGGTCAGACGGCTCCAGACAAAGACCATGGCCGTGCACGGCGCGGCGGCAAGCAGGATCAGGCCCGCGATGTAGCTGTCGAGCTGGTCGGCGGGGAGCATCGGCGCGAACAGGTTGCGGATGAACAGCCAGCCGAGGAAGGCCATAGAGAATGGCTTCACCAGCCAGTTCACGAACAGCGTGACGCCGATGCCTTTGCCATGGTTTCGTACTTCGTGCAGCGCGCCGAAATCGACCTTGACCAGCATCGGGATGATCATGATCCAGATCAACAGACCGACCGGCAGATTGACTCGCGCGACTTCCATCTTGCCCAGCGCCTGGAAGGGCGCGGGCAGGAACTGGCCGAGGGCAATGCCGACGATGATGCAGAGGAAGACCCAGACCGTCAGGTAGCGTTCAAACACCGACATCGACGCACCGGCGGCCAGTTTGGCAGTGACTTCGCATTGAGCGGACATGTCATGCCCCTGCTGGGCCGCCCCAAGGGGGCATGCGCCCCCCCGGTGGGGGCAGTGAGCTGATCTTGCGAGCGTGGGGGGCCATATTTACTCTCCGCTGTGGATGCGCCGAGCGGCGGCCAGTGCTTCGTCGCGGCCCATGGTTTCGAGGGGCAGCGCGAGAAAGGCTTCGATGCGCTTTTGCAGCGCCTGGTAGGCTTCTTCAAAGGCCTCGCGCCGCGCTTCGATGGGTTCGACGTGGGCCGGGTCGGGGATGCCCCAGTGGGCGGTGGCCGGATGACCCGGCCACATTGGACAGACTTCGTTGGCGGCATTACCGCAGACAGTGAAAATGAAATCGAACTCGGGGGCGCCCGGGGCGGCAAACTCGTCCCAGGACTTGCTGCGCGCACCCTCACACGGCACGCCATGCTTCGCCAGTGTTTCCAGCGCAACCGGATTGACCTGGCCACCCGGCTTGCTGCCGGCAGACCAGGCCTTGATGCGGCCCTGGCCCATATGCTTGAACAGCATCTCGCCGAGGACGGAGCGGGCGGAATTGCCGGTGCAGAGCACGAGTACGTTGAAGCTCATGATATGTCCTCAAGCCGCCTTGCGGCGGCGGATGGTGGTAGATGCTGCGGCGGTTCTGGGCAGGCATTGCCCACCCTGGCAGCAGTTGTCGGTGAGATAGGCGATGAGGTCGTCCATCGCCGCAAAGCTCGCCGCATAGAAGATGAAACGGCCGTCCTGACGCGATGTGACCAGGCCGGTGCGGGCCAGATGCGCGACATGAAAGGACAGGGTCGCGGGCGGAATCGCCAACGAGTCGGAAATGGCCCCGGCTTTCAAACCCTCCGGTCCCTGCTCGACGAGCAGGCGGAATATTCGCAGGCGGGTTTCCTGTGCAAGGGCGGCCAGTTTATCGACGGCCTGGGTGGGTTTCACAAAAATCCATTCGATATTTCCAGAATAATGGAACTATTGTAGGCATTGACTCGCGTGCAAGTCAATCAAGGCGAAGTTTTCCCTGGCGCCTACCATCTTCCGATGGTGGCGACGAGAAAATAGCGTTTCAGCCGAGGGTTACAGCGAGAAATCGGCGTCGAAGGGTTTGGCGCCCTTGACCACCGGCAGGGTCAGCGTGCGATCCCAGTCGGACCAGCCGCCGTTATATACGCGGACATCCTTGTAGCCCAGCGCCTTGAGCTGCAGCCAAGCCAGGGTGGAGCGGAAACCGTCGTGGCAGTAGGTAATGACAGTGTTGTCGCGCGGCACGTCCTTGTATATCGCGGCCAGTTCGCCCATGGATTTCCACTGCTGCGACTGACTGTCCACCCCTTGCAGGCTGACGATATTGATGGCGCCCGGAATATGCCCGCCCTGCACCGAATGCTGGATACGGCTGCCCTCGTACATGTCCGCCGGACGGGCATCGAGCAGCGTAATTTTTTGATCGCGCTCGGCCACAACGCGGGTGTAGACGTCTGTCCAGCCGATCATGGGGGACGCGGCTGCAGGCTTGAGCGTTACCTTGCCCGGCGCGCGCCGGGCAGCGGATGTCTTCGTCAGATCATTGAGTCCGGTCCAGCCCATGGCACCGCCATCGAGCAGCTTCACGCGTCTCATGTCGAAGCCATGGAGGTCGAGCAGGAACATCACCCGCGAGGCCAGCGCGGTGGACGAATCGTCATAGACGACGATGGTCGAATCGTCATTCACACCCCAGCGCCGCAGCGTGCCCTGAAAGGCAGTGCGAGAGGGAAAACGCATGATCGGCATCTCGTCGTTGGCGCCGAGGTCGACGAAGCGCTGCACCTGTATCGCCCCGGGAATGTGGCCGATAGTGTTGTGGCGGTGCGGGTGATAGCGCACTTCGAGCACGACGAGTTTGGGGTCCTTCAGCCTTTCCGCGAGCCAGTCGGCATCGACCAGGAAATCGGGCTTGTCGATAGTGTCGGCGGCGTGAGCGGCCATGCCGAAAAGGCAGCAGAGGAGCAGGATGATCAACTTTCTCACTAGGACCTCCTGAGTGGATACTGATCTATTCGGGGTCGACGTTGAGCGAAACGCGGTCGCGGGCTGCCTATTCACGAAATGTCCCGGCCTTCGCCGGCCTCCTCCACCGTCTTACCATCGCGAATGTGGTAAATGCGCTTGAAGGTAGGAATGATCTTTTCGTCGTGGGTGACGACAATGATCGCGGTCTGGTACTGGCTGGCCATCTGGTTGAGGATGCGCACCACGGCCAGCGCCCGCTCACTGTCGAGGGGCGCGGTGGGTTCGTCGGCGAGGATCACCGGCGGCTGGTTGGCCAGGGCGCGGGCAATCGATACGCGCTGCTGCTCGCCCCCCGAAAGTTCGCTCGGCTGCGCGCGGGCACGATGCGCGACATCGAGCGCCTGCAGCAATTCCAGCGCCCGGGCCCGGGAAGCCCCGTTGGCACGCCCCGCCAGCATTGGCAGCAAGGCCACGTTGTCGGTGACGTCGAGGAAGGGAATCAGATAGGGCGCCTGGAAGATGAAGCCGATGCGGTCGCGCCGCAGCGCACGCAGATCCCTGGTTTTCCAGCCACCTGCGTCGCTGTCGTAGATCACTTCGCCGCCCAGGGTCATGCGGCCACGCGTGGGTTCGATCACGGCACCGAGGCACTTGAGGAGCGTGGTCTTGCCCGATCCGCTGGGGCCGACCAGGCCGACCACTTCGCCGGGGGCGATGCTCATGTTCACCTCTTTCAGCGCTTCGACGGCGGTGTCGCCCTCGCCGTAACGCTTGCTGAGGCCTTCGATGCGGATTCCCTGGTCCATCTCAGCCACCGATCGCCGTAGCCGGATCGACCTTCAGCGCTGCACGAATGGCCAGCGTGCTGGCCAGCGCACACACCACCATGACGATGACAAGGGCACGCACGGCGTCGGCGGTCTCCAGCAGCACATATTTTGGAAAAGCCGGTGCCCAGATCGTGGCCGCGATCTTGCCGACCACAAAACCGATCAGGCCCAGCCCGAGTGCCTGCTGCAGGATCATCCCGGCGATGCTGCGGTTGCGGGTGCCGATCAACTTGAGCACCGCAATCTCGCGGATCTTGCCCAGAGTCATGGTGTAGATGATGAAGGCCACGATGGCCGCACTGACAATGGTCAGGATCGCCAGGAACATGCCGATCTGTTTGGCCGAGGTGGCGACCAGCTTTTCGATCAGGATCTCCTCCATCTGTTTGCGGGTATAGGCCTGCAAGTGCTTCCAGCGACGGATCTCCTGTGCCACTTGCTCAGGCGGAGTGCCATCGACTACCCGCACCAGCACCGCATTGACGCTGTGGTTGACGGTCTGCGCGGCATTCACGGCGTCGAGCAGGCCGGGCACGCCGGGGCGATTCAGCGCCGGATTGCCGGCGGTGCGGGCGCGATCGCCGATGATGGCGTCGTTGTCCTTGAGGAACTGCGCCTCCTGGGCATCCTTGAGCGGAATGAAGACCATCGGATCGCCACCGGAGGACACCATGCGTCGCGTCAGGCCGACCACTTCGTAGTCGTGTCGCCGGATGCGGATGCGCTCGCCCAGCCGGAAGCCGGTTTTGACGTCGGCGATGGCCTCGAAGTGGCCTTGTAGCAAACGCCGCCCCGCGAGCAGGTAAGCCGGCTCACCGGGCTGGCCCGGTTCAAAACCGACGACCATGCTGCGCTCATCGGTATCGCCATGACGCACCTGCATGGTCAGATAGGTGACGCTGGCGGCCTGCGCCACTCCGGACAAACCGAGCACGCCGCGATACGCGTCGTCCCGGATGCTGGACGCTTCCGCATACGGCCCCTGGGTGTCCTTCTGCACCACCCAGATGTCGGCCCCGCTGTTGGTCAGCAGGACCTTGGCGTCGTCGACCATGCCGCGATAGACGCCGGCCATGGTCAAGGTGGCGCCGATCAGCAAACCCAGCCCTATTCCGGTGAGGACGAATTTGCCCCAGGAATGCAGGATGTCGCGACCGGCGAGACTGATCATGACAGGCTCACGAGCCGGCGAGGGCCGAGACGACGTTGATGCGACTGCTTTCCGCCAGATCGCGCTCGCTGTACACGATCACCGCGTCACCTTCCTTGAGTCCCTCGAGGATCTGCACCCTGCCGTCGGCGCCGGTGGTTCCGGCCTTGACTGCAACGAAGCTCAACTTGTCGGCCGCCTGCAGCCAGACGCCGGTCTTGCCGCCGTTCAGGCGCAAGGCGGCATTGGGCACCACAAGCGCCTGCTTGATCGCCGGCAGGTGCAAGGTGATTTCGCTCATTTCACCGACAGAGACGTCCCTGGGCGATGTATCGAAACTCACTTGCGCTATCCGCTCTTCGGTGACGCTATCGCTGAGCATTTCAATCCGCGCCACTTTTCCGGCCAGGACCTGACCCGGCCGTGAGCGCAATATGATCTCGGCCGGCAAGCCGACTTGCAGACCCGCCGAACGATTCTGATCGAGACGCAGCCTGACCCACAGGCTGTCGGCAGCGACCAGGCGCACTACGGCCTGTCCGGCGACGACGGTCGAGCCCGGCTCGGCATCACGGGCGGTCACCACGCCGTCAGCGGGCGCCAGCAGGCGCAGGTTGGCGCGTTGCTGCTGGGCGCCGTCGCGTTCGGCATTGAGCCGGGCCAGATCCTGCCGCGCGCCGGCCAGCGCTGCTTCGGCGCCGGCAAACTGGGCCTCGGCGGATTTCAGTTCCTGCGACTTGCCTTCCGTCACGCTCGAGCTGACAAAGCCCTTTTGCCCCAGATCGTCATAGCGGCGCGCATTGGCTGCCGCCACTTCACGCCGCGCGATGCTGTCGGCAAGCTGCGCCGCGGCGGTATCGACTGCATTCTTCGCCCGCGCGGCGGCGGCCACGGTAGAGGCAAGACGCTGGTCGAGGTCGACCGGGTCCATCTCCGCCAGCAACTGGCCCGCACGCACCGCATCGCCGACATCCACCGCCACCTGGCGGACCCGCCCGGCACTGGTCGGCCCGACCAGATAGCTGCGACGCGCTTCGACGACACCGATGCCGAACAACATGGGCGCCAGATCGGCACGCGCCACCTGGCTCACCGTTACGCGCACCGGCGCCAGCGGCCCGCTGCGCGCGACCACCCAGGCGAAGCCGGCGACCAGTGCGATGCCGGCAAGGATGAAAGCGGAACGGCGGTTGAGGAAAAGCTTCATTGCAGGCGGCTCCAGGCTGAGGTCATTTTCTTGAACTTACGCTCCGGGTTCATTGCGCAGTCTTATTCCACGAAGGTAGATGACGAAGGCGCCCGGTGCGTCGGTGCGGATTTGCTTGACCCGGCCACTCAGCAGCGAGTGCATGACCAGGCCTTGTATCGTGCCGATGAATGCGATGACTGCAGCTGCCGTATCGACATCCAGCGCCAGTTCGCCGCGGGATTTGCCCGCCTCGATGAGCTCGGTGAGGCGTGCGCTGTAGCGGCCAATCAGGGTGCGCGCCATGCGCTTGGCGGGAGTCTCCTCGGCGCGTTGCAATTCGCTGAACAGCAGGCGCGGAACTCCCGGATGCGCAACGACGAACTCGATGTGGGTCAGGAATACGGCCTCCAGTGCCAGAAGTGGCGATTCGGCGCCTTGCATGGCCCGATCCACCCTCTGCAGCAATTGCTCGGCCACCCATTCCATGACCGCCTGCCAGATTGCATCCTTGTTGGGAAAGTGGCGAAACAGCGCGCCCTGCGTGAGATTCATGCGTTCGGCAATCGCGGCAGTGGTGATGTCGCCGGGATTCTGCTCGGCCGTGAGTTCGACAACCGCTTCGACCGTGACAGCCCGGCGCTGGTCCGCAGGCAAATTCTTCGGCGTGGATTTGACTTGCATCGCCACTCGATCAATAAGATAGTAATTGGTTACTATCTTATTGATCGAGTTCGATTGTGTCAAGCAAAACACATTGCTGTTCCGCGCCGGCGGCAATGACGGTACGGAGGACAACGCCTGCCGGCTGGAGGTCGGCCTGGCGATGATAGACTGCCGCCCGATGCGCCCGGGCGGATCACGCAGCGGGCAGATTCAATCCCGGACGCCTTTACCTGGAGTTCAGAAATGCAAATCGTGCTGGCCGAACACTTCCGGGATACCGATCTGGGGCGGGAAGCCGAAGCAGTCCTGCGTCCCTGCGTGCAATGCGGTTACTGCACCCCCGTCTGCCCGACCTACCGGCTGGTCGAGGACGAGTGGGATGGCCCGCGCGGACGAATCCACCTGATCAAGCAGTTGCTCGAGGGAATTGAGCCGAGCGCCAACCTGCAACTGCATCTTGATCGCTGCCTTACCTGCCGGTCCTGCGAAACCACCTGCCCGGAGGGAGTTCGCTATGGTCGCCTGCTCGATATCGGGCGAGAACTGGTCAAGGAAAGCCCGCCACGCCCGCTCAGGGAAAGACTGGCGCGCCGGGCACTGCGTGCCGTGCTTCCGTACCGGTACCGATTCACCGCATTGCTGCGCATCGGACAAACCATGCGCCGTTTCCTCCCGGAAACGCTGCGCTCAAAGATTCCGGACAGACGTCCGGCCGGCGCCTGGCCCGACCGCGCGCACGCCCGGAGCATGCTGGTCTGGCAGGGCTGCGTGCAGCCGGCTCTGGCGCCGGACATCAATGCCGCAACGGCTCGCGTGCTGGATCGCTTCGAAATCCGGCTGATCCCGGCCAAGGCCGGCTGTTGCGGAGCATTGAGCCACCACATGACCGCGACCGACGAGGCGCTCGCCTTCATGCGCAGGAACATCGACGCCTGCTGGCCGCAGATCGAGGCCGGCGCCGAGGCCATTGTCATGACTGCCAGCGGTTGTGGCGCGCATGTTCGCGATTACGGCTACCTGCTGCGCGACGATCCGCAATACCGCGACAAGGCGAAGCGCTTCTCGGAACTGACGAAGGACATCGCCGAGGTCGTCACCCAGGAATGGAAGGATGGCGTGCTGCCCGCCCCGACCGGCGCCCCACGGCGCATCGCCTTCCAGTCGCCGTGCAGCCTGCAACACGGCCAGAAGCTGAACGGCGTGGTTGAGAAGTTGCTGAAACGCGCCGGATTCCGGCTGGCGCCCGTGTCCTACCCGTTCCTGTGCTGCGGTTCGGCAGGCAGTTATTCGATACTGCAACCGGCACTGGCCGAATCGTTGCGCGAGAAAAAACTCGAAACCCTGATGGGGACTCGTCCGTCGATGATCGCCACGGCCAATATCGGTTGCCTGATGCATTTGGCTGAGGCTTCACCGGTGCCCGTCAGGCACTGGATCGAACTGCTGGACGAAACACTTCCCGCCGGCGATACACCCTGACCCACCGCTGGGCTGTCGTAAAAACCGGGCGAAGGGAATCTCCTGCGACCACGAGCAGAAAACCAATCGAACCTAAAACCATGGGCTTTGAGCACATAGCCAATTCCTATGGAGCGGATCGGAAAATAATCATGGACAGTTGAATATGAAGCGCACACAATTTAAACATCAACCATTTGCAGAGTGTCTCGTGAAAGCAGGAGCCTCTCGCAAAGTTTGATGGGTATCTGGATGCAAGCGACTTGTTCGGCATCAGACAAGGCGGGTACGGGACCATGCAATCGTTTAACACGCTGAAGCGACCTTTCGAGCGAGCGATGCGTGGTTGCCCCCTCAAGATGTCGTAACTTTTTAACCGTCACCTGACTTTGTCAGGCGATACGATCGCACGGCAAGTGAGAAAGAGGAGAAAGCAAACATGCACATCGAACCAGGCATTGTTGTCGGCGCCAAACTGGCGCTTAGCTACGTTACGGCCGCAGGTGCGATCGGCTATTCGGCCAAACTTGCGCTGGACATGGTGAAGCGGGACGGGATCTCCCCCCTGGCTGTTCGCACTTTTATCGCGGCGGTTCTCGTGTTCAGTTTTTTCGAGCTATTGCCGCATTATCCGGTTGGCGTGTCCGAAGTGCATTTCATTCTTGGCTCGACGCTGTTCCTGATGTTCGGTGCCGGTCCTGCCGCACTCGGCCTGGCCATCGGCCTGCTGGCGCAGGGGCTTTTGTTCGCGCCGGCTGATTTGCCTCAATACGGCATGAATGTAACGAGCCTCCTGGTGCCGCTACTGGCCGTCGATGCCCTGGCTCGTCGCGTGATTCCGGCGCACACGGCCTACAAGGACGTCACTTACCAGCAGGCCCTGAAGCTGTCGACTGCCTATCAGGCCGGCGTGGTGACGTGGGTCGGGTTCTGGGCGGTTTATGGCAACGGAGTGGGTGCAGACAACCTGGCGCAGGTCGCCGCCTTCGGCGCCGCCTACATGGGCATTATTGTTATTGAGCCACTGGTGGATCTGGCGATTCTTGCTGCCGTCAAAGGACTGCATCAACTCGACGACAGCAAGGTGTTCCAGCCGCGCCTCCATAGCGCTGCCGCCTGACGCCTGACGGCACGAACGAGGTCTCCGGCAACGGGGGCCTCATTTCGGGGAGGCGCGCCTTCCCGAATCTGTTTCTCCGCAGCGACATGGAACAGGGGCGCTTGTTTCGCCCCCGGCTCAGACTCGTTTGAAAACAAATGGACAAAGCCAATGAACAAAACCGCAATGAAAGAAGCCATCCTCGAGGCCAAGTTCGAAAAAGGCCTGAAATGGAATGACATCGCGAAGGCCGCCGGCCTGTCACCCGAGTACACCTGTTCGGCGTGCCTCGGCATGAACCACCTCGACAAACAATCCGCAGATGCGGTCGCCGCGGTGCTCGACCTGGGCAAGGATGTCTCGGCCGCGCTGCAGCGCTTTCCGCAAAAGACCTGGACCCAGACGATCCCCACCGATCCCCTGATTTATCGCTGGTACGAGATCGTCGGCGTGTATGGCGAAACCATCAAGGAATTGATCAACGAGAAGTTCGGCGACGGCATCATGAGCGCGATCGACTTCACGATGGACATCGCCAAGCAGGAAGACCCGAAGGGCGACCGGGTGGTGGTCACCCTGAATGGCAAGTTCCTGCCTTACAAAGCCTGGTAACAAGGTGCATGGCGTACTGCGCCGCACTTGTATCGAAGGCCCGCTGCGACAGGGCAGAACTGGCCTCGGCATCGCACCAGCCTGGTGCCGTTGAGGGATAGAGGTGAAGCATGGTTGCCCGTGATCCGCACCGATTCGTCAACGAGCTTGATGACGCGGCAATTGCCCGGCTGATTGCCCGGCTTGAAAGTCGCGCCAAAGACCTTGTGTTCACGAAATTGTTTGACAAGTACGCCGCGCACCTCTCTCCCCACCCCTCTGCGCAAGTACTGGAGCTCGGCTGCGGCACGGGCGCGATGACGCGATTTCTTGCGCACCGCGACGATTTTTCCGGCAAGGCGTTCGGCGTCGACCAAAGCGCTTCCTTCATCGATGCGGCGCGCAGATTTGCCGAGACCGAAAATATCGGCGAGCGAGTCGATTTTCGGGTCGGCGATGCGCACAGCCTGGATTTTCCGGCTGAAACCTTCGACGCGGTCTTCGCCCACACGCTGATCAGTCATGTCACCGACCCGACCACGGTTCTTCGCGAAATGGTCCGCGTCGTGCGCCCAGGCGGCATCGTGGCCATCTTTGACGGCGATTACGCCTCGATGACCTATGCGTTTCCTGACCACGAATTCGGCCACCGGATGGATGCAGCCCTGGTAACGGCCAGCTTCAACAATCCGCGGATCATGCGCGATTTGCCGCGGCTGATGCCGGAATTGGGGCTGACGTTGCAGGCCGCTTGGGGCGATGCCGTGTCTGAAATCGGCACCGCGAGCTACTTCAGGTCTTTTGTGGAGACGTACGCACCCTACATCGTAAAAGCGGGTTTGTTTTCGGCGGAGGCAGTCGGTCTTTGGCTCACGGCGCAGCGCCAGTCGATGGAAGACGGAACGTTTTTCGCCTCATGTAATTACTACACCTATCTGGCGTGCCGTACCTAGACCCTGTTTCCACAGCGGGACAACCGACATGAGCCCAACCGAAAACCCGAGGCCTCCTTTTCCGCCATTCGACGCCGAAACCGCCGCCCAGAAAGTTCGCATGGCCGAGGATGCCTGGAATACCCGAAACCCTGAGCGGGTTTCACTCGCCTACACTCCGGACAGCGTCTGGCGCAACCGCTCCGAGTTCCTGTCGGGGCGCGAAGCCATCGTTCAGTTTCTCACGCGGAAATGGAACAGGGAACTGGATTACCGGCTCATCAAGGAACTCTGGGCATTTCACGGCAACCGGATCGCCGTACGCTTCGCCTACGAGTGGCACGACGACTCCGGCCATTGGTGGCGCTCTTATGGCAACGAGAACTGGGAATTTGACCCGCAGGGCTTCATGCAACGACGCATGGCCAGCATCAACGATCTGCCGATCCAGGAAAGCGAACGGAAGTATCATTGGCCGCTGGGCCGTCGTCCCGACGATCATCCGACTCTTTCCGAACTGGATCTGTGACGACCATCGAGCTGCCCCTGACACTGCGCCAGATCCGGACGGCCGAAGGCGCTTGAAGGCCATGACACCGCGCTTCCACATCGTCGATGTCTTCGCCGAGCGCCCCTATACCGGGAATCAGCTCGCGGTTGTCACCGGCAGCGACGGCCTCTCCGACGAGACCATGCAACAGTTGGCGGCAGAGACCAACTACTCCGAAACAACTTTCGTGAGCTCGACCCCGGAACCTGACGGGGGATATCGCGTGCGAATCTTCACCCCGGCCCGGGAGATTGCCTTTGCCGGACACCCGATACTGGGCACGGCCTGGGTCGTGCGCCATCACCTTGCGCCGGCGGCGGCAGGGCCAGTCCGGCTAAACCTCGCGGTAGGACAGGTGCCGGTCACTTTCGAATCCTCCACCACTGATGGTGAGGTTGCGTGGTTCCTCGCCCCCCCCGTGACGCTCGGACCAATCTGTGCCCCGGAGCGCATCGCGGTCGCACTCGGCATATTGCCCGACGACATCGAGACCAGGGTTCCCGTCCGGCAGTTCAGCGCCGGCACGTCGGCAATGATCGTCCCGCTGCGCGGACTCGATGCCTTGCGACGCAGCCGACTCGATCTGGCGGCGTTCGCTCCTCTGGCCAGCGAGGGATTCCCGCCCCTGGTCTACCTTTTCTGCACCGAGACTCATCAGCCCGGCAATGATCTGTGCGCCAGGTTCTTCTTCGAAGCCCACGGGCTGCGGGAGGATCCAGCCACCGGGAACGGCGCGGCCTTCCTCGGCGCCTACCTGCTGGAGCATGAGTTCTTTGCGGCAGGCGATCTATCCTTGCGGATCGAGCAGGGATACGAAATGCGACGCCCCTCCCTGGTGAGGCTGCGCGCGCGAATGGCCGGCGGGAAGCGCGAGGTCCGTGTCGGCGGCAGGGTGATTCCGATAGTCCAGGGCGATCTGCTCTGAGACCCTCGGTCCGTCGGCCGGCGTTGCGGACGACTATTTCACCGTAGCCGGCTCGGATGCAGCGAGCGACGCCTGATCGGTGGAGAAGGTCTTTTTTTCCCGATTGCACTTTACCGGCAGGGGGCAAGGCCCCAGTTTGCGATCAGGCGACACGGGGCATCTGCCAAAGTTCCACTCGGACGCCATGTTGCCAAAGGCCCTGCAGGCGGGGCTCTTGTACGCGCCGTTGGAGCAGATCAGGGCGATCGTGTGGTGGGGCAGTTCCGGCAGCAGCGGCACCGCGTAAAGTCCGGACTGGGTGCAGGCGATGGTGGTCGGAAGTACCGTGACGAGCCGGCCCAGGCTGACCGATTGCACGATCATGCTGAGCGAGTTGGTCTCGATGACGATGCGCGGCCTGATGCCGTTTTCAAGGCAGTACAAATCAAAGTGGCGGCGCAGTGCAAAGGCGGTGTTCAGCATCACCAGCGGTTCCCGCTCGAACACGTCCATGCCCACCGGCGTCTGTTGCCCGCTTAAAGGATGCGGATTGCCGACGGCCAGGCTCAGCGGTTCCATGAACAGCGTATGCATCTCGATCTTGCTCGACCAGGCGTCGGTTGCGGGCGTATGGGTAAATGCGATGCCGACATCGATGACGTTTTCGGCCACGCCCGCCTCGATGTGGTCCTGCGACATTTCCATGGCGCTCACCATGATTCCGGGATAGCGGGCGCCAAACTCGTCGAGCAACGAGGTGGTCAGGTACTCGGTGACCGGGGTCATCCCGATGCGCAGAAAGCCCCGGCTCAGGTCCTCGACCTCGCTGACGGCCCGCTTTCCCTCGTCGAGTTCCGCCAGGGCGCGGCGGGCATGGTGCAAATAGACCTTGCCGGCATCGGTCAGCTGCACGGTCCGCCCCGACCGGTCAAGCAACTGCACACCCAGAGCTTCTTCCAACTGCTTGATTTGTTGCGATAGCGTCGGCTGCGAGACGTACAGCGCTTCCGCCGCCCGGGTAAAGCTCTGGTGCTCAGCGACCGCCAGCAGGTAGCGGATCGAACGTGGAAACATGAGCTTCGATTGCATAGTCAATTCCTATGGGGCGAATCGGAAAATAGTCATGGACAGTTCTATATGAAGCGCACACAATTTAAACATCAACAAGTTGCAGGATGTCTCGTGAAAAACGCGTTTTCGATTATACGGAATCGCCTGCAGCCAATGATCGCTATCCGGAAATGGCGGAAGCGCTGTGGGTGGTTGTCGAATAGCGATCATACGCATCCCGGACAGGAAAGATCGCTCAGGTGCAGGAAGCTGCAAGACGTCAAACAAAGGAGAAGTCCACAATGTCATCGACTACCAGAGAAGAGGTAATGCGGCATCTGAAAGCGGTCGCCGAGTTGCAACCGCCGGTGCAGAAGACAGGCAAGGCACCATATCCCACCGATATGACTCACGAATTGTTCAGGGCCTATACGCGGTCACCCCATGACGTCGGGGGCGAACACGATATCCCGTGCGACTGGAGCGACGAAGAACCCGAGGCATGGGGGTTCCGGGCCTACGTCACCACGGAGTGCCTGGCCTGGCGGGGT
Source organism: Rhodocyclales bacterium (assembly GCA_026399475.1). Lineage (GTDB taxonomy): Bacteria > Pseudomonadota > Gammaproteobacteria > Burkholderiales > Rhodocyclaceae > Sulfuritalea. The sequence goes on from JAPLQY010000019.1 coordinate 16,961, forward strand.
ACGTGGTGTGCCGAGGAAAGGCGTCGCATGCAGAATGTCGACCTGGGCACGACTCAGTATCTGGGCCTGCCTTACTACGGGCGCTGGCTACTGTCCGCGGCCCGAGTCCTGGTGGACGGACATCACGTCACGCTGACGGAACTGATCAACAAAATCGACGAGGTGAAAAAGCGCCATGGGTCACGATAAAGAACATCACGCCAAAATCGCCACGGGGAAAGGCGATCCCCAGTGTTTCAAGGGCACCGCAGGAGGACCGTCCAGGTTCAAGGTCGGCGACCGGGTCAGGATCAAGAACCTGCCTGACATCTTCTACACCCGTACCATGGTCTACACGCGCGGCGCCATAGGCGAAATCGCCGTCGTCACCCATGAGAGCCCGGCACCGGAGGATGAGGCCTGGGGTCACGTCGACCATTCGGAATGGTTCTACATCGTGCGCTTCAAGCAGAAGGATCTGTGGCCGGAGTATCCCGACGACTTTCCCAACGACACGCTGCAGACCGAGTTTTCAGAGCGTTGGCTGGAGTCGGTGTGACCGACTGACAGACCGATACAGAACACAGAAAAGAAAGGGTAGAGCAAATGTCAAACGATCACGATCACGACCATGACCACGGTCACGGGCACAAACCGCCGGCGCCGATGGTCGAGGAAATCAGCGACTTCGAGGCACTTGAAATCGCCGTTCGCGAACTCTCCATCGAGAGAGGCCTGTTCACCGCGGAAGACCATCGTCGCTTCACCGAGTTTGCCGAGCACATCGGACCCACGCCGGCCGCCCGCATGGTGGCCAAGGCCTGGCTGGACCCGGAGTACAAGAAGCTGTGTCTCACCGATGGCATCAAGGCAAGCCTGGCGGTAGGCGTTGACTGGCTGAACCCGACCGGTTTCGGTACCCCGAGCGACTATACCGACCTGCGCGTTCTCGAGGACACGCCGACCAGGCATCACGTCGTTGTGTGTACCCTGTGTTCCTGCTATCCGCGCCCCATCCTCGGCTTCCAGCCGGAGTGGTATCGCACCCCGAACTATCGTCGCCGCCTGGTTCGCTGGCCGCGCCAGGTACTCGCCGAATTCGGCCTCATGCTTCCGCCGGAAGTGGAAGTCCGCGTCGAAGACTCGAACCAGAAATGCCGCTTCATCGTGATGCCGGTGCGACCTGCCGGAACCGAGGGCTGGACCGAGGACCAACTCACCGAGATCGTCACCCGGGACTGCCTGATCGGCGTCACGCTGCCGAAGCCGGGCAAGACGACCAACATCAAGCTACCCGTGCATCACGCGGTCAACCCGGCAAATCACTAGGAGTTCGCCATGACTGAGGCAGCCAAGCCGGAAGCGGCAAAGACGGAATGGGCGCCGGTTTCCTTGCTGGAAGACATCAAGGAAAACGGCCGGGTCTGGGAAGACCTCGCGAATCAGTATGGCGTAACCAACCCCGATCCACCCTGGAAAACCAGCCTGGACGGGATGTGCGAAGCGCTGGGCACGACGTCCTGTTCTCCTGCGATGGCGGTCGAGAAGCGCTGGCTGGACGGCAGCATCGACCGCGCGGAAGTCGGCGGCGCTGTTCCGCTGCCTTTGCTGGAACGGCGCTGGGAAGAGGATGAATTGTCCGAGACGCTCTATCAGGACGTTCCTTTCCCCGAGCGGCAGCTTCTGGCCCTGACCCATTCCCTGATCAAGCGGGGCCTCGTGAGTGAAGAGGATCTTGCACAGCGAATGAAGCAGATTCATGAGCGGCTCACAGCCCAGTAACTGCTGAACGTCCGCTGATTGACACCATGCGATGCGACCAACATGCCGGCAGGTAAAAACGGATCGGTCATCGTCGCAATATCGAAGTGAAGTATTCATCGGCAAGCGACTGCCCGGCACGCCCGCGGTCATGTTCGACCGCTCTGGCGCAGCGATTGTCGGGAGTCCTTGCCGAAACTTGTTTACGGAGAAATGATCGGTGTCGATTCGTGGAGTAAACATCAATATTCAGGGCCTTGGCTACCGTTACACCTCACGGGGCAAGCCGACTTTCAGCAACCTCATGCTGGAGTCGAAACGCGGTGAGGCGCTGGCCATCATCGGCCGTTCCGGCTGCGGCAAGTCGACCCTGCTGCACATCATCGCCGGGCTGAATCGTCCCACCGAAGGCACGATGCACTTCGATGACAAGAAGATCGAAGGGCCGTCGTCGCGCTGGGTCATGATGTTCCAGGCGCCGCATCTTTTCCCCTGGATGAAGGTCTCCCAGAATGTCGGCGTCGGCCTCGGCTTCGCCGGATGGCCGGAGAAGGAAAAGCGCGAGCGCGTCGACGAGGCGCTGCGCCTGGTCGAGTTGCAGGACTACGCCGACACCAATGTGCAGGATCTCTCCGGCGGCCAGCAGCAGCGCGTCGCCCTTGCCCGTTCGCTGGTGATGGAGCCCGAACTGCTGTTGCTGGACGAGCCTTTTTCCGCGCTGGATGCCTTTACCCGTGCGTCATTGCAGCGCGATGTCCGCTCCATCGCCAAGCGCCTCGGCTTCAACCTGATCATCGTCACCCACGACATCGACGAGGCGGTGCTGATGGCCGATCGCGCGCTGATCATGGCCGGCGCGCCGGGCAAGATCGTGCACGAGTTCGAAGTTCCGCTCGATGATCCCCGGCAACGCCAGGATCCCGCGGTCCAGGCCATGCGTGCGCGGCTCCTGGATGCCTTCCACAGCGCGGCGCAGGTCGCCGGCGCTCCGGCAGAAGAAAGTCCGGACCAGGCCGACACCGAATCAAGCAGTGTTTCGCAGCATGCCTGACCTCGACTAGGCCAGGACACCACCACCCCCACAGGAGGAGACCGAGCATGTGCATACTTTGCGACCTTAAGATCGTCGGCAATCACCACCCGTCCGAAACGCCGCACCTCGATTACAAAAAGCACGGCGACGGCATCGAGGATCACGGACTGGCGATCGAATACGACCCGCTGTTCAGCAGCGTGCTGGGTACCGGTGTCAATCGCCGCGAGTTGCTCAAGTGGGGTGGCCTTGGCGCCTTGAGCAGCCTGATACCGACCTCTGCCACCTTCGCCCAGGAAAAAAAATGGGATCCGACGATCCGCATCGGTTATCTGCCGATCACCGATGCGTCGGCCTTGCTGGTCGCACACGAGATGGGTTTCTTCAAGAAGGAAGGGCTGGACTCCGCACCGCCGACGCTGATCCGCGGCTGGTCGCCGTTGGTCGAGGCGTTTTCATCGCACAAGCTCAACCTTGCGCACCTGCTGATCCCGGTGCCGATCTGGATGCGCTACAACAACAAGTTCCCGATCAAGATCACGGCCTGGAACCATACCAACGGCTCGGGCATCGTCGTCGGCAAGGAATCCGGCATCAATTCGCCCAAGGACTTCGGCGGCAAGCAGTTTGCGGTGCCGTTCTGGTACTCGATCCACAACATCATTTCGCAGAAGGTCATGAAGGATGCCGGGATCACTCCCGTGATCCGTCCGCAGGACGCCAAACTCGCACCCAACGAGTGCAACTTCATCGTCCTCAACCCGCCCGACATGCCGCCGGCGCTCGCGGCCAAATCGATTGACGGCTACTGTGTGGCGGAGCCCTTCAATGCACTGGGCGAGGTCCGCGCCGGCGCCAAGATGCTGCGCATGACGGGCGACGTCTGGAAGGGCCACCCCTGCTGCGTGGTGGTGATGCACGAAGCCGACACCATGGACCCGGCACGCGCCGCCTGGGCGCAGGGCGTGCACAACGCCATCGTCGCCGCCCAGATCCATCTGGTCGAGAATCGCGAGGCCATGGCCGAGATGCTGTCCAAGGACGGCAAGGGCTACCTGCCCTTCCCGAAGGAAGTGGTCAAGCGCGCCATGATGCTCTACGACATTCCCTATCCCGGCAACGCCGCGGCGATCAAGCACAAGGACTGGGGCATGGACCGCATCAACTTCCAGGGCTGGCCGTACCGTTCCGCCACCGAGCTTGTCGTCAATGACATGAAGAAGACCGTCATCACCGGCGACTCGGCCTTCCTCGAAAAGCTGGATGCGAAGTTCGTCGCCAACGACCTGGTCAACTACACCTTCATCAAGAAGGCGCTCGACGCCAATCCGAAATGGAAGAACGACCATAGCGTGCCGAAATCCGGCGATCCCTTTGTGCGCACGGAAGTCGTCGATCTATGAGCAATGACGCCGCACCCGGCGCAGCCGCTGCGGCCGCCGGTTTGACCGGCACCCGAACCTCCCGCGCCGCCGAAGCGGCCGGGCGGGGGGTCGTGAATTTTTCGCTGGGCCTGCTTATCCTTGCCGCATTCTGGTGGCTGGGCGGCTACATGATTGCCATGAATCCGCAGACGAAAAGTTTTGCGGGCTTCGGTCTGGTGCAGACACTTCAGTCATTTCCGGAACTCTGGCAACTGGGCAAGTTGCAAAAGGCAATTGTCGCCAGCGGCTACCGGCTGGGCGGCGGCATGCTGATCGCGATCGCGATCGGCGTGCCGATCGGCATCATCATGGGTCGCAGCAAGCGCTTCCGCGACCTGAGCAATTCCGCGTTCCAGTTCCTGCGCATGATCAGTCCCCTGTCGTGGATGCCGATCGCCGTGTTCGTCTTCAAGGCATGGGATGATTCGATCATCTTCCTGATCGCCATCGCCTCGGTCTGGCCTGTCATATTTTCCACCGCCGCAGGTCTGTCCAAGGTCGATCCGGCCTGGTTCAAGGTGGCGCGCAATCTGGGCGCGACACCGTTCCAGATGCTGACTCAGATCATCCTGCCGGCGATCAGCTTCGACATCTTCACCGGCATCCGACTGGCCCTCGGCGTTGCCTGGGTGGTACTGGTTCCGGCTGAACTGCTGGGCGTGACATCCGGTCTTGGCTACGCCATCAAGGACGCACGGGAAACCCTGGCTTACGACCAGCTAACTGCAATGGTGCTCACCATCGGCGTGATTGGCTACGCCCTGGACACCCTGTGTGCGCTGCTGATCAAGCGCTTCAGCTGGCATCGCGGAGACGCTTGAGCGATGAGTGAGAACACCGCTGTCGTCGCGGGAAACGCGGCAACCTCTGCTGTCGGACAGTCGCGCTCCGCCGCAGCCGTCAGCGGCACTTTCTATTGGGCGTGGAATTTTTTTGGCGGCCTTGCCATTCTTTTTGCCCTGTGGTGGCTGGCCATCTACGTGACCACGCTGAACCCGGCGATGTCTCACTTCGCCAATTTCGGTCCCGGTCCGGCCTTCAAGGAAATCGGGCACCTCTGGAGCAACGGGCTGATCCCCAAGGCCCTTCAAACCAGCGGCGCGCGCCTGGGTGCCGGCCTGGCCATTGCCATCGCGGTCGGCGTGCCGGTCGGCATCCTGATCGGCCGCAGCCGGCGTTTTCGCGAACTGAGCAACTCGCCCTTCCAGTTGATGCGCATGATCAGTCCGCTCTCCTGGGAGCCGATCGCCGTCATCGTGTTTGCGGGTTGGGATCAGGCAATCGTTTTCCTTATCGCCATCGCGGCGGTCTGGCCGGTGATGTTTTCCACCGCGGCGGGATTGTCCAAGGTCGACCCGGCCTGGTTCAAGGTGGCGCGCAACCTGGGCGCCAAACCCTGGCATGTCGTGACCCAGATCATCGTGCCTGCAATCGCCTTCGACGTCCTTACCGGCATCCGGCTCGCCCTGGGCGTTGGCTGGATCGTGCTGGTGCCGGCAGAGTTCCTCGGCGTGACTTCCGGTTTCGGCTACACCATCGAGGACTCGCGCGAATCGCTGGAGTACGACAAACTCATGGCGATGCTGCTGGTCATCGGTGCCGTCGGCTACGTGCTCGACAGCGTCTGCCGGGCGCTGATCAAGCGCTACAGCTGGCATAAATAGCAGTATTCGGCCAGAAAGAATTCCCGCACAGCAAAAGCATTGCGGCCACAACGGAGGCGAAAGCTCAATGTCAAGAAAGATACACATAGTTTGCGTCTCGGGTACCCGCGAAAAATTGCAGATGGCATCGATGATCGCGTCGGTCGCCGCCACACTGGGCGACGAGGTCTCGGTGTTCTTCTCCATGAACGCCCTGTTGTATTTCGTCAACGGCCGCAATGAAGAGCCGCCGGTGGAAGGCGAGTTCGGCACGCTGATAGCCCAGAACAAGGGCGTCCCGCCCTTCAGGCAGTTGTTCCAGATGGCCGCCGAACTGGGCGACGCCACCCTGCTGCCCTGCTCGATGGCGCTGGACCTGCTGAAGATCACCAAAGACGACCTCGACCCCGCATTCGGCCCGCCGACGGGCCTGACGCGCTTCCTGAGCGACGCCGAAGGTGCGCAATTGCTCTCGTTCTAAGCGGCCGCCTCGAACCAGAAAACCAGAAGGAGTAAGGCAAAATGAGTGAAACCAAGGTAATCGATGCGCGCGACACGTTCTGCCCGGGACCGCTGATGGAACTGATTTCCCACATCAAGCACGTTGGCGTCGGCGACGTGATCGAACTGCTGTCGACCGATCAGGGATCGGCGGCCGACATTCCCGAGTGGGTCAAGAAGGTCGGGCACGAGATCATCGGCAGCGAGCAGATCGGCAATGTCTGGCACATCAAGGTCCGCAAGGCCAAATAGAGGAGAATGCAATGAGAATCCTAGTCGTGGGTGGCGGCACCGCCGGTACCATCGTCGCCAACAACCTCTCGCGCCGGCTGACAGGCGAAATACGCGCCGGCAAGGTGCGGATCACGATGCTGTCGGCCTCCGACCGGCACATGTACCAGCCCGGCCTGCTTTACGTCGCTTTCGGCCAAATGACGCCGGATCAGCTCTATCGCGATCAGGCCAGCCTGCTCGAGCCGACCATCGAGTTTCATGTCGACCCGGTCAAGCAATTCCAGCTCGACAAGAACAAGGTCATCACCGAGAGCGGCAAGACGTATGAATACGACATACTGGTGATTGCCACCGGCTCGCGCATGGTGCCCGAGGAAACCCCGGGGCTTACCGAAGGCGCGGAGTTCTTCTACACCGAGGCGTCCGCGGTCAAGATGTACAAGAAGCTCCGGGAATTCAAGGGCGGACGGGTCATGGTCGCGGTCGGCGTGCCTCACAAATGCCCGATCGCCCCGGTCGAGGTGATGTTCGCGCTGGACGACTTCTTCAAGGCGCGCGGCATTCGCGACAAGGTTCAGCTCAAGTACCACTACCCGATCGGTCGCCTGCATACCATCGAGAACGTCGCCAAGTGGGCCAAACCCGAGTTCGAGCGCATCGGCGTCGACACCGAGACCCTGTTCAACATCAAGGAAATCGACGCCAAGAACAAGGTCATGAAGAGCGAGGAAGGCACGGAAGTCGAGTACGACCTGCTCATCGTCATTCCGGCCCACCGCGGCATGGAAGTGATCGAACGGGACAATCTTGGATCAGGCGGCTGGATCCCGACCGACCGCTACAGTCTCAAGATGAACGGCCACGACAACGTCTATGTGGTCGGCGACACCACCAACCTGCCGGTGAGCAAGACTGGCTCGGCAGCGCACTTCCAGGCGGAAGCAATCTGCGAGAATATAGCCTCGATCATCAAGATCGGCGAACCGGTGCGGGATTACGATGGCAAGGTGTACTGCTTCATCGAAGCCGGCCATGAGAAGGCGACGTACGCGATGTTCAACTACCTGAATCCGCCCGATCTGAAGCCGCCTTCGAAACCCATGCACTGGTTCAAGATTTCCTACAACCACATGTACTGGACCAGCGTCCGCGGCTTACTCTGAAGAGACCACACCATGACCACCCAGACTGAAACACCTTCCGCCTCGCCCTTCAGCGAAAACGACTTGCAGCGGCTCGTCGAATTCGCCCAGCTTGTCACCTCGGCCCAGGACGCGATGTCGGACGACATGGTCAACCGCTTGGCGTCGACCATGTCCGAAGGTATCGCATTGCTCGATCGCCTCACCCGCAATGACGGATTGACACACCTGCTGCGGGAAATCGACCGGCCGGAGAATCAGCGCTTCATCATCTGCATGTCCAATGCCTTCACCGAGGCGAGTCGCGAACTTGCGACTGCCCCGCCCCTGGGCGGTGGTCTCGGCGGCTTGCTGAAACTGATCAGCGATCCCGGCGTCCAGGAAGGATTGCGCCTGCTCGCATTCGTCGGTTCGCGCATGAGCAGCAGCCTGCGCGAGGTGCACCGGCGCGGGCTCTAGTCGGCCGCGCGCGCGACTCGCGAGTGCGGGGTACCTGGCATCGTTGCCAGCGATGCCAGGCACCGAAGCGCCGCTACTTGGGCGAGGCGTGGCTTTTGCCCACCCTGCCCGCAGGTGTGAAGTCAATCCTGCGCGGGTTTGATGGCGGCCCCAGTTCGATCTGAATCGTCGGATGCGTGATGTGGAAGTGTTCGTGCAGCTGGTGACCGACATGCTCCAGAAATGCATCACCCGGATGTCCGGCCGGCATTACCAGGTGCGCGGTCAGCGCGATGTCGGTGGTGCTCATGGCCCAGACATGCAGATGGTGTACATCCGCCACGCCGGGCGCGGCACGCAGCAAGGCATCCACCTCGCCCAGGGCCACGCTGTCCGGCACCCCGTCAAACAACAAATGCAGCGACTGGCGGAACAGGCGCCAGGTGCCGGCGATGATCACCAGCGCGATCGCCATGCTGGTCAGCGGATCGAGCCAGGCCCATCCGGTCCACAGATAAAGCGCGCCGGAAGCCACCACGCCGAGCGAGACCAGGGCATCGGCCGCCATGTGCAGGAAGGCTCCACGAATATTCATGTCTACTTTGCTGCCGGACATGAACATCATGGCAGTAAGCCCGTTGACCAGCACTCCGATGGCAGCGACCAGGATGATGGTGAGGCCGTCGCTTGGCGCCGGGGATTGCAGGCGATGCGCCGCTTCCCACAGCAAGGACCCCATGGCGACCAGCAGCAGCACCGCGTTGGCGAAGGCGGCGAGAATCGAAGCGCGCTGCCAGCCGTAGGTGTGGCGCTGGTCGGGCTGGCGCCCCGCCGCCATTGCTGCCACCCAGGCCAACACCAGTCCGGCCACATCCGAAAGATTGTGTCCCGCGTCCGCCAGCAGGGCCAGCGAACCGACGCGCCAGCCATAGATCGCCTCGACCACGACAAAACCGATGTTGAGTGCTATGCCGATGGCAAAGGCCCGGCTGAATGCGGCCGGGCCGTGATGGTGGGTGTGGCGGCTCATCGTGGCGAAGACGAAGCCGGCCAAATCCCGGCCAGACGGAGACCCGGAATTGGCCGGCTCATGCGATGGACACCGATTACTTGAAGAAGCCGCGAGCCTTCATGCGGTCACAGCCGTTATTGCGTGGCGCCGGCAGGGTCACGCCCTTTTCCTTGGCGCGAGCCTCCATGGCCTTGTGCTGCTCATCCTGAACAGCCTTGCATTCATCGTAGGTCTTGGCGCCGCGCATCTTGTCGCGATGCGCCGTGCGCTCTTCCGCGCTCATCAGCGCCCAGCCGGCAGTGTTGTCTTTGTTGAAGTTGAAGCGCTTAGCCCTGGCTGCGCCCGGCCCCATACCCATACCCATGCCCGGCCCCATACCCATGCCCGGCCCCATGCCTTGGCCCGGCCCCATGCCCGATCCCGGACCCATTCCTGAACCGGGACCCATGCCCTGACCGCGGGCGGGCTGCGAAAAAGCGGGAGTTGCTATCGACACGCCCAACACGGCTAGCAGCGCAATGTGTGTAAGTCTCATGATGATTTCCTTTCGGTTGAGTGAAGTCCCTCGATCAGTTTCTACTCGACGGTAATTTCACGATAGGCTGATTTACTGGATATTCAACGCTTCGATTGTGAGGATTTGTGACGATCCTCAGAACCAGCTTTCGATTTTGGTCCGCGCCGGCACTCCGCCTGCATGGACCACTTTGCCGTCGATCACCACGCCCGGCGTGCTCATCACCCCGAAGCGCATGATCTGCTGCAGGTCCTCCACTTTTTCCAGCTGGATTTCGACACCTTTGGCCTGCGCTACCTGATCGATCAGTTGCAGCGTGTTCTTGCAGTTGGCACAGCCGGTGCCCAGTACTTTGATGGTTTTCACGGCGACCTCACAAAACGAGATTGAAGACATAACCGACAAGCAGAATGCCGAGCGCGACGACGCCGGCGAAGGTGGCGATCAGCGGGACCTTGAGCACCTTGCGCAGGATCACCATCTCCGGTAGCGACAGGGCAATCACGCTCATCATGAAGGCGAGCACCGTGCCCAGCGCCGCGCCCTTGCCGATCAGCGCCTCGACGATGGGGATGATGCCGGCGGCGTTGCTGTACATCGGCACGCCGATCAGCACGGCGGCGGGCACCGACCACCAGGGCGCGTCCCTGCCCATGATCGAGGCCATGAAATCCTGCGGCACGTAACCGTGGATGGCAGCGCCGATGGCGATGCCGGCCAGCACCCAGGGCCAGACCTTGCCGACGATTTCCTTCACATGGGCGACGCCGGCGTCGATACGCTCGGCCCAGACCGGGGTGGCGGATTCGTAGGCAGCGGATTGGGTGGCCTGCATTTCGCGGACCCAGTCTTCGAGATATTTTTCCATGCCCAGTCGGCCGATGACCAGGCCGGCGACGATGGCGACCGCGAGTCCGAGCCCGAGGTAGAGCGCGGCGACCTTCCAGCCGAAAAGCCCGAACAGCAGGGCCAGCGCGATTTCATTCACCATCGGCGCCGAGATCAGGAAGGAGAAGGTGACGCCGAGCGGCACGCCGGCCGAGAGGAAGCCGATGAACAGCGGCACCGCCGAGCAGGAGCAGAAGGGAGTGACGATGCCGAGGCTGGCCGCCATGACGTTGCCGAGACCCAGGCGCCGCCCGGAGAGCAGCGCGCGAGTGCGTTCCGGGGCGACGAAGGTATGCACCACGCCCATCAGGAAGACGATGCCGGTGAGCAGCAGCAAAACCTTGGGCGTGTCGTAGAAGAAGAAGTGGATCGCCTCTCCCAGGTGTGTCGCGCGGGTGAGGCCGAGCACCGCAATCACAGCATCGGCGAGAGGAATCAGGCTGCCGTAAGCGGCGACCCAGGCGCCGAAGCCCAAGGCCAGCCAACCCCAGGGCGGGCGACGCAAGCCGCGGCCGGTATCAGTCAGTGCATTCATGATGACATCCTCCGCGACATTACGCCGCCCAACGCTCCGGACGGCCAGTCATGGCTTTGAGGCGCTTCAGGTCGCCCTTGAATTCAGGTGTGGCACCCTCGGGCAGGGTCGCCAGCAAAGTCGCGGCCCACGCCGGCAATGACGGTTCCAGCCGGTAGAACATCCAGGTGCCTTCGCGGCGCGCAAGCACCACGCCGGCATCCTTGAGCACGCCGAGATGGCGCGAGACCTTGGGCTGGATGTCGTCCAGGGCGGCGGTGAGTTCGCAGACGCAGAGTTCGCCCTGCTTCACCAGCAGGGCGAGGATGCGACGGCGGGTGGCGTCGGCCACCGCGTCGAACATGAGTTGGGTATCCATGCGCACAATATACGCTACGGCATATATATGCGTCAAGGAATGTTTATCGCTCCGGCGGTGCGCCCGGCGTGGCGTATCAGGCGCCGAGTATTGCTATTGCGACGGTAACGAAGCCCAGCACCAGGTTCACCAGCACCAGCTTGCGAATCGTGTTCATCGCCGCACCGGCCCGGGGCCAGTCCTGGGCAGCCACCGCAGCGACCATGGGGCGGTGAAAGCGGAAAACAATCAGGCCGAGGATCACGGTCATCGCCGTCGCGATGCCGACCATCGCGTGCCAGTTCCAGGGAATCGGGGCGCCGACCCGGGCGAAGCGGACCAGGCCGCTGCCCCACAGCAGCAGCAGCGCCCAGCCGACGACGGCAAAGAAGCGCCCGAGGATCGCGGCCAGCAGAGGCAGGCGCTGCGGCGGCTGCAACTGCGCGGCGGCGACGGGTCGCAGGCAGACATGGGCGAAGAACATGCCGCCGATCCAGACAATCACGGCCAATAGATGGATCAGAACAAGAAAGCGGTTCAAGGGCGGGACTCCGGTGACTGATGAGGGATTGCGAGTTCGGTTACGGAACGCCGTGAACGGACACCGGCGCAGGAACAGTAATCGCTGTCGATTATAGGGGCGGCGCAACAGCGCTCGACTTGTTGCCGCTCAGGCTTTGAAATGGTGCATGCCATGCCGCCGATGCACCGCTTGGATGCGCGCCGCACGTTCCGGGACCGAATTCCCCTTTAAATATAAGGATGGCACGGTTGATGCAACGCAACAGACAAATCCCTTTCTCAAGGAGTCCATGATGTCACTGCACAATCCCTTCGATCCCGATGTTGCCCTCCATTCCGGCTGCAGTTGCGGGCAGCACGACAGCCAGACCGAACATGAACTGGCCGAGACCGAAGCGCTGAACCGCCGCGTGATCGAAACCACGGTGATGCGTGCCTTGTTCCCCAAGGACGCGGAGCGCCGCAAGTTCCTGTCGACGGTCGGTGCCTCGACGGCGTGGGCGGCGATTTCATCGCTGATACCCTTCGGCGCGCTGGAAGCCATGGCGCAGGAGAAAGGCTCGATTGAAAAGAAGGACCTCAAGCTCGGCTTCATCCCGATCACCTGCGCGAGCCCCCTGATCATGGCCGACCCGCTGGGCTTCTACAAGAAGGAAGGCCTCAACGTCAGCATGATGAAGACGGCCGGCTGGGCGCTGATCCGCGACAAGGTGCTGAACAAGGAATACGACGCCAGCCACATGCTGGCACCGATGCCGATCGCGATCTCCATGGGCGTCGGTTCGAACGCGTCGCCGACCAGCGTGATGACCATCCAGAACATCAACGGCCAGGCCATCGTGATGGCGACCAAACACAAGACCAATCGCGACCCGAAGAACTGGAAGGGATTCAAGTTCGCGATCCCGTTCGAATTCTCGATGCACAACTACCTGTTGCGCTACTACCTGGCCGAGCACGGGATCAATCCGGACACCGACATCCAGCTGCGCGTGGTGCCGCCGCCCGAAATGGTGGCCAACCTGCGTGCCGGCAACATCGACGGCTTCCTCGGCCCCGATCCCGTCAACCAGCGCGCCGTGTTCGACGAAGTGGGCTTCATCCACATCCTGTCGCGCGAAATCTGGGACGGCCATCCCTGCTGCTCCTTCGCCATACCGACAGAGTTCATCAAGCAGAACCCGAACACCTTCGCCGCGCTCTATCGCGCGATCCTGAAGTCGGCCGCGATGGCCCGCGACCCGAAGAGCCGCCCGATCATGGCCGAAGTGTTGTCGCCGGCCAACTACCTGAACCAGCCCAAGGCGGTGCTCGAGCAGGTGCTCACCGGCAAGTTCGCCGATGGCCTGGGCAACGTGCGCAACGTACCCGAGCGCGTCGACTACGACCCCTTCCCGTGGTACTCGATGGCCTACTGGATCCTGACGCAGATGAAGCGCTGGGGCTACGTCAAGGGCGACATCCGCTACAAGGACATCGCCGAGAAGGTGTACCTGCTGACCGACGCCAAAAAGTACATGGTCGAAGTCGGCATGACACCACCCAAGGAGACCATGAAGAAGTTCAAGGTCATGGGCAAGGAGTTCGACCCCCTGAAGGCCGACGCCTACGTCGACAGCTTCGCGATCAGGAAGACTTGAGGAACAGACCATGCCATCCAAGCTGACCCTCAAGGCGGCGCTGATCTCGATACTGATCTTCGCGGTTTTCATCGGTGCCTGGCACCTCGCCACGCAACCGAAGGAATCGACCGCCCTGGCCGGTGCCGATGCTGAATATGCGGCAATGATGGGCAAGGGTGCCGAGAAGGCGGGTGGCTTTCCGCCGCCCGTCGCGGTCGGCCGCGCCTTTGTCGAATACCTGTCGGACCCGTTCTACGACAAGGGCCCGAACGACAAGGGCATCGGCATCCAGATGGCGCACTCGCTGGCCCGTGTCGCCCTCGGCTTCCTGCTGGCGGTACTGGTTGCATTGCCGGTTGGCTTTGCGATCGGCATGTCGCCGCTGCTGTTCAAGGCTTTCGACCCCTTCATCCAGGTGCTGAAGCCGATCTCGCCGCTGGCGTGGATGCCGCTGGCGCTCTACAGCCTGAAGGACTCGTCGGCGTCGGGCATCTTCGTCATCTTCATCTGTTCGATCTGGCCGATGCTGATCAACACCGCCTTCGGTGTCGCCACGGTGCGTCGCGACTGGATCAACGTCGCCCGCACGCTGGAAGTCAATCCGCTGCGCAAGGCCTTCCTCGTGATCCTGCCCGCCGCGGCACCGACCATCCTCACCGGCATGCGCATCTCGATGGGCATCGCCTGGCTGGTGATCGTCGCCGCGGAAATGCTGGTGGGCGGCACGGGCATCGGCTACTTCGTCTGGAACGAATGGAACAACCTGGCCCTGCCCAACGTGATCTTCGCCGTGGTGATGATCGGCATCGTCGGCATGGCGCTGGACCTGTTCTTCGGCTGGCTGCAGAAGCTGGTCACCTACAGAGAGTAACGGGAACCCATCATGAGCACTCATTTTCTGACTGTCGAAAACCTCAAGAGGGTTTTTCCGCCGACCAACGGCGTGGTCAACCAGCCGGTGTTCGACGACATCAACTTCCACATCGACAAGGGCGAATTCGTCTGCATTCTCGGCCATTCCGGCTGCGGCAAGACGACCATCCTCAACGTGCTGGCCGGTCTCGACGAAGCCTCCGCGGGGGAAGCCTTCATGGACGGCCGCGAGGTCCGCGGACCCAGCCTCGACCGCGGCGTGGTGTTCCAGAGCCACGCGCTGATGCCCTGGATGAGCGTGCTGGGCAATGTTGCTTTTGCGGTCAAGTCGAAGTGGCCAGACTGGAGCAAGGAAAAAGTCGCCGAGCATTGCACCCAGTACCTCGAAATGGTCGGCCTCGGCCACGCCATCCACAAGAAGCCGGCGGAACTCTCGGGCGGCATGAAGCAGCGCGTGGGCATCGCCCGTGCTTTTGCGATCCAGCCCAAGATGCTGCTGCTCGACGAACCCTTCGGCGCGCTCGACGCACTGACGCGGGGCACCATTCAGGACGAGTTGCTGAAAATCGTGCAGGCCACGCACCAGACCGTGTTCATGATCACGCATGACGTGGACGAAGCCGTCCTGCTGGCCGACAAGATCATGCTGATGAGCAATGGCCCGCACGCCAAGATCGCCGAGATCGTCGAGATCACCATGCCGCGCAGCCGCACCCGCACCATGATCCACCATGATCCGCAGTACTACCGCATCCGCAATCACCTGGTCGATTTCCTGGTCAATCGCTCGAAGACCTACGCCGGCGCGGAGGCCGAGATGTTCCACGACGCGAAGAATCCGCCGGTGGTCCGCCCCGGCCTCGAAGGCGAACTCGCCGAAGTGCTGGCCATGCCAACAGGAAAGCCTGCCACCGAACTGAAACAAGCCATCAATCATTGAAAGGAAGAAATATGAATCGCAATGACGTCACCGAACTGATCATCGGCGCCAAGATCAAGAAGGGCCTGAAGTGGGAAGACGTGGCCAGGAAGGTCGGCATGTCCAAGGAATGGGTCACCGCCGGTTGTCTGGGCCAGATGACCTTCGACAAGAAGCAGGCGGCTACGCTGGGCAAAATTTTCGGCCTGCCGCCGGATGCCGTGGCGCTGCTGCAAGTGGTGCCCTACAAGGGTTCACTTCCCACCTCGGTGCCGACCGACCCGTTGATCTACCGCTTCTACGAGCTGATCAGCGTCTACGGCACCACCTTCAAGGAACTGATCCACGAGGAATTCGGCGACGGCATCATGTCGGCGATCGACTTCAAGATGGACATGAAGCGCGAACCGAATCCTGCCGGCGATCGCGTGAACATCACCATGTCGGGCAAGTTCCTGCCCTACAAGTCCTACTGACCCTTACCCCTGTCCGCGCCCCGACCGGGACGGACAGGCATTCACCTAACGAAAGACAACAATGTCAAAGATTTTCATGAAGTCATCCTGGGGCAGCGACGACCCGACCCGGGCGGCGATGGTGTTCGGCCACAGCGCGGCGCTGGCCAGGGCCGGTCACCAGGTCCGCATTTTCCTGCTTGGCGAAGCCTCGGTGCTGGCGCGCAAGTCCATTCGCGACCAGTTGTTCCCGGTCGGCTGGCCGGCGCTGACCGATCAGTGGCAGCAATGTGTTGCGCTCGGGGTGGCGATCGAAGTCTGCGACGCCTGCCGCATCGCGCGTGGCATCACGGACGACGACCTTGCCGGGTTCAGCGCCACCATCGGCAGCCCCGCTACCCTGGTGGCAGGCATCGAGTGGGCCGACAAGGTCATCGCCGAGTGAGGTAGCGACCGGCCGTGTGTCTGGCGTTGGCGGCCGTACGCAGGCAGAATCCCCGCCTGCGTTCCCACTTTCGCCAATCATGGTCAGTCGCCGACAATTCCTGCGGGGCAACTTCAAGTCCAGCCAAACACCGCAGCGCCCGCCCTGGGCGCTGGCCGAAGCATTGTTCATCAGCGCCTGCTCCCGCTGCGGTGATTGCGTTCCGGTCTGTCCGACACGCATCATCGTCATCGTTCGCGGGTTTCCGGAAGTTGATTTCAAGCGTGGCGAATGCACTTTCTGCGGCGCCTGCGCCGCAGCCTGCAAGGACTACGCCTTGCTCGACAGCGAAACCCAGATCTGGCCCTGGGCAATAAAGGCGCAAGTGGCAAGCAATTGCCTGCCGAATCGCGGGGTGGAGTGTCGTGTCTGCGGCGACCACTGCCCGGTCGCCGCGATCCGCTTCAGCCCGCGCCTTGGCGGGCCGCCCCAAGCGAATGTCGATCCGGCCGTCTGTAACGGCTGCGGCGCCTGTGTGGCGCCCTGCCCGGTTGCGGCGATCAGCGTAGTCTGAGGCTGCGGCTACGCCCGGTCGATGCGGAAAGCCGCGCCGACCGGGCCTGGTGAAGCGCTTACTTGAGGTTTCCGATGAAACGGTTCTCGACCAGCGCCGGCGCATCGACTTGCGGGACGTGGCAACTGGTGCATACATGGCGCGATGCATCGAAAGCCTTGGTTGCGGCGACGAAATGGCTGTCACCCAACTTCGGCGCGCTCTTCTTCACGTAGTTGTCCGCGCCGTGGCAATCCAGGCACTGGTTTTCGGCGATCGTCACCTCGTCGAAATTATCCACCGCGTGCGGGATCACCGGCGGCTGCGTACTGAAGGTGCGGGCCACGACAGGCTGCGTACCGGGCCTCTTGCCGACATAGGCCTTGGCCGTCGGCGCCGGGTCGGCAGCAGCGACATCGGCGCCGCGCATCGAAACCAGGGGCTCGTAGCTGGCGCAGCCCACTATGACGGTCAGCAGCGATGCCAGAAGGATGGTGACGGTTTTCTTCATGATGGACTCCCCAGACGAGATTGAAGGTTGATCACTTCGGCGCTGCTTGCGGAACGCCGGTTACGGGTACGACGGTATTGGCGAAACGGGTGCCGAAGGCAAACACATCCTTCGAGCAAACATCGATGCAACGGCCACAGTTGGTGCAGTTGGCTTCCAGAATCACGGGCGGCGTGCCGCCAATGGCTTTCAGTGCAGGCCGGATGACCTGCGGTTCCGGGCAGACGGCGAAACAGTCCATGCAGTCGTTGCAGGCAGCGCGCGCCGGAAGCTTTATGCGTGTCAGCGAGAGCTTGCCGATCAGGCTGTAAAAGGCACCCACCGGACACAGGTGGCCGCACCAGCCGTGGCGCATGACGAAGAGATCGAAGAGGAATACGGCCAGCAATACCGCCCAGGCCAGACCCAGACCGAAGAACAGTCCACGATGCATCATGGATACCGGGTTGACCATCTCCCAGGCAATGCTGCCGGTGACGGCGGCCACCACCAGCGTCATGCCGAGCATCCAGTAGCGGGTCGGACGGCTGATATGGGCACTGCCCTTCAGCCCCAGCCGCACGCGCAGCCAGTGGGCGATATCGGTGAGCAAATTGACCGGGCATACCCAGGAGCAATAGCTGCGACCGCCGACCAGCAGGTAAAACAGGACCACAATCAGCGCGCCACTCAGCGCCAGTTTCTCGGGCACCTGCCTTGCCAGCAGCGACTGGAGAATGACGTAGGGATCGGTCAGCGGCAGGAAGTTGAGGGTGTAACTGAAATTGAGGTTGCCCTTGACGATCCATACGCCGAACCAGGGACCAAGCAGGAACAGCAGCAGAATGCCGACCTGACTGCTGCGGCGCAGGATCAGCCACTTGTGCGCAGCCAGCCAGCCTTTCGCGGCGATGGCTTCGGCGCCGGGACGCAAGGGCGAAGATTTCAGGATGGCATTCACAGCTTGCCTCCCTGGAAGGCTTTGGGCAGGCCAGACGAACTGCCGGGCGCAGCGCCAGGCTGCGCATCAGGCGGAGTGCTTGGCGACAGTCCCTTGCCGCTTTCATACTTCATGCCCTCGGGCATGTTGTAGCGATGCTCGATGTCCGGCGCCACCAGGCTGCCACCGGCTTTTTCCTTCTCTACCCAGCCCAGGCGGTAGTGCGCACTCAGCTGGCCTTTGGCCATGTAGAGCGGCAACACCTTGATCGAGGCCACCTGCGTGGGGCAGGCCTTTTCGCACTTGCCGCAACCGGTGCAGTGCTCGGAATGCACCACCGGAATGAACAGGGTGTGCTTGCCGGTGCGGGCATTGGTCTGGGGGTCGAGCGTGATGGCCTTGTCGATCACCGGGCAGACGCGGTAACAGATGTCGCAGCGCAAGCCGAGGAAATTGAGGCAGGTCTCGTGGTCGACCAGCACCGCCAGGCCCATTTTCGACTTGTTGATATCCTTCAGCGAGTGGTCGAGCGCCCCGGTCGGGCAGGCCTTCACGCACGGGATGTCCTCGCACATCTCGCAGGGCAACTGGCGGGCGACGAAGTAGGGCGTGCCGGTCGACAAAGGCTCTTCCGGCTTGGCCAGGTGCAGGATGTCGAAGGGGCAATCGCGCACGCAGAGGCCGCAGCGGATGCAGGCCGCCGAGAATTCGGTCTCCGACAGAGCGCCGGGCGGCCGAATGGCGGCCGGCGGCAAGGCCCTGGCATGCCTGGCATAGAGTCCAACCCCCAGCCCCAGCAGGCCGACGCCGCAGGCCATGCGTGCGGTATCGGCGAGGAACTGGCGACGGGCCGCAGCACTGGGCTTGTTCTCGTTGTCCATGGTCACCGGACGGAGAGCGCACGAAGGGTGCGACTCCCCGGTTTCTCCAGTTGCTCAGGTCAGGCCTTGACCACCTTGGCCGCACACTTCTTGAAGTCCGTTTCCTTGGAAATCGGACAGGTGGCATCCAGGGTGAGTTTGTTGACCAGACGATGCTCGTCGAAGAACGGGATGAAGATCAAACCCTCCGGCGGCTTGTTGCGGCCCTTGGTGTCGACCCGCAACTCGATTTCGCCGCGTCGCGTCGATACCTTGACCACGTCGTTGCGCTTGAGGCCACGCTTCTCGGCGTCTTTCGGGTGCATCCACACCACCGCATCCGGGAAGGCCTTGTAGAGTTCCGGCGCACGGCGCGTCATCGAACCGGTATGCCAATGTTCCAGCACGCGGCCGGTACACAACCAGAGGTCGAAATCCTTGTCCGGCATCTCGGCAGCAGGTTGATAGGGCAACGCGAAGATCTTGGCCTTGCCGTCGGGATAACCGTAGAACCTGACGCCCTCGCCCTTCTTGACATACGTGTCATAGCCTTCGCGGAAGCGCCAGAGGGTTTCCTTGCCATCCACCACCGGCCAGCGCATGCCACGCACCTTGTGGTAGGTGTCGAAGGGCGCCAGGTCGTGGGCATGGCCGCGACCGAACGTCGCGTATTCCTCGAACAGGCCCTTCTGGACATAGAAGCCAAAGGCCTCGGACTCGTCGTTGGTATAGCCGGCCCAGGCGTGGCCATTGACCTTCGCCAGTTCGTCTTTGCCGAACTTGTTGACCTGGCCGTTGGCATACAGCACGTCGTATAGCGTCTTTCCCTTCAGTTCCGGCGCCTTGGCCAGCAAATCGGCGGGCCAGACTTCCTCGACCTTGAAGCGCTTGGAGAATTCCATGTACTGCCAGAGATCGGAGCGGCCTTCGCCCGGTGCCTTTACCTGCTGGCGCCACATCTGGCCGCGCCGCTCGGCATTGCCGAACATGCCTTCCTTCTCCATCCACATCGCACAAGGCAGAATCAGGTCGGCCGACATCGCCGACACCGTCGGATAGACGTCGGACACCACGACGAAGGCCTTCGGATTGCGCCAGCCGGGATAAATCTCGCCATTGACGTTCGGGCCGGCCTGCATGTTGTTGGTGGTCGAGGTCCAGTAGAAGCCGATCTTGCCGTCCTTCAGCATGCGCGACTGGAGTACGGCGTGGTAGCCGGGCGTCGGCGGAATAGTTCCGGCCGGCAGCTTCCATATTTTCTCGGCAGTTTCGCGATGCTTCGGATTCATCACCACCAGGTCGGCGGGCAGGCGATGCGAGAAGGTACCGACCTCGCGCGCCGTGCCGCAGGCCGAAGGCTGGCCGGTCAGCGAGAAGGGGCTGTTGCCCGGCTCGGAGATCTTGCCCACCAGCAGGTGCACGTTGTAGATCATGTTGTTGACCCAGGTGCCGCGCGTGTGCTGGTTGAAGCCCATGGTCCAGTAGGAGGTGACCTTCACCTTCGGATCGGCATACGCCTTGGCCAGGGCTTCCAGCCTGTCCTTGGGTACACCGGAGATTTCGTGGGCCTTGTCCAGCGTGTACTCGGACACGAATTTGGCGAAGTCATCGAAGCTGATCGGCGCATGGGCGTTCGGGTCGCCCTTGGGCTTGCCGTCGGCACCGGGATAGCCGTTGTTGTTGGCAACCTGCTCGAGCGGATGATTGGGGCGCAGGCCATAGCCGATGTCGGTGACGCCCTTGAAGAAGCCGACGTTCTTCTTGACGAATTCCTGATTGACCGCCTTGTTCTGGATGATGTAGTTGCAGATGTAGTTGAGGATCGCCAGGTCGGACTGCGGCTTGAAGATCAGCTCGTTGTCGGCCAGTTCGCAGGAACGATGCGAGAAGGTCGACAAGACGTGGATCCTGACATGGTTGGCGGTCAGGCGGCGGTTGGTGATGCGCGACCAGAGGATGGGGTGCATCTCGGCCATGTTCGAACCCCACAGGGCAAACACGTCGGCATGCTCGGCATCGTCGTAGCAACCCATCGGCTCGTCGATGCCGAAAGTGCGCATGAAGCCGGCCACGGCGGAAGCCATGCAGTGGCGCGCGTTGGGATCGATGCTGTTGCTGCGGAAGCCGGCCTTCATCAGCTTGGCGGCGGCATAGCCTTCAAACACAGTCCATTGGCCGGAGCCAAACATGGCGACGCCGTAGGCACCCTGGGTGGGCTCCTTCATCGTGGCCTTGACCTTCTCGGCCATGATGTCGAAGGCGGCATCCCAGGAGATCGGGGCGAACTCGCCGTTCTTGTCGAATTTGCCGTCCTTCATGCGCAGCAGCGGTTTGGTCAGGCGGTCCTTGCCGTACATGATTTTCGACAGGAAGTAGCCCTTGACGCAGTTGAGGCCCTTGTTCACCGGGGCATCCGGGTCGCCCTGGGTGGCCACCACACGACCGTCCTTGACGCCCACCAGGACGCCACAACCGGTGCCGCAGTAGCGACAGACGCCCTTGTCCCAGCGCACACCGTCCTCGCCCTGCGGTGCGACGGCCAGCGCCACACCGGGAATGCTCATGCCGGCGGTAGTAGCTGCAGCAGCGATGGCATTGGTCTTGATGAATTCACGTCGCGTCAATTTCATTTCAGATCTCCTTGTAGGGCTCGGATTCGGTTTGGTGATAGACCATGGCCGCTGACATTACGCCGTCAAGCTGGCCGATAAGTTGGTAGGTGGCGGCATTACTGCCCTCGTCCTCGGTTTCTATGGTGACGATCATCTTGCCTTCGGGCGAGACGCCATGCACCTCAACACCGGCAAGCGCGGCCAAGCCTGCCTGAACGATTGCCAGGTCGCCGGGGCGGGCATGGATGATGGCGCTAGATATGTTCATTGCATTACTCCAGGTATCCGGCACTGGTCGGCGCCATCGCTTCGGCCACCGTATTGCAATTGCCCTGCAGACGTCAAGGTAATTGTGCGTGTGCAACATCCTAGGCCTGCGCCAGAACGCGGCCTTGATATTGATCAAGCCTCAAAGAAATTGGTGCGACGCCGCAGCATGGCGGGGCCACCGGCAGCCCGGCGGCTGAGTTCCGGAGAACCCGCCGCCACTGCGAACCTGCTTACGGATCGATCTGGTCGATCACAATCCGCAGCCCTTTGGCCCCTGGCTTTACGGCGGCACTCTTGCCGGTGAGATCACCCTTGCCCGACTGCGCCTTGCCGGATTTCGAGACACGCACTTCAACACGCACCTGCTGTGCCGAAGAGATGGTGGCCCCCGGCATCACCGCCTGGCTATCATCGAGCGTGAAATCCAGCGGCAAGTCAGCAAACCGCGCGCGCTGCGCGGCAAGCGGCATGCGCGGGCCATCGACGGCGCGGGCAAAAATGAAGACCACGTCGTCAGGATTCGCCTTGTCCTTCAGCGCGGGAGCGAGTTCGACACGCCCGCTGACCGACTTCTCGGTCGCCTTCGCCGGGCCTTTGTCCGCGCCCTTGTCTGTCTTGGCAACACCCCGATGCACGTCATCCTGGGGAGTGACGCCCGGAAGCGGCTTCCCCCGGGGGCCGGCTGCTCGCGCGCCGCCGCTGCGTTCGCGAGCCTTGGCTATGCTGGCTTCGACCATGCGCGCATCTTCTCCGCCGGGCTCGAGTTGGGGCAACAGCCTCTCCCAACGCGCCGCGGCCTCGGCGTAACGCCCACCGTCAAAAGCGTCGCCACCACCCATGAACAACGCGAGCATGTTGTTGGGTTCGAGACGCAGCGCCTGCTGGATCAACTGACGCGACCGATCGTCGAATCCGTTGTTCTTCTGCACCAGCATTTCCGCCAGTTCGGCGAGCAGTTCGGCATTTCTGTTGAGTTCCGGGCCGATACGGGTGAAAGCGCGTTCAGCATCATCCCAGCGGCCCAGCGACTTGTAGGAACGCGCCAGCATGGCCCATCCCTCGGGATTGTCGGGGTTCTGCTCCATCTTTGCTGCCAGCTTGGTGACGAGTTGCTCCATGTCGGCCGTGGCTCGCTGTGTCTGCACCTCGCCGGGAAGCACCGCAGATGGGCTGCCCAGCAGTGCGTAAAGCGCAACGGCGATCAGCGGAAGCAGAATCGCGATGGCAATTCCGCTACTGCGGCTGAAGGCATCGGCAGCAACAACTTCTGTGGCAGCCGTATCGTCGAGGAGTTGCCGCTGCAACTCTTCACGCGCCTCGGTCAGGTCGGCGGCAGACAGCGTCCCGTTGCTGCGGTCGCGCTCCAGTTCCCCGAGCCGGTCGCGATGGATGGCGGCATTGAGCACCGGCAAGGCGTCGACATTGACGATGCCGCGACCGGCGCGCCACCACGGACGCAGCAACAGCGCCAGAGCGGCGACGACCAGCGTCGCCGCTGCAAGAAAAAAGTAGGTCATGAGTTGGATTGGTCCAGCAAGGCCGCGGCGCGGCGATGTTCTTCTTCGGAAAGTGCAGGTGCCGCGTTCTCTTTGGCGCGCCGCCGCAGGAAAGCGATCAGTCCGGCAAGGCCGCCGGCCAGGAGCAGGAAGGGCCCACCCCACAGTAGCCATGTGGTCGGTTTCATCGGTGGCCGGAAACGGACGAAATCGCCATAGCGCGCCACCATGAAGTCGAGAATTTCCTGGTCGGTCTTGCCTTCGCCGATCATCTTGCGGATCTCGCGACGCAGGTCCAGTGCCAGCTCGGCGTGCGAACCCGCCAAGGACTCATTCTGGCAGACCAGGCAGCGCAGCTCTTCGCTGATCGCGACCATGCGCTTTTCCACCGCCAGGTCGGCCGCCATCGGCGCCGCTTCCTTCGCCTGTACCACGCCACCGAGCAGCAGGGCGCCAAGGACCATCAGGGTATGCAGCTTCATTTCGACAACTCCGCGACGAGCGGCAGGATCTGCTTCTGCAGCGACTCCGCCGTAATGGGGCCGGTATGCTTCATGCGGATCATGCCGGCCTTGTCGACGACATAGGTTTCCGGCACACCATAAACACCGTAATCGATGCCGACGCGACCGTCGGCATCGACGGCGGACAACACGTAGGGATCGCCGAATCGCGCCAGCCACATGTTCGCGTCGGCAAGTTGGTCCTTGTAGTTCAGGCCGACGATGGGCAGGCTGCTCTGTTTGGCGAAGGACACGAGAATCGGATGCTCCTGGCGGCAGGAGACGCACCACGAGGCCCAGACGTTTAGCAACCAGACCTTGCCCTTCAGGTCCGCCGGCGAGAAAGTCTTGTCGGCGGCGGCCAGTTGCGGCAGCGTGAAGGCGGGTGCCGGCTTGTCCTTCAGCGGCGACGGCAGGTCGCGCGGATTGAGGGTAAGCCCGATGGCAAGAAAGATCACCAGGACGACGAAGACCGCGAGCGGGATGATGAAACGCTTCATGCCGGAACGCCTCCGGGCAGATTGGCGGTAGCCTTGACGCGCAGCCGGTAGCGCCGGTCAAGCATGGCGATAAAACCGCCCAGACCCATCAGCAGGCAACCGCCCCAGATCCAGTCGACGAAGGGTTTGTAATAGACCCGCACGCTCCAGGCACCGGCGCTGCCGAGCGGCTCGCCGAGCGAGACATAGACGTCCCGCGTCAAGCCGGCGTCGATGGCGGCTTCCGTCATCGGCATCTGCGACGAGAAGTAATTGCGCTTTTCAGGATTCAGGGTCTTCAGTACGCGACCATCCTTCGACAGTTCGACGATGCCGACCGAGGCGCGATAGTTGGGGCCGGGCGCTTCCTTGACGCCGATCAGGCGGAATCCGTAGCCACCGACATGCACGGTATCGCCCGGCTCCATGCGCACATCCTTTTCCTCCTGGTAGCCGCCGACCATGGCCACGCCGACGACGAACACGGCAATGCCCAGGTGCGCGATCTGCATGCCCCAGAACGACGCCGTCGGCCGGCCTGTCTTCATGCGGTCCATGATCTGAAACACGCCGCTGGCAGTGATCCACACCACGAGCAGCGAACTCATGGCCATCAGCGGTGTCCAGCTGCCCATCAGGAAGGGCAGGCCGATGCCGGCGATCACGGCCAGCACCATGCTCACCCGCAGGCGCCGGGCGATGGCCTTGAGGTCGGCGTGCTTCCAGTGCGCCAGCGGCCCGATCGCCATCAGCACCAGCAGGGGCACCATGACCGGCACGAAGACTGCGTTGAAGTAGGGCGGGCCCACGGAAAGCTTGCCCATGCCGAGCGCATCGATGAGCAAGGGATACAGGGTGCCGAGCAGCACGCTGCCGGTCGCCACCACCAGCAGCACGTTGTTCACCAGCAGCATGGTTTCGCGCGACACGAGGCCAAACGTACCGCCGGCATTGACCTTGGGCGCGCGCCAGGCGAACAGGGTCAGCGAAGTGCCGACCACGACGGCGAGCAGCACCAGGATGAACACGCCGCGGCGCGGATCTGAGGCGAAGGCATGCACCGAAGTCAATACGCCGGAACGGACCAGGAAGGTGCCCAGCAGCGAAAGCGAGAACGCCGCAATGGCCAACAGCACCGTCCAGTTCTTGAAGGCACCGCGCTTTTCGGTGACCGCCAGCGAATGGATCAGCGCCGTGCCCACCAGCCAGGGCATGAAAGAGGCATTTTCGACCGGGTCCCAGAACCACCAGCCGCCCCAGCCCAGTTCGTAGTAGGCCCACCAGCTGCCGAGGGCGATCCCGAGCGTGAGGAAGATCCAGGCCGCCGTGGTCCAGGGTCGCGACCAGCGCGCCCAGGCCGCGTCGAGCCGCCCCGAAATCAGTGCCGCGATGGCGAAGGAAAAGGCCACCGAGAAGCCGACATAGCCCATGTAGAGCATGGGCGGATGGAATACCAGCCCGGGATCCTGCAGCAGCGGGTTGAGGTCGCGCCCTTCTGCGGCGGCCGGCAGCAGCCGGTCGAAGGGGTTCGAGGTAAACAGGATGAAGGCCAGCAGGCCGATACCCACCAGACCCAGCACCGCCAGTACGCGCGCCACCATGACTTCGGGCAACTGGCGCGAAGCCAGAGACACGGCGGCACCCCAGCCGGAGAGCATCAGCACCCACAACAGCAGGGAGCCCTCATGTCCGCCCCAGACGGCGGAGAAGCGATACAGGGTCGGCAACTGGGTATTGGAATGCTGTGCGACGTAGTTCACCGAGAAGTCACTGGTGAGAAAGCTCTGCGTCAGGCAGCCAAAGGCGATGGCAATCAGCAGGAACTGCGTTTGCGCCGCCGGCCGCGCCAGCGCAATCCACTGTGCGTTTCCTCGCTGTGCGCCGACCAGCGGCAGCACGCCCTGCAACAGGGAAACCACAAAGGCGAGGATGAGGGCGAAGTGTCCGAGTTCGGGAGTCATGGTTTTTTCGGTGCCTGGTCTATTGCGGGCTTGGCTTCAGCCACGCCCTGGTTCATCTGGGCCTGCTTCAGCGCCGCGGCGGCCTCGGGGGGCATGTAATTTTGGCTGCGGCCGCCGCTTCGCGGCTTAACATTCGCTTCGCTCTTATTAGCCTGCGCCGAAATTCCATGCCCCAGGTTCATTTGGCCCCCGGCGCATTCTGGCCCTGCTGCGCCTGCTTCAGCGCCGCAGCCGCCTCGGGGGGCATGTAATTTTCGTCATGCTTGGCCAGCACTTCGCTGGCGGCAAATACACCGTCAACACCCAACCTGCCCTGGACTACAGCGCCCTTGCCGTCACGGAACAGGTCGGGAAGGATGCCGGTGTAGGCAACGGGGATTTCCTTGACCATATCGGTCATGACGAAACGCACCGTCATGTCAGTGCGTTTGACCGAACCTTCCTTGACCAGCCCGCCGATGCGGAACGCTTTCCCTTGCGGTGCCTTGCCGGCAGCAACTTCTGAAGGCGTCACGTAGAGCGCGATGTTGCTGTCGAGTGCGTTGAGCGCCAACCCGGCGGCGATGGCCAGCGAGGCGAGTCCGCCGACAATCAGGGCGATGCGTTTCTGTCTGGGCTTCATGAAGTTTTTTGTTGAAGTTCGAGTTCGTCTGCGAGCCGTTCGCGGGCCAGGCTCTTGCGAACCTCGCTAAGACGCCGCTTCGCCAGAAAAGGTTCCGCGATCATGAGTATCGCGCAGGCGCCGAAACTGCCCCAGACGTAAAACGCGTAGCCGCCCATGGCGAAAAATTCACTCACGCTATTCCACTGCATGCTTCACCCATTCCGTGTGTCGCTCGCGTTCGAGGATGATGGCGCGTACTCGCGTCAGCGCTACCGCGATCGAATACATCCAGAAGCAGAGCGCCATCAACAGCATGCCCCAGAGCATGGTCTGCGCCATCGAGGGCGCCTTGTTCATGTTGATCGTCGAGCCCTGGTGCAGGGTATTCCACCACTTCACCGAGAAATAAATGATGGGAATGTTGACCACGCCGACCAGCGCCAGGATCGCCCCGGCCTTGTCGGCGCGACGCGGGTCGTCGATGGCCGCCTGCAGCGCCATGAAGCCGAGGTAAAGGAAGAACAGGATCAGTTCCGAGGTCAGCCGTGCGTCCCACACCCACCACGCGCCCCACATCGGCTTGCCCCACAGCGCCCCGGTCCACAAGGACAATGCCGCCATCAGGGCGCCGGTAGGCGCCAGCGCCTGCGCCATCATGCCCGACACCCGCGTGTTGAGCGCCAGCCCGAGACCGGCCCAGAAGGCCATCACCAGGTAGATGAACATCGACATCCACGAAGCCGGCACGTGCACGAAGATGATGCGGTACCCCTCCCCCTGTTGCGCATCCGTCGGCGCGACGAAGAAGGAGATCCACAGCCCGGCAATGCCGAAAGCCGCTGCCGCGGCCCAAAACCACGGGATCAGGCGGCCGGCCAGCGGATAAAAGCTCTGCGGGCTGGCAAACCGGAACCACTGAACAAGCGACTGTCTCACTCCAATGCAATCCTCAAGGCGGCCGTGGTCGCCCACGGCGCAAAAAAAACAGCCAGTGCCAGCATCGCTGCCAGCAATGACAAATGACCACCTGCGCCGAGACCCGCAATATGCGCCTCCACCGCCCCCGCGCCGAAAATCAGCGCCGGGATGTAAAGCGGCAACACCAGCAGCGCCAGCAATACGCCGCCGCCGCGCACGCCCAGCGTCAGGGCCGCGCCGATCGCGCCAATCAGGGACAACAAGGGCGTGCCCAGCAACAGCGCCAGCGTCAGGATGCCCAAGGCCGACGCATCGAGATCGAACTGCAGGCCGAGTACTGGCGCCAGCAACACCAGCGGCAAACCGCACAACAGCCAGTGGGCGAGTATTTTACCGGCAACCAGCAAGCCCAAGGGGGACGGCGACAAAGCCATTTGCTCAAGAGTGCCATCCACGTGATCAGCCGCGAACAGGCGCGGCAAACCAAGCAGGGTCGCCAGCAGCGCGGCAACCCACAGGATGCCGGGCGCGATCTTCTTCAGCAGCGCCGGTTCCGGTCCTATCCCCAGGGGAAACAGGCTGGTGACGATGACGAAAAAAAACACGGCCGTCAGCACCTCGCTCTTGCGCCGCATGGCCAGCAGCAGATCGCGGCGTACCGTAGCCAGGAAGGAGTTCATGCCACCTCCGCCGGGCCGCCCCAAGGGGGTGGCAAGCCAAAATATGGAAGCCGCGTCAGCGGCTGAACCTTGGTCACCCCCTGCCATGGGCAGGGAGACGGGGGGATGGTCGTCACAATACCAGCGCCTTGCCACCCGGCACAGGCAGCGGCTGGTGGCTGGTCAACACCGCCATCCCGCCCGCAGACAGATGCTCGGCAATCAGTTCCCCGAGCAGCTTTACCGCGGCGACATCGAGTGCATTGAAGGCTTCGTCGAGCACCCAGAGCACGGCCGGGCGTGTCAGCAACCGGGCCAGCAACACGCGCCGCTTCTGCCCGGCCGAAAGCACGCGCACCGGCAACTCCTCGCGGCCGCGCAGCCCAAGCCGGATCAGGGCGGCTAGCGACGTACGTTCATCGAGTGCGATGCCGTCGAGCGCGGCGGAGAGGCGAAGATTTTCCAGCGGCGTCAGATCCTCCTTGACCGCGGCATGGTGGCCGAGATAGATCAGATCACGGCGGAATTCGGTCGATGGCGTTGGCTCGTCACGCCAGCGTATCTCTCCTGCGTCGGCCGGGGAAAGGCCTACCAGCAAGCGCATCAGGCTGGTCTTGCCGGCGCCGTTTTCGCCCTGAACGTGCAACCACTCGCCTGCAGCAAGCGAGAAGCCGACGTCGGAAAAAAGGCGGCGTTCACCGCGCGAACAGGCGAGACCTGAAACATTGAGCATGGGCCAATTGTGCCCGAAACAGCTTCACTACGTCTTGTGTCGGGTCAAGCCGACGGTCGCGCCGGCATCAACACGGTCCCGATTGCGGTCAGAACCAGCACCAGGGCGGCGAAATCCTGCCAGTGCGGGGCCTCGTTCAAAAACACCATTCCGCTGAAAACTCCGACCACCGGAACAATCAGCGAGCCGAGCGAGGACACGGCGGCGGGAACCATCTGCACCAGCTTGTTCCAGGCCCAGTAGCAGAACAGCAGCCCAATGAAGACGTTGTACCAGAAACCGAACATCGGCCAGAAACTGATCTGGCTCCATTCGACGTGTTCCAGTGCATGGCCGGAAATGGCAATCGGGACTCCGCCCAGCAGGGCCTGCCAGGCCGTGAGCGAGGTGATGGGCATGGGCAGCGGATCCCGTTTGTAGATCACCAGCCCGCCGGCCCAGAAGATGGCAGCGATGAGCATCAAAATCACCCCGATCGGCGCACTGCCGAGTTTCTCGAACTCGGCGCCAATCAGCAAGGCCATGCCGCTCATGCCGAGTACCAGACCCACCAACCGGCGCCGCGTAAACCGTTCATCGAGGAACCAGACGGAGAGCAGCGCACTCCAGATCGGCATGGTGTAGCCGAGGATCGCGGCACGCCCCGACGGCAGCAGGCTGACGCCATAGATGGCGAACATGTTCCAGCCGACGATGTTGCATGAAGCCATGCCCAGCAACTGCCGCCAGCGTCCAGTCGGCACCTTCAGGGACTGACCCGAAAACCAGGCAACGCAGAACAATCCTATGGACGCCAACAGGATGCTGTCGCCCCGGAATATCCAGCGCGGAATTTCGGTGATCACCACCTTCATGATCGGCCAGTTGAAACCCCAGCCCAGGGAAAGCAGGCCGAGCAGGACGAGCCCGGCGCGCGGGATGGTTGAGGAAGACATGGGGCGCGAGTGTGGCACGACGATGCGACCTTTACAATCCACGGATGTCACCCCTCGCCCTGCTGCCCGCGCTCGCCCTGGCCGCCCTCGTTTCGCTGGCTGCCGCCGGACTGCTCCTTGTCACGGGGCATGGGGCGCCGCAACAGGCTGCCCACCTGGCCTTCGCGCTGGGGATATTGCCGTTGGTCCTCGCGGCAATGAGCTATTTCGTGCCGGTCCTGACGCGCAGCGCCGCCGCCGGGTTCGGCACCTGGTGGCCGCCCCTGCTGGCGTGGTCGGGTGGAGCGCTCGCGGTGTTTTCCTTCGCCGGTGATTTTTCACCCGGCCGGCTCAGCCTGGCCGCGGCGATGACCGGCATTGCGTCGGCAGGACTGGGGGCTTGGGCGCTGCACCGTGCGCGGCACATGTTCGGTCCGCGCCACCGGGGACTGGACTGGTACCTGGCCGCGCTCGGATTCCTTCTGCTGGCATTGGTCGCCGTCGTCCTGATGCCGCTCTTCCCCGAGCAGCGCAATGCCCTGCGCCTGTTTCACCTGCATGCCAATCTGCTCGGCTTTGTCGGACTGACTGCGCTGGGCACCTTGCAGGTGTTGCTGCCTACCTGCCTGGGACAGGCCGACCCCGATGCCGCACTGCGTTTGCGGCGCGACCTCAAATGGTCTGCAACCGGCGCGCTGCTGATCGCAGTCGGCGCCTCGTCAATGCTTCCGGCATTGGCTTCCAAACTAGCTCCAGCTCTTGCGCTACTGGGCGCCGTGTTGTATGGCTGGATCGTCCTGCGCATGCTGCGCGCCTGGCAATCCCGATTTGGCAAGGCTCTGTTGCAAGCACACGGCGCAGCGCCCTCCTTGACCGCTGCCGCGCTGGGACTTCTCGGCCTGCTGGCATTGGGGGCAGTGCATGGTTTCGGCTGGATGCCGGCGCGTCCCGCAGTCACCGGTTTTGTCGTCGCATTTCTGCTGCCGCTGGTGAGTGGGGCCGCCGCTCACCTGATGCCGGTCTGGCTGCGGCCCGGGATACAGGGCCCATGGCATCAGGTCTTGCGTGCCAGACTCTGCCGCTGGGGCGGAGTGCGCGGTATGTTGCTGCTGATTCTGGGTCTGGTGATCACGGTATCCTGAATCACCACGAGGAAATGCATCCGGAACCACCAACGATGCATCAGGTAAATCTTGCCATCGCCATGCCGCAAATCCCGATCCGCATTGTCCAAAGCAGGGATTGAAAAAAAACGATAGCATAGCGGCCTGACCACCCACCAGGAGAACGCCATGGCCCGCAAGAAGAAACTGGATTTCAGTGACATCGCGACAGACCGCAAGAAGGAAAACCTCAATCAGAAGGATTTCTGGGCAAGGTATGGCGTCACGCAGTCGGGTGGCTCCAGGTATGAATCAGGCCGCAACATTCCCAAGCCGCTGGCAATTTTGCTATGGCTGCACAGATCAGGGAAAATCAGCGACAAGGATCTCAACGATGCACTGAAGTAACCGATTGCTTTGAGGATCGGCGTCGAAACTGGCCGCTTGCCGATCTCTTGCGAATCAGCCGCGTCCGCTATCGGTGCGCGGCAAGTTACCTGACATTTCGACAGCTCCGCTATGCGCCAGCACGGCGCAAAGAAAAAGCCGAATCAACTTAACTAGTTGATTCGGCTTATTATTTGGTGGGCTGTGAGTGGCTCGAACACTCGACCTACGGATTAAGAGTCCGCTGCTCTACCAACTGAGCTAACAACCCGAATTGCAAATTATATATTACGGTGGTGGGTCGGGCGAGATTCGAACTCGCGACCAACGGATTAAAAGTCCGCTGCTCTACCGACTGAGCTACCGACCCAGCCTAGAAGGGCGCGAATCGTACAGACCTTCCTTGGTGCTGTCAAACCTGACGCCAAAACCAGACGGATCACCTATGCCGCCGGACTATGCCGCCAGGAAATCGCCAAAAAAAACGCAACCCGACTGGGGTTGCGCTTAATCCACACCAAAGGAGGAGGGTGGAGGAGACAGGGGTCAAACACGGACTGACCTGGATCAATTGCTACGTCAGACAGCGTTCAGTTGCAAGAATTTTTACACAGCCTTTGTTGCGTTGCAAGACTTTTTTGTGCG
Source organism: Rhodocyclales bacterium (assembly GCA_026399475.1). Classification (GTDB taxonomy): domain Bacteria; phylum Pseudomonadota; class Gammaproteobacteria; order Burkholderiales; family Rhodocyclaceae; genus Sulfuritalea. The sequence goes on from JAPLQY010000019.1 coordinate 49,347, forward strand.
TTGCGCAATCGCCTGCTCACGCCAAGGCTTATTGGACTTAAAACCATTTGATTCTATTGATTATTAACAAATTAATTTATTATTTCAAACCAACAGGTTTGTCTATAGCACCGCAGGCTCATGGCCGACCAGCGCCAACGAACCCCGTTTGATGCGCCGCCGCACCTGCATTTTGGCACCACGGCTAGAATGCCGCCTATTGGTCGAAGGAGTGAACAACATGGAATGCACGGTACGCTGGCATCAAGGGATGAGCTTTGTTGCCGAGACCGGCAGCGGGCACTTGGTCTGCATGGATGGCTCGCCTGAAGCCGGCGGACGCAACCTGGCGCCACGGCCCATGGAATTGCTATTGGCCGGCGCCGGGGGCTGTACTGCTTTCGATATCGTCCTCATCCTGAAACGCGGCCGCCATGACGTGAGCGGATGCGAAGTGAAGCTTCAGGCTGATCGTGCGGAGACGGATCCCAAGGTATTCACGAGGATCAACATGCACTTTGTGGTGACCGGGAAAAACCTGAAACCGGAGGTGGTCGAACGTGCAGTCAAGCTGTCAGCGGAGAAATACTGCTCTGCGTCGATCATGCTGGGCAAAACCGCCGCGATCGACCACACCTTTGAGGTGGTCGAGGGTTAGTCAGGCAACGTAAGACAGCTTCGTCATCAACGTCGACGAAAGCTTCATCGCCAGCTTGATGGGCGGCGGCAGTTCCCGGGCGCCGTAGTGGGTCGCCGTTTCAGCATGGCGAACCTCATCGACTTTCATTTGCTCCAGGACTTCCCACGACTTTCGATCCTGCACCGGCAGGCTGGCCTTGTGGCTCTCAAGGTGCCCTTCTACCTGACGTTCGGTTTCCGCCAGAAAGCCCAGACTCCAGGCGTCGCCACATTTTCCGGCGAACATCCCGATGGCCAGAGAACCGGCATACCACAGCGGATTGAGCAGGCTCTTGCGGCCACCGAGTTCGGCAATGCGCCGTTCAGTCCAGTTCAGATGCTCGGTTTCTTCCCAGGCCGCCTGTTCCAGTTCACGCTTGACTGCCGGATCCCGCGAGCTCAGTGCCTGGCCCTGATACAAAGCCTGGGCACAAATTTCACCGCAGTGATTGACCCGCATCAGGGCAGCGACGTGGCGCTTCTCATCCTCGCTCATATCGGCCTCGGGCAGATCCGCGCCGGGCATCGGGCGGCGGGTCGGAGCAGAGGCGAAGACGGCCCGCAGTGCCTTGTCGAATTCCGGAATCAAGTTGTCGATCAAGAAGATCTCCCGGACGTCAGATTGAATTGGGATGTTTGCCAAGACGCAAGGCATTGCGGCCTTCGTCTGCCGTTTGAATGGCATTGCCCTTCGGGCAAAACAAGTCGCGACTCAAGGCCGCATGGTGTCGATTGACCGGCTTGTTTTCGATCGGCCGCCATTCCATGTGGGCGGCGCGCGACAGCGTCCACGTACCGTTATCGCTGCGACCTGTGGCGTAATGCTTCCAGCTTCGCTCCTTGCAACGGATGCCTTCGAAGCTGACGTTGGTAGCTCCGCCTGACGTCTGGACCACCAGCACATAGCGCACGACACCATCGGTGCCGACATTCAGCGTACTGGCATCAATGAAGTACTTGTTGGTAGCCACGGCACTGACGTAGAACTCGCGCAGGTTTTCCTGCTTCGGAAATACAGGCGGCTCGACCTCCAGTTCCTGCCAAGTCGTTTCTTCCTCGTCACCCTGGTAGGCTTTCGGCACGAAGCGGCCATATGAATCGGTTGTCTGCGCGACCGCACTCGCCACCAGACCCGCCAGAAGCAAAGCTGCCCAGTACTTCATTTCGCGCTATCCAATGTGTCTGTCTCCCAGCGCGGTATGCGCTCGTCGGGATGAGCAAAAAGCAGGCGCGCCAACTCCAGGAGAGCGACCTCATATACGCCGCGCTTGAACTCGATCACGCTGCCCAGCGGCACCCAGTAGCTGTTCCAGCGCCAGGCATCGAATTCCGGGTGTTCGCTGGCACGCAGGCAAACATCGCTGTCGCGTCCGACCAACCGCAGCAGAAACCAGATCTGTTTCTGCCCCCTGTAGGTATTACGCCATTCGCGGCGAACCCAGTGCTTCGGCACCTCATAGCGCAACCAGTCGCGCGTGCGGCCAATGATCCGCACATGTTCGGGCTTGAGGCCAGTTTCCTCCTCCAGTTCACGCAGCATCGCCTGTTCGGGCGTTTCGCCTTTCTTGATGCCCCCTTGCGGGAACTGCCAGGAATGTTCGCGAATGCGTTTGCCCCAAAAAACCTCGTTTCGACTGTTGACCAGAACGATGCCGACGTTCGGGCGAAAGCCTTCACGATCGAGCATGATGCATATTCCAATGATTGATTGGGGTCCATTCTTTCACAATCGCGCGTCGCTGGAAAGCCGCATCTGCCGCATCTGCAACTTCCCGGCCACAGGTAAAATGCGCACTTTCCGCTTTTCGGCCTACTGCCATGCGCGCCAGCCAGTTCTTCATCGCCACCCTCAAGGAAGCTCCCTCCGACGCCGAAATCGTCAGCCACAAGCTGATGCTGCGCGCCGGCCTGATCCGGCGACTCGCCGGCGGTATCTACACCTGGATGCCGATGGGACTGCGCGTCCTGCGCAAGGTCGAAAACATCGTGCGTGAGGAAATGAACCGCGCCGGCGCCATCGAAATGCTCATGCCTGCGGTGCAACCTTTTGAATTGTGGGAAGAATCCGGGCGCGGCCCGAAGTACGGCCCGGAACTGCTGCGTTTCAAGGATCGTCACCAGCGCGAATTCGTGATCGGCCCGACGCATGAAGAAGTCATAACCGACGTGGTGCGCCGCGACGTCAAGAGCTATCGACAGCTGCCGCGCCATTTCTACCAGATCCAGACCAAGTTCCGCGACGAGATCCGGCCGCGCTTCGGCGTCATGCGCGGACGCGAGTTCCTGATGAAAGACGGCTATTCCTTCCATACCTCGTACGCCGATCTGGAACGCGAATACCGCAACATGTACGACACCTACAGCCGCATCTTCACCCGTCTGGGCCTGCAATTCCGCGCCGTAGCGGCCGATACCGGCGCCATCGGCGGCACCGGTTCGCACGAGTTCCATGTGCTGGCGGACTCGGGCGAAGACGCGATCGCCTTTTGCCCTGCCTCCGACTACGCGGCCAATGTGGAACTGGCAGAGGCTGTGGCTCCTGCAAAAAGTAAGGTTGGCGCTGCGGCGGCGATGGAAAAAAAACCCACGCCGGGCAAAACCAAATGCGAGGATGTGGCGGCCTTCCTGGGCCTGCCGCTAACCCAGACCGTCAAGGCCATCGCGATAATGGCGGAAAACCCGGAAGGCAACGAGTTCGTCCTGCTGCTTCTGCGCGGCAATCACGACCTGAACGAGATCAAGGCGCAGAAGGTGGTCGGCGAGTTCCGCTTCGCCCGTGACGAGGAAATCGTCGAAGCCCTCGGCTGCAAGGCCGGCTACATAGGCGCGGTGGGGTTTTCGGGAAGAGTCGTGGCGGATCGCAGCGTCGCGGCAATGAGCGACTGCGTCTGCGGCGCCAACGAAGAAGGCTACCACCTCACCGGCGTCAATTTCGGTCGCGACCTGCCGCAACCCGGAACTGTAGCCGACATTCGCAACGTGATCGAGGGCGACCCCTCGCCCGACGGCAAGGGAACGCTCGAATTGTGCCGCGGCATCGAAGTCGGCCATATTTTCCAGTTGCGCACCAAGTATGCCGAAGCCCTGAAGTGCACCTTCCTCGATGAAGCGGGCAAGGACCAGGTCATGGAAATGGGCTGCTACGGCATCGGCGTTTCACGCATCGTCGGCGCCGCCATCGAGCAAGGCCACGACGAGCGTGGAATTGTTTTCCCCGCCACCATCGCACCCTTTACCGTCGCCGTGGTGCCGATGAATTATGCCAAGTCGGAAACCGTCCGCACAGTTGCCAACACGCTCCATGCGGAACTGCTCGCCTCCGGCATCGACGCCATTCTCGATGACCGCGACGAGCGCCCCGGTTCGATGTTCGCCGACTGGGAACTGATCGGCATACCGCATCGCGTGGTGGTCGGCGAGCGCGGCCTCAAGGAGGGCAAACTCGAATACAAGGGACGCAGCGACACCGAGGCCACCATGATTGCTGTCAGCGAAATGGCGGCCTTCCTCAAACTGAAGTTGTGCGGCTGATCCTTGGCCTTGCGCTGAGCCTTGTTGCCGTGCTCCTGCCCACGGCGGTTAGGGCCGGAGCGCAGCAGTACGAGCCTCTGGCCGCCAGTGTGCAGGCCGCATTGCACGCCGCGATTGCCGATCGGGCCGCGCCCGAACCGCAGTTCCCTTCCCTGCAGGAAAAGCTGGATTGGCTCACTGAAATGTCACGACGCCTGGAGAGGCGCCTGCCTGACCGCGAGGCAAGGCTCGAACTACTCAAGGCCGTCCACTACGAATCCAAGCGCGCCGGCCTCGATCCGCAGATGGTGCTCGGCCTGATCCAGGTCGAGAGCGGCTTCAAGAAGTATTCGGTATCGTCGTCAGGCGCGCGCGGCTACATGCAGGTGATGCCGTTCTGGGTGCGCCTGATAGGCAGCAAGGACAGCAACCTCTTCCACCTGCGCACCAATCTGCGCTTTGGTTGCACCATCCTGCGCCATTACCTCGACATCGAGAACGGCGACCTCTACCGCGCGCTAGGCCGCTACAACGGCAGCCTGGGGCAGCCCGACTACCCGAATATGGTGCGGGGGGCGTGGGAAAAACAGTGGGGCTGGGGACCGCGGGTGATCGGGCCGCGTTAGGTATCGGATGTCGCGGGTTTTTAGACTTGTCCGGTTCTGTAGCACATGAATTGTCCGCTTTTTCTGTTGGAGGCGGGAAGCGGCGAAGGGCGTAGCCCGAAGCCGGTTTCCGCCTCCAACGGCGAGCCTGGCGGACGGATCAGGCGGC
>JAPLQY010000050.1 GCA_026399475.1 Rhodocyclales bacterium
AACGCTTCGAGGCGGCCCGAGGTTAAAATGACCACCGACTTTCCCACCGCGCCGCCCGCCTACGGTCTAGAGGGACCTTCGGCAGGCCGCACCGTGGAAAAGTCTCCGAGCGCCTCACACACAAAAAATCTGACACCCCCGTCATCGAACGTATCGGTGCAGCCTTCGACTATGGTCGCCACATCAGGTCCAAAAGTCGCCCTGACACGCTCCAGCATCGGTCGTCCTCCGCAATCTTCGGCCGCATCGTGGAGCAGTCCGCCGATGGCTTGGTCTTCCGTCCCGCCGAAGTCCAGGACCAGGGCGGAAACGGCCATCAGATGCGACAGGTAGGGCGTGCCAATCCCTTTGCGGCGCTGGTCGGCATGAATATGGCCGGCAAACTGCAGCGCATGGAGATAACGACTGCTCAGTGTCGGGTTGAAGTCGGCTTTGGTCATTGGAGTGTCCTTTCGAAAATCATTGCAGGTTTTTCCTGGCCGGAAGACTGGCCAGGTCAATCACGGTATCCGGCGAGGCGTTGCCGTAGGTGATGGTCATCAATGCGGCGAAATGGCGGTCAGCTGCGCTGAGGTTCGCGTTGAGAACACGGTCGATCATCACGTCATCCAGGTCCTTTTCACCCTCAACGACAGTTCTGAACCGGACTTCTCCGTCCGCGAGATCCATCTCGAAATTTCCGTAGATCAACTGGTAATTAATTCGGGTCAGGGCTTCCACTACGGCGGCACGACGGTTCTCGGGCACCATGACCGGATAGGTCGAAAATGTCAGCAGACGACGCCAGTCATCAGCCTCGAAGACATCAATGACTATCCGCACGGAGGCTTCCTTGATCCGACAACCCATGGAGAAGAAGCCCTTCCCGGCGTCGGAGGTGTAGTGCCAGTCATTGGCGTCGAGATAGCCCGCAACGCGCTCAAACAGGGACTTTCTCGGTACAGCAATCGCGGTCTCTTCGTAAGCGCCCTATAGACAGCGTCTAGCGAAACTGACCTGGAATGTAGAAGATCGTGTCCATGAGAAATGGCATGGACACGAGTACATGAGAGATAAGGACCTGGCCGAACGGCTGGTGGTGAAGCGCAGCGCGAATGGGCGCTGCAGCTACGACGAGGACGCGAAGCGGGAACTGGTGGAAGCCTGCCTGCATCCGGGAGTCTCGATTGCGAAGTTGGCACGCGAGCACGGCATCAACGCGAATCTGCTGCACGCGTGGATCAGCCTGCACAGGAAGGCGCGAGGTGGATCCATGGTGACGGCTTCGCCAATGCCACCGGAGACGCTCGCCACCTTTGTCCCTGTGGTGACGACGACATCGGAATCGCCGCGGGAGCTGCGGCTCGATCTCACACTGGACAACGGCATACAGGCTGACCTCCGATGCCTGAGCCGGGACGATGTCCTGGCGATTCTTCCTATGCTGGCAGCCCTGTCATGTTCCGCTTCGACCCGGCGCTGAAGGTCTACCTCCACCGGGACGCGGTGGACGGGCGCAAGAACATCAACGGCCTGGCGTTGTTGGTCGAGCAGGCCATGGGCCTGGATCCCTTTGCTGCCGCCGTGTTCGTCTTCAGCAACCGGCGACGCGACCGCATCAAGCTCCTGCTGTGGGACCGGACCGGCTTCTGGCTCATGCTCAAACGCCTGGAGTCCGATCGCTTTGCCTGGCCCAAGGAAGAGGCCGTCGCCGCGCTTAGCGTCGAGCAATTACACTGGCTGCTGGCCGGCATCGACCTGTCGGCGATGCGCCTGCATCCCGAGCGAATATTTCGACGGGTCGGGTGAACCAGAATTTGCTCTATTGGTCTAATTCGACAATGGCCACAATCACCCTGACCACTGACGAAATCAACGCGCTCATCGCCGAGCGCGATACCGCCGTCACCGAGCGGGAACGTCTGCAGGGTCAGTTGCGTACCGTCACCGTCGAGCGCGACCTGCTGCAGGAGCGGGTCAATGCGATGCTGCGGAAGTTGTTTGCGGCGAAGTCTGAGGCCCGCGGCACCGAGCAGAAGGATCTGTTTCTGAATGAAGCCGAGGCCCTGGCACCGACCGCAGCCGCGCCCATCGCTGAGGAAGTCGTTGCCGACGACATCGAGGTCGCCGGACACACCCGCAAGAAGCGCGGACGCAAGCCGCTTGATCCCAACCTGCCGCGCGACATCATCCGCCACGAACTGCCCGAGTCCGAGCGTATCTGTACCCATGATGGCGCCGCGCTGGTGGAGATCGGTGTCGAGATCAGCGAGCAACTCGACATCATTCCGCAGCAGGTGAGGGTCATCCAGCACCAGCGTGTGAAGTACGCCTGCCCCTGCTGCGATCAAGGCATCAAGGTCACCCCGGCGCCGGCGCGAATCATCCCCAAGGGGCTGCTGACCGAGTCGGCCTTGGCGTGGGTCGTGACTTCGAAGTACATGGATGCGTTGCCTCTTTACCGGCAGGCGGCCCTGCTGGGCCGCTTCGGTGGGGATCTGTCGCGCACCACGCTGGCGTCGAGCATCGTCAAGGTCGGCCAGGCAACACAGCCGATCATCAACTTGTTGCGCGATCACCTGCTCGATGCCGACCTGGTGCATGCAGACGAGACGGTGATCCAGGTACTCAAGGAACCCGGACGAGCCGCACAGACGAAGAGTTACCTATGGGCTCAAGTCAGTGGCACCGGGCCGCCGATCCGGCTGTTCAGCTATGCACCGGGACGCGGCGGGACGCATGCGGCGACTCTCTATGCCGGGATCCGGCAGGGCACCGTGCTGATGAGCGACGGCTACGAGGTCTATAACGGAATCGCCCAAGCCAATGGCTTGACGCATTTGGGTTGCTGGGCTCATTGCCGGCGGTACTTCGTCGAGGCCGAGGCGGTGATCCCGAAGGCAGCACGGGGGCCGGAGCAGCCGGCCACCCGGTTCATTGCGGCCATCGGCGAACTCTACGCGGTGGAAGCCGGCGCGCGCGACCTGTCGCCCGAGCAACACCAGCAGCGGCGGACGGAACGGAGTCGTCCTGTGCTGGCGCGGATCGAGGCCATGCTCCTGCAGCACCTGCATGCCGTGGTACCCAACAGTTTGCTAGGCAAGGCACTGCACTATCTGTCGGCGCAATGGCCCAAGTTGATCCGCTATGTCGAGAATGGCGCGTGGCCAATCGACAACAATCTCTGTGAGAACGCGATTCGCCCGTTCGTCGTCGGCCGCCGAAATTGGCTGTTCTCAGATACCGTCGGTGGCGCCAATGCCAGTGCCAACCTCTACTCGCTGATCGAGACCTGCAAGGCCAATCGCATCGACCCCTACGGCTATCTGGTGCGCCTGTTCCGCGCGCTGCCCTTCGCGCAAACCGCGGACGACTTCGAGGCGCTGTTACCCTGGCGCCTCGCTCAACCCACCCCCTGAGCTGACCGCCAGTTCGAAGGTGCCGATGCGTCCGGCGTCAAGGACGTCGTCAATAACGCGCTTACGTCTCTTCGACGATTTCACGTTTGGTCTGTCGGGCCATCATTTCCTCCTATCCGCTTCGTTTCATCACGCGACCATGATCTCAAATGACAGGCTCACCAGATGCGCCTGCCTGCGGTTGGCTGTCCATTTTGTCCAAGCGGAACAATGCGCCGCTGTGGCCCCGGCAAAGTCGATCATGGGGTTGCGTCAATCTCCCAGGGCAGCCGGACGAACATCCCTTCCCGGGCGTTGTAGGCGCTCCTGTAACACGAACTTCATCGACAAGACCGAAGCGGAATCCGATCTCGCGTTTCGATACACGTCTCATCTCATGTTCTCCTGAATAAAAAGCGCGGAAGGACGAAGCAAAAATCAACCGGCAACCGGCAACCGCATCGTCGTCATTCCATTCCCTCCGGGTGCGGCAAGCAACGAGCAAAGGGTTGTTTGGCCGCAGGTCCATCCGGTTCGGGACGACGAGTAGGTTTGGCTCCAATTATTTTGGTCCTTCCGCGGCCGTCGGATCAGTCACCCGGAGACCGGACGGCACGGCCTCCTGGATCGGTGCCCGAAGGCACCGAATTCCTTACAGGCCGGCGGCGCCGGCCACTTCCCCGGTCAGTTCGAGCCCCAGGGTCGCCTTGTTGCGCTCGGCGATCTCGTCGGCCAGGGCATAGGCCCGTGCGCGCACGGCATCGAGTTCCTTGCGCAATCGGGTCACCTCCGCGCGCTCCAGCATCCGCACCCGCAGTTGCGGCCGGCGCCGGTCATAGTTGTCGCCGTCGGCCACGTAGTCGGCCGGCATGTGCTTCAGTTCCCCGATGGCGATCATGTCCGGCGTCTGGCCTTCGACCAGTTCCGTCAGCACTTTTTGGCGGCGGTTCAGCTTGTCGAATTCGGCCAGCAAGGCCGTGACGCCGTGTTGTGCATTGGCATCCCCCAGAACGCGCCGAATGTCGCCGATGCCGTCCTGCAGCCGGAAGGCACGCTCCAGGCGCGCCGACCAGTCCGACGCCTGCTCGCGTAGCGCCTCTTCCTGGCTTTCTCCGACGTAGGCCGACACCCGGGTCTGGGTCAGGGCCTGCTTGGCCTTGAACATCGTTTCCGTGTAATCGCGCGACAGTCGTTCCGCCACCTTATGCCAGCGCGACAAGGTCAGTGTGTGTGTCTTGTTCATGCATATCTCCTTGTGGTTCCGGCCTGGGCGGCACTTCGCCGCCCGTCACCGGTAGTTGTTTTGAATCCCCGAATTGTCAAAGAACGCTGCTGCGTGGCTGCCGGCATCCGCCGGCAGCCCGTCCATCTATTTCCCGCCCGGCCGACTGAACTTCCGGTCGTTGGCCGCCGGCTTCTTGTCCAGCGACTCCTCGCTGGCCTCCAGCCATACCCAGGCCTTGCCGCCAGGAACCTTGCGGCCGAACCAGACATCACCCTCCGAAATGACGTAGGGCAGCCGGCGCACCGACCGGTTGATCCTGGGCTGGCGCCACCAGGCGTTCTTCTTGTGGATCTCCTGAGGAGCCGGTTGTTCGGCAAGCGTGGGCGTGCCGCCCTGTGTGGGTTGCTTTTGCATAGCGCATCTCCATGATGAAAAAGAACCGGATCACCGCCGGAATGGCGCGAAGAAGGCAAGCCCTTCCCCGTGCAGAGGACGTAGTTGTCCTGCTGCAGTGAATCGTGCGAATTCGCCTAGGGTCTTTAGGTCATGGTGTCCGGCGGGCCGGACGGTGATGCGCTCTTACGAGTCATGTGATGCTCTCCAGTCTGTTGCCTGTGGTTACAAACCGGCTCCCGGAAACCGGAGAGCCAACGCTTTAGCAGCATTTCTGAGTCGCCCTGCAAGCTGCTGCTCAACTCGGCGACGGACAGATTTTCCAGAAGCGGAAATGCAAAAACCCGCCCTAGCGATGATGCATGCCAAAGCGGGTTTGTCCCGACCGCTTTAGCTGAATTTATAACGCGCCCGCAAGCTGAATCTCAAATTGGCGCGATGGAAGAAGTCTACCATACTGCTTGGACAAGTCAAGTCTCTTATGCCCGATCAATGGACGAATTACGGAATTGATGCGTTATGTGTCTCTCGAAGACTTCGTTGGAGAAAGCATTCGGAACGGGTGCATCGTGTGAGCCCCATATCCCATATATTGTCGTTATCCGTTCTGGCACTGATGCCGGTCGAACATTAGACATGATTCCTAACACCAAGACCCTTCCGGATCGTTGCTCCTCACGCAAATTCGTCGTGGTCGACGGAGCATCCAGAAGCCACCCATATTCGTGCGTCTCCAGAAATCTGCTACTCCAGGCGATTCGGTGACGCAGATGTTCGTTTGAGATAAGGAGAAATCATAGCCATGTTGGGTGCCATCATTGGAGACATCGTCGGATCGGTATATGAATTCAACAACTACCGTGCCAAGAATTTTGACCCATTCTTTCATCCGAAAGCGTTCTTTACGGATGACACGGTATGTACCGTTGCCGTTGCCGACGCTCTGACCCGCGGCATCGATCCCGCAATCGCGTTACGCAGTTGGGGACGGAAATACTGGGAGAATGGAGGTTGGGGAATCCGGTTCGCGGAATGGCTTGCAAACGATGACAAAGGGCCGTACAACAGTTTTGGAAACGGCGCAGGCATGCGTGTATCTCCGGCAGGATTGCTGGCGCGAAGTGTCGCGGAAGCGAGGACTCTTTCCGATCGTGTCACCGAGGTGACACATAATCATTCGGAAGGGATGCGGGGAGCAGCCGCGACGACGGTTGCGATTTATCTGGCCCGAACCGGTATGGCCGCAAACGATATCCGCAATTCGATCACCGTCGACTTCGGCTACGACCTTTCGTTGTCTGTCGATGAAATTCGTCCCGGGTATCGTTACAACGAGAGATCACAGGACACGGTTCCCCAGGCGTTGACTTGTGCGTTTGAAGCCGTGAATTTCGAGGACGCCATGCGCAACGCGATTTCGATCGGCGGCGACAGCGATACGATTGCGGCGACAGCCGGTGGGGTTGCGGAAGCACTTTTCGGAATTCCGGAAAACATGACTCGCAAGGCATGGGGAATGATCTCGGAAGACATGCGCGAGGTAATGACTCGCCTATACGAACTAGCCGAGACTCGATCCATTGATCCGAATCCACCCAAGATTACTGTCATCAAAAACAATATTGCTTAGAAAGACACTTGCCCGGTGGCTACAAGTGACTCCATGCCGAATCCGATGGAGATCGACACATTCATGTTGTTGCCGGTCTGGACCTCGATGCGCTCAATCGCGGATTTGCAACGATTTCGCTTGGGTTCTAGGCTCGCAACCGGGTGGAGTGGGGAACGATCAAGATATCAATGACGTCTTGCAAAGCCTTCATGGTGTGTTCTGTCACCCTTACTTGTCTCAATGAATATTGACTGCTCGAAAACGCACCATCGGTTTCTATGAAGTGGCAATGGTCTATCTTTCCAAGAGCCTCATTGAGGTCTTGCGTCCTGGAACCCCAATACGTTCTAGGGAACGAAAGAATTTGACTGCTCCCGGAACGAAAAGCTACCAAACCGTGTCTGGATTTATCTTTGGCCACGACTTCAAATAGCAATGTGGACGAGTTCGATGGCATCTTCGTTTTTAGGCTTGCAGAGACCAGTTGATCGTGCAATTGCCTGAGACGACCAGATCGGTCTGAGTCCAATAACGATGCTATGTTGACGTCCTTTTGGCTCATGATTTCATCCATTCCATGGAATTTCTCGTTTAATGCTATTTTGATGATATCTGGTTTAGTAGGACATATGCGTCATCCAGTATCTTGCGATCTCTGCTTCGTCCTTCGGGGTGGTGATTTAGCTTGAACAGTTCCGCAGCTTCGGCAAAGCTGACCCATCGAATCTGCACTGTCTCGCTTTTCTTGAATTTCCCGGATTCGCCTTCCGCCACCATAAGATAAAACGCTGAGGTGCTTTCCCCGGAGCCTCTGTAGGCGACGGGCAAGACCCCGACGATTCTTCCGCGTACACCGGTCTCTTCCAAGACTTCTCGAAGAGCCGTCTGTGCCGGTGTTTCGCCATCGTCCGGCGTGCCTTTGGGCCAGGTCCAGACATAACCTCCGAAATGACCTTTCGGCTCTCGCACGAGGACCTTTCGGTCAGGGCTGATCAGAACCCCACCATAAGCATTGGCGTTCGGAATCGTCCATTGTCCGTTCGGCTTCTTCGTTATTGCGGTCGACGGAGTAGATGGTTTGGTGGTTTCGTACCTTTCCGTCTGCAGTTGGTACAAGACGTGCCACACGTCGTGATATAGCGTTTCGCGTTGGCCCCCTTGCCGCTTCGCGACTTCGCTTTTGAAGTTGGAATAGTCTAGGTCGATGACCATGCTAGCGATGGCGCTAGCCACGTCTGCACGCGGTGCAATGGCACGGAACCGATAATCGTTCGTCAGGCTTTCCTTGATGTCGCCCAACGTATGAATGTATTTGTCCCGTAGAGCTTCTAGATCTGAACGGACGCGGGCGCGCACTGTCAGAGTGTCCTTGCCCTTGTCGTTTGGCTTCTGTACGACACTGAAAAATCCGATGGGTGTGATGAGCCACATTATCTGTCTTCCTCTATATCCATTACCCAAAATTCCGGGATAGTCCAACTCGGGCGTGAGCCAATGATTTCATCCTATGAGCTCACCAGATGAGCCTGGAACGCGCATTGTTGGCTATTCCGAATTCGCGCGATCTCGGCTTGCCGTCCGTGTATCGCCTTACCACTGATCGGTTTGACGTTGCACGTACCTCGATGCTCGCGATGGATTGGTTAAGGCGCTGGCGATCTGATCGTCGGGACAGGGCCAAATATTCGCGACTCGGTTGGTGCTCCGCAGCACCTTCAGCACGGAAATGTTTTAACCACCTTGCCGTCGAGTAGACAGCAAAAGCTGCACATGTCTCGATCACAGATCGGATCAGAATCCGAAAATGGCTCCGCGACGCGTTAGCGCTTTCGGGCCGACAAAATATGCGTTCTCTTCAGTCAAGAGTTCGTTGAGAGCGATGTCGTTACCGGTCGCGGGACGGCGAAATATATCGACGCCGTGCTTGAGAAGATTCTGGCGCGCGCGTTTCAAAGGTGAATAATGGCGATGCGGACGCAGGTTGCTGCCTTGCGCCCAGAGGTCGTAGAACGCCAGATCGCCCTTGTTAAGGTTGTCGAGATGCTTAGGTGCCAGCCGCTCTCTGATCGCCCCTTGGAGATTGAGCCTATCCATGCGTTCCATGATCTTTTGCCTAACGATCTGCGGAGTCCATTGATCGGCATATGCAAGACCAAGACGACGAAGTTCCGGGGCACGCCAAGTCACTTCAAAACGAACCAGATACTTGGCGTATTCCAAGACTAATTCCCGCTGTGCCACACAATCAGGAATTCTGTGCCGCTTCACCATCAACTCGACATACTTGGCATAGAACTTCTCGGCTACTCGTTTTGAGTGTTTCTGGTTGTACACGGACTCAAAATCATCTATCCCTTCAGTCGCCCACTCCCGACCTTCCGCACGGAGCTGTTCCCAACACGACTCCACCGTCGCTGCTACCTCTCCAAGTGATGCCATGCGGAAACTACAAGTTGTATCCGCTCGACCCAGCCCAATTCTACGGTCTTCAATTTGCTGTCGTTCGCGACGAGTAAAGAGCAACCCTAGGTGGTGATAGATAAGCCTGGCAACGGCGAGACAAAGATATTGAAGTCGATTGCTGCCGAAAACGTTGTGCCCCTGCAAGAGCTTAGGTATTGAAGTTTCGATCCAGAATTCGCGCTCATCCAGGTCAAAATACACCGCCGGATTGTCGTATCCGAAAGGATGCGGGAGAAAGAACTTATTGCCGTACAACTTGATGCCAAGGCGCTCCAAAGCCTTGTCGTCGGTCAAGCTATCGGAAACTAGAGCCGTCATCTGGAAGTACGCCTTAACAGTATCAAACATGAAATTGCCTTTCTGTAATTGGTTAGGTTCTTTACAGATTGAATACGGAGAAGAATGTGTTGGATGTTGTGTATTACGGAGTCCGGACGCAGGGGAGGGTGCAAGCCGTCATGCCTAGTGGCACCCTCCCTGTGTCTGAAATCCTGCATCGTTTGCATCGCCTGCATCGCAAACGTGCAGGCTCTAAATGCGGAGAATTTCCTCGCGGATCACATAAAATGAAACCTTCGTTTGGTCATCGCTTTGCAAGCTTTTCGGGATGTTGACCTGCCTAGTTGGCGTGCCTCGACTGCCGAGAACCAGCAAGTTCCGCTCTTTCAGCAGCCGAATGCCAATTGACTTGCCGAACCGGCTGCATAACTTGGTCTCAAAAAAGGCAGGGTAAACGAGATATACAGAGGCGCCATCTACCTTGTGCAGATACCCGGCAAGCGTTGCCTTGTTTGAGCACTCGAACTCGCGCATCGGCACAAATTTTCCTGCCTTCTCGGACTGGAAGAACCTCTGCAGTTGACGGAAGACTTGGTGGTCTGACGTTGAGAAGATGACCTTTTCGCGCTTTGCCCACGCCAAAAAACACCGTTCTACTGCTGCCCTGGCGCTGCGCTGTTCCCAGGTAAGCAGCTTGTTGCTGACTGCCAATTCCCCTGCAATCGCCACGAGGGCGAAGCACTTTGCAACGTGTCCATAGGTTCCTGGATCCGGAATTACAGGTAATCGACTGAGCAACTCATCGGCAATATCGCGCACCATATCCGGCAACTCGGCCTTCAGCTGGATCTGATTTTCGGCGATGTAGGCGATGAAGGCAGGTCCCAGGGTGCCGTAGTACTCGGCCATGTTTTCCACAAGCTCAGCAGCAAACGAAGCCTTGTTCTTGTGTCCGTGCTTCTTTGAAAACACTCCGCCCCGGGGAACGGGTATGCTGAATAGGCGTACCAACTGTCCCGCTTTTGCCTTGATGCCGGCGTTTCCCAAAAACGTGCGGAGGTCGAGTTCGCCTGATGCCAATACAAGACCCCTGAATCGAGTACCGGATTCGAGCTTGGTATCAGCCCCTAAGCGACTTTTTGTCCGGCCGTTCGTTAGGTCGTAAACCGCTTCGGCGACCGCCCTGGGTTCTCCTTGGCCGATTTCATCCAGGGGCAATAACCCATCATTCCGATTCACGGCGATCCTCTCCAGAGCGTTGGGCGTTGAATTCCAGCTATACATGTAGTCGTCGCTGCCCATTACTGATCCGGCAACCCGCAATGTGATTGTTTTTCCGGATTTCGACGGACCTTCAATGAGACTACCGAAATTGGGTAGACCAGAGAAGTGAACAAGAGAGCTTGCGAGGCTGATGCAGACGCCGAACTGGAGCCGGGAGTTGCCGACACATTCATCGCCAATATTGCAGTTCCACTCCTCAAGAGTTCCCGCCGTTGCAAACCCAGCAGAAATTCCATCCGCAAGAGCAATGTTTGCCTTGCAATACGACGGCTTTATCGTCCCCATATTGGTGACATAGACTTCCACCCCGTCCGGCTGAGCCGAATGCCACCCAGGATAGTTTGCGATCAATACAGTTTCTTTCGGTGGATGCGCTAGGTAGGCTTGCCGGATAATTTTCGCTGCGATTGTCTTGTCGCTGACTTCGAAGCCGCAGTTAGTGAGGCGGTCGATCAACGCGAATCCGCTTAACACATCAGAACGATTTACAACAATGATCTTGATCGTATGATGGAAGTCGCGAATCTTTACCGCAACCTGAATCTGGTCGCTGCCGAGATCGGCGCGGTGCGCAACGAATTTGATAAATCCGCAGATCCGCTCAAGCTTTTCACCCAAGTGAAGTCGATGGTATCCGTCTCGGTCGAAGCAGTAGCGATGACCGGCCACGGTGATAGTCCGAAGAGACTTTTTACCGGAATTGTTGGATTTGGATTGGGGAGAGTCATTCGCTGCCGGGTTGCGGTCAGAGCGTTTCATTTTGACCTCCTGAATTGGCCGGCAAAGCATTTACTTCCGGAAGGGTGCGTTGGTTACATAGCCATACGGGTGGGCTGGTGGACGTTGGCGGTGGAGGCGCATACGTGCGACCGTTCTTCATAAACCAAATATGAAGAAAGCGCTCAGTGTCCACGTATACGGCTCCGACGAGCTTGAGAAACGCTTCGGCGAACCCGTTTCCAGGGATCACAACTCCCTTGCTATTGGTCCTATCAACAGAATTGAACCTAATCGCCTGAATGGTTCCCACTGGGATATTAAGTTCGTTAGCCGCATCTCGAATTCGACGCAATTTCATAGCAAATACTCCTTCAACTAGTAGGTGCTGGCCACTTGCCGAGGGCGACCAAAACCCAATTCGAGCCTGACAGGCATCGCAAAATTGCGATAACTGTGCAAACCGCAGATTCGATTGAAGCGAATATCGCGTGACTCATTGGGCGATATTCGGTGATGCGTTGGCGAAAGGATCGGCGACATTTCGCTTACCAATGAGCAAAAAACACTGTTTTTCTGCTTTTGGCGTTGCATCCTGCGTTTAGCCCAGAGGAATTAGTATTCGCAGAAAGAAATCGCTACAAAAAATGAGGGCCGCAAAAAATAAATATTTGCGGCCCTCATGCTGGTTACGAAAGGCTGACTCGAGACAACCCTTGAACTGCGGCTTACGATGTCACATCACGCTCGGCCAAAGCGTTAGTCGCGTTGATGTCATTTGCCGCGCCCTTGGTCTTAGGGGAAATGTTGAAGATGTTTTCGGTCATCCGGGTCACTACCTGCCGGGTATGACTCTCGCTCAAGTGGGTGTAACGCTTGACCATTGCCAAGGTCTTGTGTCCAAGAATCTCGGCGATTTCTGCCAAGGTTGCGCCATTCATGGCAAGGTAGCTGGCAGCTGAGTGGCGAAGGTCGTGGAACCGAAAGTTTCCGATTTTGGCGCGCTTCAAGGCATCGAGCCACGCCTTACGCAATTCAGCAGGCCGCCCAGGCTTGTTGCCGGGAAATAGTAGGTACTCTCCGTCTTTCCTCCTCGCCGAGAGACCTTTGACGACGTTCAACGCGTGGGCCGTCAGATGCAGAGCGCGGCGTTCTCCATTCTTTGTGTCATCGAGAATGGCTCTGCCACGCTCCAGGTCGATCCGATCCCAAGTCAAATTCATTATTTCCGACGAACGGGCGCCTGTCGCCAAGGCAATTACGACCACAGGATAGAGCACGGGATTAAAGCTGGTCTGGCAGGCATCCAGCAATCTTCTGCGTTCGTCGTCCGACAGGAAACGCACCCGTCCCCGGGGTTCAGGAGGCTTGCGCACCTTACGCAGGGGGTTGTCATTGACCCATGCCCATTCACGACATGCGGTTGAATACATGACGCTGAGAGTGCCTAGATAGCGAACGATGGTCGCATTGGCTCGAAAGCGAGCTTTGCCTCGCTTCTTGGGGTTTGCAGTGCGCGGAGCAATTGGCTCGCTGGCCAGCTTGTTCCGTGCGTCTGTGATTACGGCTGGCGTTACATCGACCAGAAGGTAGCGACCCAGGTTGAGGTTCCACCAGGCGAGATGGTTCTTCTGATCTTGCTGTAGTTGAGGTTTCTTGTCGGGTAAGTTCTCCTTTATGTACTTCTCGACCATCTCCGAGAAGGTCCGCCTGCGATCTTCCGTAGTACGGAAGAAACGCCCCTCGTTGATTGCCGACTCAATGTCGTGAGCCCAACGTTTTGCGTCGGTCTTGCGCTCGAATGTGGCGGTCTGTGGCGGGAAACCCCTCTTGCGGACCTGCACGCGATAGGTGATTGTTCCATCTTCTGACTTGCGCTCTTGAATACTTGCCATGGTGCTTTCTCCCGGTAGATTGACGTGGCTGTCGGTTTCGGACCGGTGGGTATTTACAGTTTTGATTTTGTTGACTCGCGCGCGTATACGCGCGAGACGTTTCCAATCGCACGACTCGGGGTTCGGGGGAGGGATCGGCAGCGGAACATGTGGAGGCAAGCCAAATCTTGGAATATGGGGCGTGCCTCGCCCGTGACTTCGCAGGCTTTGTTGCCAGGTATTGAGATTTGCTGACGCTGTTTGTGGCGAAATGTGCCGCCACTGTGCCAAGGGCTTGGCATAGCCAATAAAAAAGGGGTTGCGCGGAACGCAACCCCTTGGTATCACTGGCTCCTCGACCTGGGCTCGAACCAGGGACCTACGGATTAACAGGCGGGCGGTCGGAAGTGCCACAAAACCGCACGCATTCTACATGTAGATGATCGACCTGTCTAAGATGAAATGCCATTTTTGGTGAAATTCGCAA
>JAPLQY010000094.1 GCA_026399475.1 Rhodocyclales bacterium
ATTCGGAAAGCAAGCTGCAAGTGGGCAGGTTTTATCTACCTACAGACTATCGCCGTATCGCCAGCGCCGACTTTCAACGGCTATGCCAATTCAATTCTTTCCCTTTGATCCACTGACGACCGTCATGCCGCTTCGTGCCCAAAGCCGTCCGTGGCGAAAATCGGGAGTAGCCATTCGCCAGGCATGCGGGGAATGGGAAAGCCGACGTTCGTTATGCCCCGGGCTATTTTTTTCTGAACTTCGGCTCCACAGCGGGTCCGCTCATTGATGATGACATATGGTTGCGTATTGAAGGGCCGGTATCCAGCTTGG
Organism: Rhodocyclales bacterium; assembly: GCA_026399475.1. Classification (GTDB taxonomy): domain Bacteria; phylum Pseudomonadota; class Gammaproteobacteria; order Burkholderiales; family Rhodocyclaceae; genus Sulfuritalea. The sequence goes on from JAPLQY010000094.1 coordinate 313, forward strand.
ACTCAACCGCTGGATGCAAGGGCGTCAACGGTCATGGTATATGACAATGTCAGCAGGCTGCTCCCAGTCTTGAGCCGTCGCCCCGCCAGCCGCAGCGCTCGTATCGCGGTCCACGGGCAGCGTTGCAGCGTCGGCGGTCATTGACATTCCATGCGCAATGCATATAGTCAGGCAACACTATTCGCAGAATGCGGTTTTCTGAGCGGCTGCTTCTCTGCTAATTGCTGCCAGTCTACTGGCGGCCCAAAGGCAATGCTTGGGGTGTTATTCAGGGGGATTTTCTGCAAATCGTGACGCTTGCCGACCGGAAATCGGCGATCGACGGCTACACCCGGCGTCAGCCATACTCCCCAGCGCCCATTGGATTTCCTATCCTTACCCCTATCCTGGTTTGCTTCCATCTATTCGTATCGCTTGCCGCAGGACAAGAGTTCCGCAGTGCCGATCACTTGATTAAGGCCATCGAAGTCCAACATTCGTCCTTGCCACGGCGCAGTCGTCTGGTGCTGGTGCAGGCTGGCGTAATAGTCCTGTAAGGTATGTGCCACGGCGCGGGTCGTGCCGCCGGGGAAGATGACGATACGAAAGCCACGGGCTTGCAGTTCGGCGGCGCTTTGCACGGGTGTCTTGCCGCCTTCCACCATGTTGGCCAGCAAAGGGATGCCCTGACCAAAACGCCGGCAGGCTGCATCCATCTGCTCCGGCGTTCGCAAGGCCTCGATGAACAGCGCGTCCACCCCGCATTCGAGATAACGCTCGGCCCGCTCCAGGGCGGCGTCGAGTCCTTCCACCGCCAGCGCATCGGTACGCGCCAGAATCAAAGTGTCGCTGCTGGTGCGCGCATCCAGCGCGGCCTTCAGTTTGCCCTGCATCTCCGCCACTGGCACCACCGATTTGCCGTCCAGGTGGCCGCAGCGTTTGGGAAAAGTCTGGTCTTCCAACTGGATCATCGCGGCGCCCGCGCGCTCGAAACCCTTGACGGTGCGCATCACGTTGAGCGCATTGCCGAAGCCGGTGTCGGCATCGACGATGACGGGCAGACTGACCCGCTCGGTGATGCGCGCCAGGGTGTCGGCCACCTCGGGGAAGGTGGTGAGGCCGACATCGGAACGGCCGAGCCGGGTGTAGGCAATCGAGGCACCGGAGAGATATAGCGCCTCAAATCCAGCTTGCTCTGCCAGCAATGCGCTCAGCGCGTCATACACCCCGGGGGCCAGCACGGCCCGGGCTTGTGCCAGGCGCTGCTTCAATGTGAGGGTGTTCATGCTTGAGGCTCCAGAATTGATTTCGCCGTTTGGGCTGCGATGTAGCCACCAGCGACGGCACTCAGCAGGCCGTTGCCCGACAGGTAACCCCACACCGCATTGCCTGAGACGCCACGCGCGGCGCCGCCCGCCGCCAGCAGATTGTTGAATGGGGTGCCGTCTTCATGCAAGACCCGGCATTGAGCGTCGATATCGAGTCCGCCCTGGGTGTGAAACAGCGCACCCGTCACCTTGACGGCATAGAAGGGCGCTTGCAGTGCTCGCGAGAACACGCGGCCATCGGGGGAAACCGAGCCGGGAGACACCACTCCAAGCGTTGCGCTCAAGGTGTCTGTATCGCAACCGATCAGCGCGGCCAGCGCAAATTTATCGGCGCATGCCTTGACGGCGCCGACCGCCTCGGCTTCGCAGAAGTCGGGGAAGCCGCGCGCGAATCGCAGCAAGGCTTCGTCAAACACGTTCCAGGCCACGCCGCCGGACTGCGCGAGCACCTGCACCGCAGCTTCCGAATAGCTCAGCGTTTCATCGTGGAAGCGCCGGCCCAGCGAATTGATCTGCACCGCGCCCTCCATCATCAGCGCCCAGGTGATCAGCACCCCGTGCGGCACCGCCCACGAACCATGTCCCTGGTAGCCGCCCAGGTCGGCCAGCCGTGCGCCCAGAGCGTGTCCCCAAGTGATGGCGCTGCCGTCGTTGCCGGTGTGGCCGGCAAAGATGGCGTCACGCATCTCGGGCAGCAGTTGCCGCACCATCGCGGCGTCGCCGCCGAAGCCGTTGCAGGCCAGGATCAGCACATCGCAACTCAGGTGCTCCATTGCACCGTCGGGGCGCGCATAGCCCACGCCAGCGATCTTGCCATGTTCGTCCAGCCACAACTCGCGCACCAGCGCTTGTGTCAGCAGTGCGATGCCGCAAGCGGCAGCAGCGTTCTGCATGCGGCCCATGAGCGCGATGCCGGTCTTTTCAGGCACGGCGTGCATGCGCCACACGCTGTGGCCGGGATACATAAAGTCGTCCAGCAGCAGCCATGACAGGCCGTGTTTGTCCTGCAAGGCATCGAGCGCAGGGCCGATGGCCTTCGTGTAGGCCGCCACCAGATGCGGCGCTGCTGTGTTCTTGGTCTTGGCATGGATGTCGGCAGCGAACTGCACCGGGCTGTCAGCCACGCCGCGCGCACGCTGCGCCTGCGTACCCGGCGCGGGAATGAAGCCGGAAGACAGCGCCGTAGAGCCGGATGGCGCGGCATCGCGCTCCAGCAGCACGCACTCGATGCCCGCGTCGTGCAGCATCAGCGCCGCCGTCAGGCCGCAGGCACCGGCGCCTGCGATGGCCACCGGCACGTACGGCGCGCCTTGCGGTGGGTGGCCGCGCTTGACCACAGGACCACCCATCTCAAGCGGTCGGGCGGTGCAGGTACTGGCCGCGCGGCTTGCCGATTACGCCTTGCGCGTTGTTGTAGATCTGCTGGCCGCGCAGCCAGGTCTCTTCCACGCGGGCCGACAATTCCAGCCCTTCGAACGGCGTGTAGCCTTGGGTGGAGGGCGACTCCTGGGCGTGGATGGTCCAGCCGCGCGCCGGGTCCACCAGCGCCAGGTCGGCGTCGAAGCCTTCGGCGATGTCGCCCTTGCGGTTGAGGCCATAGCGCTGCGCCGGGTTCCAGGCCAGCACGCGCGCCATGTGGTTGTAACCCATGCCACGGCGCGTGCCTTCGCTGACCAGCGCGGGCAACAGGTATTCGGTGCCGCCAAAGCCGCTCTTGGCCATCCAGATATCGCCGGAGTGGCCTTTGGGAACCTTCATCTCCTGGCGGCAGCAGGCGTGGTCGCTCACCACCCAGTCCAGATCGCCTTCCAGCAGCGCCTGCCACAGGTACTCCACGTCATCGCGCGGGCGGATCGGTGGGTTGACCTTGGCCAGTTCCGCCGCCTTGGCGTGGATGTCCAGCATCAGGTGGCCGATGGTCACTTCGCGCCTGAAGTCGATGTGCGGGAAGGTCTCGGCCATCATCAGCGCGGCCTGCACCGCCTTGCGTGAGGAGAGGTGCAGCAGGTTGATATTGGGCAGCGCCGTCTCGTAGGCGAGGTAGCTGGCAATGAACACCGCCAAGCCTTCGGAGTGCTGCGGGCGGGACGCGCTGTAGGCCGCCAGGCCCATGCCCGGCTTGCGGAAGGACTTGTCCTTCTCGACGATCTTGGTATAGGCCGTCATGATCTCGGCCGTCTCGCAGTGCAGCGACAAGGAAATCTGCCGGGCCCGCTCGGGGAACTGCTCGCGCGCGGCCTGCACGCCGCGCATGATGAACTCGAAGTGCGCAAAATCGTAGCGCTCGTCCTCGCCGATCATCAGGAACTCGCGCTGGCTATTGGAGGCGCCATGCAGGCCGTGCGAGCCGTAGAACATGAATATCTTGAAGCTGGACACGCCATGCTTGTCGATCAGCTCGGGGATCTCGGCAATATGGGTGCTGTCCATCGGCGCCAGGTGGTAGCCATAGTCCACATGGAAGCGGTTCTTCGAAATGTCCAGCACCTCGGGGAAGAACTTCTTGTACGGCCCGCCCTTGTTCAGGTAGTACTGCCCGGTGCGAAAGTAGTTGAGGCTGGAGGTGACGCCACCCATGGCCGCCGCCTTGCTCTCGCTGACGGCGTCTTCATGCAGCGGGGCATAGATGCCGCTGTGCATGTGCGCGTCCACCGCGCCGGGGAAAGCCAGCAGCCCCCGGCCTTCATGCACAGACTTGGCCGACTTGGGGTCGATGCCGGGGGCGACACGCGCGAACTTGCCGTCCTTGATGGCAACATCCGCCTCGTGCACCACATTGCCATGCGGGCGCACGACGCGCACATTGCGGATGAGAAGGTCATAGGGTTTGGATTTTGGCTGGCTCATGGTGCAGGGCTCCTGTCAGTTGATTCAGTTGAGTTTCAATTTCTCGCGCGCCAGACGCTGGCGCAGGGTCGGCAGCAGGCCGCCGCTGCGCACCATGTCCAGCAGGAACGCTGGAATCGGTTCGCAGGCGAGGCGTCGGCCGGTCGCTGAAATCACGGCCAGATCCTGGCTGTCGAGGGTGACTTGCTCCACTTCCTGCAGCGCCTCGGCCTCGGCGCAGGTCAGCAGCAACAGGCCAACATTGAAGGCATTGCGGAAATACAGGCCGCCGAACGAGGGCGCGATCACCGCCGCCACGCCCAGCCTCACCAGTACCGCCGCAGCCTGCTCGCGCGACGAGCCGATGCCGAAATTTGGTCCGGCCACGATCACGTCGCCCGGCCGCACCTGGCTCACAAACTCGGGGCGGAGCGACTCCAGGCAATGGCTGGCGATCTTGTCGATGCCGTGCTTCATGGCGTGGCCCGGCGCCAACACATCGGTGTCGATGTCGGCGCCAAGTTTCCAGACGCGGTGGGTGCTCATGCCAGCACCTCGCGCGGATCGCTGATGACGCCGCGCAAGGCCGAGGCGGCCACGGTATACGGCGAGGCCAGATACACCTGCGCCGTGGCCGAACCCATGCGGCCCTTGAAGTTGCGCGCGGTGCTGGAAATCACCGTGGTGTCGTCGCCGATCGTGGCGCCATAGCCGGCGCAGGCGCCGCAGGTGGTGGGAAGCAGCTCGGCTCCGGCGTCCAGCAATACTTGCAGCACGCCTTCTCCCTCGGCGGCGGCCTGGTCTTGCTGACTCGCCGGTGCGACCATCAGACGCACACCCGCGGCAACCCGCTTACCGCGCAGCACCATGGCTGCCGCGCGCAGGTCGTCGAGCTTGGCGCCCGTGCAGGCGCCGATATAGGCCACGTCCACCCGGGTGCCGGCATAGCTCCCCACCGCAGCGGCATTGGCCGGGCTGTGCGGCGCCGCGACGTAGGGCGGCAAGCTGCTCGCTTCGAAATCGTGGCGCGTTACAGCAGCGCCATCATCGGTATGCCAGCCGTCCGCTTCGGAGGATTCTGCGCCGGCTGCCTTCAGCCACGCCGCGGTGGTTGCATCGGGCGCGATCAGGCCGACCTGCGCGCCCAGTTCGGCACTCATGTTGGACAGCGTCATGCGCTCTTGCATCGCCAAGGCCTGCACCGCCGAGCCGCAGAACTCCACGGCCTGGTATTGCCCGCCGTTCATGCCGAAGCGGCCGAGCATGTGCAGCATCATGTCCTTGGCGGTCACGCCTGTTTGCAACTGGCCGCGCCAGTGCATCTGCAAGGTGTGCGGCACCCGCAGCCAGATTTCGCCGGTCACCACCACTCCCAGCATCTCGGTGCTGCCGATGCCGAACATGTAGGCGCCGAAGGCGCCGCCGGTCGGTGAATGCGAATCGCCGCCGACGCAGAACATGCCGGGGCGGATGTGGCCGTGCTGGGGCACCACCACATGGCAGATGCCCTGGCTGTCATATACATGCGGCAGGTTCTGCTGGCGCGCCCAGTTGCGGGCGAGCCGCACGATCTGGCGCGACTCGTCATCGCGCTCCGGCACATAGTGATCCATCACCAGCACCACCCGCGACTTGTCCCAGATCTGCGCACCCAGCTCTTCGAGCATCGGCTTGAGCCGGCGCGGGCCGGACGAGTCGTGGAACATCGCCAGGTCGACCTTGCAATTGACGATCTCGCCGGGCGCCACCGAGGAGCGTCCCGCCGCGCGCGCGATCAGCTTTTGCGCGAGGGTCTGTGCCATGGGCTTAGCCGCACTCATATCGGAATCACGCAAGGATCAAAGCCCCAGGTAAGCGCGGCGCAACTCGTCGCTGCCGAGCAAATCCGCCGGCAGGCCGGAGAAACGCACGCTGCCGTTTTCCAGGACATACGCCCGGTCGGCGATTTCCAGCGACTGGCCGACGTTCTGCTCCACCAGCAACACCGTCAGGCCGCCGTCACGCAGGCGCCGGATCAGACCGAACATCTCTTCCACCAGCAAGGGCGATAGTCCCAGCGAGGGTTCATCGAGAATCAACAGGCGCGGCTCGGCCATCAGGCCCCGGCCGATCGCCAGCATCTGCTGCTCGCCGCCGCTCATGGTGCCGGCCAATTGCGGCAGGCGCTCTTCGAGGCGCGGAAAGATCACAAACACCTTTTCGAGATTGGCGGCCCGGCGCTCGCGCGCCCGCGTGAAGGAACCGAGCTCGAGATTTTCCAGCACAGTGAGGTTGGGAAATACCTTGCGCCCCTCCGGCACCTGGATCAGGCCGGCCTTCACCACCTCGCGATAATGCGCGCGGCTCAGATCCTGGCCGTCGAACTGCACCGTGCCGGCCCAGGTGGGGTAGATACCGCAGATCACGTTGTTCAGCGTCGATTTTCCGGCCCCATTGCTGCCCAGCAGCGCGACGATCTCGCCGGCCTGGACCGTCAGGTCCACGCCGCGCAGCACTTCCACCTGGCCGTAGCCGCCGCGCAAGCCGCGGATGTCCAGCAAGGCCGTCATGCGGAGACACCCGCCTGTGCCGCGGCGCGCAGGCGCGCCGCCGTGCCGTGGCCCAGATAGGCTTCCACCACTTTTTCATCGGCGGTGATTTGCGCCGGCGTGCCCTGGGCGATCAGCTGTCCTTGCGCCAGCACCCAGATCTGCTGCGCCAGGTTCATCACCGCCTGCATGACATGCTCGATCATCAGCACGGTCACGCCGCTTTCTGCAATGCCCCGCACCACCGGAATCATCTCGGCGATTTCCTGCGGGTTCAGGCCGGCCAGCACCTCGTCCAGCAGTAGCAGCCGGGGTCGCGTCGCCAGGGCTCGCGCCAGCTCCAGGCGCTTGCGGCCGGCCACGGTCAGGTCGGACGCCGGCTTGTCGAGTAGCGCCGACAGACCCACGCGCGCGGCCACTTCTTCGGCCCGGCTCAAGGCGCTGCGCCGCTCCTTGAGGTGCAGATGCGCGCCCACCGCGATGTTGTCGCGCACCGTCTGCGTCGCGAATGGCTGGACGATCTGGAAAGTGCGCGTCATGCCGAGGCGCGCGTTGAGGTGCGGGGCGCGACCCGTGATGTCTAATCCGTCGAATTGCACCGTGCCGCTGTCGGGTTTCAGGAAGCCCGACATCAGCGCAAACAGCGTGGTCTTGCCGGCGCCGTTGGGTCCGATCAAGGCGGTGAGGCTGCCCGCGGGCACGGACAGGCTGACGTTCTGCACGGCCTTGAGACCGCCAAAGGATTTGGACAGGCCCTGGATGGCCAGCAGGAGATCAGCCACGCAGGCCTCCATTGCCGCGCCAGAGCCTTGACCAAAGGGAGTTCGCCGTCGCTCCGAGACCGGCGATGCCGCGTGGCAGGAACATCACGATCAGCACCAGCACCACGCCATAGATCACCATATTGATGCCGGGCAACTGGCCGAACAGGTTGCGCGTCAGGTCGGACAGAGCATGCAGCACCAGCGCGCCCAGCACTGGTCCCCAGACGGTGCCCATGCCGCCGACGATGGCGGCAACCAGCGCTTCCACCGACGTGCCGGGGCCGTAGGCGATGCCCGGATCGATGTACTGGAACACCTGCACATAGAAGGCGCCACCAGCCCCCATGAAGCCGCCCGACAGGGCAATCGCACCGAGCTTGACGTCGAAAGGATGGACCCCGACCGCGCGCGCCGCGTCCTCGTTGTCGCGCACCGCCTGCAAATAGGCGCCAAAGCGTGAATGCTTCAGCCACCAGGTCACCAGCAGGGCGACCGTCACGAAACCCAGCACCAGGTAGACAAAACCTTTGCGCGAGCCGAACTGCATATTGGCAAAGGCTTCCTGCAAGGGCAGCATCAGACCGACACCGGCGCCGGTAAAGGGCACCGACAGCGCCAGGATGCGGAACACCTCGGCGAAGGCCAGCGTCACCAGGGCGAAGTACGAGCCCTTGAGTCCGTAGCGAAAGGACAATGCGCCCACCAGCACGCCGACCCCGGCACTGCCGGCCACCGCCACGGACAGGGCCAGCCAGGCATTGAGCCCGCCGTGCAATTGCGCGATCGCCTGCAGGTAGGCGCCGGTGCCGAAGAACAGCGCATGGCCGAAGGAAAACTGCCCGCCGAAGCCTCCCAGAATGTTCCAGGCCTGAGCCAGCAAGGCCGCATACAGCGCCATCATCACGAAGTTCAGGATGACGCCGGAGTCCGTGACCAGCGGGATGCAGGCGACCAGCGCGACGAAAAGGAAGATGCCCGACAACTGCCGCATGCCGCCCGTCATGCCTTGGCTCCGAACAGGCCTTGCGGGCGAAACAGCAGCACCGCGATGAAGATGACAAAGATGCCGATCTGCCCGAGCGACTCGCCCAAGTACAAGCCGCCCAGCGACTCCACCACGCCGATCAGCAGACCGCCGAGCAAAGCACCGCCGAAGCTGCCCATGCCACCCAGCACCACCACGGTAAATGCCACCAGCACAAAGCCGCTGCCGACCTGCGGGTTCACGTAGTAGGCCGGCAGCAGGAAGCAGGCGGCGGCGCCCAGGCACGCCAGGCCGATGCCGAAACTCATGGCATAGACATGATCCACGTCGATGCCCATCAGCTTGGCGCCGTGCTTCTCCTTGGCCACCGCGCGAATGGCGCGACCCAGATCGGTCTTGCCGACGATCCACAGCAGCAGCCCGGAAACCAGCAGGGCACCTGCGAAGGCCACCAGTTTGGGCAAGGCGATCATGGCCGGACCGATGGCGATGGTGGTCAGCGTGTAGGCCGTATCGATGGTCCGGGTGTCGGACTTGAACAGGAGCAGGGCGGCGTTCTCCATGACGATGGAGAGGCCCAGGGTGACCAGCAGGATGTTTTCGTCCTTGCCGTGGCTGGCCCGGTTGATGATCAGTCGCTGCAAGGCATAACCCAGCACGAACATGCCTGGCACCACCAGCGGCAGCGCCAGATACGGATCGATGCCAAGGCGTTCCTTGAGCAGGTACACGGCATACAGCGCCACCATCAAGGCTGCCCCATGGGCAAAGTTGATGATGTGCAGGACGCCGTAGATCAGGGTCAGGCCCAGCGCAATCAGCGCATAGACCGCCCCGGTGGTCAGCCCATTGAGCAGGGACGGGAAGAGGATGCTGAAGTCAACCATGAGTATTGCACAGCCTTTTGGGACGAGCCTGTCGAAGCCTGGAACCGGCCTGCGACAGGCTCGCGGCGAACGGTATCTTTAGACGTGCAGCGGGAACACCGGATCGGCTTCGCGATACTCGCGCGGGATGATGACTTTTATATCGTTCTTGACGACTTGCGTCATCAAGGGCTGGGCACCGGAGTTTTGTCCGCTGACAAACTTGGTCGCGCCATACGGCATCATGTGGTCGGCAAAGGTGCTCTTCTCCAGCGCATCGATTATGGCGGCGCGGTCGGCTGATTTGGCACGTTCGATGGCATCGGCCAGCAACCGCATGGCCGTGTAGGTCATGAACACTTCGTAGCTGAAGAACAGGCCCTTGGCCTCGATGCGCTTTTTGAGTTCGGCCGAGCGCTTGTCCTTGGGGTTGAACCAGTGGTTGCAATCGATGATGCCGTTAGCCGCATCGGGAAACTCCTTGACGAACTTGTAGCTGGAGGCTGCCCCTCCCAGCACCGAATAGATCGCCTTGGGCGTTACCTTCTGCTGCTGCATGGTGCGCACCAGCAAGGCATACTCGTTGTAGTAGTTGGCGGGGATCACGATGTCCGGGTTGACCGCCTTCATGCGCAGCACGATGTTGTTGAAGTCGCGCGTCGGGTTGGCGTGCTTGATGACTTCCTTCACGTCGTAGCCAAATCCGGGCAATTCACGTGCCAGCAGGTTGGCCGTGCCGGTCCCGAACAGCGACTCTTCATGGATGATCATCACCGTCTTCGCCGGCTTCCCCGCGACTGTGTTCAGGACCACCAGGTTGGCGATCGCTACCTCGGCACACTTGCGATAGCCAGGGCCAAAGCGGAAGGTATTTTTCAAGCCGCGTTCCATTATTTGATCGGCCACGCCGACATCGACGATATGCGGCAGGTTGTATTTGGCCGCCGTTTGCGTGGTCGCCAGGCAGATCGCCGAAGCATAGGCGCCAACAATGGCGGAGACCCCGGCTTCGTTCATCTTCTCGACTTCCGCCGCACCGGCTTGCGGTTGCGACTGGGCATCACCGAGCAGCGCCTCGAACTTGGCGCCGCCCAGCGACTTGATACCCCCCGCCTTGTTGATGTCCTCGATGGCCATCAGCGCGCCTTCTCGGCACTGCTGGCCGGAATAGGCCAGCGCGCCGGTGACCGGATGCAAGACCCCAACCTTGATGGATTTGGCTTGCGCACCGCCGATCATGGGAAATGCCAGAGATGAGGCGGCGACTGCAGATTGGAGTATGAATTGGCGACGTGTACTCACGGCATTCTCCTTGGTGATTAATGAAATTGAGCGGACAACTCTTGACTGACCCACACCTTGGCGTCGATGCTGCCGACGCGCGACAACTGCATTTGATATTCATACCGGTCCGGCCGGTACAAGCCGTGCAACCACTGCACCGGACGGTCCCGATCATCGTAAATCAGGCGGCGGACCGCCAGCAGAGCTGCGCCGACCGGAACTTCCAGATGCTGGGCAACTCGGGTATCCGCCAGGCGTGCTGAAACGGTTTGACTGGCGCGCCCGACCTTCACGCCCGATTCTTCGATCAGCAACAGGATCGGTTTTCTTGCCAGTTCCCGTCGTCCGAAATGGCGCGCAATGTCGGCGGGCACATAAGTTGTGATGTGTGACAGCGGGCCTTCCTTCGTGCTGCGAACGCGAACCGCCTTTTGAATTTTATCCCCGACGTTCAATTCCAAAGCAGCCGCGACGGTCGTTGATGCTGCCACCGTTTCCACCTCCAGCACCCTGACCGTGGTACGCAAGCCCATGCTCACCAGGTTTTCCAGCAGACCGGTCAACTGGGCGGTTTGCCCGGTCGAGTCTCGCGTTTCAGTTTCCGCCATGCTGCTGACCAGAGAGCGGGTGCGACGCCCTGGCTCGCGGGAGATCAGGCCCTCGCCAGCCAGTTGCTCCAAGGCGCGCCGAACGGTAACGCGCGCTACCCCAAATTGCTGCATCAGCGCCAGTTCTCCCGGTAGCCCCCGCTCAAAGCGGCCCTCATGCAATTGCTCGCGCAGGACCAGATAGATCTGGTGGTACTTGAGAATGGGTGTGTGCGCTTGCATGGGATGTCATCCTATGCCTCGTCCAATTGTCCTGTCAATGGGACATTTGACTTTCCTTTTGAGTTTGGTTTTTCCTCAAGCGCGAGCGCTACGGCGCACTCTTGGTTTGGACTGTATCGGCCTTTCAAATTGCATTCCGTCGTCATTGTGAATGGCTGTTGACGCTGCACTGGACCCGGTCGGCCGAGAAACTCGGACAGCGCCGATGGGGCGGCCGCTTACCGGTTCGCGCTCTGGCTTAACCTCGGCTATGGAGAATAAGTCCGAGCGGCGGGTTGTGGCCGTAAGCGGTCCAATCAAGACCTCGGCGACGCGCCGCGCAATAAACAAACGGGAGCCGAAGCTCCCGTTTGTTTTGCTCAAGAGTCGGCGCTGGCAACACGCCGATTGTGCCGTGACTTAGCCGAGCGACTTCAGCGCTGCCGCGTAGTTCGGCTCCTGCGCAATCTCCGGCACCATTTCGCTGTGAATTACCTTGTCGTTCTCGTCGAGTACCACCACGGCGCGGGCCGTCAGGCCGGCCAACGGGCCATCGGCCATGGCCACACCCCAGTCCTTGAGGAATTCGGGATGGCGGAAGGTGGACAGATGGGCGACGTTCTTCAGTCCCTCCAGTTCGCAGAAACGCTTGGCAGCGAAGGGCAGATCTCCTGAAACACAGAGTACGACAGTATTCGCCATATCTCCGGCAGCCTCGTTGAACTTGCGCGTTGATGTGGCGCAGGTCGGGGTATCGATGCTCGGGTAAATATTCATTACCTTGCGCTTGCCGGCGAAGTCCTTGAGCGAGACATCGGCCAGCGCCGCACTGGTCAGTTTGAAGTCCGGGGCCTTGGCTCCGGCAGCGGGAAGATTTCCATCAACGCGAACGGGGGTGCCGCGCAGGGTTATGGTTGTACTCATGGGTAGCTCCTGATTGAGGTGGGTTGGGGGAAAAGTTAGCGCCGATTCTAGTGAATCCTGGCCAGCACGGGAAGCGCGGCGGCGGCATTGGCGGTGGTGGCCTCGGCAACCTCCTGCACTGTAATGCCGCGCAAGCTGGCAAGCACTTGCGCAATGCGCGGCAGTTGATCCGGCGTGTTGCGGGCGCCGGCTTTCCACTCGGGTGGAATATCCGGCGCATCGGTTTCCAGCACGATGGCGTCGAGCGGCAAGGTCGCGGCAAGTTCGCGGATGCGGCTGGCGCGCGGAAAGGTCATTGCTCCGCCGAAACCCAGCTTGAAACCGAGTTTGATGAATTCGTCGGCCTGCTGCCGGCTGCCGTTGAACGCATGGGCAATTCCACCGGGCACGCGACAACGCCGCAATTGTTTCAGCACGGAATCGATGGCGCGACGGGAATGCAAGAGCACCGGCAAGTTCGCATCGCGAGCGAGTTCCAGTTGCGCACTGAAATAGAACTCCTGCCGCAAGTCGTCGCGCGGCTCGACGAATCGATCGAGACCGATCTCGCCCACAGCCACGGGTTGTTCGCGCAGAACCGTCTTACGCAGGGCGTCAAGGTCTGCCTCCATCGCGCGCTCTACATACATCGGATGAATGCCGTAGGCCGCAAAGCAACCGCGATAGTCACGACAAACCGAGGTGACGGCGCCGAAGTTGGCACGTTCTATCGACGGCACCACGATCAGCCCTACCCCGGCCTGTGTTGCCGCATCCGCCACCGCAGCACGGTCGCCATCAAACTCGGCGGCATCCAGATGACAGTGGGTGTCGACCAGCATCGATCACTCCAGTTCGTCGATCCACGCCTGTTGTATGGCTTCGAGCTTCTTTTCGCCGCAGTGATTCTCGTTTTCTTCGAAGCCCGGTAGCGCCATGACCCAGTCCATCAGGTCGACAAAATTGATTCGGGTCGGGTCGACCTCCGGATGGGCGTCGACCAGCGCTATCGCGACTTCAAGGCTGTCGGTCCACTTCATTTCTTATGCCCTTCCTTGACCATGTTGATGGTGTACTTCGGAATCTCGATCACCAGAGGAACTTGGCCGACCAAAGCCTGACAGGAAAGACGCGAGTTGGGCTCCAGGCCCCAGGCCTTGTCGAGCAGATCCTCCTCGATCTCCTCTGCCGCCGCGAGCGAATTGAAACCTTCGCGCACGACGACATGGCAGGTGGTGCAGGCACAGGACTTCTCGCAGGCATGTTCGATCTCGATGTCGTTGCCGAGCAGTGCATCGCAGATCGAGATCCCCGGCGCGACATCAATGACCGCGCCATCGGGGCACAACTCGACATGGGGTAGAACGATGATCTGCGTCATGATGATATCTGGTCAATATTCCGGCCGGCGAGCGCACGCCGCACGCTCTGGTTCATGCGCCGCGCCGCGAATTCATTGGTGGCGGCACTCAAGGCTTGCATGGCGCCATCGATGGCGCGGCGATCATCGCCGCTCATCACGGTTTGCAGTTTGGTCACGGCAGCGTCGATATGCGCGCGCTCCAGGGTTGACAGCAGTTCCGCATCATCCTGCAGCGCCGAGTGGGTAGCCTCGATCAGGCGTTGGGACTCGACTTGCGCCTCGCGCAGCGCGCGACGGAAGGCGTCATCACCGGCATGGCTGAAACTGTCCTTGAGCATGCCCGCGATTTCATCATCGCTCAGGCCGTAGGACGGCTTGACCTCGATGTGCGCTTCGCGGCCGCTGGTCTGTTCGCGCGCCGTGACGGAAAGCAGTCCGTCCGCATCGACCTGGAAGGTAACGCGAATGCGCGCCGCACCCGCCACCATGGGCGGGATGCCGCGCAGTTCAAACCGCGCCAGGCTGCGGCAGTCTGAAACCAGTTCGCGTTCGCCCTGCACTACCTGAATCGCCATCGCCGTCTGGCCATCCTTGAAGGTGGTGAATTACTGTGCGCGCGCTATCGGAATGG
>JAPLQY010000108.1 GCA_026399475.1 Rhodocyclales bacterium
GCCGATCAACCTCGAAATTGCCCGGCTACAGTTTGAAGCGGTCGATCTTGTGGTGGACACCGCGCAGGATGGCGCAGAGGCCGTCGCCCTGGCGCGGAAGAACAACTACGCGGCCATCCTGATGGACATGCAGATGCCGACACTGAACGGGATGGACGCGACGCGGCTGATACGCCAGATCCACGGCTACCGGGAGATACCGATCATCGCCATGACCGCCAATGCCTTTGCCGAGGACAAGGCGCGCTGCATTGAGGCAGGCATGACTGACTTCCTGGTCAAACCCTTCAGCCCCGATGAGTTGTTTGCGATCTTGCTCGGAGCACTGAGCCAGCGCGACGAGCACGAGTGATACCGCCTGTCCCGAGCACTGCTTAAGCTCCCGCGACCTTCACTCCGGGCCCGGTCGCGCCATCGAATCCTACCGTGCTCAACGCGGCGAACTCAGCTTCGGTGACCACGCCTTCGGCGATCACCAGCAGGTCGATGGTGTGGCCAATCGAGCTGACGCCCTTGAGAAAAGCCTGATTGCCGGGATTGGTGTCCAGGCGGCGGACAAAGCTGGCATCGACCTTGATGTAATTCAGTCCGAGGTCGTGCAGTTGCCCGATCTGGCTGAACTGCCGTCCGAAGTGTTCGACCCCCACCTGACAGTGATGACTCCTGAGGACCGCGCACAGGTTGCGAAAGGCGTCGACATGTTTCAGCACGCCCGTTTCGGCCACCTCGATCCAGAGCCGGCCGGCGGCCTTCTGGTGCTTTTTCAGAAGCGCGTCGAGTTTTTGCTGGAAGCCGGCGGCAACCATCGAACTGCCGGAAAGATTGATGCCCAGGCCCTTCAGTGCGGGCTGCTGCTCGAGGTTCGCCAGCCCCAGTGCGACAGCCGCGAGATCCAGCTCGGGCGAAAGACCCAGGCGCTCCGCAACCGCCAGGAAGCGCCCGGCCGGAAGCCATTCCCCCTCGGCATCGAACTTGAGCCGCAGCGGGCATTCCTCGTGCACCAGTTTGCCCTGCAGGTCGACTACCGGAAACGAGACCAGGCGCACCCAATTTTGATCCAGCGCCTGACGGATCAACGCCGACCACTGTCCGGCACTCCTGGGTACGTCGTCGCCGGCGTCGATCGCCGCTTCGCGGACAGCGTTGACGCCGTCGCCCTCGGCGCCGATCAGCGCCGCGTCTACTTGCGACAGCACCACGCCGAGGCCCGCGCCCTGCTTGAAGACACCCATGCCGATAAAGGCCGAGGGGCCGTCGACGACGAACGCTTCCATGGTGTCGATCAGCGACTTCAGCAGCTTTTCGCCGACATCGCGACCGGCCGTGTGCCCCGGCAGTAGCAGGGCGAAGTCGGCGCCATTCATGCGCGCGGCGAGGCCCTCCACATTCGCCGTACCGCCAGCGCCGACTGCTGCGCCCACCCGCCGCAGCAGGTCGTCCGTAGCCTCGCGTCCCAGCCGCTTGTTGATCCCGACCAGATCGGCAACGCGAACCAGGAACAGCGTGCCGCCGGTCGAGTTTTCCCCCTCCAGCGAAGAGCGCAACTGAGAAATGAAGGACTCGCGATTGGCCAGCCCGGTCAAGGGGTCGAAGTTGGCTTCGCGACGCACCGTTTCCAGCCGCGCCGCCTCTTCTTCGAACATCGTCTTGAGCCGCGCCACGGTGGTGTTCATGGCGATCGCGAGCTGACGCAGTTCGGGAACCTTCGGCTCCGCAATGGTGACGAAGCGCCGGTTGGTGATCGCTTCAGCCTGGTCGATGACGGCCTGCAAGGGACGGCGCAAACGCCGCAGGATCAGGCTGCCCAGATAGCCGCCGATGATGCTGGCCAGAGCCAGCGCGGCGATCATTTCCTGGGTGCTGGTCCACAGCGCCTGATAACCGAAACGGCTGTGACTGACCACGGTCACCGTGCCGAACTGCTTCCAGCCGC
>JAPLQY010000004.1 GCA_026399475.1 Rhodocyclales bacterium
AATGGTGATGCCGGGGGACAACATTGCGATGACGGTGAAGCTGATTGCACCGATCGCGATGGAAGAGGGTCTGCGCTTCGCCATTCGTGAAGGCGGTCGTACCGTCGGCGCCGGTGTCGTTGCCAAGGTCATCGAATAACATATGTTGCAATACAGCGAAAAGGGCGATAAAATCTCGCCCTTTCGCGATTTGCGACCCCGCTCTTTAAGGATTTGTAATGCAAAGCCAAAAGATACGCATCCGCCTCAAGGCCTTCGACTATCGCTTGATTGATCAGTCAGCGCTTGAAATCGTAGAGACGGCCAAGCGCACTGGCGCTGTCGTGCGCGGCCCGGTGCCGTTGCCGACGCGCATCGAGCGTTTCGACGTATTGCGTTCGCCGCACGTCAACAAGACTTCGCGGGACCAGTTCGAGATTCGTACCCATCTGCGCCTGATGGACATCATCGATCCGACCGACAAGACGGTGGATGCATTGATGAAGCTGGATCTTCCTGCCGGTGTGGATGTCGAGATCAAATTGCAGTAATTCGTAACAGAGGCGCTTACCTTTTATAAGCGCCTGCCGTAGCGACTTTTTGTCGCTGAATTGTGAAAGTGGGCCCGGCCAATCGTAGCTGGGGTTTAGGAGAATAAAATGAGTCTAGGCCTTGTAGGACGCAAGGTCGGCATGACGCGCGTTTTTGCCGAGGATGGTTCTTCCATTCCGGTGACAGTGCTCGATGTGTCGAATAACCGCGTCACACAAATAAAGACGCCTGAAGTGGATGGCTACGCCGCCGTTCAGGTGACCTTTGGCAAACGTCGCGCGAGCCGGGTAATCAAGCCTGCAGCGGGGCACCTTGCCAAGGCCGGTGTCGAAGCCGGTGAAGTTCTCAGGGAATTCCGCGTCACGTCGGATCAACTCGCCAGTTTCAAGCCGGGTGATGTCGTCGCCGCAAGTATTTTCAGTGTGGGTCAGAAAGTCGATGTAAGCGGCACTTCTATCGGCAAAGGCTTTACTGGCGCAATTACCCGCCACCATTTTTCGTCTAACCGTGCTTCCCACGGTAATTCGCTGTCGCACAATTCGGCGGGTTCCATCGGCATGGCGCAGGATCCGGGTCGAGTTTTTCCCGGCAAGAAAATGGCGGGACATCTCGGTGATGTCGCACGCACGACGCAGAATCTTGAAGTCGTTCGCATCGACGAGGCGCGGCAACTCCTGCTCGTCAGGGGTGCGGTGCCCGGCGCCAAGGGCGGTGACGTGATCGTCGCCCCGGCCGTCAAGGCACCCAAAGAGCGGGGATGACATGGAACTTAAACTAATTAACGACCAGGGTCAGTCCGCGGCAACCGTGACAGCTTCCGACGCGTTGTTTGGCCGCGAATTTAATGAGGCACTGGTGCATCAGGTGGTGGTCGCCTATCAGGCCAATGCGCGTGCCGGCAATCGCAAGCAGAAGGACCGCGAAGAGGTGCATCACAGCACCAAGAAGCCGTTCCGGCAGAAGGGTACCGGCCGCGCTCGCGCCGGTATGACTTCCTCGCCACTGTGGCGCGGAGGCGGCCGCATCTTCCCGAATACCCCGGAAGAGAACTTCACACAGAAGGTCAACCGCAAGATGTATCGCGCTGGCCTGGCGGCGATCCTGTCCCAGCTGGCCCGTGAAGACAGGCTGGTAGTGATCGATGACTTTACCATCGAGGCGCCGAAGACGCGTCTGTTTGCGCAAAAGCTCAAAGCCTTGGGCATGGGCCTGGACCCCGTTCTGCTCGTGACGGATAGTCTGGACGACAATCTGGCGCTGGCTTCGCGCAACTTGCCCAATGTGCTGGTGCTGGAGGCTCAGCAGGCTGATCCGGTATCCCTGGTGCGCTTTCCCAAGGTGATTTTCACCAAGGGGGCCGTGGCCAAGATCGAGGAGATGCTGGCATGAGCAAGAACTTCAATCCGGAACGTTTGCTGCAAGTGCTGGTGGCCCCGCAAATTTCCGAAAAAGCCACTTATATTGCGGACAAGAACGAGCAGGTGGTGTTCATCGTGACGCCCGATGCGACCAAGCCCGAAGTCAAGGCGGCCGTGGAGCTGCTGTTCAAGGTCGAGGTCAAGTCGGTTCAGATCGCCAACCTGAAGGGCAAGATCAAGCGCGCCGGTCGCAATATTGGTCGCCGCAGCGACATCAGGAAGGCGTTTGTCTGCCTCAAGCCCGGTCAGGAAATCAATTTCGCGGAAGGGGGGGCTGCCTAAATGGCTCTCGTAAAAGTCAAGCCGACTTCGCCCGGTCGTCGCGGGGTCGTCAAGGTTGTCAATTCCAACCTGCACAAGGGGCGTCCGCACGACAAGCTCGTTGAAGCGAAATCGAAGACCGCTGGTCGCAATGCGCATGGACACATTACTACTCGGCATATGGGTGGCGGTCACAAGCAGCATTACCGCGTGATCGATTTCCGTCGCGATAAGGACGGCATTCCGGGCAAGGTCGAGAACCTGCAGTACGACCCGAACCGCTCCGCCAACATCGCCTTGGTTCTCTATGCTGACGGCGAGCGCCGCTACATCATTGCCACCAAGGGCATGGTCGTTGGTCAGGCGGTCATGAGTGGTGCCGAGGCGCCGATCAAGCCGGGCAATACCCTGCCGATTCGCAGCATTCCCGTCGGTACGACAATCCATTGCGTCGAAATGATGCCGGGCAAGGGTGCCCAGATAGCGCGTTCCGCCGGCACGTCGGCGCAGCTTCTGGCGCGTGAAGGTACGTATGCCCAAATCAGGCTGCGCTCCGGAGAAATCCGTCGCATCCACGTCGAGTGTCGCGCGACGATCGGCGAGGTCGGCAACGAGGAGCACAGCCTGCGCAAGATCGGCAAGGCCGGCGCAATGCGTTGGCGCGGCATCCGGCCGACTGTTCGTGGCGTGGCAATGAACCCTGTCGATCACCCGCATGGTGGCGGCGAAGGACGTACCGGCGAAGGCCGTGTTCCTGTCAGTCCGTGGGGCCAGCCGACCAAGGGCTATCGCACCCGTAACAACAAGCGTACGGACGTCATGATTGTCCAGCGCAGGCCGAAAGGTAAGAGGTAAGACATGGCACGTTCTATCAAGAAGGGCCCGTTCATCGACGCCCACCTGCTCAAGCGGGTGGATGCTGCGCGCGCCTCCAACGACAAGCGCCCGATCAAGACCTGGTCGCGCCGCTCGACCATCCTTCCCGACTTCGTCGGCCTGACCATCGCCGTGCATAACGGCAAGCAGCATATTCCGGTCTATGTGTCGGAAAACATGGTCGGTCACAAGCTTGGCGAGTTCGCACTGACGCGAACCTTCAAGGGCCACACCGGCGGCAAGAAGGCCGTCGCGAAGAAGTAAGGAGCCGATGATGGAAACCAACGCAAGCCTGCGCGGTGTCCGGCTGTCAGCCCAGAAAGGCCGCCTTGTGGCCGACCTGGTGCGAGGCAAGCCGGTCGATCAGGCGCTCAGCATTCTGGCTTTTTCGCCGAAGAAGGGTGCCGGAATCATCAAAAAGGTGCTCGAGTCGGCTATTGCCAACGCCGAGCACAATGACGGCGCCGATATCGATGCACTGAAGATTACGCGGATCTATGTCGAAAAAGGCACGGTGCTCAAGCGCTTTACCGCGCGAGCCAAGGGACGCGGAAACCGCATCCTCAAGCCTACTTGTCACATTTTCGTGACTGTTGGCGATTAAGGAGGGCACATGGGACAGAAGATTCATCCGACCGGTTTTCGTCTTTCGGTCACACGCAACTGGACTTCCCGCTGGTACGCCAACAGCAAGAATTTTCCGCAAATGCTCAAGGAAGACCTTGAAGTCCGCGACTACCTGAAAAAGAAGCTGGCGCACGCGTCTGTCGGTCGAGTAGTGATTGAGCGCCCGGCCAAGAACGCTCGGGTTACGGTTTATAGTGCTCGCCCCGGCGTGGTCATCGGCAAGAAGGGTGAAGACATTGAACACCTGAAGGCCGAACTCCAGCGCAAGATGGGTGTGCCGGTGCACGTCAATATCGAAGAGATACGCAAACCTGAAACCGACGCCCAGTTGATCGCCGACTCGATCGCCCAGCAGCTCGAAAAGCGCATCATGTTCCGTCGTGCCATGAAGCGGGCGATGCAGAATGCGATGCGCCTTGGCGCCCAGGGCATCAAGATCATGAGTTCCGGACGCCTCAACGGTGCGGAGATTGCCCGCCGGGAATGGTATCGCGAAGGCCGTGTGCCCTTGCATACGCTCCGCGCGGACATCGACTACGGCACTGCCGAGGCGAAAACCACGTACGGCATCATCGGCATCAAGGTATGGGTGTTCAAGGGCGAGATTCTGTCGCGCAGTGAAGCCCTGCTGGCGGCTCCAGAGCCGGCAGTCGATGATCAGCGCAAGCCTCGCCGCAGTCCCGGCAAGCCCAGAAGCGAGAGCGAGGGCGAAGCCAGGCCCGCCACTCGCCGCCCCTCTGCCAAGAAGGCTGAGGAAGTCAAGCCGGAAGTCAAGCCGGAAGCTGTTGCTGCAGCGCCCAAGACCCCGGTCAAGCGTGTTCGCAAGGCCCCGGCCCAGGCTGATGGTGTTGCTGCCCCCGCGAAAGAAGGCAAGGAGTAAATCATGCTGCAACCTGCCCGCAGAAAATATCGCAAGGAACAAAAAGGTCGCAATACCGGACTGGCTACGAGGGGCGCCAAGGTAAGTTTTGGCGAGTACGGCCTCAAGGCCATCGGTCGCGGTCGTCTCACGGCGCGCCAGATCGAAGCCGCACGTCGTGCCATGACCCGTCATATCAAGCGCGGCGGCCGTATCTGGATTCGCATTTTCCCGGACAAGCCGATTTCGAAGAAGCCGCTTGAAGTCCGGATGGGCAACGGTAAAGGTTCCCCGGAGTACTGGGTCGCCGAGATCCAGCCCGGCAAGGTCCTTTACGAGATGGATGGTGTGGACGAGACGCTGGCGCGCGAGGCTTTCCGCCTTGCTGCCGCAAAGCTTCCGCTCGAAACCACCTTCGTAACCCGCCATTTGGGATAAGTCATGAAAACGAGTGAGCTGAGAGCAAAGAACGACGAGGATCTGCAAAAGGAACTGCTGGATTTGCGCAAGGCGCAGTTCGGCCTCCGCATGCAGGTCGCTACACAGCAGTTGACCAATACCAGCCAGGTCGGCAAGGTGCGCAAGGATATTGCGCGCGTCAAAACCATACAGCGTGAGAAGGCGGCAGCGAAATGACGGATGCGACCACTCAAACCGTGCGGCGCACCCTCCAGGGGCGTGTTGTTTCGGACAAGATGCAGAAGACCGTAACGGTACTGGTCGAGCGCAAGGTGAAACACCCTGTGATCGGCAAGATCATGACGCGTTCAAAAAAGTATCACGCACACGTTGAAGGAATGGAGACGGTAGCCGGCGATCTGGTACAGATTGAAGAATGCGCTCCGATTTCCAAGACCAAGGCCTGGCGTGTGGCCAAGGTTGTAGAGAAGGCCCGCATTGTCTGATCGAAACTTGTTCATCGCGCGCTCTGCAATATAGGAAATAGTAGTTGACAACATCGCGGCGGGTTGTAGAATCTTGCCTCTTTGCTCCGCCGGGGTATTCACTCTCCCCGGCATCCCAGCCCCTAGCGGGCTCCAAGACTGATCGCGGGACTTGAGTCAATCGCGGATTAAGTTGGAGATGAAATAATGATTCAAATGCAGTCTCTGCTGGATGTCGCCGACAACACGGGCGCGCGTTCGGTCATGTGCATCAAGGTGCTTGGTGGTTCCAAGCGTCGCTATGCCGGCATTGGTGATGTCATCAAGGTCAGCATCAAGGATGCCGCGCCGCGTGGTCGTGTAAAAAAGGGCGAGGTCTATAGCGCAGTGGTGGTGCGTACCGCCAAGGGCGTTCGTCGCTCCGACGGATCGCTGATCAAGTTCGATGGCAACGCCGCCGTATTGCTCAACAACAAGCTGGAACCGATCGGTACGCGCATCTTTGGCCCGGTCACACGCGAGCTGCGCACCGAGCGATTTATGAAGATCGTCTCGCTGGCTCCCGAGGTTCTTTGAACCGGCAATCGAGGACTCGATCATGAACAAAATTCGCAAAGGTGACGACGTAGTCGTGACCACCGGCAAGGACAAGGGCAAGCGTGGTGTCGTGCTGAGCTGGCTCGACGCAGATCGCCTTCTGGTTGAAGGCATCAACCGCGTCAAGAAACACACCAAGCCTAACCCCCTCAAGGGCAATCAGGGCGGCATTGTCGAGAAGGAAATGCCGATCAATATTTCCAACGTGGCGCTGTTCAATCCGGCCACCCAGAAAGCGGATCGCGTCGGCTTCAAGCAGCTCGACGATGGCCGCAAGGTTCGGGTGTTCAAGTCGAACGGCGAAGTTGTTGACGCGTAAGGATCAGTCATGGCGCGATTGCAGGAATACTACAAACAGACGGTGGCCCCGGAACTTCGCGAGAAGTTTGCTTACAAGTCCATCATGGAAGTCCCCCGGATTACCAAGATCACGCTGAACATGGGTGTGGGCGAGGCGGTTGGCGACAAGAAGGTGCTGGATCACGCCGTCAGCGACATGACCAAGATAGCCGGTCAGAAGCCCGTCGTCACCAAGGCACGCAAGGCGATCGCCGGCTTCAAGATTCGCGAGGGTTATCCGATCGGTTGCATGCTGACCTTGCGCGGAAACCGCATGTACGAGTTCCTTGATCGCCTGGTAACCATTGCCATGCCGCGTATTCGCGACTTTCGGGGTATTTCCGGAAAAGGTTTTGACGGGCGTGGCAATTACAACGTCGGGGTCAAGGAACAAATCATTTTCCCCGAAATTGAGTACGACAAGATCGATGTGTTGCGTGGGATGAATATCAGCATCACCACCACCGCGAAGAACGACGAAGAAGCGAAGGCGCTTCTCGCCGCATTCAAGTTCCCCTTCAAGAATTGAGGGACGTATGGCGAAACTAGCTCTTATAAACCGCGAAGAAAAACGTGCCAAGACGGTAGCGAAATATGCTGCCAAGCGTACCGAACTCTTTGCCGTGATCAACAACGTCAAGCTGTCGGACGAGGAGCGCATGGATGCGCGCCTGAAGCTCCAGCAGTTGCCCCGCAATGCGAGCCCTTCCCGTCAGCGCAACCGTTGCGCATTGACCGGACGTCCTCGCGGCGTGTTCCGCAAATTTGGTCTGTGCCGCAACAAACTGCGCGAAATTGCCATGCGCGGCGAAGTGCCCGGCATGACCAAGGCAAGCTGGTAAGGAGAGCCCTATGAGCATGACCGATCCAGTTGCCGACATGTTGACCCGCATCCGCAATGCGCAGATGGCGGAAAAAGTGTCCGTATCCATGCCTTCCTCCAAGCTCAAGGTAGCGATTGCCAAAGTGCTGAAGGACGAGGGTTACATCGACGATTTCGCGATTCGCGAAAACGGCGCCAAGCCGGAACTCGACATTGCCCTCAAATACTACGCGGGGCATCCCGTGATTGAGCGCATCGAGCGCGTTTCCAAGCCGGGCCTGCGTGTGTACAAGGGCAAGGATGATCTGCCCCGGGTCATGAACGGTCTGGGTGTTGCCATAGTCTCCACACCGAAGGGTGTGATGACCGACCGCCGTGCGCGGGCTGGCAACATGGGCGGCGAAGTTCTTTGCATCGTCGCCTAAGGAGCTGCAATCATGTCACGTATTGCCAAATATCCTGTCGATGTGCCGAAGGGCGTCGAAGTCACGCTGTCCGCTACGGAAGTCGCAGTCAAGGGACCACTGGGAACGCTGAAGCAGTTCATGCTGCCTGCTGTTACCGTGGAGCGGAACGGCGAACAACTGCTCTGTCGTGCGGTCGAGGGTGCTCCAAACTCGGGCGCGATGTCAGGCACCATGCGCGCGCTGCTCAACAACATGGTGATCGGCGTAACCAAGGGCTTCGAGAAGAAGCTCACCCTGGTTGGCGTCGGATACCGCGCGCAAGCCCAGGGAGCCAAGCTGAACCTTACGCTCGGTTTTTCGCACCCGGTCGCGCACGACATGCCGAACGGTATCAAAGTTGAAACGCCGACCCAGACGGAGATCCTGATCAAGGGGATCGACAAGCAGGTGGTTGGTCAGGTGGCCGCTGAAGTTCGCGCCTACCGGTCGCCGGAGCCCTACAAGGGCAAGGGTGTCCGTTATGCCGACGAAGTGGTTGTCATCAAGGAAACCAAGAAGAAATAATCGAGGCGCTGAATCATGGAAAAGAAACAGGCTCGTCTGCGCAGGGCGCGCAAAACCCGCGCCAAAATTGCGGAGCTCAAGGTGGTGCGCCTCGCGGTGCATCGCAGCAACTTGCATATCTCTGCCCAGATTTTCTCCGGTTGCGGCACCCGGGTTCTCGTCGCTGCTTCGACAATGGAGCCGGATGTGCGGACCCAGGTTCCGAACGGCGGTAACGTCGATGCCGCCAAGACGGTTGGCAAACTCATCGCCGAGCGGGCCAAAGCGGCCGGCATCGAGCAGGTTGCCTTCGACCGTTCCGGTTTTCATTACCACGGCCGCGTCAAAGCGCTGGCCGAAGCCGCCCGTGAGGGCGGACTCAAGTTCTAAGCGAGACGGACATGGCTAAACCTCAAGGCAGGAAACAGCAGCAGGTCCAGGAAGAGCGCGACGATGGCATGCGCGAGAAGATGGTGTCCATCAATCGCGTTACCAAGGTGGTCAAGGGCGGCCGGATTCTCGGCTTCGCTGCGCTAACCGTGGTGGGCGATGGCGATGGCGGCATCGGCATGGGCAAGGGCAAGTCCCGCGAAGTTCCGGTCGCCGTTCAGAAGGCGATGGAAGAAGCGCGTCGCAAGATGGCCAAGATCAGCCTCAAGAATGGCACTCTGCACCACACGGTAAAGGGCAAGCATGGCGCCACGACGGTACTGATGTCCCCCGCGTCCCCCGGTACCGGTGTGATCGCCGGCGGCCCGATGCGTGCTGTATTCGAGGTGATGGGCGTTACCGACGTGGTGGCCAAGACCATTGGCTCGACCAATCCCTACAACGTGGTGCGCGCAACGCTGCACGGCCTGCTGGCCATGAGCACCCCGGCCGAGATTGCTGCCAAGCGCGGCAAGGCCATCGCTGAAATTCTGGAGTGAGCCATGGCTGACAAGACGATCAAGGTCACGCTGATAAAGAGTGTCATCGGTACCAAGCAGGATCATCGCGCGACAGTGCGCGGGCTTGGCCTGAGACGGCTCAACAGTTCGGCTGTGCTCGAGGATACGCCCGCAGTGCGCGGCATGATCCGCAAAGTGGCCTATCTGGTGAAGTGCGAAGGCTAAGGGGACATCAATGAGCATGGAACTGAACAATCTGAAGCCGGGTGCCGGCTCCAAGCACGCTTCAAAGCGTGTAGGGCGAGGAATTGGCAGCGGTCTCGGCAAAACGGCCGGTCGCGGGCACAAGGGCCAGAAGTCGCGCGCCGGCGGTTTCCACAAAGTTGGCTTCGAGGGCGGCCAAATGCCGCTCCAGCGCCGCCTGCCGAAACGGGGATTCGTTTCCCTGACGGCCAGCCGCAATGTTGAAGTGCGTTTGTCCGAGCTGGACAAACTGCCGGTCGAAGAAGTTGATCTGCTGGTTCTGAAGCAGGCTGGCGTGATTGCCGGAGACGCCTTGTCAGCCAAGGTTATCCTGTCAGGCAAGCTCAATCGCAAGATCGCACTGAAAGGTGTTGGCGCGACCAAGGGTGCCCGTGCCGCGATCGAAGCCGCCGGCGGCTCTGTAGCAGACATCGCCGCTGCCTGATAGCGGACGAGGACGGACCACGTGGCAAGCCCCCAGGCAGCAACCCTAGGCAAAACCGGCAAGTTCGGCGACCTCTGGCGCCGACTCTGGTTCCTACTGGGCGCGCTGGTGGTCTATCGAATCGGCGCGCATATTCCGGTGCCCGGAATTGACCCGGTGAAGTTGGCGGAGTTGTTCCAGGGCCAGCAGGGTGGCATTCTTGGCGTCTTCAACCTGTTTTCGGGCGGCGCATTGTCGCGCTTTACGCTGTTTGCGCTGGGCATCATGCCTTACATCTCTTCGTCGATCATCATGCAGCTCATGACGATCGCGGTGCCTTCGATCGAGCAGTTGAAGAAAGAGGGTGAGGCCGGGCGGCGCAAGATTACGCAATACACGCGTTACGGAACCGTTGGCTTGGCCCTGTTCCAGGGGCTGGGGATTGCTATCGCACTTGAATCGCAAGCCGGGCTGGTGCTTGATCCAGGTGTTTTGTTCCGTTTCGTTACCGTGCTTACCTTGCTTACCGGTACGATGTTTCTGATGTGGCTCGGTGAGCAGATTACCGAGCGCGGCCTAGGCAACGGTATTTCGATCATTATTTTCGCTGGTATCGTGGCGGGTTTGCCAAATGCACTGGGCGGTCTTTTCGAACTGGTCCGCACAGGCGCGATGCACCCGATTTCCGCATTGTTCATCTGCATACTTGTTGTGCTGGTAACGGGTTTCGTGGTGTTCGTCGAACGTGGCCAGCGCAAGATTCTGGTGAACTATGCCAAGCGGCAGGTCGGCAACAAGGTCTATGGCGGACAGAGTTCGCATTTGCCCCTGAAACTGAATATGTCAGGTGTTATCCCCCCGATCTTTGCTTCCTCGATCATCCTGTTTCCGGCTACCGCTGCCGGCTGGTTTGGATCGGGTGACGGCATGCGCTGGCTCAAGGACATTGCGGCAACGCTCTCACCGGGGCAGCCGATCTATGTGATGCTTTACGCCACTGCAATCGTATTCTTCTGCTTCTTCTACACAGCCCTGGTATTCAATTCCAAGGAGACGGCCGACAACCTGAAGAAGAGTGGCGCGTTTGTCCCGGGCATTCGTCCCGGTGATCAGACCGCGCGTTACATCGACAAGATTCTTACCCGATTGACTCTGGCCGGAGCTATCTACATCACGGTGGTCTGTCTGTTGCCCGAATTCCTGATCCTGAAGTGGAACGTACCGTTTTACTTCGGCGGTACCAGTCTGTTGATCATCGTTGTGGTAACGATGGATTTCATGTCCCAGGTTCAAGCCTACGTTATGTCACACCAGTATGAAAGTCTTCTGAAAAAGGCCAACTTCAAGGGGGCCGGTTTCCCGGCTCGCTGAACCATGTCGAAGGAAGACGTCATTGAAATGCAGGGAGAGGTTGTCGAGAATCTCCCGAATGCCACGTTCCGCATCAAGCTTGAGAACGGGCATGTGGTTCTTGGCCATATTTCCGGAAAAATGCGCATGCACTATATACGCATCCTTCCCGGCGATAAGGTCACCGTGCAGCTCACGCCGTACGACCTTTCCAAAGGCCGTATCGTGTTCCGCGCCAAGTAGTCTGGCAATATTTCCGGAGAACTCCAATGAAAGTTCTGGCTTCGGTCAAACGCATCTGTCGCAACTGCAAAGTCATCCGGCGCAAGGGTGTGGTTCGGGTCATCTGTACTGACCCGCGGCACAAACAGCGTCAAGGTTGATAGAGCGATTCAAATCAGATACAATCTACGGTTTCGCATTTTTCAGCTAGCCCACCACACCGCATTCACTAACGGCGACGAACAGGTAAGCACATGGCTCGTATAGCAGGCGTCAACATTCCGAATCACCAGCACACCGAGATCGCCCTCACGGCAATCTACGGTATCGGCCGTACCCGCGCACAGAAAATCTGCGACGCCGTCGGCGTCAAGCGTTCGGCCAAGATCAAGGAACTCACGGATAGCGAAATGGATCGCTTGCGTGAGGAGGTAGGCAAGTTCACCGTGGAAGGTGACTTGCGCCGCGAAACAACGATGAACATCAAGCGCCTCATGGATCTTGGCTGCTATCGTGGAGTGCGGCATCGTCGCGGCTTGCCGGTGCGCGGTCAGCGTACCCGCACCAACGCGCGTACCCGCAAGGGGCCGCGCAAGGCGATTTCGATGGGCAAGAAGTAAACCAGGAACCATTACATGGCTAAGACCGCAACCAAAGTCCGCAAGAAGGTCAAGAAGAACGTTGCTGAAGGCATTGCACACGTTCATGCTTCCTTCAATAACACCATCATCACCATCACCGATCGCCAGGGCAATGCCTTGTCGTGGGCCACGTCCGGCGGCGCCGGCTTCAAGGGCTCACGCAAGTCGACGCCATTCGCCGCGCAGATCGCTGCCGAAGCTGCCGGCAAGGCAGCGCAGGAGTGTGGTGTAAAGAATCTCGAAGTTCGCATCAAGGGCCCTGGCCCGGGGCGCGAATCAGCGGTGCGCGCGCTCAATGCGCTTGGCATGAAGATTACCAGCATTACCGACATTACCCCGATTCCCCACAACGGATGCCGGCCGCCCAAGCGCCGCCGCATCTAAGGCAGATACGACACCATGGCCCGAAATCTAGACGCAAAATGCCGCCAGTGCCGCCGCGAGGGCGAGAAACTCTTCCTCAAGGGCGAGAAGTGCTTCACTGACAAATGTTCCGTCGAACGCCGCGCCTACGCGCCCGGCCAGCATGGTCAAAAGTCCGGGCAGCGCTTGTCCGGCTACGGCACGCAGCTGCGCGAAAAACAAAAGATCCGTCGCATTTACGGCGTTCTGGAGCGGCAGTTCCGCAAGGTATTCGGCGATGCCGAAGCCAAGAAGGGACAGACCGGCGAGAATCTGCTGAAACTGCTTGAAGGTCGCCTTGATACCGTGGCTTACCGCATGGGGTTCGGCGTGTCGCGTGCGGAAGCGCGGCAAGTCGTTCGACACAACGGCGTGCTGATCAACGGCAAGCGCGTTGACATTCCGTCGTACAACGTGCGTCCTGGCGATGTCATCCAGTTGCTCGACAGCACTCGCGGTCACTTGCGCACCAAGGCCGCTCTGGAAGCGGCTGAGTCACGCGGTTTCCCGGTGTGGATCGAGGTCGATGTCAAGGCCGGCAAGGGTGTCTTCAAGTCATACCCTGCACGCGAAGACCTGCCGCCCTCGATCAATGAGGGTCTGGTTGTCGAACTGTATTCACGCTAACACGTAGTTTTGCGCCTGGCGTCCTTCGGACGCCAGGCGTCGTCCATTTGAAGGAATGCACATGCACACACTTCTGAAACCCCGCAGCATCGATGTCCAGCAGCTTTCGCCGCTTCATGCCCGCGTGGTCATGGAGCCGTTCGAGCGTGGCTACGGCCACACGCTGGGCAACGCCCTGCGCCGGATCCTGCTGTCCTCGATGGAGGGCGTCGCGCCGACCGAGGTGTCCATCGAAGGCGTGCTCCACGAGTACTCCACGTTGGATGGCGTTCGTGAAGACGTGGTCGACGTGCTGCTGAATCTCAAGGGTGTGGTGTTGAAGATGCACAATCGCCGCGAAGCTACGCTCACCCTGTCCAGAAACGGGGAAGGTGTGGTCACGGCGCGCGACATCGAAACCACGCATGATGTAGAAATCGTGAATCCTGATCACGTCATTGCCCACATCGCACCGGGCGGCAAACTCAACATGCAGATCCGTGTCGAATCAGGCCGCGGGTATGTGCCGGCCAATCAGCGCGAAATCGCCCGCGAGAACCGCGCCATCGGCCAGATCATGCTCGATGCTTCGTTCAGCCCCGTTCGCCGTGTCAGCTATTCCGTCGAGTCTGCGCGCGTCGAACAGCGCACCGACCTCGACAAGCTCATTCTCGACATCGAGACCAACGGCGCCATCGACAATGCCGAAGAGGCGGTGCGCACTGCAGCGCGCATCCTGATGGAACAGCTGTCTGTTTTCGCCGATCTCGAAGGTACGCCGATGTCGGCGGAAACCCCCAAGCAGACCTCCGTTGATCCGGTGCTGGTACGTCCGGTGGACGATCTCGAACTGACGGTTCGTTCCGCGAACTGCCTCAAGGCCGAGAACATCTATTACATCGGCGACCTGATTCAGCGCACGGAAACCGAACTGCTCAAGACCCCGAACCTGGGTCGCAAGTCGCTCAACGAAATCAAGGAAGTGCTGGCTTCGCGCGGCCTGACCCTGGGCATGAAGCTTGAAAGCTGGCCGCCGGCCGGACTGGAAAAGCTGGCAGGATAATTTGGAAGCCGGGCTTCGGCCCGGTGGCAATACCCGCTCCATTTGTTTCATTTGTTCCATTTGCAGCATTGATTCATAAACTCTCGATAACCATTAACCGGCCATTTGCATTGCGCGATGGCTGCAAAAAAACGAGGAAATCAAAATGCGTCACGGTAACGGACTTCGCAAGCTTAATCGTACCTCTGCGCACCGCCAGGCGATGCTGCGCAACATGGCAGTTTCCCTACTGCGCCACGAGGCAATCAAGACCACCCTGCCCAAGGCCAAGGAATTGCGCCGCGTGGTAGAACCCCTGATCACCCTGGGCAAGAAGCCGAGTCTGGCCAATCGCCGCCTGGCTTTTGATCGCACACGCGACCGGGAAATTGTCGGCAAGCTGTTTGATGAACTCGGCCCGCGCTATGCTGCCCGCAACGGTGGTTATCTGCGTATCCTCAAGATGGGCTTCCGTGTTGGCGACAATGCGCCGATGGCCTTTGTTGAACTGCTGGACCGTCCTGCAGGCGACATCGCCGAGGTTCCTGCTGTCGAGTAAATTTGTCTCAGTAACAAAAAAGCCAGGCGTCGCCTGGCTTTTTTGTTTTCCGAATCGGGGCTTCTCAGACAGTCGCCCGGCCAACCCCGTGTTGCGAACTTGGCTTCATACAATTGCTGGCACCGCAACTGACGCGGCGCGTGGTCGAGACTGCACTGAGAGGCGCAGGCGTCGATACCGGCTTGCAATTCCTGAGGCTTCGAGAGATTTCATTGCTGCCGGGGGCTGAGTTCGCTCACGCGGAAGCTAGAATGGGGTCAGTCCGGCATTACGCACATTTAACAGAGCGAGGTTTGACCATGCCCTATACGCCTGATCTTGTCCATGAACTGAACACCTTGATACGCTTCGACCTGGAAACCAGTCAGCAGGGGATCAAGGTGCATAAGAATGCCGATCCGGAAGTCATTGCCGCAACCGGACGCTTGTACGCCAAGGGGTTGCTGACCCAGGTTGATGGCGGGTATCTGACCGGGCTGGGGCGGGACGCAGCGGAACATGCCCAGGCGGTCCTGACCATACTCACGTCGAGCACAAACGCAACGTCCAGGCTTGATGCGGGCGAATCGGCGCCGCTGCAGCGGGACTTTGCCTAGTCGCCTTCAGTCGTCAGCGTCTTCAGTGCCGGCTTTGCCTCCGAGGTCGCGCAGTTCCCTGAACAACTCGCGGTAGGCGCGTGGCGGCTTGCCCTGTTGGGCTTCTTTCAGCGCGTTGCGGCGCAACTGGCGCAGGTGTTGCATATCGGCAGAAGGGTAGTCGCGAGCCACTTCACTGAACACCGATTCGTCTTCCATCAAGCGCGTGCGCAGTCGTTCGAGTCTATGCTGACGGATATTGGCAGCTTCCGAGTTGCCGTTGATTTCGTCCATCGCTGCCTGCAATGGCGCGGCATCGATGTCCCGCATAATCTTGCCGATGTATTGCATCTGGCGTCGTTTGGCCTCGTGCTTGGTGAAGCGCTGGGCATCGAGCAGCGCATCACGCAGCCGTTCCGGCATGTCGATCTTCGCCAGGCGTTCCTTCGACAGTGCCACCAGCTCCGCACCAAGATCCTGCAAGGCGGTCATCTCGCGTTTCAGCTGCGATTTACTGGGGCCGGAATACTCGTCCGCTTCGTTATAGATATCTTCCACGGTTATGATTATAACTTCGCGACGCAGAGTCTCACTCTTATAGGGTTACCGCATGTCCCAAGGTTTTGCTCATTCTCAAGAGGCATTGCGCGCATTGGCGCAGGCTGTTCTCAATCACGCAGCAGTCAAGGGCGCCACGGCCTGCGAGGTTGACGTATCGGAAGGCTTCGGTCAGTCGGTCAGCGTGCGCCGGCAGGAAGTAGACACCATCGAATACAACCGCGACAAGGGCCTCGGCGTGTCGGTGTATATCGGCCAGCGGCGTGGCCATGCCAGCAGTTCCGACTTTTCTCCGGCCGCGGTAAAAGCCTCGGTCGAGGCCGCGTTGTCCATCGCGCGCTTCACCGCTGAAGACGATTGCGCCGGCCTGCCCGATGCCAGGCTGCTGGCGAAAAAGAGCATGGATCTGGACCTGTTCCATCCCTGGGACATTTCCGTGGAGGCCGCGATCGACATCGCACGCCATTGCGAGCAGGCCGCCTTCGATGTCAGTCCCATGGTGAAGAATTCCGAGGGCGCGAGCGTTTCCGCGCAGACATCGCACTTTGTTTCCGCCAACAGCCTGGGCTTCATGGGCGGCTTTGCCACTTCGCGACACTATGTTTCCTGCTCGGTGATCGCCGGCGAGGGCGAGGACATGCAGCGCGACGACTGGTATGCCACGCGCCGCAACGCAGATGAGTTTCCCGATGCCGCGCGCATTGGCGACTATGCAGCACGGCGCGCACTGTCCCGTCTCGGCGCACGCAAGCTGAAGACGCGCAAATGCCCGGTGATTTTTGAAGCGCCGCTGGCGGTGGGCTTGGTTGGCAGCTTTGTGCATGCGGTTTCCGGAGGCGCCCTCTATCGCAAGACATCGTTCCTGCTCGACAGCCTTGGTCAGCAGCTGTTTCCCGACTTCGTGCAGATCAGC
This sequence comes from Rhodocyclales bacterium, assembly GCA_026399475.1. Classification (GTDB taxonomy): domain Bacteria; phylum Pseudomonadota; class Gammaproteobacteria; order Burkholderiales; family Rhodocyclaceae; genus Sulfuritalea. The sequence continues at coordinate 16,591 of JAPLQY010000004.1, forward strand.
GAACGCCCCCATATTCGTGGTGCATTTGCTTCATCTCCGTTCGATGACGATGGCGTTGCCACACACGACCGCGAAGTGGTGAGAAACGGCGTGCTGCAAGGCTATTTTCTGTCTACCTACTCGGCGCGCAAGCTGGGAATGCCGACCACCGGCAATGCCGGCGGATCGCACAATCTGCTGGTGCAACCCGGGAGGCATGATCTCAAGGGACTGCTGCATGAAATGGGGACGGGTCTGCTGGTCACCGAACTGCTCGGCCAGGGCGTAAATTATGTAACTGGCGACTATTCGCGCGGCGCGGCGGGTTACTGGGTGGAACGGGGCGAGATCGCCTATCCGGTGGAAGAGATCACCATCGCCGGCAATCTGCGCGAGATGTTGCGCGGCATTGCCGCTATCGGCAATGACATCGAGGTACGGGGTTCGAAACAGATTGGCTCGGTTCTGGTCGAGCGGATGACGATCGCCGGCAATTGACCGAAATGTTAAAGTGAGCCTGGGCCGATTGCATCCACTCGCAGTGAGCATTGGGCAGACGCGCTGTCCTCGTTCTGAGGGAGGTCAATGAAGCCTCGTTACGGCCCATAGAGCAAGTTCATCGCTGGTAAACGTCTGCATGAACCCGAACAAATTTCCGTGGCGGTCGCTCAAGACACGAGTGACCCTGTTCACGCTGGCCATATTCCTGATCAGCATCTGGGCGCTGGCGCTGTATGCCAGTCGGATACTGCGCGAGGATATGCAAAGCATGCTGGGCGTACAACAGTTCTCGGTAGTGTCGGTATTGGCGGCTGACGTCAATCAAGAGCTGGGCGAACGGGTGAGAGTGCTGGAAAAAGTTGCAGCACAGGTTCGCCCGGCCATGCTGGGCAACCCTGCCACCTTGCAGGCATTCCTCGAAGAGCGCCTGATTCTGCAGGAGCCGTTCAACGCGGGCGTTTCAGCCATTGGTCCCGATGGCACGGCGATTGCCGAGGTCCCTCTCTCGGTGGGACGGATTGGCATCAATCTGATGGACAGGGATCACATCGTCGGCGCACTCAAAGGCAGAGCGACGATCGGCCGGCCGGTCATGGGCAGGAAACTGCCGGCTCCGATTGTCGCCATCGCGGTGCCGATTCGGGATGCCCGGGGCAACGTGATCGGGGCTCTGAATGGAGTGACCGATCTGGGCAGGCCCAATTTTCTGGACAAGCTTACGCAAGGCCGCTCCGGCAAGGCCGGTGGCTATTTTGTTGTTCTTCCGCAGTACCGGTTGATTGTCACTGCCACCGACAAGAGCCGCATCATGACCGAGCTTCCCGCCGCCGGGGTCATTCCGACGCTCGACCGTTTTCTTCAGGGCTACGAAGGTTCTGCCGTTTACACAAATCCGTTTGGGGTGGAAGTACTGGGGTCTGCCAAGCAAATACCCGTGTCAGGCTGGATCATGGGGGCAACTCTGCCCACTGCGGAGGTCTTTGCCCCAATCCATGACACGCAGCAGCGCATGCTGCTGGCCACGATTTTTGTCACGCTGCTGGCTGGCGCCCTGACCTGGTGGATGTTGAGGCGCCAACTTGCCCCAATGCTTGCCACGGCAAAAACGCTGGCTATCCTGTCGGATTCGAAGCATCCTCCGCAATCCTTGCCGATCATCAGGCAGGACGAAATCGGTGACCTCATCGGCGGCTTCAATCGGCTCCTGGAAACCCTGGCGCAACGGGAGGCTTTGCTAAGGCAGATCCTCGATACGTCGAGCGTTGCGATCTTTCTGGTTGATATGGAGGGGCATATCACGCAGGCCAACCAGCGCATGGCGGAGATGTTCGGTTGCTCGCTCGACGCGCTGGTGGGGAATGAATACGTTGCCCTTGTACACCCTGCGGAACGCGAAATCGGGCGGCAGAAGATGCTTGCATTGCTGGCCAGCGAAGTGCCCTACGTGGATGCGGATCGACTCTATTGGCGCATGGATCAAACCGAATTCTGGGGGCACCTTACGGGCAAGCGTTTCTACGACGCGAGCGGTGAGGAACGAGGCCTGGTCGGGGTCATTGCCGACATCACCGAACGCAAGCAAAGGGACGACCGCATCAAGGAATTGCTTCAAGAGCAGCGTCTCATCTTCGACAACGCCCATGTCGGCATCATGTTGTTGCAGAATCGCAAAGTCTTCAAGTGCAACCAGCGCATTGCGGACATGTTCGGCTTCGCCAGCCCGGCGGAACTGGAAGGGAAGAGCACGGAGATTTTTTACTGCTCGGCGGAACAGTTCAAATCGTACGGTGAGGAGGGCTATTCGCAGCTGGCGGAAAACGGATTTGCCAATTTCGAAACGGAGATGCGCCGTCAGGACGGCACGCGCATTTGGGTCATACAGACAGGGCGACCGCTGGATACGGGGTCGGTTCTCGACGCTTCCTCCATCTGGGTCTATACCGACATCACCGCCCGCAAGCAAGCCGAAGCCGAACTCGAGCAGCACCGCCATCACCTCGAAGAGCTGGTCTTCTCGCGTACCGCCGAACTGGCCCAGGCCCGTGACGCCGCCGAAGCCGCCAACCGCGCCAAGAGCGTGTTCCTGGCCAACATGAGCCACGAACTGCGCACCCCGATGAACGGCATCATGGGCATGACCAACCTGGTACTGCGTCGGGCCACCGACCCGCAGCAGATCGACTGGCTCAACAAGAGCCTGGGCGCCGCCCAGCACCTGCTCACCGTCATCAACGACATCCTC
>JAPLQY010000109.1 GCA_026399475.1 Rhodocyclales bacterium
GAGCTCAGCAGCTTGGGTGCCATGTTGAGTACCTGCTTGAGCACCGGCAACTTGTCCCAGGCGTCCTTCAAGCCCTTCGGCGGCTCGGGCTCCTTGAGGTAGGCCAGCAGGGTGCCGACGTCGCGCAAGCGGGTCTTCCAGCCAGTCTCTGCACTCTCTTCGCCTTCGGCGGCGGCGATGCCGAGCGCCACCCGGCGCGGCGTGCCGAAAAGGTTGACCAGCACCGGAATCGAATGTCCCTTCGGCCTTTCGAAAAGCAAGGCCGGCCCGCCGGCACGCAGCACGCGGTCGGCAATCTCGGTCATCTCCAGACAGGGATCGACCTCCACCGCAATACGCTTGAGTTCGCCCAGCGCTTCCAGTTGGGCAATGAAATCGCGCAGATTGGTATATTTCATAAATTGATTCTAACCGTCCGCGCGCAAGCTTGCTTCATCGACCTCGCCCGATCCTGTAAAAGTCGGTGCCGGGGACACGGCGCCCCACGATCTTTGCGGTTTGTCGGCTACATTAGCGAACCTGTTTATCTTCCGGCCTGTCCGTTACGCACGATGTCCAAGGAATTCCTTTCGGAAGAAGAGCACTCCGTAGTCAAGGCCGAGCAGATCAGGGCGTTTTTCAGCGAGACCAACGATCAGAACATCGCCGGCGCCCTGGTGATGAGCCTGCTGATTTACGTGGTGCACGACGGCATCCCGGCCTGGACATGGCAGCCGGCTCTGCTTGCTCTCTACCTGGTCACCCTCGTGCGCTGGCAGCTGGTTTGGCAATACCGCCACTCGCCACGCAAACGCAGCACGGAACAGTGGGGGCGCACCCAGGACATCACCGGCGCGCTTGCGGGGATTTGCTGGGGATTCGCCAATACGGCCATGCTCATGCATGCGCCGACGGAGTCCCAGCTGGTGATCCTGACAGTGATCACCGTGGCCGCCTCGACCAACGCTTCGGAAGGTTTTTCGTATGTTCCGCCATCGCGCGCCTACATCCTCGCCTCCATCGCCCCGCCCACGCTCTGGCTGCTGACCGTTGGCGACAGTCTTCACACCATCCTGGGACTGATGCTGCTGGTGTTCCTGCCGATGACGCTCTGGCAGGCGCAGAAGCGCAACCGGGTATTCATCGGGGCCCAGCAACTGCGTTTCCGCAATGAAGCCCTGGCCAGGGAGCTGGCGCTGCAACGCGATGTGGCGGAACAGGCGACGCGCGCCAAGGCGCGCTTTCTTGCCGCCGCGAGCCACGACCTGCGCCAACCCATGCAGGCCTTGTCGATCTTTCACGAACTGCTGAGTCACGAAACGCAAACTCCGCGCGGCGGAGAGCTGCTCGCCAATGCCCAACAGTCCGCCCATGCCATGAACAAGCTGCTCGGCGCCCTGCTCGACATCTCCAAGCTCGACGCCAATGTGATCAAGGCCGATTGCCGTCCCTTCCCGGTGCAGACCTTGCTCGACGAGATGACAGATGAATTCATGCCGATCGCCGGGCACAAGGGAATCCGGCTGAACGCCATGCCCTGTTCCGCGGTCATCGTCAGCGACCCGGCACTGCTGGGCCAGGTGCTGCGCAACCTGCTGTCCAATGCGCTCCGCTACACACCGGCGGGCCGCGTTCTGGTCGGTTGCCGGCGCCGCCAGGGACAGCTCGTGATCGGCGTGTTCGATACGGGAATCGGCATTGCGCCCGATCAGCATTCGGCGATCTTCGCCGAGTTCTATCAGGTCACCAACAAGGCCAGGGACAGGCAGCAGGGGATCGGCCTTGGCCTGGCCATCGTCGAGCGCGTGCTGCGTCTGCTCGGCCATCCACTGTCGGTGCGTTCCGCTCCGGGGCGGGGTTCCTGCTTCGCCGTTGCGGTACCGCTGGCCGCGGCGACCGACATGCCCTCATTGCCGGTGTCCGAAACGGACCCGGTCGACGCCGCGGGCAGCCTTGCCGGACGCCGGATACTGATCATCGACGACGAGGAATCCATCCGCACCGGCATGAGCGCCCTGCTGCAGGGATGGGGCTGCGAGGTGACGACGGCCGGCTCCACCGTCGATGCCCTGACCCGGGTCGGGAACGGCGACGCGATCGACGCGATCATCTCGGACATGGGCTTGCCCGGGCCCGGCACCGGCATCGACGCCATCACGGCCGTGCGGGAACACCACGGCAACCGGCTGCCGGCGCTTTTGGTCACCGGCGATACGAGTCAGGCCGCGTTGCAGGCCGCCAAAGAGGCAAACCTCATCATGCTGCACAAACCCATCAAACCGGCGCGATTGCGCGCTGCGCTTGACGAGGTCATCGCAACGAGCCTTGACGGAAACGACGGGGCCGGACGGGACAGGTAAGCCCCCGGTGCGTTACTGCCCCAGCCAGGGCTGAAGATTGAGCTCGGCGGCGATGCCGGCGAAGATCGCCGCGCCGAACCAGTTGTTGTGCCGGAAGGCGGCAAAGCAGCCCTCGCGGCTGCGGCTGCGGATCAGCGTGTAGTGATAGCCCGCCACCGCGGCGGCGGTGACCAGGCCGGCAAAATACAGCGGCCCGTAACCCAACTGCCGGCCAACGACAGCGAGGATGCCGAGCGTGACGGCGTAGCAGATCATCACGGCCAGTACATCGAAGTGTCCGAAGGTGATCGCCGCGGTGCGGATGCCTATCTTGAGGTCATCCTCGCGGTCGACCATGGCGTATTCGGTATCGTAGGCCAGCGCCCAGAAAATGTTGGCGAGCAGCAGCGTCCAGCCCAGAGTGCCGACTTCGCCGGTCACCGCCGCGAATGCCATGGGAATGCCGAAGCCGAAGGCGACACCGAGATAGGCCTGCGGCAGGGCGAAGAAGCGCTTGGTGAACGGATAACTCGCGGCGAGAAATACGGCGATCAGCGCCAGCCACCAGACCTCGGCAAAAATCGGCAGCACCAGCAGGAAGGCACAGAAGACCAGCACGGCCGCCAGCGTCAGCGCCTCGCGGATGGATACCCGGCGCGCCGCCAGCGGCCTGTCCTTGGTGCGTTCGACATGCGGATCAAAATCGCGATCGGCATAGTCGTTGATGACGCAACCGGCGGAGCGCATCAAGAGCGTGCCCAGGGCGAAGATCCACACCAGCAGCGGGGCCGGCTGTCCCTCGGTCGCGATCCACAGCGCCCACAGCGTCGGCCACAGCAGCAGCAACGTGCCGATCGGCTTGTCCAGCCGCATCAGCTTTTCGTAGAGGGTCAGACGTTCCTTGAGTTCAGCGAGAGTCATGCGGCAATTTTACCGGCAGCGGGCCACGCGCACCTGCTCACGCTCAACCCTGGCCGGATTCATGCGCCTGCTTCCATCGCTTGAGCCGGCCAAGCCCGCTGGCGAAGAAGCCAGCCACGAACTTGGGGAATCCTCTCTCCCGCAACTTCTCGAAAACTAGGGCTTTCATTTCTTCCATGCTCATGTCGGGATTTACGAACACCCCATTGACGTAGCAGTAACTGCAATACTCCTGGCTCAAGCTTCCGTCCGCGTTGGTTCCACCGCCTTTCGGGTCGGCCTTGAGGGGCATGCCGCAACTTTGACACTTGCTGCCGGTTGCCATTTCGGACTCCGTTTCTACAGCTTCAACGTTGAGACTACGTCGTTGTTAAAACAGTTTCTTGCCTGTAATGGAGAGCACATGAGCGTTGACCGAGCCTCCGGTCCTGGCGGCGGCATGCATGATGAAGTCGAGATAGTCGACAACTTGCGCTTTCGTGACGGATGTCTTTGCTTTACCACGGTGAGCAATTTCTCCTCGAAGCTCAACAAACTTGTCGAGCTTTTCTCGTGCCTTCACGGCGGTCTGCTTTCGTGCCCATACCCATTTAGAAGAGACGTTCGATAAACCGATTGCGACCTCGAATAGTTCGTCTATGTTCTTATGCTTTGGCGTATTCAGCTTCCTATTTCTGACTTCCTGCAATGCCTTAAGACGATCTCGCAATATCGTGCGCCATTTGTCGTCAGAGATATCCCAAACCGCTAGCTCGTTGTTATCAGCTTTGAGCTCTTTGGCAATAATCTTCTTAATTTCCTTTGGCAAGGCATCCGAGGTCTTGGCATCGGTAACAATACATTCCAAACCCTCTTCCGCGATGTCTTCGCAGTAGGCTTCCCAATAAGAGGTGATCAGGACAATCGCGGACTTGTTTAGTACCTCCAGCCCAAATCGCCTACCCGGCGCAACACCGCCTTTTGCCTCATGAATTTTGAGTAGTGCCGCAACATCCTTAAGGTTTTCGTCGAGTGCTATTCGTGCTTTGCTGGGCATATGTGCTCCGTATTTGGTGAAAGAGCTACGTCAATTGAACAGCAAATTTGCAGGGTTTCGCTGACGGCCTGCTGCATAACCCGGCGATGTTTTTCGATGACGGCATCTTGCTGCCAATCGAATGGAATATCAAGCGGGCGTTCGCTTGGTGGAATCTGCCCCATTGACTCTTCGTGACCGGCACGGCGAGACGATCCTCAGGCCTTGAGCAATTCCTCGCGGCCGCCCAGCCAGCGCTGCAGATGCGCCTCGGCGCGCTGCGGCTCGTCGCGCAGCATGGCTTCCGCCACGGCGCGCGCCTGCTCGACCAGCGCTTCGTCTTCGAGGTCGGCATAGCGCAGCAAGGGCAGGCCGCTTTGGCGCGCGCCGATGAATTCGCCGGGGCCGCGCAGGCGCAGGTCCTCGCGGGCGATCTCGAAGCCGTCGCTGCTTTCGAAAATGACTTTCAGCCGCGCCCGGGCGAGTTCGCCCAGCGGCTGCGCGTAGAGCAGGATGCAGGCCGACTGGGCCGTGCCGCGCCCGACGCGGCCGCGCAACTGATGCAGTTGTGCGAGACCGAAGCGCTCGGCATGCTCGATCACCATCAGGCTCGCGTTCGGCACGTCGACGCCGACTTCGATCACCGTGGTGGCCACCAGCAGATGAATCTCGTTGGCCACGAATGCGCTCATCATGGCGGCCTTTTCGGCGGCC
>JAPLQY010000020.1 GCA_026399475.1 Rhodocyclales bacterium
GCCTTCACTCGTTTCACCGACAGTTCCCTGAACTCCGGTGTGTACTCCTGCTTCGGTATCTTCTTCAACTTCGCTTCTCCTTCCAATTTGCCGGGGCGTTATACCCCATCTCTTGGAAGACGAAATTTCGGGGGAAGCTCATTTTCCCATCCATCTGCAAAAGGATCCCAACTCCAACCAGCCAGTGCTTCCAATCGTGCCTTTCGCTCCGCTAACATATCGTCCTTTGTCGTCCGTTGGGTACCGACCCAGCTACCGAGTCGATATCCATCGGCAGTTTTGTATAACGCAGGTACTAGACAATGCCTCTCTCTAACTTCGAATTCCTTGAGATGACGGAATCCTTCTTCCCACTGCTCGGAAATTGCATCCCAAACCCAACCATGCAATTGTTCAAGTCGTGCTTTTTGTTCAGGTGACAATTTGTTTTTTGTTCTTCGTTGAACACCAACCCACTGACCGAGTCGATATCCCTCTGCCGTTTTGTAGCTATAAGGAGTCTTCGCGCTCCCCTCTCGATCAGTGAATTTCTTCAGATGATGAAATCCTTCTTCCCACATATCCGATAAGGTATTCCAGCTCCAACCGGGTAAGGCTTCCAGCCGTGCTTTGCGCTCCAAAGACGTGTTGCCTCTTCTTGCTCGTTGGTTGCTTACCCATAAACCAAGCCGATGTCCATCTGGAGTCGTATATTGCGGAGGGACCTTGGCATGCCCCTCTCGATCTGCAAATTCTTTGAGATAGAAGAATCTTTCTTCCCAATTATCTGCCCGAGCCTCCCAACTCCATCCGGGCAACGCTTCAAGCCGTGCTTTGCGCTCTGATGACATGGTGCCTTTGTTTCCTCGCTGCTTAGATATCCAACGGCCGAGCTCATACCCGCTTGTCGTTTTCCTACCTTGGGAAACCTTGGAATGCCCTTCTCGATCTGCGAATTCCTTGATATGACGGAATCCTTCTTCCCACTGCTCGGAAACTGCATCCCAAACCCAGTCCGCTAATGCGTCCAGTCGAGCTTTGCGCTCTGGCAGCAGTTGGTCCTTATTTGTTCGCTGGGTATTTACCCAACTGCCAAGACGATATCCCTCTGCTGTCTTGTACAACGCGGGCACAAGACAGTGTCCCTCCCGCTCGGAGAACGCTTGCAACAACCCAAACCAGAAGTTCCAAGGCGCAGTGGCTTGCTCGACCAGATAAGTGCGCAGTGCGCTGCCAAAACTCGCATCCACCGTGGCCGGCAGATCAATAGTGATCTTGCGCAGTCCGTCGGCACTGATGCCTGTACCCGGCTTCCTGCCTAGCTCGGTTCTGATCTGATCGAGTTCGGCAGCCAGTACATCGTCATGCGCTTTGAGAGCATTCAGCACATCCCAGATGGGCTTGAAATGGCTCGCTTCAATGGTCTCTTCGGCATTTTCCCCGGCGGAGATGAACACCGGCAGAACGATGGTGCCGGCCTTCTTGTCCGGACTCAGGCGAATCGCACGACCCACGGCCTGGATGATGTCCACCTGGCTGCTGCGCGGATCGATGAAGGCCACGCCATCCAGCGAGGGCACATCCACACCTTCGGACAGGCAGCGCGCATTGCTCAGCACGCCGCGTTCGTCTGCGCTCAGGGCCTTGAGTTGGTCGAGTTTGATCTTGCGTTTGCTGGCGAGCATGTTGCCGGAGACGAAATCAGTGCGCAGGCTTCCGCTGGGGTGATGTTCGTCGCCTATCCACGCCATGATTTGCCGGAGGTCGGTGGTAAAGGCTTCGGCGCGACTGACGCGGCTGTGGAAGCTGATGACGCGCTTGAGGTCGTAGTCCCTGATGGCCTTGAGCAGGCCGATCTGGGCGGCGAGCGATTCGCTGTCTGTTTCGATGCCGGTGTCGGTGCTGACCAGTTCGCGATTTGCGATCCACTGCGCAATGGTCGGGTCGTCCACGCCGATGATGACGACGCGGTAATCGGTGAGCAGTTTTCTTTCGATGGCCTTGCCAAACGGCAGGGCATACAGCACTTCGCCAAACAGGGCGGCGTTGTCCATGCCGACCACTTCGACGCCGCGCTCTTCGGCAGCCTTCCTGACGTTGCTGGTGTAAGTGCGCGGGGTGGCAGTGGCAAACAGTCTTTTGGCGCTGCGTATCTGTGCGTTGTCGAGTACCGCCGTGAAGTCGCTGCCAACCTTGCCTGCGCAACGGTGGGCTTCGTCCGCCACAACCAGATCAAACGCCGGAATCGCTTGGTCGGATTGGGCTGCGGCGATGACCGAGGACGACTGGTAGGTGGAGAAAACCACGCGGTTGCCTGCGCCGCCGAGAAAGCGCCTTACTTCGTTGGCAGCCGATGTTACGGGAAAGGCGAGGTCAGCAACGCTGTGGATGGCTTCGTCGCTGCCCTTGGCGCCGACGGTTTGATCGGAACAGACGCACAGCACTTCAAACGGGGTAGCGGCGGCGAAGGTCCATTCGTGCAGCAGTTGGGAGAGCAGCCCCAATGACGGCACCAGTACCAGGGTCGTTTGCGCGGCAAGCAGCTCCTTGATCCAGAGCGTGACGTAGGTTTTGCCTGTGCCGCAGGCCATGATGAGCTGGCCGCGATCGGCGGTTTGCAGCCCTTGCACCACGGCGGCGATGGCTTCATTCTGGTGGTCGCGGGGCTCGGGACGCGCTTTGCGTTTGGCTTGCGGAAGTGCGGCAAAGTTGGCGGGATAGTCCAGCGCGGCACGTTCAAAGTCGGAGAGCAGAAAACGTATGACGGGCTTTTCCTGCGCGTCGCAGACCTGCCGGGCGTTGCCGCCGATGCGATCGGTAGTGGCAATCAACAGGCGGTGCTTGATGCCTGGCCGGTTCGACTCGCTGAGGAATTTGTCGACATCATGCTTGGTGATGTCGTGGTCAGGTGAATAGCACTTGGCTTGCACGGCCCAGTGTTCGCCGTTCTTGTGCCGAAACACGAGATCAATGCCGCAGTCGGCACCCCAGCGATCCGGGTATTCGTGCCAGAGCCACACCTGATCAACTTGCGTCGACCATTCCGGGTCAGCCTTCAGAAACCATTTGACGAAGTGCTCGAACTGCGTGCCCCGCTTGACGGGGTCGGCATCGAGGCTCTGATAGAAGTCGGAGAACTGGCCGGGCATTTGATTGGCGAGCACCAGTTCAGGAATTAACCAGGTCAGGCTGGTTCGAATACGGCCTGCAAGGTGCGCAGGGCTTTCTCCAAGGTCGCGGGATGAACCGCTCCCACCCGCTTCACCAATCGCGACTTGTCCAGCGTCCGGATTTGATCCAGCAGGATCAAGCCGGATTTCCCCTGGAAGGTGATCGGAATGCGAAACCCGGCGGCACGGGAGCCGGTGGTCATCGGGGCGACGATCACCGTGCGCAGGTAATCATGCATCTCGCCCGGCGATATGATCACGCAGGGCCGGGTCTTCTGTATCTCACTGCCGACGGTGGGATCGAGGCAGGCGAGCCATACCTCTCCGGTTCTTACCTTCGACGGATTCACCAAACCAACTCCGCATCGCCTTCGTTGCCGAATTCCGGCCACACCAGCGCATCATCGCCGGCCGCGGCAATGCGCTGGCTATCCTTGGCCCAGTCTTCGCGGAGATTGCGCTTGACCGGCCGAATCTCGATCACGCCATTATTCACTCGCAGGTCGGCAACCTCTTCCAGACCGACCTGCGCCAGAATCGGCTTGGGAATCAGCACCCCCTGGGAATTTCCCATTTTCCTTATCGATACGTGCATGTCAATTTACCTCCGAGACTCTTGTAAGCACAATGTTACCACGCTCTCTACTCGCCGCAAACCCGCGACACTACGTTGAACGACTGGTAACGATGTCCTCAGAACGATTTTGCGCAAACTTGCATCATCCTTGCCCGGCATCAAAACACGACACGCCATAACGCGCGCACCGCTTCCACCCTCTGCTGCACCAGGTCCGGCGCCACCCGCGGCCTTGCGCCGTTCAGGCGCAAGGCGTGCTGCATGCGGCGGTAATCACGGTAGGCGTTGCGCACGGTTTCCGCCAGATCGGCTGGGATCAGGCAAAGGCCGGCGGCGATTTTCAGCAGGGCGATGTTGCCCAGGTTGCCGGTGAGTTCGGCGTGCTGATGCGAATAGCCGAGTACCAGATACTGGACGATGAACTCGACATCGACCAGTCCGCCGGGGTCATGCTTGAGATCGAATATGCGTTCACGCTCGTCGCCCTTTGTGCCGTGGGCGTCGACCATCTTTTGCCGCATCTCGACGATGTCGGCGCGCAGCTTGGTCAGATCGCGCTGCTGACGCAGCACTTCGCAGCGGATGCGCTCGAAGGCCTCGCCCACGGCGCGATCCCCGGCCGAGAAACGGGCACGGGTCAGGGCCTGGTGCTCCCAGACCCAGGCCGATTCGAGCTGGTACTTGCGGAAGGACTCCATGGAACTCACGGCCAGGCCCGAGTCGCCGTTGGGCCTCAGCCGCAGGTCGGTCTCGAACAATTGCCCGGCCGAAGTCTGCGCCGACAGCCAGGTGTTGAGCCGGGTGCCAAGCCGCCCGTAGTTTTCACCGGCCTCGGGCGCCGGATCGTCGAACAGGAACACCAGGTCGAGGTCGGAAGCGTAACCGAGCTCCTTCCCGCCCAGCTTGCCGTAGCTGATGACGGCGAATCGCGGCGCCTCGATGTGGCGCCGGGCTATCTTCCTCCAGGCACCGCTGATCGCGGCATCGAGCAGGATGTCGGCCAGTTCCGAAAGATGGTCGGCCAGCTTTTCAACGGTCAGCAGGCCGGCGACGTCCTGCGTCAGCAGGCGGAAGACCTGGGCGTGATGAACTTCGCGCAGGGTGTCCATCTGCTGCTCGGTGTCGGGTTCCAGTTCCGCCAGTCGCCTCGCCAGCTGGGTGCGGAAGGCCGTCCAGTCGGGCACGGCGTCGAGCAGGCGCGGGTCCAGCAGTTCGTCGAGCAGGATCGGGTGGCGCTGCAGGTAGCTTGCCGCCCAGCTCGAACTGCTGACCAGTTGCGCCACTTTCTGCAGCGCCTGCGGATACTGCTGCAGCAGAGCCAGATAGGCCGCGCGCCGTGAAATCGACTCGAGCAGGTCGACGCCGCGCGACAGCGTTTCATCCGGATTCGGCAGCGCCGCGGCCGCCTCGATCAGGCGCGGCACGAGTACATCGAAACGGCTGCGGATATCCTGCGACATCTGCTGGTAGAGCGGTCCGGCACGCAGCGCCGCCATGCGCTGGGCGGCGGCGGGCGGATTGCGGTAGCCCAGGGCCTCGAAACTGTCGTCGTGGTCACCGCTGCCGGCGTCTTGCCAAAGCGCCGCCAGGGCATGCTGGCCGTGATTCGGATCTGCAAACACCTGCTCGAAGTGACGGGACACTGCGGCACGATGGTCGTCCAGTTCTTCGAGCAGCGCCTCGAAGCTGGCAAAACCCATCGCCCTGGCCACACGCTGGCGATCATCGAAGCCCGTCGGCAGGCTGTGCGTCTGGGCGTCGTCGAGATATTGCAGCCGATGTTCGAGACGGCGCAGAAAGTTATAGGCCGAGGTGAGCTCGACGACGGCATCGAGTCCCAGAATGCCGCGCTCGGCCAGTAGCTTCAGCACCGTCAGCGTCGGCTTGACCTGCAGGGGCATATCGCGCCCGCCCCGAATCAACTGGAACACCTGGGCGATGAATTCGATTTCACGAATGCCGCCGGGGCCGAGCTTGACGTTGTCGGCCATGTCCTTCTTCGCTACCTCGCGGCGAATCTGCGCATGCAGTCCGCGCATTGCGTTGATGGCGCCGAAATCGAAATATTTCCGAAAGACGAAGGGATGACGGACTTTCTCAAGGTCGTCGTGGCGGTCTCCCGTCAGGGGCCGCGCCTTGATCCAGGCATAGCGCTCCCATTCGCGGCCCTGGGTGATGAAGTAGTTCTCCAGCATCTCGAAGGAGCAAACCAGCGGCCCGGAATCGCCATTGGGCCGCAAGCGCATATCGACGCGAAACACCTGGCCGTCTTCCGTCGCCTCGGCAATGGCGTTGATCAGGCTGCGTCCAAGCCGGGTGAAGAACTCGAAGTTGGAAATTGAGCGCGCCCCATCGGTGTCTCCATCCTCCGGGTAAACAAAAATCAGGTCAATGTCGGAAGACACGTTCAGCTCTCGCCCGCCGAGCTTGCCCATGCCGATCACAATGATTTCCTGCCTCGCACCATCGGTGCCGCGCGGCGTACCGTAGCGTTCAATGAGACCGGCGCCGAGCACCTCCACCGCCTTCCTCACCGCCAGTTCGGCGATCAGGGTCATGCATTCCGTCACTTCCGACAGTGGCGCCAGACCTGCCAGATCGCGCGCGGCTATCCGTGCGTATGCCCGCTGCTTGAGTTGCCGCAGAACCGGCTTGAGATTGTCTTCGCTAACCGGTTGCGCGGCGAGCCACGCCGACAACTCGGCCGCAGTAACCGGCTGACCCAGGGAAGATTCGACTTCAGCCGCCAGCACCGGCTTTGCAGCGAGCAGGCGCGCGAGGTAACGGGATGTTTCAACGATATCGGGGAGGGAGGGCATCGGTTAGAATTTGTATGTTCTGCGCTATATGCCCATTTTAGCTTGGGCAAAGGCGCGCCTCCCACGAGCCCCTCCATCATTTCCCAGCTGCTTTCCCGCCTGCGTCGCCTGCCTCAAGCCCGCCCCTGGCTGGGGGTTCTGCTGCGCGTGCTGCTGTGGACGATGACGCTGGGCTACTTCGCCTTCGCCCTGTTGCTGCTGGCCTTGCGCTACGCGATCCTGCCGCAGATCGAAAGCTACCGCGGCGATGTCGAACAAATGATCAGCGCGGCAGTCAACCGCCCGGTCGGCATTCGCAGGATAGAGGCGCATTGGGCCGGACTGCGTCCCGCGCTGAACCTCGAAGGCTTCGAGATTCGCGACACGCAGGGACGTCGTGCGCTGGGTTTCGATCAGGTCGAAGCCGAACTGGCCTGGAGCTCGCTGTGGCATTTCCAGCTGCGTCTGGCGCGGCTGGAGTTGAACGCGCCGACGCTGCTGTTGCGCCGCGACGACAAGGGCCGTTTCTTTGCCGCCGGGCTGGAAATCACGCCCCAGGCAGGCGACGAAGACGACTTTACCGACTGGTTGCTGGCGCAGGATCGCGTCATCATTCGCGATGCCAGCATCGCCTGGCAGGACGAGTTGCGCGCCGCACCGCCGCTTGAACTGAAACACCTGAACCTGCAACTCGACAACAGCGGCAGCCGCCACCGCTTTGGCTTGACCGCCGAACCCCCGCGCCAGCTGGCGGCACGGATCGACATCCGCGGCGATTTCACGGGGCGGGATCTTGACCAGCTCGATGTCTGGAAGGGCGAGGTCTACGCCGAGCTCGACTACGCCGACCTCGCTGGCTGGCGCACCTGGGTCGACTATCCGGTTGCCTTGCCGCAAGGCAGCGGCGCCCTGAGGCTGTGGCTGGGATTTGCCCACAAGCAGCTGGTCTCGACCACTGCCGATGTTCGCCTGGCCAACGTGCGCCTGCAGCTGCGCCCCGATCTGCCCGAGCTCGACCTGCTCCGGCTTGAGGGACGCCTGGCAGGACGCCGCCTCGACGATGGCTTTGAAGCCGAACTAAAACATTTCACGCTGGCAACCCTGGACGGCCTGTCGCTGCAACCCACGGACCTGAAAATTGCCTGGAAGGAGGCGGCGGCCAACCGTCCGCCGCAGGGAACGGCCAGTGCCAACGGTCTCGACCTCGACGCCCTGGCGCGTCTCGCCGCCCACTTGCCGCTGGACGACGCAACCCGTGCCCGCCTGGCGCGCCACGCACCCCGCGGCAGAGTTTTCGACCTGAAGCTGGACTGGAAAGGAGCGCCCGAAAACCCCGGGGGGCTTCAAACATGGAGCATCAAGAGTCGCTTTGAAGGCCTCGGGCTCACTACCCTGGGGCCCGTTCCGGGCATTTCCGGAATCAATGGCCGCATCGATGGCAACGACAAGAAAGGCACCCTGCTGCTCGACGGCCAACGGGCCGCTTTCCAGCTGCCCACCGTATTTGCCGATCCGAAGCTGGAACTCGAGGCGTTCGCCGCCGACCTGGACTGGCGCACCGGCACCAGCGACGCCGATGGTTTGCGCGTGAATCTGCACAAGGCTTCCTTCCACAACAAGGATGCCGCCGGCGAAGCCAGCGGCAGCTGGCGTGCCCTGGACGGCGGGCCGGGCGCTCTTGACCTCGACGCCCGCCTCACGCGCGGCAGCGGTGACGCCGTCTGGCGCTACATGCCCCTGGCCGTGGGCAAAGACGTGCGCAACTGGTTGCGAGCCGCGATCATTGGCGGCAAGGCCACCGACACGACACTGAAGTTGCGCGGTGACTTGCGCGAGTTTCCTTTCCGTGGCGGCAAGGGCGGAGTATTTACGGTGCGCGGCAAGTTTCGCGATGCCAGCCTGCGCTACGCTGCCAGTTGGCCGGAGATCAACGATATCGAAGGCGAATTGCTGTTCGAGGGTGCGCGCATGCTGATCACCGGCAACAGCGGCAAGATATTCGGCGTCGGCCTGCGCGAGGTGCGCGCCGAGATTGCAGATATCGAGCAGGTGGAGGAAGCGCTCTCCGTTACCGGCAAGGCTGCAGGACCGACAGCGGAGTTCCTGCGCTTCATCGAGGCCAGCCCGGTCGGCGAGCGCATCGAGCATTTCACCGAGGACATGAGGGCCGAAGGCAACGGCGAACTCGATCTCAAGCTCAGCCTGCCATTGCGCCGGATGACGAATTCGAAGGTCGACGGCAGCTATCGCTTCGACGACAACCGCCTGACGGTAGACAATGATCTGCCTCCCCTGGCCGACGTACGGGGGGCTTTGCGCTTTTCTGCAGATCATCTCGAGGCGCGAGGCATTCGCGGCACCCTGCTGGGCTCTCCGCTGAACGTCGATGTGAAGACGGCGGGAGACGGCAATGTCCAGGTCAACGCCAGCGGCGACGTGAGCATCGCAACGCTGCGGCGCCAGTTCCCGCAACCCGTGTTCGATCATCTGGCGGGCAGCGTGAAATGGACCGGCAGCGTGCGCGTCAGGAAGAAGTCGGCAGAAGTGAAACTGACGTCAAATCTGATCGGACTTTCATCGAGCCTGCCTGAACCCTTCAACAAGTCGGCCACCGATGCACTGGCCTTCAGCTTCGAACGCAAGCCGCCGCCTGATACCACGGCACGCACCGGAACAAGGGCGGGCGCCGCCAACGAAACAAATGCCGGCGCCCGTGGCGCGGTGGCCAAAGCGCCAACCACGGCGGCGGCAGCGCGGCCGGTGACTCCTGGCGCGGCGCAGGACATGTTCGACATCAGCCTTGGTCGCGCCTTGCGTTTTCAGATAGTGCGCCGCCACGACGTCAATCCACCCGTCATCACGCGCGGCTTGCTGGCAGTGGGTGATGTCAGCACCGGCCTGCCGGAGCGCAGCCTGGTGGTCGCCGTGAACCTGCCGCGCATCAATGCCGATTTCTGGCGCAGCCTGCTGGTCAGCCAGGGCAACGGCAGTGCGCAAAGCGAATCGGCGCACCCTCCCCTGCCCGCCGTGCAGTTCGATTTGCGCACCGCCGAGCTGGGGATGCTGGACAAGAACTTCCATGAAGTACGCATCAACGGCAGCCGGGCCGAGGGTGCCACCAGCACACGCTTCGAACTGAAGAGCCGCGAACTGGCCGGCAACTTTGAATGGAACAGTGCCGGCAGCGGCAAGCTGTCCGGGCGCATTGCCCAGTTCTCGATTCCTGAATCCGTCGCCGCACCGGCAGTCCTGCAGGCGAAGGCCAGCGAAGTCATCGACCGGATTCCCGCGCTCGACATCACGGTCGACCAGCTTTCGTTCAAGGACCGTGCGCTCGGCACCGTGCGCATCGCGGCGGAAAATCGTGAAGGCTACTGGAACACCAGGGTCGATGCGAAAAACGACGACGGCGCCCTCGAAGCCACCGGGCGCTGGCGTCCCAGCCCCACCCAGCCTGATACCCGCATCGAATTCAAACTCAATGCAAAAAGCATCGAAAAACTTCTGGCGCGCATTGGCTACCCGGACACGGTAAGGCGCGGCAACGCCAACCTTGCCGGCAACCTGTCATGGAACGGCTCACCCTTCACGATTGACTATCCGACCCTGAATGGCAGCCTCAAGCTCGATGCGTCCGGCGGACAGTTCATCAAGCTCGAGCCGGGTGTCGGCCGCCTGCTCGGAATCCTAAGCCTGCAATCCCTGCCGCGCCGCGTTACGCTCGATTTTCGGGATATCTTCAGCGAAGGATTTGCCTTCGACAACATCGGCGGCCAGTTTGCCGTCACGCGCGGCGTGATGGAGACGAAAGAACTGCAGATACAGGGGCCGTCGGCAAAGGTTTTGATGAGCGGCGCGGTCAATCTCGGCGCGGAAACGCAGAACCTCAAGGTGCGCGTGCAACCCGCAGTGGGCGAATCGATTGCGGTCGGCGCCATGATCGCCAACCCGATCGCCGGAGTGGTAGTCTGGGCTGCACAAAAAATACTCAAAGACCCGCTCGATCAGGCCTTTGCCTTCGAGTACGCGGTGAGCGGAAGCTGGGCCGACCCGAAAGTGGAAAAACTGGGCCAGGCGCAACCGAAAACCGAGGAAAAGAAATGAATACGAAGTATCAGTGGAGGCTAACGCCAGATTCATCGGCGTTAAGCGTAGCGGCCGTAACTAAGATCGCCGCAGTACAGATGATTTCGGGACCGGACGTGGCGCCCAATCTGACTACCGCCGGCCGCCTGATCGCCGAGGCGGCGGCGGCCGGCGCGCAGCTTGTCGCCCTGCCGGAATATTTTCCGCTGATCGGCGCCACGGATGCGGACCGACTCGCGGCACGCGAGGTGGATGGCGACGGCCCGATCCAGGATTTTCTGGCTCAGGCTGCGCGCCGGCACGGCCTGTGGCTGGTCGGCGGCTCCATTCCGCTAATGGCCGACAACCCCGCCAAGCTGCGCAACAGCTGTCTGGTGTTTGATCCGCAAGGTCGTCGGGAGGCGCGTTACGACAAGATCCATCTGTTTGGCTTCAGGAAGGGAGACGAAGCTTACGACGAAGCCGCCACCATAGAACGCGGCGATCAGGTCGTGGCATTCGACTCGCCACTCGGACGCATCGGCATCGCCATCTGCTATGACCTGCGCTTTCCGGAACTCTTCCGCGCCATGGCTCAGTTACCAAACCCGATCGATTTGCTGGTGCTGCCCGCCGCATTCACCGAAACCACCGGCCGCGCCCACTGGGAAATGCTGCTGCGCGCCCGCGCCGTGGAGAACCAGTGTTATGTCCTGGCTGCGGCACAAGGCGGCCAGCACCCCAACGGACGCATGACCCACGGCAACAGCATGGTCATCGACCCCTGGGGCGAAGTGCTGGCTCGCATGGAAAAGGGGGAGGGCGTGGTCGTCGGCGAACTCGACCACCAGCGCATTGTCGACATCAGGGCCAGTCTGCCGGCGCTGAAACACCGCATACTGTAAAAAATTCCACGAGGACAGCCATGAACGCTCCCGCCAGCCCCATTCCCCACTTCGAGATCGCTGAACAAATCCTGCTCAAGCCCCACGGCCTGGCGCCGCACCTGCTTGAGCGCGTGTTCGGTCAACTGTTCGGCAATCACGTCGATTACGCCGACCTGTATTTTCAGTACGCCCGCTCCGAGGCCTGGAGCCTGGAAGAAGGCATCGTCAAATCCGGCAGTTTCAATATCGAACAGGGCGTCGGCGTGCGCGCGCTGTCCGGCGAAAAAACCGCCTTTGCCTACTCCGACGACATCAGCCTGGCCGCGCTCAGTGCAGCAGCAGGCACCACCCGCGCAATTGCCGCCGCGGGCGCCCAGCGCCTTGCGCCGCTGCTGAGTCGCAGCAAGCAGCCGACCGCACTCTACGCGGCGAACGATCCCATCGCGTCGCTCGACGATGCCGCCAAGGTGAAACTGCTGGAACGCCTCGAAGCCATGGCGCGCGCCGCAGACCCCCGGGTCAAGGAAGTCATGGCCAGCATCGCCGGCACCTGGGAAGTAGTGCTGGTGGCCCGCTCCGATGGCCGCATGGCGGCCGACGTGAGACCGCTGGTGCGCATTTCCATTTCCGTCATCATGGAGGACGGGGCTGGCACTGCCCGGCGCCGCGAGCAGGGTTCCGCGGGTGGTGGCGGGCGCTTCGACTACGCCTATTTCACCGATGCCGTGCTGCATGACTACGCCACGCGCGCCGTGCATCAGGCCAGCGTCAATCTTGCCGCCAAGCCTGCTCCGGCCGGCGAGATGACGGTAGTACTGGGCCCCGGCTGGCCCGGCATCCTGCTCCACGAAGCAGTCGGCCACGGCCTCGAAGGCGACTTCAACCGCAAGGGAAGTTCCACCTTTGCCGGGCGCATCGGCCAGCGTGTAGCGGCGAAAGGCGTCACCGTGGTGGACGATGGCACGATTGCCGACCGCCGCGGCTCCCTGACCATCGATGACGAAGGCAACCCGACGCAGCGTACCGTATTGATCGAAGACGGTATTCTCGTCGGCTACCTGCAGGATACGCTGAACGCGCGCCTGATGAATGTCGGTCCAACCGGCAACGGCCGCCGCGAGTCCTTTGCCCACCTGCCGCTGCCGCGCATGACCAACACCACGATGCTCAATGGCAGCCACGATCCCGAAGAGATCATCAAGTCGGTGAAGAAGGGCCTCTATGCCGCGAACTTCGGCGGCGGCCAGGTGGATATCACCAGCGGCAAATTCGTCTTTTCAACCGCCGAGGCCTACCTGATCGAGAACGGCAGGATCACCACGCCGGTCAAGGGCGCCACGCTGATCGGCAGTGGTCCCGAGGCGATGATGCGCGTTTCGATGATAGGCAACGACATGGCCCTCGATTCTGGCGTCGGCACCTGCGGCAAGGAAGGCCAGAGCGTGCCGGTCGGCGTGGGCCAGCCGACGGTACGTATCGATGGGCTGACGGTGGGCGGGACGGGCTAGGAAACGCTCGGCAGCCCCTGCTGCCCTTCAACCGGCGACTTCAACCCGGTCGCGGCCGTCTTCCTTGGCGCGCCGCAAGGCGGCATCAACGCGGGAAACCAGTTCGTCGAGCGATTCGCCGCGGAACATCTGGGCCACACCGCAACTGAGCGTCACACCCTCACCCGTCGGCAGCCCGCTACCGATCGCCACCATTTCGCGCAAACGCTCGGCGATCGGCAGAGCCTCATCCAGGCTCGTATGCGGCAGCAGGATCAAGAATTCCTCACCGCCGTAGCGGACAATCAGGTCCTGGGGGCGCAAACCGTCGACCAGGCGGCGCGCCATGCGACGCAACACGGCATCGCCGGCGAGGTGGCCGAAGCGCTCATTGAAACGCCTGAAAAAATCGATGTCGGCGATGACCAGGCAGAGTGGGTCGCCGTCGCGCTCGCAGCGGGCGATGGCCCGCGGAAAGGCCTCAAGCGCCCAGCGTCGGTTGTGGATCCCGGTCAGCGCATCCACGCTCACTGCGTGTTCGAATTCGAGACTCTGGCTCTGAGCGGAAACCAGCGCCTGATTGTTGTCGCGCATGCGCCCGGAAAGGATGGCCAGGAGGTTGCGCGCCACGCCGTGGGAGCAATCCACCAGCGACCAGAGCACCTCCTGTGGCACCACCAGGAGTCGCGTGTCCTTTGCCGCCAGCACCAGGGCCGAGGCGGCCTGACCATCCAGCAGCGACATCTCGCCGACGCAATCGCCGGCACCGAACACCGCATGCGCAGGCAAGCTGCGATCGTTCAGATAAACGCGCAACTCGCCGTCAAGAACCAGATACAGGTGGCTGTTGGCCGCACCAGCTTCGAGCAGGTGCTCGCCTCGTTCCAGGTTCAGGCGATGGCAGTGGTCGAGCAGGTGCTCGATGCTTTCCAGGCTGACGTTGGCGAACAAATTGGCGTGTTCGAGATGCTGACGGTCTTCGTTATCGATCATGGCGTCACCTGATTTCCCCTGTCTCCGTATGGACAGCATAAATCAAAATGGCGCAGGCTTTCGCGGCAACGTGTGCTTTGCCTGACAAGCGGTAGCCATGCCCAGCCCAAAGGCACGGATGGGTTATCATGTCGCCCGACTGCCGCACGAAAAAAAACAGAATGAGGACCGCGCGGCTCCACGCCGGAAACTGCCTGCAAAAATGCTCTCGATTCCCATAACCGGTACGGCGGAACTCCGTCGCATCAGATAGATATCTACACACAAATGTTATTTGTTATCGATTTTGATGGCACTCTGGCGCGAAAGGATACGGTCGACACGCTCCTCGAGCAGTTCGCGCCTGCCGCATGGAAGGATGTCGAGCAGAAATGGTTGCTGGGACACATTACTGCGGTGGAGTGCATGGGACAGCAGATTCGCATGGTCCGGGCCAGCAGGGAAACGCTGGAAGAATTCTTTCAGTCCATCGAACTCGATGCGTCCTTCCTGCCCTTCTACCATCATGTGTGCCGGCATGCCGCCGTGGCCATCGTCAGCGACGGCCTGGATCACCCGATTCAAATCGCCACGCACAAGGCCGGACTGCCCAACATCCCGGTATTTGCCAACCGGCTGCATTACGTCGCAAACGGAATCGACATCTCCTTTCCTCATCTCGACACCCATTGCGCGGCCGGCAACGGCGTCTGCAAATGCGCCGTGGCGCGCGACCTGGCGCAGCCTCTGGGCGGGCCGATGGTGCTGATCGGCGACGGCAAGTCCGATACTTGCCTGGCGCACCGCGCCGATATCGTGTTCGCCAAGAAATCCCTGCGCCGATATTGCGAGGAGCAGGGCATCGAGCACATTCCCTTCGACAGCTTCGCCGACGTACTGGCGGTCGTAAGAAAATGGGATGTGCATCCTCCCGAAAGACTTTCCCTTGTCGCCTGAACGGAAGCCCTGACCGCCTTACCCGGATCACCCATGGACCGAAAAAACCTGACCCTGCTGGAAAAGGACGCGCGCTACTGTTCCTACGGCGACACCGTGCATTACGCCGATCCGCCCAAGGTGTTCGCTTCCTGCAATGGAAGTTATCTGTACGACGAGGACAACACGCCGTATCTCGACCTGCAGATGTGGTATTCGGCCGTCAACTTCGGCTACAAGAATCAGCGCCTGAGCGACGCGCTCAAGCGCCAGATCGACACCCTGCCGCAACTGGCCTGCCAGTACCTGCACAAGGAGAAGGTCGAACTGGCCGAGACCCTGTGCAGCTACATCGAGGAGAAGTACGGCGTCAAGGGTCGCGTGCATTTCAACGTCGGCGGCGCGCAGGCGGTGGATGATTCGCTCAAGATCGTGCGCAACCACACCGGCAAGACGATGCAGTTCGCCTTCATGGGCGGCTACCACGGTCGCAGCCTGGGCGCTTCGGCAATCACCTCGAGCTACCGCTACCGTCGCCGCTACGGGCACTTTGCCGACCGCGCCCACTTCGTACCCTTCCCCTACTGCTTCCGCTGCCCCTACGGCATGAAAGTGGAAAGCTGCAACACCTACTGCCATCATGAGTTCGAGCGCCTGTTCGAAACCGAATACAACTCGTTCTGGGATGACAAGGTCGGCGAATGCGAATTCGGAGCCTTTTACATCGAGACCATCCAGGGCACCGGCGGCTACGTCGTGCCGCCCGAGGGCTACATGCAGAAACTCGCCAAAACACTCAAGGAACGCAACATCCTGCTGGTCGTCGATGAAATCCAGATGGGTGTCTATCGCACGGGCAAGCTGTGGTCGTGGGAAAACTTCGGCATCGTTCCGGACGTGTTCATTTTCGGCAAGGCCATCACCAATGGCCTCAATCCGATTTCCGGCATCTGGGCCCGTGAGGAACTGATCAACCCGGAAAAATTCCCGCCCGGTTCGACCCATTCCACCTTTGCCTCCAACCCACTGGGAACGGCCTGTGCGCTGGAAGTGCTGCGCATGACCCAGGAAAAGGATTTCGAGCCGGAAATTCGCGCCCGGGGGGCCTATTTCCTGAAGAAGATAGAGGAACTCAAGAGACGCTGGAAAGTCGTGGGCGACGTCAGCGGCATCGGCATGGCCCTGCGCATCGAACTGTGCGAAGCCGACGGCTTCACTCCCAGCCGGAAACTTGCGGATCGCGTTTTCAACGAAGGCCTCAAGGGCGACCTGCTGGTGGGCGACAAGAAGTATGGCCTGGTGCTCGACATCGGCGGCTACTACAAGAACGTCATTACCCTGGCACCCTCCTTGCTGATTACCGAGGAGGAAATCGATCTCGGGATAACCCTGCTCGAAATAGTGCTGCGTCGCTGCGGCGCGGTGTAAGCTGCGCCTTATGTCTTTAGCCATACAGCAGCAATTGGGGGCCACGGGCTTCTATGAAAAGCATGGCGACGATGCCGTGCTGCTGGTGCATGGGCTCACCGGAACGCCGACGGAAATGCGCGCCGTGTCCAAGCGGCTGGGCCGGCAGGGCTTCAGCGTGATGTGCCCGCAACTGGCCGGCCATTGCGGCAGCATCGGCGCGCTCAAGCGCTCGAAATGGCAGGACTGGTACAAGACTGTCGAGCAGGCCTTCGAGGCGCTCAAGCTGACACACGAACGCGTCTATGTGACAGGCCTGTCGATGGGCGCGCTGATGGCGCTCAAACTGGCGGAAGAGAAGGGTTCGCGCGTTGCCGGTCTTGGACTGCTGTCCACCACCTTTTTCTACGATGGCTGGAACATGCCGCACCAGCGACGCAAATGGCTGCTGCCCGTGGTGCTCTACAGTCCATTGCGCTATCTTGTCTCCTGGAAGGAAACCGCCCCCTACGGCATCAAGTGCGAGCGCACGCGAGCCATGGTACATACGGTGCTGACCAATCGCGACGCACAGGCTGCCGAGAAAGTCGGTATTTTCCGCACTCCGGCGGTGACCATCCACGAAAGCATCCGGCTGATTCGCGCAACGCGAAAAGCTCTCCCGGGGGTACATGCGCCAACCCTGATCGTACATGCCAACGAGGATGACATGGCCAGCGTCAAGAATGCACACTACGTGCTCAAACACATCTCTTCGCGCAAGGTGGAAACCTTTTTTGTCGACGACAGCTATCACGTGTTGACGCTGGACAAACGCAAGTACGACATTGCCCACCGGCTCGGCGATTTTTTCCATGGCTGCACCGCCCGGCAGCCAGTAGCTGCCTAAGAAATCCGCTTTCCGGTGGACATCGACCGGGAATCCTTAATGCATAATCTGATCGAGCCGCCGTCGCTGCTCGCCTGGTTTCTCGGCCATCCACCGGAAGGATTTTCCAGTCACCCGCTCAGTGGTGCGACGCCGGCATTTTCCACGAAATTCGATCTGACCACGACCATGGAAACGGAGCAGCGCCGCTGGCTGACAAGGCTTCCGTTCTGGAAACATTGGCAAGGCCTGTTGCAAGCCCGCACCCTGTTCGTCGGCAGCACGGTGACCGAATACGCGCCGCTGCCTGCCGAACCCGCAGCCGCCGTGCTGGTCGCGGAACTGCTGCGCGCCGCACGGAACTTCCCGTTTCTGATCATCAAGGACATTCCCTGCGAACCGGTACTGGTGGGCAAGGCCGCCATGGACTACAACCGGGACTTGCTCGCAAGCTGCGAACAAGCCGGCTTCCTGCGGGTTGCAGGCCAGGCGCTGGCCTTTGTCCCGATTGATTTCGATTCCATCGGAAGCTTCCTCGCCCGCATGTCGCATTCGCGGCGCAAGGGCATACGGCGCAAGCTCAAAAGCCGCGACGACCTGACGATTCAGGCGCTTCCGGCGGGCGGCCCCGGGTTCGCGGACGAAGCCTTTCTGGCAGAGCTTTACCGGCTGTATCGCAATGTCTACGACCAGAGCGAGATTCACTTCGACTTGCTCTCCGCTGACTTTTTTCGCAGCGTTCTGCAAGACGCCGCCAGCGGCGGCGTGGTATTCCTCTATCGCGCCGAAGGGAGGGTGATAGGCTACAACCTCTGCTTTGAATCGAACGGCATGTTGATCGACAAGTACGTCGGCTTCGCCTATCCGCAGGCCAGGCACTTCAACCTCTACTGCGTCAGTTGGTTCCACAATCTGGAATACGCTGTGGCGCGAGGCTTGAAATGTTACGTCGCCGGCTGGACCGATCCGGAAATCAAGCGCCAGCTGGGGGCGCAATTCACCTTCACCCAGCACGCCGTGTATGTCCGCAATCCGATGCTGCGGCGCTTGCTGCGACCTCTCAAGCGCCTTTTCGAAGCGGATTCCCGGTGGCACCTGCAGGCCCGCTGATCCTGGATTTTGACCAGTCGGTCCTGCCCTTGCCGGGCTGCGAGCGGCTGGCTCTGGCGAATTGGCAGGAGCGCGTGCGCTTCGGCTGCCCGCTGCAGGTGCTGCAGCGCCTTGCCGGCGAGATCAGACCGGCCACTACAGGTCGGGCCACGATATTCCTGGGTAGCGGCGACTTCCATCACCTCAGTCATCCGCTGATCGAGGCCCATGCCGATCGCGCCGGGAAGCTGCAGGTCGTCGTCTTCGACAACCATCCGGACAATATGCTCTATCCGTTCGGCATTCACTGCGGCTCCTGGGTCTGGCATGTGAGCCGCCTGCCCAGCGTGGCCTGCGTGCATGTGCTGGGCATCACTTCGGCGGATGCGGGGCTGGCTCATGCCTGGGAAAATCGCTTGCGCCCGCTGCGCGATAGCCGGGTCCGCTACTGGTGCGTCGGACCCAAGCTGAACTGGATGAAATATTTCGGCATCACCGGCAGCCGCAGCTTCGGCTCCGTCGCGGAAATGCTCGATGCCTTTGCCGGGCACATCCAGGCGACCTCCGGCCTGATCTATTTGTCCATCGACAAGGACGTCCTGGCGCGCAGCGAGGTCCGCACCAACTGGGATCAGGGCGTGATGCGGATGGACGAACTCGGCGCGGCGATCCGCCTGCTGCAGGGCAGAATCGTCGCCAGCGACATCACCGGGGAAGTTTCTGTTTACCGCTATCGCAGCCGTCTCAAACGTCTAATGAGCGGTCTCGATGCACAAGCTGCAATTGCGCCAGAGGAGTTGCCCCAATGGCAGGAAAAACATCAGTCGATCAACCGCCAACTGCTGGACTGGCTGAACCCGTAGCGCCTATGTATCCGGATGCCCGGCCTTGCTCAGGCTCAGGCACACGATTCCGAGCACGATGCTGACGCCGCCCAGGCACTGCATCAGGCTTAGCTTCTCGTCGAAAAACAATACCGAAACAATCAACACCATCACGACTTCCAGGTGCGAGGCGGCAAATGCCGGACCCACCGGCGCGTGCTTGAGCAGCGTCATCCAGGTGGCGAAGGCGCACAGGTAACCCAGCACTGCGGCCCAGGTCCACGGACTGGAGAGAATGTCGCGCAGCCAGTGCAGATGCGGAGCAAATTCGCCGGCCTGCATGCCGGCCAGCTTGAAGGATATCTGGGTGCAGGTATCGAAAAGCATCAGCGCACCAAAGCCGATGACATAGAAGCGCGGCGTACTCATGTGCCCACCCCGGCGAAGCCGCCCGCCATGGCCACACCCATCGAAATCAACCACATTCCCGCCACCCGCATGCGGTCCAGGCGTTCATGGAACAGCAGTTTGCCGGCCAGCATGACGACGACGATATTGATCGACCCGATCAGCACCGCCAGCGACAGCGGTATCAGCGACAGGAGCGCCAGCCAGGCGAAAAATTCGAACACGAAACAGCCCAGGCCCAGCCACATGACGGGCAACGACAGCATGGTCTTCCAGCGCCGCCACTCGGTGTCATGCTCTGTCACGGCCACCGCCTTCAAGGCCAGATGCCCGGCCGTGTCCAGCACGGCATTCAATATCCAGAAAAACAGGGCGGTAGCAGACATGGTTCGAGTCGGACTGATTGAGTTTCAGGGCTTGGGGTCGAACTGATAAGCCAGTTCCGCCACCCCGCGCCGGATCAACTCCATCGCCGCGGGTACTTCTTCCGGCGCACCGCGCACCCCGAGTTCGATGTGGCGCTGAACCTCATTCGAGCCAAGAAAGGGCAGACTGAATACCTTGACACCGGGATGGTCCGCCTCAACGCGAAGCATCAGCGGCGTCAGTGCGCTCTCGATGCCTTGCCAGACCAGGATCGCGGCTTCCGCCGAAGGTCGCTGGTTGAAGCAATGGGCATATTGGGTATCGAGCACCCACTCGATCATCGGCCAGGCCATTTGCGGAAAGCCCGGCATGAAGTGATGATCGCCCCAGGAGAATCCGGGAATGCGGTTGAACGGATTGGGGATGATCCGGCTGCCGAGAGGATACCGTCCCATGTCGAGCGCATAGTCAGTGACTTCGCGACCGATCTCGGCATAGCGACCGCGAATCTCGCGTTCGGCCTCCGGATGCAGCACGAGCTCGACCCCGACGGCGGCCGCGGCCGCCTGCCGCGTGTGGTCGTCGGGCGTGTTGCCGATGCCGCCGCAACTGAACACGATGTCGCCGGCAGCGAATGAACGGCGCAAGGTCTCGGTCAGGCGCTCCCGGTTGTCGCCGTGGTACAGCGCCCAGTCCAGCGTCAGGCCGCGCGCGGCGAGCAGTTCGACAATCCGGGCGAAATGCTTGTCCTGGCGTCGACCGAGGGTGATCTCGTCGCCAATGATCAGGGCACCGATGCCTTTCATAGTTCTATGCCTCCTTCCTGGCGCTGACGCCGCAGTGCCGCAAGTCCGAGGTGCACGAAGACCAGTGCCGTGAAAGCGGGCGCCAGCAGATTGGCCAGAGGCACATGCGCCGCGGCGGCGGTACCGAGACCGGCGAAGTAGAAGCGGCTGCGATTCTCCTCGACCAGACGCTGCATCTCGGCGCGCGTCGCATGTTCGGCCAGGGCATCGAAGCGGAAGGTTCGTTGGTTCAGCCAGGTGCCCCACAGCAGCGGCAATACCAGCAGCGCGCCGGGAATCAGCAGCAGGGGCAGCATCGCCAGGCAGCCGACGACAAAGATCACGCCGGCCCCCAGTGTATTGCCCAGGCTGCCCCAGAACACGTTCTCGCCATGACGGCCTAGTTCCGGATAGTCGTGCGCTGCCACCAGGTTGATCAATCGCGGCAAGGCAAACACCGCCACCAGAAGTATGGCGGTGATGTAGACCAGCGAGGCAAAGGCCGCCAGCAGCAGGAACACGGCTGCCCAGTGAGCGACCCACTCCCAACCTGACCAGGGCAATTGCGGGACCATGCTCACAATACGCGCCGTCAGCGCCACGCCGTGCGCCCAGACTGCAAAGGCGACGGAGACCCACAAGACCAGCGCCACCAGCGGCGGCCAGATTGCCTGCCACAACACTTCGCCCCGCGTCAGGTCGCGCAGCGATTTGGTGAAGGCAACAAAGACTTCCATCATTTATGCACCCGGCTATCCCACATCTTCTGCAATCGTTTCACCGAGACCGGGGATGATGTTTTCAGTTCCTGCGCAAACAGCGCCACGCGCAGTTCTTCGAGCAGCCAGCGGAATTCATCGAGGAAGGCGTCCCCCGTCTGTCCCGATTTGAGCATGGCATTGCGTTCGCGCTCCCAAGGGCGGCCCAAGCCTTGCCAGTCTGCCATCAATCGCGCATCGCGGGCCGGGTCACTGCGCGCCTTGTCCAGGCGCAGGCTGATCGCCTTGAGGTAGCGCGGGTAATGCTGCAACCGCTCGAAGGGCGTGACGGCAATAAACCTTCTCGGCATAAGTTCGGCAAGCTGTGCGCTGATATCGGTACAAGCCTGCGGATAGGCCTTCTGCATCGAGGCGAGTTTCTTTGCCAGCACGCCATGCTCGGCCAGGATGATGCCGATCAACCGCAGGATTTCCTGTGCCACCAGCAGGACGCGGCCACGCGCCGCCTCGCGCCGTGTCGCGAACGCCGACTCATCGGAGGGCAACGGGTCCATCAGGCAGGTGCGCTCCAGCGTCACCGCAATCAGTTGTTCCCTGAGTTCCCTCTCGGTACCCAGGGCGACAAACTGCAATGCCAGCTCGCGCAAGCCGGTCAGCTTCTCGATGGATTTCACCTGGGCCACCAGTTGCAGCGCAAACAGCCGCGCCATGCCGCGGCGATGTTCGGCACGCGCCTTTTCTTCGGTGTCAAACGCCGTCAGGCGCACGCTCTCGCCCATGTCCACCAGGGCCGGGAAACCCAGCGTGGTACCGGTGCCGACCTTCACCTCCATGAGTTCGGGAAGCAGGCCGAAGGTCCACGCGGTGGCACCGGACAATTCTCCGCCGGCTGGCTCGTGCCGTATTTCGGCCGCGGCATAGGCCTGCTCGACACGGCTGCGATACTCGGCGCGCAACTCGGCCAGGTTGCGCGAAATCGCCAATGTGCCGCCATGCTCGTCGGTGAGGCGGAAGTTCATGAACAGGTGGGGCCGCAACTCACCCGTACGGAAAGCATCGAGCGGCAGTTTCATGGCCAGATGCTCCTCGGCCGTCCGGGTCAGGGCTCGCACCAGGGGCTCGTCAAGATCCGCATTGTTACCATGGGCCTCGCAGAAATCGCTGGCGAATTCGTCGAGCGGCTGCAGGCGGTGGCGGTACTTCTGCTGCAAGGTTTTCAGCAGCGCCAGAATCTTTTCCTTGAGCAGCCCCGGCACCAGCCATTCGCAACGGTTGGCCGGCAGCTGGTTGAGCGCCGTGAGCGGCAGCACGAGCGTGACGCCGTCATCGGCCGCGCCCGGATCGTGGTGATAGCTCAGCTTGAAACTCTGTCCGCGATGCGTGAGCGCCGGCGGGAAGGCATCGGTGGTGATGCCCGCCGCCTCGTGGCGCATCAGCTGTTCCTTCTCCAGGCAGAGCAGCTTCGGGTTCGCACTTTCAGCCTCGCGCCGCCAGTGGTCGAAGGCCGCCAGCGTGATGATGCCCGCGGGAATCTTGTCGTCATAGAAGGCGTAGATCAGTTCGTCATCGACCAGCACATCGGGGCGGCGCGACTTGTGTTCCAGAGCCTGGATTTCCTTCATGAGCCTGGCGTTGTGCTGGAAAAAGCGCCACTTCTTCATCCAGTCCTCGCCGACCTGGCCTTCTACCAGCGCCTCGCGGATCAGGATTTCGCGGGCCAGCTTCGGATCGCTGGGGCCGTAGTGCACGCGCCGCTTGGCATGCAGCATCAGGCCATGCAGGGTAACGCGCTCCCAGGCCACGACCTGGCCTGGGCCCTTCTCCCAGTGCGGCTCATAGACATGCTTGCGGATCAGGTGGGCACCCACCTGCTCCAGCCATTCCGGTTCGACCTTGGCGATGCAGCGTGCGAACAGGCGCGAGGTTTCCACCAGTTCGGCGGCGACGATCCAGCGTCCGGCCTTCTTCACAAGACTGGAGCCGGGATGGATGTAGAAGCGGATGCCGCGTGCGCCGAGATAGTTCTTGTCTTCCTCGCTGATCAGGCCGATGTGGCCGAGCAGGCCAGTGAGCAGCGCCTTGTGGATCGCCTCGAAATTCGCCGGGAACTGGTTCTCTTTCCAGCCGTGTTCGGTACACACCACGTGCAACTGCGCATGCACGTCGCGCCATTCGCGCAGACGCAGCCAGTTGATGAAGTTCTGCCGGCACCACTGGCGCTGCTTGTTCGATGTCTCGTGCTTCCAGACTTGATCCGCACCGGTCCAGAGTTTCAGGTAGGAGAGGAACTCGGATTTTTCGTCCTTCCATTTGGCATGCGCCTGGTCGGCCGCCGCCGCCTGCTCCTGCGGTCGGTCGCGGGGGTCCTGGGTACCCAGTGCAGCGGCGATGATGAGCACCTCGCGCAGGCAGTTGTGCTCACGCGCTGCCAGGATCATGCGGCCGATCTTCGGATCGAGGGGGAGCTTTGCCAGTTCAACGCCGACCGTGGTCAGCGCCTTGGTGGTCTCGTCCATGGCGCCGAGTTCGGCCAGCAACTGATAGCCGTCGGCGATCATGCGCGGCGCCGGCGCTTCGAGGAAGGGGAAATCTTCGACATCGCCCAGATGCAGGGACTTCATGCGCAAAATGACGCCGGCCAGACTGGAACGCAGGATCTCCGGCTCGGTGTAGGCCGGGCGTTGGTTGAAATCCTCTTCGTCATAAAGCTTGAAGCAGATGCCTGCCGAAACTCGCCCGCAGCGCCCGGCACGCTGGCTGGCCGCCGCGCGCGAAATCGGCTCGACCTGCAATTGCTCGACCTTGTTGCGATGACTATAGCGTTTGACGCGCGCCAGGCCCGAGTCGACCACGTAGCGTATGCCGGGCACGGTCAGCGAGGTCTCGGCGACATTGGTCGCCAGCACCACGCGCCGGCCCTGATGTCCGGCGAATACCCGCGCCTGCTCGACCACCGACTGACGGGCGAAAAGCGGCAGCACTTCCAGTCCCGGTGGGTGGTGTTTGCGCAGCGCTTCTGCCGCCTCGCGTATCTCTCGCTCGCCGGGCAGGAACACCAGCACGTCACCCGGTCCGGCGCGGTGCGCCTCGTCCACCGCATCGACGATGGCGTCATTGAGGTCGCCTTCCTTCTTTTCCTGCCAGGGACGATAGCGCGTTTCGATCGGGTAAAGCCGGCCCGAGACTTCGATCACCGGCGCACCGTTGAAATGTCGGCTGAAACGCTCGGCATCGAGGGTGGCCGAGGTGACGATGACTTTCAGGTCCGGCCGCTTCGGCATCAGCTGCTTGAGGTAGCCGAGCAGGAAATCGATGTTGAGGCTGCGCTCGTGCGCCTCGTCGATCAGTATCGTGTCGTACTGCCTCAACAGCGGGTCCGTCTGCGTTTCGGCGAGCAGGATGCCGTCGGTCATCAGCTTGATGTAGGACGAGGGCGTGACCTTGTCGGTGAAGCGGATCTTGAAGCCGACATGGCGGCCTAGCTCCGATTTCAGCTCCTGCGAAATGCGCGTCGCCGTGGCTCGTGCGGCAATGCGCCGGGGCTGGGTGTGGCCGATCAGGCCGTTCAGGCCGCGGCCGATTTCGAGGCAGATCTTCGGCAGTTGCGTGGTCTTGCCCGAGCCGGTCTCGCCGCAGATCACCACGACCTGATGCTTCAGTATCGCCGCGCCGATTTCGGCGCGACGCACATTCACCGGCAGCGCTTCGTCATAGCTCAGCGCGGGCAGACCAGCCCGTCGCGCCTCGGGGTCGAACCTCATTGCGCCAGCTTGTGGATGGTGAAAATGCCCAGCCCGGTCATCAGCAGCGAACCGAACAGGTGCAAGGCCGCGGCACCCACCGCCCAGCCGTAGCGCGCGTTCTGGATCAGGTGCACCACTTCGGCCGAAAAAGTCGAGAAGGTGGTCAGCGCGCCGAGAAAGCCGGTGATGAAGAACAGCTTGAGTTCGGGCGGCATTTCGGCATTGAGGTGGAATACCATCACCGCAGCGCCGACCAGATAGCCGCCGATCAGGTTGGCTGCCAGCGTGCCCATCGGCACGGCGACGAACACCGGGTTGAGCCAGAGACCCAAGCCGTAGCGCAACCAGGCGCCCAGTACGGCACCGCCACCGATGGCGAGAAGGCTTGTCCAATTCATTGTCGCCATTTTACGCCTGCCGGTAGAATTGCGGCTTCGCACCAAAGCACACTGCCATCATGGCCGACATCGACAAGCCCTCCAATTTCATCCGCCACATCATCGACGCCGATCTCAAGGCCGGCAAGTACGCGCATCGCCGCTGGAGCGGAGCACCCGGCCCGGCCGCACAGCAGAAGGCCGGCGCTGGCGACCCGGCGAAGATCCGCACCCGCTTCCCGCCGGAACCCAACGGCTACCTGCATTTCGGCCATGCCAAGTCGATCTGCCTGAATTTCGGCCTGGCACTGGACTATGAGGGCGCCTGCCACCTGCGTTTCGACGATACCAACCCGGAAAAGGAAGAACAGGAGTACGTGGATTCGATCATCGACGCCGTGCACTGGCTCGGCTTCGACTGGAAGGGAAATCAGTACTTCGCCTCCGACTACTTCCAGTGGATGTACGACTTCGCCGAGAAACTGATCGAGGCGGGCCACGCTTATGTCGACTCGCAGACGGCCGACGAGATGCGCGCCAGCCGCGGCACATTGACCACAGCCGGCAACAACTCGCCGTTCCGCTCGCGCACCCCGGCAGAGAACCTTTCCCTGTTCCGTGCCATGCGCGCCGGCGAGTTTCCCGACGGCACCCACATCCTGCGCGCCAAGGTGGACATGAGTTCGGGCAACATCAACCTGCGCGACCCGGCCATCTACCGCATCCGCCACGCCACGCACCACGCCACCGGGGACACCTGGTGCATCTACCCGATGTACACCTACGCCCATCCGATCGAGGACGCACTGGAGAACATCACGCACTCGATCTGCACCCTGGAGTTCGAAGACCAGCGCCCCTTTTACGACTGGCTGCTGGCGCGGCTGGCCGAGCTCGGCTGCGTGAACACGCCGCTGCCGCAGCAGATCGAATTCGCCCGACTCAACCTCTCTTACGTCGTGCTCTCCAAGCGCAAGCTGATCCAGCTGGTCGAGGAAAAGCATGTCGATGGCTGGGATGACCCGCGCCTGCCGACCCTGGTCGGCGCGCGCCGCCGCGGCTTCACGCCGGAAGGCTTTCGCCGTTTCAGCGAGATGATCGGCGTCACCAAGTCCGACTCATGGATCGACATCAGCGTGCTGGAGGATTGCCAGCGCGAGCACCTCAACGAAACCGCACCGCGCCGCATCGCCGTGCTCGATCCGGTCAAGCTGGTCATCGACAACTATCCCGAGGAGCAGGAAGAAGAATGCCTGGCTCCCAATCACCCGCAGAAACCCGAGTGGGGCAAGCGCCCGGTACCCTTTTCGAAGGAACTCTGGATCGAGCGCGAGGACTTCATGGAAGTCCCGTCCAAGGGCTACTTCCGCCTCTTTCCAGGCAACACCGTGCGCCTGCGCTATGGCTTCGTCGTCAAATGCGCCGGCTGCGAAAAAGATGCGGACGGCAAAGTTACGGCTGTTCATTGCGAATATATGGCCGACTCGAAATCGGGCACGCCGGGTTCCGACAGCTACAAGGTCAAGGGCAACATCCACTGGGTCTCGGCGAAACATGCCTATGCAGCAGAGGTGCGTTTGTACGACCGGCTGTTTGCGGTCGAGGCGCCGGGCGAAGGTGGGCGCGATTTCATCACCGACCTCAATCCGAACTCCAAAGTCGTCATCACTGCGCAACTCGAAGCGGCGCTGAAAGGCGCGGCTGCCGAAGACCGCTTCCAGTTCGAACGCCACGGCTACTTCGTCGCAGACCGGATCGACTCGAGACCCGGGACGCCAGTGTTCAATCGCGCGGTGACGCTGAAGGACTCGTGGGCGAAGGGGAGAGCCTGACCGGCGGCAAGGCCGCCGGTCGGAAGACAATCGGCAGCGGAGCTACAGCTTGTTCGGATCGAAGCCGGTTTCCCTGTAGATGGACTCCAGCATTTCCTTGCCGACGCGGCCTTCCATATCGCGGTGAACCTTGGTGAAGGCCTTTTTCCACTCCACCAGCTCCTGCGGCGTCGGTGTGTAGATTTCCATCTTGCCGGTTTTCCTGACGGCCTCGAGGGCCGCATCGTCTTCCTGCTTCGCCATGCTGTAGAAATAGGCGGTCGTATCCTTCAGGGCGGCCGTCAGGGCAGTGCGGATATCGGGCGGCAAACCATCCCAGAACTTCTTGTTGGCAATGACGACATAGCCGTGGTAGGTATGGTCAGTCATCGTCATGTACTTCTGTACTTCGTAGAATTTCTGCGTGTAGACATGCGTTACCGGGTTCTCCTGACCGTCGACCACGCCGGTCTGCAGCGCCTGGTACAGCTCGCCGAATGCCATCACCTGGGGCAGGGCGCCAACGTCGCGCATCTGCGCTTCCGTCACCTTCGACGACTGGATGCGTATCTTCTGGCCCTTGAGATCACCCGGTCGCCTGACGGGCTTGTTGGAAGTGAACACGCGAAAGCCGTTGTCCCAGAAGGCAAGGCCGGCAATGCCCCGGCTGTCCAACTTCTTCAGCAGTTGCTGGCCGACGGCTCCCTGCGTCACGCGCTGCGCGACGGCAATGTTGTCGAACAGATAGGGCAGGTCGAGTACCTCGAACTCCTTGACCCCCATCGGGCCGAATTTGCCCGGCGCCGGCGCCAGCATTTGCACGGCGCCGAGCTGAAGAGCCTCCAGCTCCTCCTTGTCCCGGTAGAGCATGCTGTTAGGATACAGTTCGACCTTGACGCGCCCTCTGGTGCCTTCCTCGGCAAGTTTCTTGAAGTGTTCCGCAGCCTTGCCCTTGGGTGCGTCGGCGGCGGCTACGTGGCTGAACTTGATGACAATCGGTTGCTGGGCAAATGCCGCAGCACTGAGCGCCAGCAGGACGCCTGCAATGCTCAGTTGGATGGCCTTCAGCTTCATGGGCAATGTCTCCTGTCTTCGTGAATATTCGGTTGCCGCGACGGGCTACCATCATGGCACATTCAGCCGCACAAGCTCCATCAGCGAGTCCCGATGATCCCCGACCCGAAACAGTAAGCCGAGCGCGTTAGGTGCTACCACACCGAATGACGGATCAGTCCTGCTGTCCGTAGGTAGCGAACTTCGCCATCACGCGCGTCATTTCAGCAGCGGATAAGAGCTTGGGCGCACCCAGTTGCAGAACGCGCCAGTACTGCTCGCACAAGGTTTCCAGTTCGACCGCGAGGGCCAGCGCATGATCCAGGTCGCGGCCGAACACCACCATGCCGTGATGCGCCATCAGGCAGCCGCAGCGACCCTCGAGCGCGCTGACGATGGCGTCGGACAGTTGCTGGCTGCCGAAGGTGGCGTAAGCCGCGCAGCGCACATCGGCACCGCCGAAGCGCGCCACCATGTAATGAAAAGCCGGGATGCCCTGCCCCTGGCAGGCCAGCGCGGTGGCGAATGGCGAATGCGTGTGCACCACGGCACCCGCCCCGGGTTGCACGGCGTAGATGTCGCGATGGAAACGCCATTCGGATGAGGGCTTGCGCCGGGCGTCGCCGCTCACCTCACCATTGAGCCCGACTTCGACCATGTCGTCGGCCCGACTGATATCGTAGGCCATGCCGGTCGGCGTAATGACAAAGCCGCCTTCGCAGCGTGCGCTGACATTGCCGGCACTGCCGCGATTGATGCCTGAAGCGTTCATTGCCCGCGCGGTGGCGAGCACCCTGGTTGCCAATTCGGCGACAAGATCATCGGTCATGGTACTCATGAATTCCACTGGTGCAGTTCGCCTGCCCGCGCGATACCGCGTTCGGAAACGATGCCGCTGATCAGGGCCGCCGGCGTTACGTCGAAGGCCGGGTTGGCGACCGGCACATCGCCGGCGCCTAGTTCCTCCGCAGCGCGCTCTTCAATGGGAATCTCGACGCCCGAAGCGCAGGCGAAATCGATGGTCGACAGCGGTGCTGCGACATAAAACGGCACGCCGTGAGCCCGCGCGGCAAGCGCCTTGAGGTAGGTGCCGACCTTGTTCGCCGTGTCGCCGTTGGCGGCAATGCGGTCGGCGCCGACGATCACCAGGTCAACCTTGCCCTGCATCAACAGCAGGCCGGCGGCATTGTCGGCAATAAGTGTATGCGGCACGCCGGCCTCACTCAACTCCCACGCCGTGAGCAGCCCCTGGTTGCGCGGTCGCGTTTCGGAAACCCATACGTGC
Source organism: Rhodocyclales bacterium (assembly GCA_026399475.1). Lineage (GTDB taxonomy): Bacteria > Pseudomonadota > Gammaproteobacteria > Burkholderiales > Rhodocyclaceae > Sulfuritalea. The sequence continues at coordinate 29,607 of JAPLQY010000020.1, forward strand.
ACCGGCAAGCCGGCAGCATAAGCCGCATAGACCGGTGCCAGCGCCGTGCCGTGCTCCACGGTCGCCAGGCGCCCGGCATTGCAGTGTGTCATGACGTTGACTGCGTCACCGTCACAATAAGTGAGCCCCCCCTCCCGACCTCCCCCGCCAAGCGGGGGAGGCGATAAAGTCAGCCCTTCCTGCGGAAGGGAATGGTTGGAGCGGACCTTCGCGTCGCAGATGCGCTCGATCAGGGGCAGTCCATACTTTCCAATGGTGGCGTTTGCCTTTTTGTCTTCCTCGGCAATGGCACGCGCTTCTTGCCATGCCTTATCGTGCCGTGCCGCCAGCGCGGTGCGTCCCTGCGGGAACTCCTGCAGCACGCGTCGCATGCGCGCCAGCGCCCAGTGCAGATTGACCGCCGTAGGTCGCGTCGCGGCCAGCGTTTCGATCACATGCTGCAGACGTGCATCGCTGGCATCGACCGCCAGCCCGAGCGCCACGCCGTAGGCAGCGGTAGCGCCGATCAGCGGCGCACCGCGCACCTGCATGACGCGAATGGCATAAGCGGCATCGTCCAGTGAAGTCAGGCGCAGCATGACCGCTTCACGCGGCAGGCGCGTCTGGTCGAGGATCAAAACGCCGTTGCCATCCTCGATCAATGTTGGCCAGCGAGGCGACACCGGGGTCAGCTCAGCTTGCCGTGACAGTGCTTGTATTTCTTGCCGCTACCGCAGGGACAGGGATCGTTGCGACCAACCTTGGGAGTATGCCGCTCGACAGGCTGCGCGGGTTTTGGCGTTGCAGCACCGAGCGCTTCGTCATAGTCGGCGTGGTGGTACTGCACGTTCTCGAGTTGTGGCGGGGCTTCCACCTCCTCGATCTGCTCTTCGCTATGCACTTCTACCGTCAGTAGCAGCTTGGATACTTCGCTGCGCACGGTTTGCAGCAGGCCCTCGAAGAGCTCGAACGCCTCGCGCTTGTATTCCTGCTTCGGATTCTTCTGCGCATAGCCGCGCAGATGGATACCCTGACGCAGGTGGTCGAGCGCCGAGAGGTGCTCACGCCAGTGGGTGTCGAGGCTTTGCAGCATCACGTTGCGCTCGAAGCCCGACCAGGCGGCGGCATCGACATTGCCGGTTTTTTCGGCGTAGGCGGCATCGCCGGCATCCAGCAGGCGCCGCAGAATGTCGTCGTCACCCAGTTGCGGATCGGCCTTGATCCATTCGCCCACCGGCAGCTTCAGATGGAGTTCGGCCGCCAGCGCGGTTTCCAGACCGCCGACATCCCACTGTTCCTCGACGCTTTCGGCCGGAATATAGAGGCGGAACGTGTCGTGGATCTGTCCCTGGCGCATGGCTGTGATGGTTTCGGCGATGTCGGCACTGTCGAGCAGTTCGTTGCGCTGCTGATAAATCACCTTGCGCTGGTCGTTGGACACATCGTCGTATTCGAGCAGTTGCTTGCGGATGTCGAAGTTGCGCTGCTCGACCTTGCGCTGTGCCGATTCGAGCGAACGACTGACCAGCGGATGCTCGATGGCCTCGCCCTCGGGCATCTTGAGGCGCACCATGATGGTGTTGAGACGCTCGCCGGCAAAGATCTTGAGCAGCGAATCATCGAGCGCCAGATAAAAACGCGATGAGCCCGGGTCGCCCTGGCGCCCGGAGCGGCCGCGCAGCTGGTTGTCGATGCGGCGCGACTCGTGGCGTTCGGAACCGATGATGTGCAGGCCGCCCGCGGCCAGCACCTGGTTGTGCACGTCCTGCCATTCAGCCTTGAGTGCCGCAGTGCGGCTTTCCTTCTCATCCGCCGTCAGGGACTCGTCGTCACGGATGGCATTGGTCGGCTTTTCGATGTTGCCGCCGAGCACGATGTCGGTACCGCGGCCGGCCATGTTGGTGGCGATGGTGATCATGCCGGGGCGGCCGGCCTCGGCCACGATCTCGGCTTCGCGCGCGTGCTGCTTGGCGTTCAGTACCTGATGCGGGAGCTTCTCCTTCTTCAGCAGATCAGAGAGCAGTTCGGAATTTTCGATCGACGTGGTGCCCGCCAGCACCGGCTGGCCGCGCTGGTGACAGGCGCGAATGTCAGCGATGATCGCAGCATGTTTCTCCGGCGCGGTGCGGTAGATCTGGTCGTTTTCGTCCTTGCGGATCATTGGCCGGTTGGTGGGGATCACCACGGTTTCCAGGCCGTAGATCTGGTGGAACTCGTAGGCTTCCGTATCCGCAGTGCCAGTCATCCCTGCGAGCTTGCCGTACATGCGGAAATAGTTCTGGAAGGTAATCGAGGCAAGGGTCTGGTTCTCGGCCTGGATCGATACGCCTTCCTTGGCCTCGACCGCCTGATGCAGGCCATCCGACCAGCGCCGGCCGGACATCAATCGTCCGGTGAATTCGTCGACAATGATCACTTCGCCATCCTGCACCACGTACTGCTGGTCGCGGTGGTACAAAGTGTTTGCGCGCAGCGCGGCGTAAAGATGGTGGATGAGCAGGATGTTGGCCGGTTCGTACAGGCTGCTGCCCTCTGCCAGCATGCCAAGACGGGCAAGAATCTCTTCAGCCTTTTCGTGACCGGCTTCGGTCAGCAGCACCTGGTGCGCCTTGAGATCGACCGTGTAATCCCCTGTGTCCACGTCACCCTCGCTCTTCGCCGCCTCGCCGGGAGTCAGCAGAGGCGGCACGGCATTCATGCGCAGATACAGTTCGGTATGGTCTTCGGCCTGGCCGGAGATGATCAGCGGCGTCCGCGCTTCATCGATCAGGATCGAGTCGACTTCATCGACGATGGCGTAGTTCAGGCCACGCTGTACCCGCTCTTCGGCTGCATACACCATGTTGTCGCGCAGGTAGTCGAAGCCGAATTCGTTGTTGGTGCCGTAGGTGATGTCGGCGGCGTAGGCCGCCTGTTTTTCATCGTGCGGCATTTGCGAAAGATTCACCCCCACGCTCAAGCCAAGGAAACGGTAGATGCGCCCCATCCACTCGGCATCGCGACTGGCGAGGTAATCGTTGACCGTTATCAGATGCACGCCCTTGCCTGGAATCGCATTCAGATATACGGCGAGCGTCGCCGTCAGCGTCTTGCCTTCGCCAGTGCGCATTTCAGCGATCTTGCCGTAATGCAGCACCATGCCACCGACCAGCTGCATGTCGAAATGGCGCATGCCGAGCACGCGACGACCGGCCTCGCGCACCACGGCGAAGGCTTCGGGCAACAACGCATCCAGTGTCTCGCCTTGAGTGTGGCGGTTGCGGAACTCGTCCGTCTTCGCGCGCAGCGCCTCGTCGGAAAGCAGCGAAATGGCAGCTTCTAGCGCATTGATGCGAGCAACAGTCTGCGAGTACTGCTTGATCAGCCGGTCGTTGCGGCTGCCAAAAATCTTCTTGAGAAAGCCGGTAATCATCTTTTCATCACTCAGAAACCGGCTTCAGAGAAAGCTAATGCCCGCGAATGCGGGCGTTATGCTGAAACTAAAGCCGGTTATCATTTTTATATCAATCAGAAACCGGCTTCAGAGAAAGCTAATGCCCGCGCAAGCGGGCCTTATGCTGGAACCAAAACCGGAGATCATGGGGTACGCAGCCGCAAATCGGCCGCGAAAAACAAAGAAGCAATTTTAGCATGCAGGGAGGACTCGCCTCCCGGAACACTCAGTGGCTTCAGTGCCGGTGTGCGGCGGGCCGTTGCGTCGCCTGTGCCAAGCGCAGGAAGCGATCCGGGTTCTGCGCCAGGCCGCGAATGCGTACTTCAAAATGCAGGTGCGGGCCGGTGGAGCGGCCGGTGGAACCTACTTCGGCTATCTTCTGGCCGCGTTTGACCAACTGCCCCGGCTTGACGAGAATTCTGGATGCATGGGCGTAACGCGTGGTCAAATCCTTGCCGTGATCGATTTCCACCAGATTGCCGTATTGGGGATGACGCTCTGCGCTGACAACCACCCCGGCAGCCGCAGCGCGAATGCTGGTACCGGGGGTGGCCACAAAATCCACTCCCTCATGCATTGCCCGTTCGCCGGTAAAGGGATCGACGCGCCAGCCGTAAGTTGAAGCGTTCCATTGCACTTCGACCGGCAGGCTGGTGGGCAACAGGCTTTTCCTGATCCGGTCCTCCAGCATCTGCGACTCGATCATGGAAATCGTGTCGGATTTCGCTTCGACCCGATACGCCAGCGCATCGACCGCACGCTGCAGTTCCGTCGAAGACATCGCCGCGGGCAGCACCAGCGGTCCACCGCGGCCATCCGGCTTTGCTTCAAACGCCTTCAGCTCCTGGGGCTTGACACCTGCCATGCCGGCGAGACGTTCGCCTATGGTGTCGAGACGCAGCAGCTGAGCCTGCATTTCGCCCAGCTTGACCGCCATGGCGTTGAGGTTTTCGCGGACAAAATCCTTCGAGCGCTGCGCTTCTTCGGCATTCATGGCGCGTAACAGTTCCTGCAGGAACGGAAGACGAATTTCCGCGGCATGGCGCACGGTGACATAGGAAAACAGCGACGACACTACAAGGACCGAGGTAAACAGAGCCCCGGCAAAAAGCAAGGCATGACCCCAAGTCAGCGTAATGCTTCTTGCGGTTGCCATTCGGTCAGAGACGAGAATAATATGCATCCCTTCCCTCCCTTCAGGTTCGTTTTAGTAACGGCATAAGCAACGGCTAGCCTTCACTGAAACTTCGTTTTCGATGACATCGCGCAGTCTCCAGGAACACCTTGCCTCCGGTGACAGCATGGCGCGGCTTGCTGCCCACGCCCAACGTCTGCTCCAATTCCAGCGTCTTCTGGAAGTTGCCCTACCGGTGGCGCTGAGGCCTCATGCCCGGGTAGCCAACTTTCGCCTGGGGAAATTATTTATCCACGCCGCCAACGGCGCGGTCGCGGCGAAGATCCGTCAATTCGGACCACGTCTCGCCGACGATTTATCGAATAAGGGGACAAAGGTTACTCAAATTGAGGTCCGAGTGCAAGCCCGAAACCCTTCTTCGCCACAACCCAAGCACGAAAGGCCTGCTCCACCAGGTTCAAAACAAAAGCAAGGACTCACTGCGTTGGCCAGCAGCCTACCCGACGAGTCGCCGCTCAAGGGCGCGCTGGAGCGCCTGCTCCGTAGCGTCAAAGAATGATCAGACGCTCGGCCATCATCAGCATCAGGACCAGAAAGGCAAAAATCAGCGCCACCTTGGCGACACGACCTGACAGGACAAGATAGCGCCGGTCGCGGGTGAATAGCCAGGCAAGCAGGCCGCTGCCGATGGTGATCGCCGTGAGTATGCCGACGATCCTGAGCAGCAGCATGTCTAGACCAGTTTCGGATACAGCCGGGCGATGGTCCCCGGCGCTTCCTCGGCGCGCTGGAAGCTGACCAGTTCCCAAGCGGATGCGTCGGCCAGCAACGCACGCAGCAGCTGGTTGTTCAATGCATGCCCCGACTTGTGTGCCGAAAATGCTCCCAGCAGGGGATGGCCGGCGAGATAGAGATCGCCGATGGCGTCGAGGATCTTGTGCTTGACGAACTCGTCCGCGTAACGCAATCCGTCGCTGTTGAGAATCCGGTATTCGTCCATCACGATCGCGTTCTCCAGGCTGCCACCCAGCGCCAGGCCCTGATCGCGCAGGGCTTCCACATCCTGCATGAAGCCGAAAGTGCGGGCGCGTGCCACTTCGCGCAAATAGGATTGATCGGCAAAATCGATTCGGGCGCGCGAGGCGGAGCGGTCTACCGCCGGGTGATTGAAAACGATCGAGAATTCCAGACTGAAACCGTCGTAGGGCGACAGCCTGGCCCACTTGTCGCCATCCTTCACTTCCACGGTCTTTTTCACGCGGAGGAATTTCTTGGCGGCATTCTGTTCTTCGATTCCAGCCGACTGCAGCAGAAAAACGAAGGGCGCCGCCGATCCGTCCATGATCGGCAACTCAGCCGCGTCGACATCAACATAGATGTTGTCGATACCGAGTCCGGCCAGGGCCGACATCAGGTGCTCGACCGTGGCCACCTTGACCCCGCCCTTCTCCAGGCAGGACGCCAGCCGGGTATCGCCTACACCGAAGGGGTCTGCCTTGAGGTCGACCGGCGGCACGAGATCGACACGCCGAAAGACGACACCGGTATTCGGCTGCGCCGGACGAAGGACGAGCGACACCTTGACGCCGGAGTGGAGACCCACGCCGGTAGCCTTGACGACTGATTTGAGGGTGCGCTGACGAAGCATCGGGCTGTGATGGAAACCAAAATGGTGCGGGGCGTCAATTTTATCACGCAAGCCCGGCCCGGCGGGAGGAGGCGCCCGCCGGGCCGGTTGCGAACGGGCCGGTCAGTCGGACTGGCGGCGCAGGAAGGCAGGAATATCGTACTTGTCGACTCCGGAAGCAGCCATGGCATCTGCCTGGGCGTTGCGTGGCATGCTCCCGCGTGCGCTGCTGGTAACGCTGGAAAGATCAATCTGCATGCCGACCCCGACATCGTACACCGGCAGGTTGTCGGTTCCGGTACGGAGGCCGACGGCTTCGACCATTCTGATGCTCGGCTTGGCTGCCTCGCGTGCCGCGACAATCCCGAGACCGGTGGCAACCACGGTAACCCGCAACTGGTCTTCCATGGTCTCGTCAAACACCGCACCGCAGATTACGGTAGCCTCGGGGGCCGTGTATTGACGAATGGTTTTCATCACCTCCTTGTACTCCTTGAGGCCAAGCGTGGTGCTGGCGGTAATGTTCACCAATACGCCGCGGGCGCCTGAAAGTTCGATCCCCTCCAGCAGTGGACTGGCCACCGCCTCTTCCGCAGCGACACGGGCGCGATCAACGCCGGCAGCGACGGCAGAACCCATCATGGCCTTGCCCATTTCTCCCATGACGGTGCGTACGTCTTCGAAGTCGACGTTAACCAGGCCCGGCACGTTGATGATTTCGGCGATTCCGCCCACCGCGTTGCGCAACACATTGTCGGCCGCCTGGAAAGCTTCCAGCATGCTGACCTCGTCGCCGAGCACTTCTTCGAGTTTCTCGTTGAGGATGATGATCAGCGAATCGACGTGAAGCGCGAGTTCAGCGACGCCTTCTTCGGCCAGGCGTTTGCGCTTGCCTTCGTATTCGAAGGGTTTGGTAACCACCGCCACAGTCAGGATGCCCAGTTCGCGCGCGACCTCGGCCACCACCGGACCGGCACCGGTGCCGGTGCCGCCGCCCATGCCGGCGGTAATGAAGACCATGTGCGCACCTCGCAGCGCGTCAGCGATGCGTTCGCGGTCAAGCACAGCCAGTTCTCTGGCCTTTTCCGGTTTGCCGCCGGCGCCCAGCCCGGGGCCGAGTTGCAACTTGACGTGGGCAGTGCTTTTCTTCAGCGCCTGCGCATCAGTGTTGCAGCAAATGAATTCGACGCCGCCGACGCCTTCCCGGATCATGTGCTCGACCGCATTGCCGCCTGCGCCGCCGACGCCGACAACCTTGATCACGGTGGAGCCCGTCTCCGCTTCCAATGCCACTACTTCCTCAAGTTCAAACATTCTCGCCTCCTGAAATGACCCACTGAATCAAAAATTCCTGGTGAACCACGCCCTCATCCGCGCCAGAACCTGCCCAAAATTTCTTGGGCTCTGCGCCTTCATGCCGCGGTGACGCTGCGCCACCCCCTCCAACAACAAGCCCATCGCCGTGGAGTAGCGCGGATTACGCACGTAATCGCGGAGATTGCCGTCGTAATGCGGCATCGACAACTTCACGGTATTGTGAAAAACCTCCTCCCCCAGATCGGCCATGCCCGGCATTTGCGCGGCGCCCCCGGTCAGCACGATGCCCGCTCTCAGCAGGCGCTCCTTGCCGCTGCGATGCAGCTCTTCCTGTACCTTCTGGAAGATTTCCTCGACACGCGGCTGGATGAAGCCCGCCAGGGTCTGGCGCGACAGCTGGGTCGCCGGACGATCGCCGACGCCGGGCACTGTGGCGGATCGCGCCGTGCACGAAGACAGCTACGTCGGTGGTGCCGCCGCCGATATCGACCAGGCAGACGCCGACATCCTTCTCGTCCTCGGTCAGCACCGCGTAACCTGAGGCGAGCGGTTGCAGCACCAGGTCGACCACTTCGAGGCCGCAGCGATGCACGCATTTGACGATGTTCTGCACCGCCGTCACCGCGCCGGTGACAAGATGCACCTTGACGTCAAGCCGCTTGGCATCCATGCCGATCGGCTCCTTGACGCCGTCCTGGCCATCGACGATGAACTCCTGCACCAGCGTGTGCAAAATCTGGTCGTCGGCCGAAATCGACGTAGCATTGGCCGCCTCGATCGCGCGCTCGACATCGAACTGGGTGACCTCCTTGTCGCGCACGACGGCCATGCCCGAAGAATCCTTGCTCTTGATATGGCTGCCGGCGATCCCCGTATACACCTCGCGCACCTTGCAACCCGCCATCATCTCCACTTCGGCGATCGCCCTGGAGATCGAATTCACGGTGGCTTCGATGTTGATCACCATGCCGCGCTTCAAGCCGCTGGACTCCTGGGTGCCCAGCCCGAGTATGCCCAGCCGACCCTCGGCATCCAGCTCGCCGACGATGGCGACGATCTTGGAGGTGCCGATGTCGAGGCCGACGATCAGGTCACGTTTCGCTTCTTTACTCATCAGCTCTTGCTCGCCCTCAGGGCGAATCCATTGGGATAACGCATATCGACTACGCCAATGGCTTGCAGGCGGCTCTTGGCCATGCTGCTCACTGCTGCATAGTGAGTCGTGAATCGGTTCAGCCGCTCTATCAGCGGATGCTTGGGCTGGTCGCGGCCCAGTTCGAGCAATGCGCCATCGTCAAGCCTGATTTGCCAAGCTTCCCGCGCCGAAAGATGAATGGCGACCGGCTTGCGCCCGATGCTAGCCAGGTCATCGCTGAACTCGTGGTAGCGAGCCAGCAGACGGGGCGCCGAACCCTCCGGACCGACAAAGGCCGGCAGGGATTCTCGCGTGGAAGCCATGAACACCTCGCCGCGCATGCTGACCAGACGCGACTCGCCATCCTGCGGGGTCCAGCGGGCGGCGGCGCGATGCTCTTCAAGGGTCAATTCGATGCCATCCGGCCATAGGCGGCGCAGGGAGACTGAACGAACCCAGGGCATGCGCTCGAAAGCAGCCTGAGCAGTTTCCAGATTCACTGTGAAAAAATTCCCGGCCAAGGCATTGCGCGCCGTGTTTTCAATCTGCGCCTGCGAGACCTGGTCAAGCGGTGTTGCGACCACCAACTGATTCAACGGAAACACCGGCAGACGTTGCAGAGCCATGGCCCCTGCCCATGCCAGCAAGCCGCCACCGACCAGAAACAACAGGTCGGCCAGGAGGTTGATCAACATCGGTCGATCCCAGAAGCTGTCGCCGCTGCCCGGCTCGGTCCGCGTGTTGCCCCGGGTTTTCCCTATTGAGCTTGCCCGCGCCTTAGCCATAGCTGGCCTCTTCGAGCAGTCTGAGGACCAGTTGGGTAAATGGGATTCCTGCCGCCCGCGCCGCCATCGGCACCAGCGAGTGGTCGGTCATGCCGGGCGATGTATTCGCCTCCAGGCAATAGCTGCGCCCTTCCGCATCCAGCATCAGATCCATGCGCCCCCAGCCGCGCCCGCCGAGCACGGCAAAGGCTCGCAGTGCCAGATCGCGCATCTCGCTTTCGCGCTCCTCGCCGAGCCCACTGGGAATCCGGTACTCCGTGTCATCGCGCAGATACTTGGCATCGTAGTCGTAGAAATCGGTCGTCGGCACGATGCGAATCACCGGCAGAGCCTGGCCGGCGAGGATGCCGACGGTAAACTCGCCGCCGGCCAGATATCTCTCGGCGATTACGCAGGAGTCGAAGCGGGCCGCGAGTTCATAGGCAGCGCGCAGACCGCCCGCCTGCTTGACCTTGCTTATGCCGATGCTGGAGCCCTCATTGGCCGGTTTGACGAACAGTGGCAGGCCCAGCCGAGCCTCGACGGCAGCAAAATCGCTGGCGGCATCCAGCACAACGTAATCCGGCACCGGCAAACCGATAGCCTGCCAGACCAGCTTGGAGCGCCACTTGTCCATCGCCAGGGCGGAGGCCAGCACGCCGCTGCCGGTGTAGGGAATCGCCAGCAGGTCGAGCGCACCCTGCAAGGTGCCATCCTCGCCGCCACGGCCATGCAGTGCGATGAAGACACGCTTGAAACCCTCGGCATGCAGCGCCTCGAGCGCCTTGTCCTGCGGATCAAAACAGTGTGCATCGACGCCAGACGAACGCAGCGCGGCCAGCACTGCTGTCCCGCTTTTCAGCGAGACCTCGCGCTCGGCCGACTTGCCGCCCATCATTACTGCCACCTTGCCGAAATCCATCAAACTCCTTCTCCATCCTGCCCGGAATGAGCATCCATCTCGCCCAGAATCCGCACCTCGCGCACCAGGGAAATGCCGAACATTTCCTCGACTTTTGCCTGAACCCGGCCGATTAGCATTTCTATCGCACTCGCGCTTCCCGCGCCCTTGGGATTAACGATGAAATTCGCATGCTTTTCGGAAACCTGCGCGCCATCGATCTGTGTGCCCTTGAGCCCGGCGGCCTCGATGAGGCGCGCGGCATGGTCGCCGGATGGGTTCCTGAACACCGATCCGGCGTTGGGCAATTGCAGCGGCTGGGTGGCGATGCGTCGCTCCAGCAGTTCGCGCAGACGCGCACGGGCCACTGCTGCATCCCCCTCTGGAAAGCGGAACCATGCACCGGCAAAAATTTCATCGCTGGCGCTTTTTAGCCCGACGTGGCGATAACCGATGGCGAAATCCTCCGGACCACGGATGATTGGCTCACCGTCGCGGTTGAGCATCAGCACCCGTTCCACATAACGCCAGGTCTCGCCGCCATGACAGCCGGCATTCATTGCCAGCGCGCCGCCCACGGTCCCGGGAATGCCGGCCAGGAACTCGGCCTCGGCACAGGCCTGGTTGCCTACAAAACGGGCGAGCTTGGGCGAGGCGACGCCGGCCTCGGCATAAAAACTGCCATCCGCTTCGCGGCGCAGGACATCGAGCGCGCCATGAGTGAAAATCGCCGTGCCGTCGAAGCCGCCGTCGCGCACCAGCAGGTTGCTGCCGAGGCCGACCAGCAGCAGCGGCTCGTCGAGGCGCAACCTGGTCAGAAATACCGCGAGGTCGTCCAGGTCGACCGGGAAAAAGGCGCGTGCCACCGGCCCGCCGGCCCGCCACGAAACGTGGCCGGCCATAGGCTCGTTCTGCCTGAGGACGCCACGCAACTCAGCCATCAACCAACTTCCCCGGCACGCCGCCGATGGAACCGGCGCCCATGGTGATCACCACGTCGCCGTCGCGAACCGCTGCCAGAATCGCTGCCGGCATGGCCGCAATGTCTTCGACAAATATCGGTTCGACCTTGCCTGCAACGCGTAATGCGCGCACCAGGGTGCGGCTGTCAGCGGCGATGATCGGCGCCTCGCCGGCGGCGTACACTTCGCCCAGCACCAGAGTATCGACCCCGCTCAACACCTTGACGAAATCCTCGAAGCAGTCCCGGGTGCGTGTATAGCGATGTGGCTGAAAGGCCAGTACCAGCCGACGGCCAGGGAATGCACCGCGCGCCGCATCGAGGGTGGCTGCCATTTCCACCGGATGATGGCCGTAGTCGTCGACCAAAGTAAATGTTCCGCCCGCCGGACAGGCGATCTCGCCGCACCGCTGAAAGCGCCGGCCGACACCCCGGAACTCGGCCAGCGCGGTGATGATCGCGGTGTCAGTAACGCCGACTTCTGTCGCCACCGCAATAGCTGCCAGCGCATTCAGCACATTGTGGCGTCCTGGCAGGTTGAGCACTATGGGCAAACGACTCACGCTGCCATTGGTCCGCACACAGGTAAAACGCATCGTGCCAGCCTCGGCCACCACGTTTTCGGCGCGGAAATTGGCGTCGGTGTCGATGCCGTAGGTGACGATCTGTTTCGCCACGCGAGGGATGATCTCGCGCACGTTCGGATCGTCACCGCAGACTACGGCAACGCCATAGAACGGCAGCCGGTGCAGGAAATCGACAAACGCCTGCTTCAGGCGGCCGAAATCATGGCCGTAGGTTTCCATGTGATCGGCGTCGATGTTGGTGACCACCGAAACCACGGGAGACAGAAACAGAAAGGAGGCATCCGACTCATCGGCCTCGGCCACCAGAAATTCACCGGTCCCCAGCTTGGCATTGGCGCCGGCGGAATTCAGCCGGCCGCCAATAACGAAGGTTGGATCGAGACCACCCTCGGCCAGGCAACTGGCGACCAGGCTGGTCGTCGTTGTCTTGCCGTGGGTGCCGGCAATCGCGATACCCTGCTTGATGCGCATCAGTTCGGCCAGCATCTGCGCCCGGGGCACCACCGGTATGCGACGTTCCCGCGCCATGACCACTTCCGCGTTGTCTTCGCGCACCGCGGTCGACACCACCACCGCGTCGGCCAGCGCAACATTCTGCGCCCCATGCCCGATCGCAATGCGTATGCCCTGCGCCGCCAGGCGCCGCGTGGTTGCGCTTTCATTCAGATCCGAGCCACTGACCTCGAAACCCTGATTCGCCAGCACCTCGGCTATGCCCGACATGCCCGAGCCGCCGATTCCGACGAAGTGGATGCGTTTGACTTTGTGTTTCATTTCGCCACCTCCTGGCAAATTTTGGCCACGGCGGCCGTGGCCTCCGGCCGCGCCAGGGCGTGCGCCTTTTCGGCCATCTGTGTGAGTTGCTGACGCGACAGATTCCTGATCTCGGCCAGGCGCACCGGGGTCAGTTGATCCTGAGGCAGCAGAATCGCGGCACCGGCAGTGCTGAGAAAACGCGCGTTCGAAGTCTGATGATCATCCACCGCGTGCGGGAAAGGCACCAGCAAACTGGCGACGCCGGCCGCTGCCAGTTCCGCCACGGTCAGTGCGCCGGCACGACAGATCACCAGGTCGGCCCAGGCATACGCCCCGGCCATGTCACTGATGAAGGCCACGCAATCGGCCTGGACCCCCGCCGACAGGTAAAGGCTGTTCAGCAGAGGCAGATGCTTTTCGCCCGCCTGATGAACTACCGCCGGTCGCTCGCTTTCCGGAATCAGGGCCAGCGCTTGCGGCAGGGCCTCGTTCAAGGCCTGTGCGCCCAGACTGCCGCCCACCACCAGCACGCGCAACGGACCGCTGTGCTGCGCATAACGAACTGCCGGCGCTGCCAGGGCAGTGATTTCCGGTCGCACCGGATTACCCACCCAGACGCCCTGCTTCAGCACGCCAGGAAAGCCGGTAAGAATCCGGTCGGCGACCGCAGCCAGCACCCTGTTGGCAAGACCAGCCACTGAATTCTGTTCATGCAGCACCAGCGGGATGCCCCTGAGAGAGGCCATCATGCCGCCCGGAAAGCTGACATAGCCGCCCATGCCAAGCACCGCATCAGGCCGGATGCGCTTTAGCTGCGACCACGCCTGGGTGAAGCCCCGCAGCAGATTGAAGGGCAACAGCAGTTTGCGCAGCAGGCCCTTGCCGCGCAGTGCGGAGAAATGCACCCAGGCCATCTCGTAGCCGCGCCCGGCGGTCAGTTTCGCTTCCATGCCGTCGGGATTCCCCATCCACGCAATCCGCCAGCCCCGCTCGCGTAAATGCTCGGCCACTGCCAGCCCCGGCATGATGTGCCCACCCGTGCCGCCGGCCATAATCAGCAGGGTTTTCATGGGGAAAGACTTTCACCGCGGAGGCGCGGAGGCGCAGAGGAAGCGCAGAGGAAAGCAACATCTCTTCCTCGCTCTTGATTTTCTCTGCGCCGTCTTTCTCTGCGCCTCTGCGCCTCTGCGGTAGGTTTTTGCTTCATACCTGCTGCCCCCGCATGAGCTGCCGGTTCTCCCAATCCACTCTCAGCAAAATGCCGAGCGCAAGACAATTCGCCACAATGCCGGAACCGCCGAAACTCATCAGCGGCAGCGTCAGGCCCTTGGTCGGCAGCAAGCCCATGTTCACGCCCATGTTGATGAAGCCCTGGACGCCGAGCCAGATACCAATGCCTTGCGCGACCAGACCGGCATGAACACGGTTGAGCACCAGCGCCTGGCGGCCGATGGCAAAAGAGCGCTGCACCAGCAGGGCGAACAGCCCGACCACGAAGCAGACGCCGACAAACCCAAGCTCCTCGGCGATCACCGCCAGCAGAAAATCGGTGTGCGCCTCGGGCAAATAGAAGAGCTTCTCGACACTGGCCCCAAGGCCTACGCCGAACCATTCGCCGCGGCCGAAGGCGATCAGCGCATGAGAGAGCTGGTAGCCCTTGCCGAAGGCGTCCTGCCAGGGGTCCATGAAGCCGAAGATGCGCTCGCGACGATAGGGCGAAACCCAGATCATGATGACGAAGCTGACCGCCAGAACCACGACCAGGACTCCGAACACCCGCGCGTTGATGCCGCCGAGAAACAGGATGCCGGTGGCAATGCAAAGAATCACTACCAGCGCACCGAAGTCCGGCTCCTTCAGCAACAGGAATCCCACCAGCACCATGACCAGCGCCATCGGCCCAAAGCCGCGCACGAAACTGCCCATGTCATCGAGCTTGCGCGTGGTGTAGTCGGCGGCATAGATCACGACAAACAACTTCATCAATTCGGAAGGCTGCAGATTGATCGGACCGAGGCCGATCCAGCGCTGGGCGCCGTTCACGGAGCGGCCGACATGGGGAATCAGCACCAGCAGCAGCAGAACGACTCCAGTCAGAAACAGCCAGGGTGCCGCCTGCTGCCACAGACGCAGCGGAATCTGGAATGCCATCACGCCCGCCACCAGCCCCACAGTCAAAAAAATGGCGTGACGAAAAAGAAAATACGCCGACTGGTTGCCCGTGAAGCGGCTGCCCTCGGCCATCGCGATCGAGGACGAATACACCATTACCAACCCCAGCAGGAGCAAGCCGACGGCGGGCCACAGCAGGAGGCCGTCGAGTTCGGCCGGTGCCTGATGCGCTGGGGCCGCGTAGGCGCGACTCATGATTGGCCTTCCCCCCCTTCCCCTTCCCGCGGAAGGAGGCGATCCTGGTTCATTCCGCCGCGGGCGGCGGAATTCCGTGTGTTTGGCTGCGCCTGCCTTGGGGCGGCCCGGCGGAAGGCGCCCTCCAGAGCGCGCACCGCAGTGATGAAGACCTGCGCCCGATGCTCGTAATTGCGGAACATGTCGAAGCTGGCACAGGCCGGTGACAGCAGCACGGCATCACCTGGTTGCGCCAGCGCATGCGCGCGGCGCACGGCCTCCTCCATGTCGCCGGCACTTTCGACTGCGACACCGGCAGCACCGATCTCCTTCTCGATCAGCGGCCCGTCGCGGCCGATCAGTACCGCAGCGCGAACATGGCGTGCCACGGCTATTCCGAGCGGCGAAAAATCCTGCCCTTTGCCGTCGCCACCTGCGATGAGGACGATCTTGCGATTGTTCTGGCCGCCGAGGCCCTCCAGCGCCGCCACCGTGGCGCCGACATTGGTGCCCTTGGAATCGTCGTACCAGATCACGCCATCCAGATCCGCAATTTTCTCGACCCGATGCGGCAAGCCGCGGAAACTGCGCAGGGCCGGCAGCAAGGAATTTGCATCGAATCCCAGACTGGCGCAAAGCGCCAGAGCGGCCATCGCGTTGGCGGCGTTATGCAAGCCCGCCAGCGGCAGCTCGGAGACCGGCAGCAGAAAGCGTTCGCCCTGCACTATCCACGCCTCGCCCCGATTCACGCGCAGGCCGAAGTCCTCGCCGGCTGCGGGGGCGTCGAGTCCAAAACTGATGATGTGGCGGTCAGCCAGCGCCATCCGCCGTACGCGCGGATCAGCACGATTCAGTACCTGGATCCCGGGCGCGCCTCCGGCGCTTTTAAAAATTCGGGCCTTGGCCGATGCGTACTCGTCGAGATTGATGTAGCGATCGAGATGATCGTCAGAAATATTGAGCACCGTCGCCGCGGCAGGATTGAGCGTTTCGGTGGTCTCCAGCTGAAAACTGGAAAGCTCCAGCACCCAGATCTGCGGCAGCGCATCGGCATCCTGCGCATCCATCAGGGCCGTCAGGGCCGCCGGGGAAATATTTCCCGCAACGCCGACGGTCTTGCCTGTGGCACGCAGCAAATGTCCGGTTAGCGCGGTGGTAGTGGTCTTGCCGTTGGTGCCGGTGATGGCCAGCACCGGGACTATCGAGTTCAGGCTGCGCAGCGCCTGGGCGAACAATTCGATTTCGCCAAACACGGGAATTCCGGCGGCGCGCGCGTGAATTACCACCATCAATCCGCCCGAGAGTCCCGGTGAAAGGACGAGCAGATCGATGCCCTCGAGCAGCGCCTTGTCGAACTCGCCGGCAACAAAGTCGGCGCCGGCCGAATTGTCCAACAAGTGGCGACGCAACTCGCCCAGGTACGGCGGTGCCGCACGCGTATCTGCCACACGCACCCGCGCACCCTGTCGCGCGCACCAGCGCGCGGAAGCGAGGCCGGATTCGCCGAGGCCGAGCACGAGAACGTGTTTGTGCTGCAGCTTCATCTTATCTTCAAGGTCGACAGTCCAAACAGCACCAGCAGGATGGTGATGATCCAGAAGCGCACCACCACCTGCGTCTCCTTCCATCCGGTTTGTTCGAAGTGATGATGCAGCGGCGCCATGAGCAGGATCCGTCGCCCTTCGCCGTAGCGCCTCCTGGTGTACTTGAAGTAGCCGACTTGCAACATTACAGACAGGGTCTCTGCGACGAAGACGCCGCCCATGATGAACAGCACGATCTCCTGGCGCGCGACCACCGCCACCGCACCCAGCGCCGCGCCCAGGGCCAGCGCACCGACGTCGCCCATGAACACCTCGGCCGGGTAGGCGTTGAACCACAGGAAGCCCAGACCGGCGCCAGCCAGCGCACCACAGAACACCGTCAGTTCGCCGGCGCCGGGAATGTAGGGCATCAGCAGGTACTTCGAGAACACGGAGTTGCCGGCGACATAGGTGAAGATGCCCAGCGCCGCGCCGACCAGCACCGTCGGCATGATGGCGAGCCCATCGAGGCCATCGGTCAGATTCACCGCATTGCTGGTGCCGACAATCACCAGGTAGGTCAGCAGGATGAAGCCGAACATGCCCAGCGGATAGGTCACGCTCTTGAAGAATGGCACGATCAGGGCTGTCTGCTGCGGCAGCTCCAGCGTGAAGCCGCTCGATACCCACTGAAAGAACAGCTGGACGACCTTTTCATTATTGGGCGCCGAAATAGAAAATGCAATATAGATTGCGGCGATCAGGCCTATCACCGACTGCCAGAAGAACTTTGCCCGCGCCGACAAGCCATCCGGGTTGCGATAGACCACCTTGCGCCAGTCATCCACCCAGCCCACCGCGCCGAAGCCGAAGGTGACAATCAGGACAATCCAGATGAAGCGATTGGAAAGATCAGCCCACAGCAGCGTGGACACGCCGAGCGAAATGAGGATCAGCGCGCCGCCCATGGTCGGCGTGCCGGCCTTGATCAGATGCGTCTGCGGCCCGTCGCTACGCACCGACTGGCCGATTTTCTTTGCCGCCAGCCAGCGTATCACCGCCGGACCGAAGACGAAGGAAATGGTCAGCGCCGTCATGGTCGCCAGTACCGCGCGCAAAGTGATATAGCCGAAGACATTGAAGCCCCGCAGATCCTTTGCCAGCCATTGGGCAAGTTCAAGCAGCATTCGAAATTCCTTCCTCAACGATCGCCTCGACAACGCGCTCCATGCGCATGAAACGAGATCCCTTGACCAGTACCGTGGCCTGCGGCTCGAGCTCGGTCAGCAGCGTCCTGACCAGATCGTCAAGCCGCAGAAAGTGCTGACCACCTTCGCCGAAGTTGGCCGCGGCAGCCGCAGACAACTCGCCTAGGCACAACAGTCGGTCAATGCCGTGGCTCTTGGCATAGCCGCCGATCTCGTCGTGAAACTGGCCGGCAGCGACGCCGGCCTCACCCATGTCGCCCATGACGAAAATTCGCTTGCCGGGCACCGACGCCAGTACATCAATGGCAGCGCGCATGGAATCCGGGTTGGCGTTGTAGCTGTCGTCCACGACCAATGTGCCCGCAACTCCGGCACGCCGCTGCAAACGCCCCTTGACCCCTGCAAAGTTCTCCAACCCCTGCCTGACTGCTTCGGGTGACGCTCCTGCCGCCAGGGTCGCCGCGACAGCGGCGCAGGCGTTGCGGGCGTTGTGGCTGCCAGGCACCATGAGCGTCACGTCGATCTCGCCCCAAGGCGTTGCGAGGTGCAGCTCACCGCCCAGACCATGACTGGTGAATTGGCCGCGTATGTCAGCCGGCTGATCGAGCCCAAAACTCACCTGCCGGCGATCTCTCGAAAGTTCACGCCAGACGCCGACCTGCGTATCGTCGGCGTTGAACACGGCGACACCGCTTGCGGACAGCCCTGCGAATATTTCGCCCTTGGCCAGCGCGACGTCCTGCACCGAGCCGAGGCCCTCCAGATGCGCACGCTGGGCGTTGTTCACCAGTGCCACGGAAGGCTGGGCAAGGCGAGTCAGATAGTCGATTTCTCCTGCATGATTCATCCCCATTTCGATCACGGCCGCGCGGTGTGACTCGCGCAACCTGAGCAGGGTCAACGGCAGGCCGATGTCGTTGTTGAGATTGCCGACCGTCGCCAATACCGAATCGGCCGCATTTCCATACTGCGCTCGCAAAATCGCTGCGCACATTTCCTTGACCGTGGTCTTGCCGTTGCTGCCGGTGATGCCCAAGAGTGGAATCGCAAAGCGGCCACGCCAATGCGCGGCCAGCGCACCGAGCGCCAGGCGCGTGTCGGCGACACCGATCAGCGGCAGACCGGGATGGGCGGCAGCGAATTCCTGGTTCACCACCGCGCCGGCCGCACCCCGCCCCAGGACTTCGCCGACATAGGCGTGACCATCGAAGTTGTCGCCTTTCAAGGCGACGAACAAGTCGCCGGCGGCAATGCTGCGTGAATCGGTGGAGACCGCACTGAAGTCCGCATCGACGCCTTGCGCCCGGGCGGCGATGGCGTGGGCGGCCTCATGCAGGGTGATCATCATCGCCGCCGTCCCGTCAGCGCCGACTTTGCGGCATCGATGTCGGAGAACGGATGGCGCACGCCGGCAATTTCCTGATAGGGCTCGTGACCCTTGCCGGCGAGCAGGATCACGTCGCGCTTGTCCGCGTCAGCCACCGCGACGGCGATGGCGCGGCCGCGATCGAGATCGACGGCCGGCGCGCGCTGCAGGCCGGCGAGTATGTCGTCGATGATGGCTTGCGGGTCTTCCTTGCGCGGATTGTCGCTGGTGACGACCACGCTGTCGGCCAGGCGCTCGGCGATAGCACCCATCTGCGGCCGCTTGCCGGGGTCGCGCTCGCCGCCGCAGCCGAACACGCAGGTCAGCTGGCCGCCGCGCGCCGCCGCCGTTTCGCGCAGAACGCCGAGTGCCTTTTCCAAGGCGTCCGGCGTATGGGCGTAGTCCACCACGATCAGCGGTTCATTCACACCGCCGACCGCCTGCATGCGTCCCGGCGGCGGCTGGATCCTGCGCAAGGCGGCCGCAATGTGCTCAACGCGCTCATTACGCGTCAGCAGTGCGCCGATTACGGCAAGCAGATTGGAAACGTTGAAGCGGCCCACGACAGGCGCGGCAAATTTCACACCGCGCAGATCGAACTCGATGCCGGCTGCACCCATGTTCAGTTTTTCGGCTCGGAGAATTTCATCCGCAGCGCTACCGCCGACGTCGGTCAGCGTATAGCCGATAGTGCGTACGTGGCCCTTGAGTTTTTCGGCCAGCTCCACCCCGACCGGGTCGTCGAGGTTGAGCACGGCCGCGGCAAGACCGGGTATCAGGAACAGCTTCTCCTTGGCCGCGGCATAGGCCTCCATCGTGCCGTGGTATTCGAGGTGGTCGCGGGTCAAGTTGGTGAATACGGCCACATCGAAGGCCGCACTATTGACGCGCCCCTGATCGAGCCCTATGGACGACACCTCCATCGCGCAAGCATCGGCGCCTCGAGCGACGAAGCCGGCGAGCGCCGCATGCAGGGTGATGGCATCCGGCGTGGTGTTCGGGCTTTCGTCCAGTGAATCGAGGAAGCCGTTGCCGAGCGTGCCGATTACCGCGCACTGGTGCCGCAGCGCATTCATCGCCTGCGCTATCCACTGCGTCACCGATGTCTTGCCGTTGGTACCGGTCACGCCGGCCAGCCAGAGATGCTCCGAGGGACGGCCGTACACCAGGTGCGCGATTTCGCCGGAAAGCGCCGCGAGTCCCTGCACTTCAATAATCGCCGCCTCACCAGCGCCGTCCCCGGGGGTACCGCTATGCACAACATTTCTTCCCTTTTCCGCAATCACCGCCGCCGCGCCCTTTGCCATCGCCTGCGCGATGAAGTCGCGGCCATCGGCCTGCGCGCCGGGGAAGGCGACGAACACGTCACCCGGCTGCACACGGCGCGAGTCGGCGATCAGCCGTTGCGGCTTGATACCCTGGCGCTCAAGTTGATCGAGTATCGACATGGCGGTATTCACATCTCTTCCCGAATCGGCTCGACGCTGGTCACCAACAGCGGCTTCAAGGGCGCATCGGGCGCGACACCGAGGGTGCGCAGACTGCCGGCCATGACCTGGGCAAACACCGGAGCCGCCACGTCGCCACCGTAATACTTGCCGTTCGATGGTTCGTCGATCATCACGGCGACGATCAGCCGCGGGTCGGAAGCCGGAGCAAAGCCGACGAAGGACGCGACATACTTGTTGGCATAGGCGCCGCCTTCGATCTTGTGCGCGGTACCGGTCTTGCCCGCCACGCGATAACCGGCAATCTGCGCCTTGGGTGCAGTACCGCCGGGAAGCACCGCCATCTCCAGCATGGCGCGGACCTCGCGCGCCGTCTGCGCAGAGAACACCTGCTTGCCGGTAATCGGCGGCGTATCCAGGCGCGCCAGCGAAATCGGTACCAGGTCACCATCGCGGGCAAAGGCCTGGTAGGCGCGCGCCAACTGAATCAGCGTCACGGAAATGCCGTGGCCATAGGCCATGGTGGCCTGCTCGATCGGCTTCCATGACTTGGCCGGACGCAAGCGACCGCCGACCTCGCCCGGGAAGCCGAGCTTCAGAGGTGCGCCGAAGCCCAGGCTGTCGAACATGGCCCACATGTCTTGCGGCGTCATCGACAAGGCCAGTTTGGCGGCGCCGACATTGGAGGACTTCTGGATCACCTGCGCCACGCTCAAGACACCGTGCATGTGGGCGTCGTGAATCGTCGCCGTACCGATGGTCATTTTGCCCGGCGCGGTCTGGATCGGCGTGTCGAAGCGCACCTTGCCCTTTTCCAGCGCCAGCGCGGCGGTAAAGGGTTTCATCGTCGAACCCGGCTCGAAGCTGTCGGTCAGCGCCCGGTTGCGCAATTGAGCCCCGACCAGCTTGACGCGATTGTTCGGGTTATAGGTGGGCAGATTTGCCAGGGCCAGTATTTCGCCGCTTCGAGCATCGAGCACGACCACACCGCCTGCCTTGGCACGGTTTTCCTCCAGCGCCTGCTTGAGATGGCTGTAGGCGAGATACTGCACTTTCGAATCCAGGGCGAGGACGATGTCTTTTCCCTCCAGCGGCGCGTGGATGCTTTCGACGTCCTCCACCACATTGCCGCGGCGATCCTTGATTACCCGGCGGCTGCCTGCCTTGCCGGATAGCTGGCCATTGAAAGCCAGTTCGATGCCTTCCTGACCGGCATCTTCGACTCCGGTAAACCCCAGCATGTGGGCCATCACCTCGCCCGCCGGATAGTAGCGCCGGTATTCGTCCTTCTGGTGAATGCCGGGCAGTTTCAGCGCCGTTACCCGGTCCGCCAACTCGGGTGGCAACTGTCGTTTGACATAAACGAACTCGCGGTCGGAAGCCAGCTTGCGATTGACCTCACCCACGTCCATTTCAAGCAAGGCGGCCAGACTGCGCGCCTGCGCGGGCGCCAGTTGGGCATCTTCGGGAATCGCCCAGATCGAGCGTACCGGGGTAGACACCGCCAGCACATCACCATGGCGGTCGGTAATGCGGCCGCGCGTGGCAGAAATGTCGATCACCCTCTCGAAGCGGGCGCGCCCCTTGTCGCCCAGAAATTCGTTGTTGAAACCTTGCAGATACAGCGAACGCCCTATCAGCGTGACGAAGGCACCGAGCAATACCACCAGCACCAGACGTTGCCGCCACAGCGGCAGGCGCTCGGACAGCAGCGGACTTTTGGAGAACTTGATCGACTTCATCGCAGCATCATCTCGCCGGTACCGCATCGACAGAAATGATCTGCCCAGGCGCAGGTGTTTTCATGCCCAGCTTTTCGCGAGCCGCTTTCTCGACCCGGACATGCGCGGCCAAAGTGCTTTGTTCAAGCTGCAACTGCCCCCATTCGACATCCAGATCGCGCATGCGCTTCTGCGCGGCCTCCAACTCGGTGAACAGTTTGCGGGCGCGATGATTGGCGCTGACGGTCGACAGCGCGCAGGCCAGGGTGATAAGGATCAGGATGAGATTGAGGCGCGCCAATTTAGTCACCCCCTTTCCCGGAAAGGGGGCCGGGGGGATTGCTTAACTTCTCTGCCACACGCAGCACCGCGCTGCGGCAGCGCGGGTTGTCAGCGATTTCGGCAGCCGATGGAAACATTGCCTTGCCCACCAGATTCATCACCGGCTGGGGCAGATCGACCGCACGTACCGGCACGCCCTTGGGCGGTTGCGGCGGATGTGCCGCATCACGCAGGAAGCGTTTGACGATGCGATCCTCCAGTGAATGGAAACAGATCACGGCGAGGCGCCCACCCGGTGCCAGTCTTTCAACGGCCCGGGGCAGGGTTAACGACAGCTCCTCAAGCTCCCGATTGACGTGAATCCGTAGAGCCTGAAAGGTACGCGTCGCCGGGTGCTGGCCCGGTTCACGCGTGCGGACGACTTGCGCCACGAGCGTGGCAAGCTGTCCTGTCCTTGAAATACCGTGCTCGCCCCGAGCAGCAACAAGCGCCTTTGCAATCGCATGAGCAAACCGTTCTTCGCCATAGTCTCTGATCACCTTTTCTAGTTCTGATTGCGATGCCCGCGCCAGAAACTCGGCGGCGGTCTCCCCCTGCGTCGTATCCATGCGCATGTCCAGCGGCGCATCGAAACGAAAACTCATGCCCCGTTCGGGCGTATTCAGTTGCGGCGACGACACGCCGATGTCCAGCAGCATTCCGTCCACCTGCGCCACGCCGAGCCTGTCCAGCACCGCGTCGAACTCGCTGAACGCGGCATGCACAAGAGTGAAACGCGGATCGGCAATGGCGGCGCCGGCGGCTATCGCGGCCGGATCGCGATCCAGCGCGATCAGGCGGCCCGCTGGCCCCAGCGCTGCGAGAATCGCCCGGCTGTGGCCGCCGCGCCCGAAGGTCGCATCGACATAGATTCCCGCCGGCTGAATCGCCAGCCCCGCGACCGCTTCGGCCAACAGGACGCTGACGTGGGTGTCGACACTCACAACGCAAGATTTTCCAGGCCCGGCGGCAGGAGCTTGTCGCCCACTGCAAAGATCGCCTCCTGCTGCGCCTTCCAGCCCTCGGCCGACCAGATTTCAAAATGGCGCCCCTGGCCGATCAGCCAGATTTCCTTTTCCACTGGGCGCCGCCAGTATTTGGGCGCGAATCGGCTCCCACGCGGGCTGGGGGTAGAGCAGCAGGCAGCGATGCGGATGAGCCGTGACGACCAGACGCCCCTCGCCCACCGCCACCAAGGCGTCGCGGTGCCGCGCCGGAACCGCCATCCGGCCCTTGGCATCGAGATTGAGCGCCGTCGCACCTTGAAACATCGGATCTCCCCTGGACGGGAAATCAGCCGCTACGCGACCAATATTTCCCACTAACCCCCACAAGATCCCACTTTATGACACTTTTTGACCAGGGTCAAGAAAGAGTCACATTTTTTTCAAGCGCAACAAGGGCTTAGACGCGAAAGCCAACGAATTCCGCGAATAAAATATCAAGCAAAATCAATGTGGATACAAAGCAAACCGAATGTGCTTTGTGAGGAGTTACGAAGGGGATAGTCGCGGTTCGAGCGGCCAGACCAAAAGTCGGAGCTGACGGGACGGCGACTCACACGAAGGAGGGCAATCCTCGAAACCGGCCTCAGGCCTTCCAGACTTTCGCTGCCCGGGATCGACGGATATTTCCGTCCCGCGTTGCCAGTGGCAGGCCATGGGCGCGCGCGGTGGCGACGATGATGCGGTCGGCGGGGTCGCCATGAAATCCGGCGGGCAGGCTGTCGAGCGCGAGAATTACGGCAACATCCATCGGCAACAGGGTTACCGATTCCGCGGCAACAGCAGTCGGTAGCCAATGGCTCAGCGGAGCATCGATCTTCAGGCGCCCCTTGGCCACCAGCATCTGCGCCTCCCACAGGCTGATGGCGCAGAGCCCGGGCGGCGTATCCGCGGCGGCAAGCGCATCGAGAGCATCCCGCTCTTTTGCCGCCAGTTCCGGCTGGCCAAGCAACCACCAGAGCCAGATGTGGGTATCGAGCAGCAGTGTCGGCTTCATCGTTTGCGGGTCGCCATGGCCTCGAAGTCATCCTCGTCGAGAACGGATTCTTCGGCGGGCGCCGTCAACACGCCACTGCCGCGCAGACGCAGCCATGCGGGCGTCCCCTGCAACGCGGATGTGGTCGGCACCAAGCGCGCAACGACTTTGCCTCGACGAACAAGATCGACCGCCGTACCCGCTTTTTCCACCTGCCTGATCACATCCAGACAATGCGCCTTGAATTCCGAGACGCTCACCGCATAAGTGGTCATCTGACACCTCCGAATGGTCATGTACCAGAATAGCACGACAAGCGAAATATCCACTTGCAGTCTGGAGCGAGACTGCAAGCTTGCCAGGCCTTGTCCGGCCTATCCCGGCCGCTCACCCATCTTCTCGCCCAGGCGAATCGGCCGCTGCGGCGCCCACTCGGCGTTGAACTTCAGCCTTCCTTGCGGGAACAGCATGACCACCGTCGAGCCAAGCAGGAAGCGGCCCATTTCGTCGCCCTGTTTGAACGCCAGTTGCTGGTCTTCGTAACGCCATTCGCGCAGATGGCCGGGGCGCGGCGGATTCACGACGCCATGCCAAACGGTGGCCATGCTGCCGACAATGGTGGCGCCGACCAGCACCAGCACGAACGGCCCATGCGACGACTCGAACACACAAACCACGCGCTCGTTGCGCGCAAACAGGCCGGGCACGCCGCGGGCGGTGACGGGATTCACCGAGAACAAATCCCCCGGCACATGGATCATGCGCAGCAGGCGGCCGGCGCAGGGCATGTGGATGCGGTGGTAGTCCTTCGGGCTGAGATAGAGCGTGGCGAAGCGTCCATCCTGAAACTGCGCCGCCAGTTCGCCATCGCCGCCGACCAGGGCCGTCGTTGAGTACTCGTGTCCCTTGGCCTGAAAGATCTGGTCGTGCTCGATGGCACCGAACTGGCTGATCGCGCCATCCACCGGACAGATGAAATCGGCGGGCACCAACGGGCGGGCGCCGGCCTTCAGCGGCCGCGTGAAGAACTCGTTGAAGCTGGCGTAGCTGGCGATGTCGGGATTGGCTGCCTCGCTCATGTTGACGCCGTAGCGGCCGACGAACCAGCCGATCACGCGGGTGGTGAGGCCGCCGGCGCGCGCATTGGCGAACTTGCCGGCAAGTACCGTCAGCGCCTGCTTGGGCAACACGTACTGAAGCAATACGGCAAGACTGTCGGTCACGATTTCTACCGCGGAAAGGGAAGCCGCAAATTATAACGGGGCGGCCCGAGCGGGCCGCCCCGTGCTTCCTACAAAAGCTTAGCGGCCTTGTGCGGACAGCGCGGCGATGCGCTCTTCCATGCTCGGATGGCTGGCGAACAGCGACATGAAGCCGGGGCCGCCGGCGATGCCGGAACTGGCGAGGCTCTTCGGCAGCGGCTCGACCGTCATGCCGCCCAGGCGCTGCAGGGCCGCGATCATCGGCCGCGGCGTACCCATCAGGCCGGCGGCGCCGGCGTCGGCGCGGAACTCGCGCTGACGCGAGAACCAGGCGACGATGATGCTGGCGAGCACGCCGAACAGGATGTCGCAGACGATCACGGTGATGGTGTAGCCGATGCCGGGGCCGGACGACTGGTTGTCGCCGCGGCGCAGGAAGCTGTCGACGAAATAGCCGACCACGCGCGAGAGGAAGATGACAAAGGTATTGACCACGCCCTGGATCAGCGTCAGCGTCACCATGTCGCCGTTGGCGACGTGGCTCATTTCATGGGCCAGCACGGCCTCGACTTCGTCCTTGCTCATGCTCTGCAGCAGGCCGGTAGAGACCGCAACCAGCGAGCTGTTCTTCGAGGGGCCTGTGGCGAAGGCATTCGGCTCGCCTTCGTAGATGGCAACCTCGGGCATGGCCACACCGGCCTTCGCCGCCTGCTTGCGCACGGTTTCGACCAGCCAGAATTCGGTCGAAGTCTCGGGGCTTTCAATGATGCGCGCGCCGGTCGACCACTTGGCCATGAATTTCGACATCATCAGCGAAATGAAGGCGCCGCCGAAGCCCATGATGCCAGCGAACGCCAGCAGCATGCCCATGTTGAGGCCGTTGGCGGCGAGGAAGCGATTCACTCCCAGCACGCTGGCGGCGATGGACAGCACCAGCATCACGGCCAGGTTTGTGACGATAAACAGCATGATGCGTTTCATTGGGTTCTCCCGGGAAAGGCTTGATTACTGCGACGCGATTGGGCGTGCGCCAGCATAGATGCGGCGATTCTGCAAAAGTTCAAGTCCCGCCACCGGATTCGGGATGCTATTGCACCACACCCAGCTTGCGCGACCACCATGGCGTGACGGCCGGCAGCAGGGTCAGGGTCCAGATCACCACCCAGGCGGTCAGCGGCATGAGCAGTTTCAGTTCCGGAAACTGGGCAACGGTGATGACCGCCAGCACGACCGGAATTACGCCGGTCTCGCGCACGATGCTCATGAACAGCTTGTCCTTCATGCTGAGGTCGGTCGGCAGCATGGACAGCATCACGGCCACGGGCCGGGCGACGAGGATGAAGACGATCGACACCAGCAGCCCCAGGACTGCGGTATCCCCGAGATCGCCCAGCGCGACGAAGGGGCCGACCATCATGAAGATCGTCGGCTTGGCAATGCTCTCGATCTTGATTTCCATGGTGTGCAGCGTGGTGCGGAAATATTCCTTGCCGTGGTTGTAGTTGGCCAGCAGGCCGGCGACAAAGGCCGCGAGGAAACCGTTGCCGTGAATGACTTGCGCCAGCAGGAAGGTCACCAGCGGAATGGCCAGCACCATCCCGAAGTCATAGGTGGTTTCGCCGACGTCGCGTTCGTTGTCGCGCGACTTGTAGGTTTCATAGCCGTACATGGCGCCCCAGCCGATGACGCCGGCGATGGTGCCGAACAGGAACTGCTGCCCCAGTTGCAGCATGTTTTCCGCACTGAACAATCCGGACACCAGGCCACCCAGGGTATCCACCGACGTGCCGGCCAGAATCATGGACGCAACGGCAGCGGTAAAGATCGCACCTACCGCATCGTTGAGCGCGCTTTCCGCGACGGAAATGCTGGACAGGCGCTTGTACTCGTCCTTGAAAACGATCCGCTTCAGGGTCGGGATCAGCGCCGCCGGATCGGTGGAACCGAGGATGGCCGCGAGCAGGGCGGCGGTCTTGCCGTTGAGCCCCATCAACATCAACAGCGGGAACATGACGAAGAAGGTGATCAGATAGCCGATGACGGCAATCATCAGCGTGGGAAAGGCGATCTTGACGACGTCCTTTCTATCCAGCTCGTCGCCGCCGCCCTTCAGGATGATCGCGGCGAGCGCGGTACACACCACCACCGCCAGCATGATCTGCGCCGCTATGGGCGCCAGGGCATCGTGCAGGACGATGCCGACCAGAAGCTGCAGGGTGAAGTTGGGAAACACCGTGCCTTCGGACGCCTTGCTGCAGGCCCAGCCGAACACCAGAAACAACCCCATGCACCAGAGCGAATTGGCGATCGCCGTCTCGGTGCCCCCGAGCTGGACGAAGCGCTCGAGTATCGCCGGAGCGGCGCGATTCAACAGGAAAGCGACAACAAACAGGCCGGCGATTCTTGCGTATTTCATGGCGTGGATTCCGGTGGTCGATCGGGTTGGCGTCATTCTACCGGCAGCACCGTGGCAAACGCCGCCTCGCGTTACTATCCCGCCATGCACTCCACGCTTTTCTCGATCCTGCATGTGCGCGCGGTGCGTGCCGAACGCTATGCCTCGCTGCGCGAGTTCTACGCGCCGCCGAAGAAGTAGAATTTGCGGCTGCATCCAAACATGATCCGGAGTAGGCCATGAGAATTGTCTTTCATCGCTGCGTCCTGCTGCTCGGCCTGCTGGCCGCCAACGCCTTTGCCGGCGACGAGCCGGCCCTGCTCTCGGGCCAGACACTGTACCTGCCGGTCTACTCGCATGTCTATCACGGCGATCCGGGCAAGGACGGCAAACCAGCGCAAACCCTGGTGTCGACCCATGTCAGCATTCGCAATACCGACCCGCAAGTCTCGATCCGCATTGTCTCGGCGCGCTATTACGACACCATCGGCAAGATGGCGCGCTCTTACGTCAGCGTGCCGGTGACGATC
This sequence comes from Rhodocyclales bacterium, assembly GCA_026399475.1. Classification (GTDB taxonomy): domain Bacteria; phylum Pseudomonadota; class Gammaproteobacteria; order Burkholderiales; family Rhodocyclaceae; genus Sulfuritalea. The sequence continues at coordinate 58,242 of JAPLQY010000020.1, forward strand.
CCGCCGCTGGGCACCCATGAGATTTTCGTGCCGCGCACAGACACCGCCGGCGGCTCCGGCGCCAATTTCCTGATTGTGTGGAGCGCCGATGCGCCGGCCAATCCGCCCATCGTCGAGGCGCTCCACGCCGACATCCGCGAAGCGCGCACGCTGATGTTCATCACTACCGGGCAGCCGATCCGCGCTCGCTGAAACGGCCCTCAGTCCAAGCGGCGATCAAGCCCCTGATCCACCATGGAAACGGGGTCTTCGATCGGTTCCAGGTGGGTCGTGACATGGGCATGCGGCAAAGCGTCGCGGATATCCGCCTCGATGCGTTCCGAGCAGTCGTGACCTTGTTGTACGGTCCAGGTGCCGGGCACCAGGACGTGCAGCGTGACAAAGACGCGGCTGCCCGCCTGACGGGTGCGCAGGGCATGGAAATCCAGCCCCTGCACTCGGTAGCCTGCCAACACCGCCTCGACCTGCTCGATCTGTTCCGCGGGCAACGAGACATCCATGAGGCCGGCGGCCGACCGCTGCATCAGTTGCCACCCGGTCCAGACAATGTTCGCCGCAACCAGCAGGGCAATCGCCGGATCGAGCCAGAGCCAGCCGGTGAGCCGGACCAGGCCGACTCCGACGATGACACCGACCGAGGTCCACACGTCGGTCATCAGATGATGCGCATCGGCTTCCAGCGTGATCGACCGGTGCGTGCGTCCCACGCGCATCAAGGTGCGGGCCGTGGCGAAGTTGATCACCGAGGCCACCACTGAAACCAGCAGGCCGGCCGCGACAGCTTCAAGCAGCTGGGGATGCATCAGGCGATCGACCGCGGTATAGCCGATGCTAACCGCCGCCAGCAGGATCAGAAAGCCTTCAAAAGCACTCGAGAAATACTCCGCCTTGCCGTGTCCATGCGCGTGGTCGTCGTCTGCCGGCAGCGCGGCCAGGGTCAACATCCACAGCGCCATCACCGCTCCGGCCAGATTGACGAAGGACTCGATGGCGTCGGACAACAATCCGACCGAGCCGGTCAGCCGCCACGCGACGCCCTTGAGCAGGATGGTGGCGATGGCCGCGGCAATCGAAAGCCATGCATAGCGTGTCAAAGAAGGTGACGACATAGGTGCAGTATCCACAATTTTGGCCATGACGTCGCCCTATCGATTACGCATACCATCAAGTGGGATGAAATTTCGCGACGGAAACTCCACTGCTTCGTGGTTCTCCGGGGTGACCGCCGATGGAATATGGAACCACGAGAAACGTCAGGGTCAAAACGGCCAGTAGCGTCGAGAGCACCACGGCAGACAGGGTCAAGAGAAACGGAGCAGGTGAGCGAAGCATCGAAGACTCCTTCGTGTTGGCGGGGAAATTGCATTCTGCGCCAGGCCGCTTAAGACGGGCTTAATCGTCCTCAGGGGCAATTGAAAATGAATGGGGCGGCCCTTAAGCGCCATTTAAGCAGCGCTCTCCATGATTCGCTTCACACAACACTCATGGAGATTCCCATGCGACACATCCTCATCATTGCCACAGCACTTTTCGCCGCAACCGCCCAGGCCGAGGTTCCGCGCGACTTCCAGCTGCGCTTCGAAAAGGAGGCAGGCGCAGCGGCTTCGATCGAGCGGGGCGCGCGTTTTTTCACCAGCAAGCAGGGCGGCGAATGGAGTTGCGCCTCCTGCCACACAGAGCGGCCGACACAGGCAGGTCGCCATGCCAAGACCGACAAGGCGATCACGCCGCTGGCGCCGTCAGCCAATGCCGAGCGCTTCACCGATGCCGCCAAGGTGGACAAGTGGTTCCGCCGCAACTGCAACGACACCCTCAATCGCCTCTGCAGCGCCCAGGAAAAGGCCGACGTAATGGCCTGGCTGCTGGCCCTCAGATGATCAGGAGATGAAAATGAAGAACCGGATCGCCCCACCCCTGTTTGCCCTGCTGGCCGCCTTGGCGCTGCCGGCCCAGGCCGACCGCCTCGCCGTACCGGCCAACGCCTTGTATCAGGAAGAGTGCGCATCCTGCCACATGGCCTATCCGCCGCAGATGCTCGACACCAATTCCTGGCGCGCCCTGATGAACGGCCTGCCGAAGCATTTCGGCTCCGACGCCAGCATCGACGAAAAACGCCGTATCGCCATCTCCGACTTTCTCGACCGCAATGCCGGCAGCCGCAAAACCGGCGTGACGGCGGACGCCAATGGCCAGCCGTTGCTGGCCATAAGCCAGACTGCCTACTTCCAGCGCAAGCACCGCAAAGTGGAGCCAGCGGTCTGGCAGCGCGCCTCGATCAAGAGCCCGGCCAACTGCACCGCCTGTCATGCGCAGGCAACGGCAGGTGACTACAACGAACGCTCCATTCGCATTCCAAAGTGAGGACCGCCATGAACATCGAAACCAAGCCCATCCGCGTCTGGGACCTGCCGACGCGAATCTTCCACTGGTCACTGGTGGCTAGCTTTGCCATCGCCTGCGTCACCGCTGAATCCGAAAAGTGGCGTGACATCCACGTCGTCGCTGGCTACATGCTCGCCGGACTGATCGCGTTTCGCCTGCTGTGGGGATTCGTCGGCGGCGGCTATTCGCGCTTTGCGGAATTCCTGCCGAAACCGCAGAAACTGGTCGATTACATCAAATCCCTGATGAACGGAAAGCCGCAGCACCATGTCGGTCACAATCCCGCCGGGGCTGTGGCAATCTTTCTGCTGCTCGGCTTTGGCGTGGTTACCGCAGCCAGCGGCTGGGCCACGTATCAGGACATGGGTGGACACTTCATGGAAGAACTGCACGAAGGAGCCGCCAATGGCATGATGGCGATCGTTGTCGTCCACATCGCAGGCGTCATCGTCAGCAGCTGGCTGCATAGGGAGAACCTGGTCCTGGCGATGGTTACGGGCTGGAAAACGAAGCGTAGCTGAGTTTCAGTGCAGGCTAACGTCGGCCTTATTGACGTTAAGCTAAGCGGCCGCAACTAAAACGAAGCGTAGCTGAGTTTCAGTGCAGGCTAACGTCGGCCTTAGCGGCGTTAAGCGAAGCGGCCGTAGCTAAGAAAATGCAAACCCATGAGAATACTGCTGGTTGAAGACGATGCCCTGCTAGGCGACGCGCTGCAGGTCGGCCTGCGTCAGGGCGACTACGCGGTCGACTGGGTCCGGGACGGCATCAGCGCCGAGACGGCATTACTGACCGAGGACTACGCCGCCGTAGTCCTTGATCTCGGCCTGCCGCGGCTGGATGGGCTGGAAGTACTGCGTCACCTGCGGGCGAAGAAGAAGACCCTGCCGGTGCTGATCCTCACCGCCCGCGACACCGTCGATGACCGCATCCGCGGTCTCGACGCCGGGGCGGACGATTACCTGGTCAAGCCATTCGACCTGGGGGAACTGTCCGCCCGGCTGCGCGCCCTGCTGCGCCGTGCCGGAGGACTGTCGTCGCCGTTACTCTCGGCCGCAGATGTCACGCTCGATCCCGCCACGCGCCGCGTGGAATGCGGCGGCAAGGAGGTCGAGTTGTCGGCCAAGGAGTACGCCCTGTTGCACGCCCTGATGCAGCAACCGGGGCGCGCGCTTTCCCGCGCCCAACTGGAACAGCACCTCTACGCCTGGGGTGATGAAATCGGCAGCAACACGGTCGAGGTCTACATCCATCACTTGCGGCGCAAGCTGGGCACTGACGTGATCCGCACGCTGCGCGGCATCGGCTACGTGGTGGCCAGGGCCGGGATTCAGCCATGAAGCGTCCGCTCTCCCTGCGCACGCGGCTGGTCGCACTGGCCCTGCTGGCGGTTGCCAGCGTCTGGCTGCTGACGGCCTTCATCACCTGGCGCGAAGCGCGTCACGAACTCGTCGAGTTGCTGGCCCACCCGCCGAGCACCACCGCCGCCCACTTCGCCAGGGAGCGCGAAGAAGTGGCGGGTGAAATCGCCCAACAACTGCTCAAGCCAATGCTGTTCGCGCTGCCTGCACTGGCACTGCTGCTAGCAGTGGCGATCGGCCTTGCCTTGAGACCTTTGCGTCAGCTTGCGCGCGATGTTGCCGAACGGGCACCGGACCGGCTCGACCCGCTGCCCGTCGAAACCCTGCCCGCGGAAGTCGAACCACTGGTGGCCAGGCTCAACAGCCTGTTTGCCGACATCATGCGGGCCCTCGAAAACGAGCGCCGCTTCACTGCCGACGCGGCACATGAGCTGCGCACGCCGCTGGCCGCGCTCAAGGCACAGGCGCAGGTAGCGCTGGCTTCGGTCGACGCTGCGGAACGACAGCACGCACTGACTCAAATTCTGGTCGGCTGCGACCGCGCCACGCATTTGGTGGCACAGTTGCTGACCCTGGCGCGGCTGGACGCCAACACGCCTCACCCAATGCAAGACCTTGCGCTGCGCCCCATTGCTGAAGAAACCCTGGCGATGAGCGCGGGCGAAGCCATCGAGCATCACTGTGATCTTGTGCTGCATGAGGGTGACGCGCAGGTTCGCGGTGACGCCCTGCTGTTGCAAGTCTTGTTGCGCAACCTGATCGACAACGCCTTGCGCCACAGCGGCGGAAAGCAGATCGAGGTCTCCATCGCACAAAATAACAGGCGCGCCGTACTGACCGTCAGCGACAACGGACGCGGCATTGCCGCAGACGAACGCGGCCACGTGCAGCAACGTTTCTATCGCAGCGCGATCGACAACTCCCCAGGCAGTGGCCTGGGTCTTTCCATAGTCAGGCGCATCGCCGAGTTACACGGCGGCACGCTGGACATTGACTCTCCAGCCTCTGGCAAAGGCGTTTCATTGGTCGTGCATCTGCCGCTCGCCGTCGAAACGCTGGTCGACAGCGCGGCCGGGTAGGCAAGCGGTGGTGGAACCCGCCTGCGGCAGACGTCAATGCATAATCCGGCCATGACCACACTCCATGCTCCGCTGACCGAATCCGACACGCCGCCGTGGCATACCCTGACGGCCGAGGCTGTAGCCAGCGTCCTGGAGGTGGCGCCTGCGGCAGGCCTGAGCGAAGATGAAGTCGCCCGCCGGGCTGCCCGCCACGGCGCCAACGCCCTGCCGGAAGGCAAGCAGCGTGGCCCGCTGCGAATTTTCCTGTCCCAGTTCAGCGACGTGATGATCCTGGTACTGCTGGCTGCGGCCGCCATCTCAATGGCCCTTGGCGAATTCGAGGACGCGCTGGCGATCGCGGTCATCGTCACGCTCAATGCTGCCATAGGCTTCTTCCAGGAGACTCGCACCGAGCGCGCCATCGCCGCGTTGCGCAATATGGCCACCCCGTCCGCGCGTGTGCGGCGCGGCGGCGAACTGCAAAACCTGCCATCACACCAGCTCGTGCCGGGCGATGTCGTGCTGCTCGAGGCAGGCAACATCGTACCGGCGGACCTGCGCCTGACCGATAGCGCACACCTGCGCATTGCCGAGGCAGCGCTGACGGGCGAATCGCATCCGTCGGAGAAGACCGTGCAAACACTGGCGGCCGCCGACAGCGCCCTGGGCGACCGCAGCAACATGGCTTACAAGGGCACCATCGTCACCTATGGACGCGGCAGCGGCATCGTCGTTGCCACCGGCCTGGCCACGGAACTGGGCAAGATCGCCACCCTGCTGGCAGGCGCCAAGGAAAGCCGCACGCCGCTTCAGCAACGGTTGGCGCGTTTCGGCGGACGGCTCACCGTTGCCTTGCTGGCGATCTGCGCCATCGTGTTTGGCGCCGGCATGCTGCGCGGCGAACCGCTGCTGCTGATGTTCATGACCGCCGTCAGCCTGGCCGTCGCCGCGATTCCGGAGGCATTGCCGGCCATGGTGGCGATTTCGCTGGCCATCGGCGCCTCACGCATGGTCAAGCAGCACGCGCTGGTGCGCCGCCTCCCCGCGGTGGAAACCCTCGGCTCCATCACTTACATCTGCTCCGACAAGACCGGCACGCTGACCCAGAATCGCATGCAGGCGCAAACCTTTTTCGCCGCGGGCTCGGCCACACCGTCCCCTGATATGGAGGCCTGGCAGAACCTGTTCCGCGCGCTCGCCCTCAACAGCGATGCCAGCCTGGGCAAATCCGGCCAGGCCTCCGGCGATCCGACGGAGATCGCTCTGCTCGAAGCCGCGCTGCGCCACGGCTGCGACCGGACATCGCTGGAACAAGCCCATCCGCGCGTTGCCGAAATTCCCTTCGATGCGGAACGCCAGCGCATGACGACCCTGCACCGGGCCGGGCACGATTTCATTGCCTACACCAAGGGCGCGCCGGAAGTCGTACTGGCGCTGTGCGATTTCCAGCTCGATGCCGATAGCGAAAATCCGCTCCTGTCGGATGCATGGCAGCGGCAGGCCGAGACGATGGCCCAGGCCGGATTGCGCGTGATGGCGATCGCCATGCGCCGGCTGGAGACGCTGCCGGACGATCTGCCCGCGGCCGAACGCGGGCTCACCCTGCTCGGACTTGTCGGCCTGATGGACCCCCCGCGGCGCGAAGCGCATCATGCCGTTATGGAATGCCAGTCGGCCGGCATCACGCCGGTGATGATCACCGGCGACCACCCGGCGACGGCCAGCGCCATCGCGCGTCAACTGGGCATCGTCAGCGACAGCGATGGCGGAGTCGTGCTGACCGGCCCGCAACTGGCTGCGCTGACGGATGCCGAACTGCGCACCCAGGTGGAAACCGTCAGGGTCTATGCCCGCGTCGATCCGGCGCAGAAGATCCGCATCGTGCAGGCATTGCAGGCCAATGGCGAATACGTCGCCATGACTGGCGACGGCGTCAACGATGCGCCGGCGCTCAAGGCCGCCAACATCGGCATCGCCATGGGCAAGGGCGGCACCGACGTGGCGCGCGAGGCCGCGCACATGGTGCTGCTGGACGACAACTTCGCCACCATCGTGCATGCGGTACGCG